>NZ_JABWQY010000002.1:0-693941 GCF_014268685.1 Pseudomonas sp. SWRI92
CTAGCAGTCTGACTCCACAAGCACCCACACGAATTGCTTGATTCAGTTGTTAAAGAGCGGTTGGCTGAGTCTTTCGTCTCAACCGAGGCGCGCATTCTACAGCGCCCCGTGTATCTGTCAAGCGGTTATTTTTAGAAGTTTTCAAAGTTTCCTTATCAACTTCAACCACTTGCGCTTTCGATCTCTCGTTAGCGGGAGGCGAATTCTACAGCGTTAGTCGCTGCTGTCAACACCTCTTTTACACCGCTTTCGACCGAGAGGATCGAATCGTCGACAGGGCCAGACAACACCGCCCTTATCCACTCCTTCCGTGCTTCGACGAACTGAAGCCCGCCTACATCGAAACCTACTTAACTCTTTGAAACTCAAGGAGTTTTCCGTTTCGACTGCGCCGGAAGTGGGGCGAATTATAGACACCCAGGATTTGCCGTCAACCCTTTATTTCGCTTTTCCTTCAATGAGTTGCCTGAGCCCCTGAAGCCGTGGCCACCTACCTAGTAAGGAGCGCCCTCTATATAGAAGGAAATCATAGAATGCCCGCGTCCTTGAAAGCCGTGACGGTCGCCGTGTCCATCCCTAGTACTCGCTGGAGCACTTCCAGCGTGTGCTCCCCTAATAATGGAGGCGCACCTCTGTATTCGACAGGCGTTTCGGATAGACGAATCGGGCTGGCGACTTGCGGCACCTTGCCAGCCAGCGCGTGAGGCAGCTCTATTGCCAATCCGCGAGCTTGTACCTGAGGGTCAGCAAACATTTGGGCCAGATCGTTGATCGGCCCGCACGGCACTCCGGCCTGCTCAAGCTGAATAACCCATTCAGCCGTCGTCTTGAATACCGTCGCCTGGCGAATCAACGGAATCAATTGTGCCCGATTCGCCACCCGCATCTTGTTCGTCGCGAACCGAGGGTCATCGGCCCATTGTGGCTGACCGGCAACTTCAGCGAATTTTCGAAACTGGCCGTCATTACCCACCGTAAGAATGAAGTCACCGTCGGCAGTAGGAAAATCCTGATAAGGCACAATGTTCGGATGCGCATTCCCCAATCGCTTCGGCGCAACGCCCGTAGTCAGGTAGTTCATCGCCTGGTTAGCCAAGCAAGCCACTTGAACATCCAGCAATGCCATATCGATATGCTGCCCTCCACCCACATTATCGCGGTGAGCCAACGCTGCCAGGATAGCAACGGTCGAATACAGGCCTGTAAGAATGTCGGTCAGCGCAACACCAACTTTCACCGGCCCAGCGCCCTCATCCCCCTCCGGCCGGCCGGTAAGGCTCATCAAGCCGCCCAGCCCCTGGATCATGAAGTCATACCCGGCCCTTTTGGCGTACGGTCCCGTCTGGCCAAACCCGGTAATCGAGCAATAGATCAAATGCGGATTGTTCACTTTCAGCGAGTCGTAATCCAGGCCATAGGCCGCAAGCCCGCCCACCTTGAAGTTTTCGATCAGGATGTCGGACTTGGCCGCCAACTCCTGGATCAGCTTCTGCCCCTCGGGACGCGTGAAATCGATAGTGACGGATTGCTTGTTGCGATTGGCCGACAGGTAATAGGCCGCCTCGGTCGTATTTTCGCCATGGACGTCCTTCAAGAAGGGCGGGCCCCATGCGCGTGTATCGTCGCCATTACCGGGACGCTCGACCTTGATGACGTCGGCCCCCAGGTCCGCCAGGATCTGCCCAGCCCAAGGCCCGGCCAGCACCCTGGATAAATCCAATACCCGCAGATGCGAAAGCGCGCCCATGGTCGTTCTCCTATTAATAGAACGCCTGAATACCGGTTTGCGCACGCCCCAGGATCAGCGCATGGACATCATGTGTGCCCTCGTAGGTGTTCACGACTTCCAGATTCACGAGATGACGAGCAATGCCGAACTCATCGGAGATGCCATTACCGCCGAGCATATCCCGCGCCATACGCGCAATATCCAGGGACTTGCCGCAAGAGTTGCGCTTCATGATCGAGGTGATTTCAACCGCAGCCGAGCCCTCATCTTTCATACGTCCCAGACGCAGGCATCCTTGCAGAGCGAGAGTGATTTCAGTCTGCATATCGGCCAGTTTCTTCTGTATCAACTGGTTGGCCGCCAGCGGGCGGCCGAACTGCTGTCGATCAAGCGTGTACTGGCGAGCGGTGTGCCAGCAGAACTCGGCGGCACCCAATGCGCCCCAGGAAATGCCATAACGCGCCGAGTTCAAGCAAGTGAACGGCCCTTTCAAACCACGCACATCTGGAAATATGTTCTCTTCCGGGACGAATACGTTATCCATGACGATCTCGCCAGTGATCGAAGCCCGAAGACCGACCTTGCCATGAATGGCCGGAGCACTCAGGCCCTTCCAGCCCTTTTCCAGGACGAAGCCGCGGATATCACCCGCGTCATCCTTACCCCAGACTACAAAGACATCGGCGATTGGACTGTTAGTGATCCACATCTTGGTACCCGTCAAGCTGTAGCCACCGTCCACCTTCCGTGCACGAGTGATCATCGCGCCTGGGTCGGAACCATGATTCGGCTCTGTCAGGCCAAAGCAGCCGATCCATTCCCCGGAGGCCAGCTTCGGCAGATACTTCTGCTTCTGTGCCTCGGTGCCGAACTCATTGATGGGCACCATGACCAAGGAGGACTGCACGCTCATCATCGAACGGTAGCCGGAATCGACACGCTCCACTTCCCGGGCAATCAGGCCGTAGCTGACATAGTTCAAGCCGCTGCCGCCGTATTGCTCGGGGATGGTTGCGCCCAGCAGGCCTACCTCACCCATTTCACGAAAGATCGCCGGATCGGTTTTTTCATGGCGGAACGCTTCCAGGACTCGCGGCGCAAGCTTCTGCTGGGCGAATTGTTCGGCCGTGTCGCGAATCATGCGTTCTTCTTCAGTGAGCTGTTGGTCCAGCAAGAGTGGATCGATCCAGTTGAAACTCGCTTTACCAGCCATGAAAAAGTCCTCGCCAATGAAATAAGTCGTGGACTGATCCTAGGCGCGGTTTCCCACAAGAGCAAACGAGGATTCCGCATGCGGTTGTGCTAATTTCTCACTCCGAAAGGGCTTTTGAAGCCGCTCAAGCCCACCATGAGTGAGGTTGTCGTACATGCGTCGCAAAATCCCCAGCACCGCCGCCTTGATCAGTTTCGAGGCCGCCGCCCGACACGAGAGCTTTACCAAGGCTGCCCAAGAACTGTCACTCACCCAAGGGGCCATCTGCCGACAGGTCGCCAGCCTGGAGGATTTCCTCGGCGTTGAGTTGTTCCGCCGTTCGAGGCGTGGCGTCAAACTGACCGAGGCAGGCCTTTCCTATAGTCGTCGGGTAGCGACGCAATTGGACGCGGTCGAACGCGACACCCTTTCAGTCATGGGCCATACCGGCGCGAACGTTATCGAGCTAGCGGTCGTTCCAACGTTCGGCACCCAGTGGCTATTGCCGCGCCTGAAGGACTTTCAGAAGCAGCACCCTGAAGTCACGGTCAACCTGACCAATCGCACGCGCCCCTTTCTCTTTGCTGACACCGAGTTTGACGCGGCCATCTACTTCGGCGATGCCGATTGGTCCGGCACCGAATCCCACAAGCTAATGGGTGAGAACCCGATGCCGGTATGCAGCCCCACCTTACTGGGCAATCAGAAGACGCTGACGCCGGCCACCATTGCCGAAATGCCACTGCTCCAGCAAACCACGCGACCCTATGCCTGGCGGCAGTGGTTCAATTCCCAGGAGCTAAACATCCCACGCGACCTGACAGGCCCGCGTTATGAACTATTCTCCATGCTGGCCCAAGCGGCGATGCACGACATGGGGATTGCGCTGATCCCACCGTTTTTGATTCAGCGAGAATTGGCCGAAGGACGTCTGGTCATCGCCAACCGCAACGGATTGTCGAGCATCAAGGCTTATTACCTGATGATCCCGGAACGAAAAGTGGAATCCGCATCTCTCCAGGCTTTCCGCGACTGGCTAGTCCAACAAGCGAACAACTATCTAACTGAAAATTAAAGATAAACTTAGATGCTGACCTCGTAGTCAGCAAAATCAAGGCGCTACAGATATACGTTTATGTCGCAAAAAGCCAAACTGTTATCAAATAGGAACAATCGTCCCACAAGCGTTTAGATACGTGGCTTTGAGCCATATTGCGCACCTCATGACCGCTTATTCAGCTTGCCAATGGAAAAGTATGACTTTTTTGCAGAAAACCCAATATCCACAGGCCCTTCAAGGGATAAACCCTAGGGGTTGCGACATTCGGTCACAGGGTGACTTGTAGTTAATTTTCCGTCACCCGTCATAATCCCTTGAAGGGCTGTATTTTCGCCTGCAAAATGCCGCGCCCCGCCTTCCAGCGGGATCGTGCTGATCGGCCGCCCCAGCCGCACCATCCGAAGTGCCTGGGTTTACTCAATAAGATCACGCAGGAGATTTGACGTGCACATTGGTGTTCCCCTCGAAACCCAAACGGGTGAAACACGGGTTGCTGCTACCCCGGAAACCATCAAGAAGTTGATCGGCCAAGGCCATAAGGTCACTGTCCAAAGCGGCGCCGGCATCAAGACCAGCGTTATCGACAGTGCCTATGAGGCGGCGGGTGCAACCATTGGCAGCGCCGGTGATGCGTTTGGCGCCGAGCTGATTCTCAAAGTGGTTGCCCCTAGCGACAGCGAACTGACGCTGATCAAGAGCGGCACCGTTCTGGTGGGCATGCTCAATCCATTCAACAACGAAACCATTGCCAAGCTGGCCGAACGCGGCATTACCGCTTTTGCCCTTGAGGCCGCGCCACGGACTTCTCGAGCCCAAAGCCTGGACGTGCTGTCGTCTCAAGCGAACATTGCCGGCTACAAAGCGGTGCTGCTGGCCGCTCACCACTATCCGCGCTTCATGCCGATGCTGATGACCGCCGCTGGTACCGTGAAAGCGGCGCGCGTGCTAATTCTCGGCGCGGGTGTGGCGGGGCTGCAGGCGATTGCCACGGCCAAGCGTCTGGGCGCTGTGATCGAGGCTTCGGATGTGCGGCCGGCGGTCAAGGAACAAATCGAATCCCTTGGCGCCAAGTTCGTCGACGTGCCTTACGAGACCGACGAAGAGCGTGAATGCGCAGTCGGTGTCGGCGGTTACGCCCGACCCATGCCTGCCAGCTGGATGCAGCGCCAGGCCCAGGCTGTGCACGAGCGCGCCAAACAGGCCGATATCGTCATCACCACCGCGCTGATTCCGGGCCGCAAGGCACCGACGTTGCTGAGCGCCGAAACCGTCGCGCAGATGAAGCCCGGCTCGGTGGTCATCGACCTCGCGGCAGCCCAGGGCGGTAACTGCCCGCTGACCGTGGCCGATCAGGTCGTGATCGAGAATGGCGTGACCATTTGCGGTCCGACCAACCTGGCCGGTGAAGTCGCGGCCGATGCTTCGGCGTTGTACGCCCGTAACCTGCTGGACTTCCTGAAGCTGGTCTTCACCAAGGAAGGTCAGTTCGACGTGAACCTGGAAGACGACATCGTCGCCGCGTGCCTGATGTGCCGCGACGGCCAAGTCATCCGCAAAAACGCCTAAGCAGGGATTCAGACAATGGAAGAGCTTATCTCCCCCGGTATCTACAACCTGATCATCTTCGTGCTGGCGATTTACGTCGGTTACCACGTGGTCTGGAACGTTACACCTGCTTTGCACACGCCGTTGATGGCGGTGACCAACGCCATTTCGGCGATCGTGATCGTCGGCGCCATGCTCGCCGCCGCGCTGACCGTAACACCTCTGGGCAAGACCATGGGCACCCTCGCCGTGGCCCTGGCCGCGGTGAACGTATTCGGTGGCTTCCTGGTGACGCGCCGCATGCTTGAGATGTTCAAGAAAAAAGCCCCGAAAGCCGTAAAAGAAGAGGCGCCCAAGTAATGAGCATGAACCTGGTAACGACGCTCTACCTGATCGCGTCCATCTGCTTCATCCAGGCCCTTAAAGGCCTGTCTCACCCCACCACCTCCCGCCGTGGCAACCTGTTCGGCATGCTCGGCATGGCGTTGGCGGTGCTCACTACCGTGGGTCTCATCTATAAGCTAGGCACTGAGCTAGCGACCGCCGGCATCGGCTATGTCATCGTCGGCCTGCTGGTTGGCGGTACTGCTGGCTCGATCATGGCCAAGCGCGTCGAGATGACCAAGATGCCGGAGCTGGTGGCGTTCATGCACAGCATGATCGGCCTAGCGGCAGTGTTCATTGCCATCGCGGCGGTCGTCGAGCCGCAGTCCCTGGGCATCGTCAAGCAACTGGGCGATTCGATTCCGGCCGGTAACCGCCTGGAGCTGTTCCTCGGCGCTGCCATCGGTGCAATCACCTTCTCCGGTTCGGTGATCGCGTTCGGCAAGCTCTCGGGCAAGTACAAGTTCCGCCTGTTCCAGGGCGCACCGGTACAGTTCGGCGGCCAGCACAAGCTCAACCTGATCCTGGGCCTGGCAACGCTGGGCCTGGGCCTGACCTTCATGTTCACCGGCAACCTCGGCGCGTTCGCCTTGATGCTGGCCCTGGCCTTTGTCCTGGGTGTGCTGATCATCATCCCGATTGGCGGGGCGGACATGCCGGTGGTGGTCTCGATGCTCAACAGCTACTCCGGCTGGGCCGCGGCGGGTATCGGCTTCTCGCTGAACAACTCGATGCTGATCATCGCCGGTTCGTTGGTGGGTTCGAGCGGCGCGATCCTGTCGTACATCATGTGCAAGGCGATGAACCGTTCGTTCTTCAACGTATTGCTCGGCGGTTTCGGCAACACCGCAGATGCGGCTGGCCCAGCAGGCTCGAAAGAAGCCCGTCCGGTGAAATCCGGCTCGGCTGACGACGCCACCTTCCTACTGACCAACGCCGACACTGTGATCATCGTGCCGGGCTATGGCTTGGCGGTAGCGCGGGCGCAACATGCGCTGAAAGAGCTGACCGAGAAGCTGACCCATCGCGGCGTGACCGTCAAATACGCGATTCACCCAGTGGCCGGTCGTATGCCCGGGCATATGAATGTCCTGCTGGCCGAGGCCGAGGTGCCTTACGACCAGGTGTTCGAGATGGAGGACATCAACTCCGAGTTCGGCCAAGCCGATGTGGTGTTGGTGCTGGGCGCTAACGACGTGGTCAACCCGGCGGCGAAGAACGATCCGAAGTCGCCGATTGCCGGCATGCCGATCCTCGAAGCCTTCAAGGCCAAGACCATCATCGTCAACAAGCGCTCGATGGCCAGCGGCTATGCCGGCCTGGACAACGAGCTGTTCTATCTGGACAAGACCATGATGGTGTTCGGTGACGCCAAGAAGGTGATCGAAGACATGGTCAAAGCGGTGGAATAACTTTCCCGTTTCGTCAAAAACGCCCCGCCTTTTCGGGGCGTTTTGATTTGTATCAAGGCAAAGCATTACCGATTCGGTAACAATGTTTTGCCTGAAACCCCCGTAATAGACGCCTCAAATGCGACTTTTGTAGCGGGTCGGGCAAAGCGCGAATTCTCTAGACTGCGCATCCAGCTTCCAGCCCGAGACGACCCTCCATGTACCGTGATCGCATCCGCCTGCCTTCGTTGTTGAATAAAGTGATGAGCGCTGCCGAAGCCGCCTTGTTGATCGAGGACGGCATGACCGTCGGCATGAGTGGCTTTACCCGCGCCGGAGAAGCCAAGGCAGTGCCCCACGCCCTGGCTGAGCGTGCCAAGGTCACCCCGCTTAAAATCAGTTTGATGACCGGTGCGAGCCTGGGCAACGACCTCGACAAGGAGCTCACCGAAGCCGGTGTGCTGGCGCGACGCATGCCGTTCCAGGTCGACAGCACGTTGCGTAAGGCAATCAACGCAGGCGAGGTGATGTTCATCGACCAGCATCTCTCGGAAACCGTCGAGCAACTGCGCAACGGCCAGCTCAAACTGCCCGATATTGCCGTGATCGAAGCAGTGGCCATCACCGAGCAAGGGCATATCGTACCGACCACATCGGTGGGTAACTCAGCCAGCTTCGCCATCTTCGCCCGGCAAGTGATCATCGAGATCAACCTGGCTCACAACCCGAATCTTGAGGGGTTGCACGACATTTATATCCCGACTTATCGCCCCACTCGCACGCCGATCCCCTTGGTGAAAGTTGACGACCGTATTGGCAGCACCGCGATCCCGATCCCGCCGGAAAAAATTGCCGCCATTGTCATAACCAACCAAGGGGACTCGCCTTCTACCGTCGCCCCGCCAGACAGCGACACCCAGGCCATCGCCGATCACCTGATCGACTTCTTCAAACAGGAGGTTTCGGCCGGGCGCATGACCAACAAGCTCGGGCCGCTGCAGGCCGGGATTGGCAACATCGCCAACGCCGTGATGTGCGGCCTGATCGATTCGCCGTTCGAGGACTTGACCATGTATTCCGAGGTTCTGCAGGACTCGACGTTTGACTTGATTGACGCCGGCAAGCTGAGTTTCGCCTCCGGCAGCTCGATCACGCTGTCGGGTCGACGCAATGCCGATGTGTTCGGAAACCTGGAAAGGTACAGGGACAAACTGGTGCTGCGTCCGCAGGAAATCTCCAATCATCCCGAGGTTGTGCGCCGCCTGGGCATTATCGGCATCAACACCGCGCTGGAATTCGACCTATACGGCAATGTGAACTCAACCCATGTATGCGGCACGCGGATGATGAACGGCATCGGCGGCTCGGGGGACTTCGCTCGCAATGCTCACCTGGCGATTTTCGTTACCAAGTCGATCGCCAAGGGCGGTTCCATTTCCAGTGTCGTGCCGATGGTCAGCCATGTGGACCATACCGAACACGACGTCGACATCCTGGTGACCGAGATCGGCCTGGCCGACCTGCGGGGCCTGGCGCCACGGGAGCGGGCACGCGTGATCATCGACAATTGCGTGCACCCTTCCTACCGCCAGGCCTTGAACGACTATTTCGACGCCGCGTGCGCATTGGGTGGGCATACGCCGCATATCCTGCGCGATGCACTGAGTTGGCACCTGAACCTCGAAGAAACTGGGCGCATGTTGGCGGTCTGATACAGCTGGAACACAGCTAGCGCAAATACAGTTTTGACTGGAGCCCACCGCTCGCGCGCAACTCGACAAAAACTGTACTGCTGTACCGGTGCTTTCCTACAGTCTCTTCCCAAAAAACTCCGGATGAACTGCATAAATGCACCATAGCAGTGCAGACAAGTACAGTTGCCTCGTTATCGACCAGTACACCACTCTTTAACAGTTAACTGGTCTCTCACAATACAAATGAACTGTATCTACAGTCGCTGGCCAAACGAGCAGATCATGGGCACCAGTTAAACCACTACCTAATCCCGCCACAAGCGGAAGGATGTCAACCATGGAACGTACACTCAGTTCCGAGCTGTTTTTCGAAGACAAAGCTGAAAAAAACCAGGCTTCCCTGCCTCTTCGCGTTATCGCCAACCTGATGTTGTGGCAGCGCCGCATTGCCAGCCGCCATCAACTGGCTCGCCTGGATTCGCGCCTGCTGGCTGACGCCGGTATCAGCGAAGCCCAACGTTACGAAGAGCTGAGCAAGCCGTTCTGGCGCTAACTCAGCGTCGCTGGCCCTGACCCACCGGGTCCACCGCCAGCACCGAATTGAACAAACAAGACCCGTCGCGGGAAACCGCGACGGGTCTTGTCGTTTATGGGGCAAATTTCGGGTAAATCCACTAAACCATTACAGTTAGATAGTTTTATTAATTGTTAGGTACAGTTTGTTTACCCCGCAGCCGATGCGAGTCGCATGCGGTATAAGGGGTTAATCTGGACTGCCAGGCCAACGCGTTCTGTCCTAATATCGATACGAACGTGGCGAAGCGAGTCGATCCTGCGTCTCTTCTTCCAGCTACCTGCACCGCATAACCTCAATTCCCAAGGAGTTCACCATGATCCGTCTTCGCCTGCTCAGCGCCGTTGCCCTGCTGGCCGTGGCCGCCCACTCCAACGCCAGCAGCGTCATCGTTACCACAGACTCCATCGTCGGCGCGCTCAAGGCCACATCCGACGTCACCTCCGATGCAACCTCATCACTGCGGGACAACAAGATCGTCCAGGCCGCCCGAGATGACGCCGCCAGCTTCGTGGCCAGCGAAGGCGCCATCCGTGGTGTGAAGCTGGAAAGTGCGCTGGACTATATTCGCCAGCAGGCACCCCAGATCAATGCCACCGACGCCCAACTGGCCCAGGCCATTCTGGCGATCTGAGGCAACATGAAACATCGGGCGCGCAATGGTGTTCCGATGTTTCAGCACTGGCTCTGGCCCGCAGGTTTGCGCTAGCCTTCAGGCTCGCCATCAACCGTCGAGTCCCATGCGTTTTTATCCAAATCCGTCTATCGCGTCTTGCCTAGTTGTTTTTTGCTGGTCTGTTCCGGCCCACGCCTTCGATGTGACCACCCAGCAAGTGGTGGCTAGCGGCTACGCCACATCCTTGGTGACCTCTGCGCCCTTCGACAATAAACTTATCGTCGCCGCCCGTGATGACGCTGCGGTATTCATTGCCAGCGACGGACAGCTGAGAGGTGCACGGTTGGAATCGGCCCTGGACTACATGCGCCGGACCCAGCCAAAACTTCACGCCAGCGACCTTGAACTGGCACAGGCAATTCTCGTCCAATAGTTATCTTCATTTTCCGGAGTCGTTCCATGCGTAGCCCGCTGATTGCTGCCGCCCTAGGCCTGCTGGTGTTGGCCGATGTGGCCCAGGCACATACCCTGGTAGCCACCAGTAACATCATCGTTCGCGCTTCACAGCGCACGATCGATTTCACCTCCGACACCACCACATCCATCCGCGATTCGAAGATCGTTCGCGAAGCCCACGACGACGCGGCCAGCTTCGTCGCCAGCAATGGCGAAATTCGTGGCGCTCATCTCGAGGCCGCCTTCGATACCTTGCGTACACGCGTGCCGGAAGCGCGCGACGCCAGTGACCAGGTTCTCGCCGAAGCCATCCTCGCATTGTGAGGCGGCCCGCCGCCTGGCTGACGGCCGGGGTCGTGCTGCTTATCGGCAGCACCGCCCAGGCCGGCCTGCAGCTACACCTTAATGCCGACGGCTTGACGCCGGCACAGCAGCAGGCCAGCCAGGCACTGCTCAATGAAGCCATGCAGGCATTGCCGCCACGCGTCATCGAGCGACTGGACCGCCGCATCGATGTTGGCTGGACCGACCAAATGCCCGCCAACGCCTACGGCCAGGCCTCGCTGGTGTCACAGCTGGACCTGAACCGAAACCTGCTGGATAGCCTCACCGACGGCAGCGCCGCCACACAGAAGACCCTGCGCCCCCACGGCACGGTACGGCGGGAAATGCTCGCCACAGTCCTCCACGAACTGACTCACATTTATGACCGCTCGCGTCTATGGCCGGATGCCGAGCGTGCGCTGATCCAGCGTTGCACTCGACGCAACAGCAGCGCCGGGTTGATTGGCCTGCCCGATGAATGCCGAGGCCAGAACGATCGCCGCTTTACACTGAGCGACGATCCTCGCTTGCTCGACCTGGCGGGCTGGCCGCAATACGTCGGCCGTCGCGGTGAACGGGAGCAGCACAATCGTCAAGTCGTCCGCAGCCCGGACCTTTACGAGACCAGCAGCCCCAAGGAGTTCGTCGCGGTCAACATGGAGTACTTTCTCCTGGACTCCAGCTATGCCTGCCGACGTCCCGCGCTGTATCGCTATTATCAGGAACACTTTGGTTGGGCCCCCGCCGCCAAGGACACCTGTGCAAAATCGTTCGCCTTCCTCAACGCCGGTAACGACTTCGCCAAGACGCCACTGGGCAAGGTCGATCCGGAACGGGTCTATGCCATTGACTACCTGTTGGCCGAAGCCAACCAGAACTGGGTCAGCCGCTGGGGCCACAGCATGCTCCGCCTGGTGATTTGCGCACCGGACCGGCCGCGTGGCCCGGACTGCCGCCTGGACCTGGACCAACACCTGGTGCTGTCATACCGCGCCTTTGTGGGCGACGTGCAGTTGTCGAGTTGGGACGGGCTGGTGGGCAAATACCCGTCGCGCCTGTTCGTGCTACCGCTCGCCCAAGTGATCGATGAATACACCAAGACCGAATTGCGCAGCCTGGCGTCTGTACCACTGAACCTGTCGCGCACTGAGATAGAGGAAACGGTCGAACACGCCGCCGAAATGCACTGGAGCTACGACGGCAGCTATTACTTCCTGTCCAATAACTGCGCCGTGGAAAGCTTGAAGCTACTGCGCAGCGGCACCAACAACGAACAGCTCAAGGGCCTGGACAGCATCATGCCCAACGGCCTGCTGGAAGTGCTAAAGGGCCGGGGCCTGGCGGATACCAGCGTGTTGGATGATCCCAAGGAAGCCTTGCGCCTGGGCTACCGCTTCGACTCATTCCGTGAGCGGTACCAGGCGATGTTCGATGTGCTGAAGAAGCATCTGCCCGTCAAGCAACAAACGGTGGAGGACTGGCTGGCCTTGGATGCCGCCGAACGCCGCGTCTGGTTCGAACAGGCCGACCTACGCACCAGCGCAGCATTGTTGCTGCTGGAACAGGCCAGCTATCGTCGACAATTGTTGTTGGCGCAGGATGAAGTCAAACAACGTTACCTCGGAGCCCGTGAGCTGCAGAACGGCGGCATGGAACGGGCTAACGCGACGTTGCAACAGATTCTAGCCAACAGCGGCTTCCTGAGCCGTCCGGCTGAACTGCTAGGCACCAGCGGCTACGGATTACCGCAACCCAGCGAGTGGCAGCGCCTGGAATCAGAAAGCAGCTTGCGTCAGAAACAGCTGCAAACACTGACCGGTGATCTGGACAAGGAAGTCCGGGCGCTCCTGGAACCGAGCCGCGCCGCTGAAATTGCTGCAAGCGAGGCCAATGTAAAAGTGATCGGCGAGCATTTGCGCAAGCTGCACAAGGCCGGAGGCGGATTGGAGCTACCCTGACGAAACACTCCTGAAGCAGTAACAAAAAGGGGTTCAGAACCAAGTTCTGAACCCCTTTTTGATGCCTGGTCCGAATCAGTCGATACGCGCTTTGCGCACGCCATCAGCCAAGGCAGCACATAGGCTCAACACCCCATCAATCGCTTGCTCCGGCGTATCGGCGCTGGCGATATGGTCGATCAGCGCCGAACCAACCACCACCCCGTCAGCCAGTCGTGCGATGGCCGCCGCCTGCTCTGGCGTGCGGATGCCGAAACCGATGCTGATCGGCAAATCGGTATGGCGGCGCAGGCGTGCGACGGCCTCTTCGACATGCTCCAGCGTCGCAGCACCGGCGCCGGTTACGCCCGCCACCGACACGTAGTACACGAAACCCGAACTGCCGTTGAGCACAGTCGGCAAGCGCACGTCATCGGTGGTCGGCGTGGTCAGGCGGATGAAGTCCAGCCCTGCCGCCTGGGCCGGTTCGCACAGTTCACTGTTGTGCTCGGGCGGCATGTCCACGACGATCAGGCCGTCGACTCCGGAGTCCAGCGCCTCGCCAATGAAACGCTGCACGCCATAACGATGGATCGGGTTGTAATAACCCATCAGCACCAACGGCGTATCAGCGTTGTCCTTGCGGAACTCGCGAACCATCTGCAGGGTTTTCGCCAGGTTTTGCTGGGCGCCCAAGGCCCGGATGTTAGCCAACTGGATCGCCGGGCCGTCGGCCATCGGATCGGTGAATGGCATGCCCAACTCGATCACATCGGCGCCAGCGGCAGGAAGTCCCTTGAGAATCGCCAGCGAGGTGTCGTAGTCCGGGTCGCCGCCCGTGACAAACGTCACCAGGGCCGCGCGGTTCTGTTCCTTGAGTTCGGCAAAACGGGTTTGCAGGCGGCTCATCAGTGTTTCTCCTGCTGGGACTGTTCCATGTGGTGCATCACGGTTTGCATGTCTTTATCGCCACGACCGGACAGGTTGACCACCATCAGGTGGTCCTTCGGCAAGTTCGGTGCGCGCTTGAACACTTCAGCCAGGGCATGGGCGCTTTCCAGCGCAGGGATAATCCCTTCCAGGCGGCAGCATTTGTGGAAAGCTTCCAGGGCTTCGGCGTCAGTGACCGAGGTGTATTGGACGCGACCAATGTCGTGCAACCAGGCGTGTTCCGGGCCGATACCGGGATAGTCGAGACCAGCGGAAATCGAATGGGCGTCGATGATCTGCCCGTCGTCATCCTGCAACAGGAAGGTACGGTTGCCGTGCAGTACGCCCGGCACGCCGCCGTTCAGGCTCGCCGCGTGCTTACCGGTCTCGATGCCGTAGCCGGCAGCTTCGACACCAATGATCTCGACACTTTTGTCATCCAGGAACGGATGGAACAGGCCCATGGCATTGGAGCCACCGCCGATGCACGCCACCAAGCTGTCCGGCAAGCGGCCTTCCTGGGCTTGCAGTTGATCGCGGGTCTCTTTGCCGATCACGGCCTGGAAGTCGCGGACCATTGCCGGGTACGGATGCGGACCTGCCACAGTGCCGATCAAATAGAACGTGCTGTCAACGTTGGTCACCCAGTCGCGCAGTGCCTCGTTCATCGCATCCTTCAAGGTGCCAGTACCAGCGACCACCGGGATGACTTCGGCACCGAGCAGCTTCATGCGGAACACGTTGGCCTGCTGGCGCTCAATGTCAGTGGTGCCCATGTAGATAACGCAGTCCAGGCCGAAACGCGCGGCGACGGTGGCAGTGGCCACGCCGTGCATGCCAGCGCCGGTCTCGGCAATGATGCGTTTTTTACCCATGCGCCGCGCCAGCAGGATCTGGCCGATGCAGTTGTTGATCTTGTGCGCGCCGGTATGGTTCAGCTCTTCACGCTTGAGATAGATTTTCGCGCCGCCGCAATACTCGGTCAGGCGTTCGGCGAAATACAGCGGGCTCGGACGACCGACGTAGTCGCGCTGGAAGTAGGCCAATTCCTCGATGAACGCAGGATCTTCCTTCGCCACTTCGTATTCACGGGCCAGATCAAGAATCAGCGGCATCAAGGTTTCGGCCACATAGCGGCCACCGAAGGCGCCGAACATACCGTTCGCATCAGGGCCGCTACTGAGGTTGAAAGGGGTCGTAGACTGGGTCATCGGGCGCTCCAGGCGAAGGCGTAGAAAGACAATGAGGCTCACTCTACCCCTGACATCTCGTGCTGAAAACCGATAAGATCGCCGCAACCTGTCAGGAAAACTCACAGATATCATGAGCCACGACTTACCGCCGCTTAACGCCCTGCGTGCCTTCGAGGCTACCGCCCGCCTGAACAGCGTAAGCCAAGCGGCAGAACAGCTGCATGTGACCCATGGCGCCGTCAGCCGGCAACTGAAGGTGCTCGAAGAGCACTTGGGCGTCAGCCTGTTCGTCAAGGATGGACGTGGCCTTAAACTCACAGATGCAGGGTTGCGCCTACGTGACGCCAGTGCCGACGCGTTCGAGCGCCTGCGCACCATTTGCGCAGAGCTGACGCAAAGCACGGCGGACGCTCCGTTCGTGTTGGGCTGCTCGGGAAGCTTGCTGGCGCGCTGGTTCATCCCTCGCCTGGGCAGGCTCAATGCCGACCTGCCGGACTTGCGCTTGCACTTGTCAGCTGGCGAGGGCGACCTGGACCCCAGGCGGCCGGGGCTAGACGCATTGCTGGTGTTCGCCGAACCGCCCTGGCCGGCCGACATGCAGGTGTATGAACTGGTCAGCGAGCGAATCGGCCCGGTCATCAGCCCTCGTTACGCCGGATTCGTTCACTTGCAAGATGCACCGGCCAGCGCGCTGCTGGGCGAACCGCTGTTGCACACCACTTCGCGTCCCCAGGCCTGGCCGACCTGGGCACGCCAAAATGCCCTTGAACCCCAGGCGTTGAAGTTCGGGCAAGGTTTTGAGCATTTGTATTATTTGCTGGAGGCTGCCGTCGCCGGGCTCGGAGTGGCAATCGCCCCCGAACCGCTGGTCGCCGAAGACCTGCGTGCCGGTCGCCTGGCCGCGCCGTGGGGTTTCAGTGAAACTTCGGCGCGGTTGGCGTTATGGCTGCCCAAGCGCGCCGCCGATGGGCGCGCCCGGCAATTGGCGCAATGGCTCAGGCAAGAGCTGAACCCATCGATTCAGTCGCCGCGTTTGCACAGCAAGTAGGCGGCCAACAAACCCAGTGCTCCAACCGCGACACCGGCGGTGGTCCAAGGGTGTTCTTGAGCGTAGTCGCGCGTGGCGATCCCGGTTTCGCGGGTTTTCACCTTGACCTCTTCATAGGCATCGCTCAGCAGATGCCGAGAATGTTTCAGCGCGCTTTCGGCATTTGCCTTCAGCGACTTGAGGGTCTTACGCGACTCGTCCGAGGCGTCGTCCTTCAGGCTTTCCAACGACTTGAGCAGACTCTCGATCTCCGCTTCCATGCTTTGCAACGAGGCTTTGCGTAACGAAGTGCTGGCCATAGTGGCTCTCTCCTGCAGTGGTTGAGTAGCGTGTGAGAGTTGGGACTCCGACCGTTTGGGAAAGTGCAGTAAATCTGAACTTTCACAGCGTAAACGGCGACACAAGTAAGGCGAAAAATCGCTGCTAGGCTGTAGAAAACAACCAAGGAGAACGTCATGAGTGATCATCACACGTACAAAAAAGTCGAGCTGGTCGGCTCGTCTCCCACCAGCATTGAAGACGCCATCAACAATGCCTTGGCCGAGGCCAGCAAAAGCCTCAAGCATCTGGAGTGGTTTGAAGTCACGGAAACCCGCGGCCACATCGAAAACGGCCGGGCCGCGCATTTCCAGGTGACCATCAAAGTCGGATTCCGGATCGCCAATAGCTGATGCTCGGTGAACTTTGCACACTGGCGGAGTGCCATAGGGAATGGCGATGCGCTATCGAACGAGCGCGTCGTCCTGTCTCATAGCTGTCCTATGATCCGACCAAGGAGTGCGAGCGATGAAAAAGTTGATGGTGGCCCTGGGTTTGCTGAGCCTTGCGAGCGGTGCGTTTGCGGCTGGTAAGCCCTGTGAAGAGTTGAAAGGCGAAATCGCAGCGAAGCTGGACGCCAAGGGCGTGTCAGGTTATTCGCTGGAAATCGTCGATAAAGGCGCAGCGGCTGACGCAAAAGTCGTCGGCACCTGTGAGGGCGGTGCGAAGGAAATCGTCTACAAGAGGGGTTGATCCTTTCGAACGCCCAAAGCCGACGCGTGCGTCGGCTTTTTTATGCGTGTGACTCAGCCCTTCATCACCTGCGCCAGCAGTTCGTACGAATGCAGGCGGTCAGCGTGCTCATAGAGATCACTGGTGAAAATCAGCTCATCGGCCTGGGTTTGCTCGATCAGCACTTCCAACTTGGCGCGGATCTTCTGCGGACCGCCGATCATGGCCAGGCCGAGGAAGTCGCCCACCGCTTCTTTCTCATG
This sequence comes from Pseudomonas sp. SWRI92, assembly GCF_014268685.1. Classification (NCBI taxonomy): domain Bacteria; kingdom Pseudomonadati; phylum Pseudomonadota; class Gammaproteobacteria; order Pseudomonadales; family Pseudomonadaceae; genus Pseudomonas; species Pseudomonas sp. SWRI92. The sequence goes on from NZ_JABWQY010000002.1 coordinate 17,327, forward strand.
GGGCAGCCAGAGGCCGTTCATGGTTTCAACAGGTGGACGTTGCACCAAGCTCTGGCCGCGCATCAGTGCGAGGATCCGCTGGTACACCGACGTTGCCAGGTAATCGGCCTGTTCGTCGGTGTCCGCCGCCACCAGCGGCACGCCGAGCATGACATAGGGCTTGTCGAGCACCGCCGACGGTTTGAAGTGGCTGCGGTAGATGCGGATCGCCTCGTGCATGAAACGCGGTGCGAAATGCGAGGCGAAGGCGTAGGGCAAGCCGCGCTCACCGGCCAGCTGCGCGCTGAACAAACTTGAACCCAACAACCACACCGGCACGTTGGTCCCGGTGCCGGGCATGGCGATGATGCGTTGGTCCGGCGTCCGCGGGCCGAGGTAGCGCATCAATTCGGTCACGTCTTCCGGGAAATCATCGGCGCTGCCGGAACGTTCACGGCGCAGGGCCCGGGCGGTCATCTGGTCGGAACCGGGCGCGCGTCCCAGCCCAAGGTCGATCCGGCCAGGAAAGAGGCTCTCAAGCGTGCCGAACTGCTCGGCGATCACCAACGGCGCGTGATTCGGCAGCATTACCCCGCCGGAGCCAACGCGAATGGTCGAAGTGCCCCCTGCCAGATAGCCCAGCAGAACAGCGGTCGCGGAGCTGGCGATGCCGTCCATGTTGTGGTGTTCCGCCACCCAGAATCGGGTATAGCCGAATTTTTCCACGTGCTGCGCCAGGTCCAGCGAGTTTCGCAAGGACTGGGCGGCGTTGCCGTCAGCACGAACGGGCACAAGGTCAAGGGTAGAAAATTTAACTTCGGACAGCTGTTTCATGGGCCGGCATCTCCAACGGCGTATGAGCTTTCTTACGGACGAAAGCCTGCCGTTTCTATAGGTGTGCTACATGCAATGTGGGCATATACCCGAGTTTCAATAGTAGTGAAGAATTTTCCTACCAAATTAGTCGGCTAATCGACCGGATGAACTTTATCGGTCGGTCTATCCTCACAATCCTGGCACTGAAAAATACCCAGGCGCGAACCCTCGCGCCGGATCATGAGGAGGCACACATGGCTATCGTCAAGAAAGCATCGGCTCACTGGGAAGGTGACCTGAAGACCGGAATCGGCTCGATCTCCACGGAAACCGGCGTGTTGCGTGAAGCGCCCTATGGCTTCAAGGCCCGTTTTGAAGGCGGCAAGGGCACCAACCCCGAGGAATTGATCGGCGCGGCCCACGCGGGCTGCTTCTCCATGGCATTTTCGATGATCCTCGGCGACGCCGGGCTCAAGGCCGACAGCATCGACACCAATGCCGAAGTCACGCTGGACCAGGTTGACGGCGGCTTTGCGATTACGGCGGTGAAGCTGATTCTCAAGGCTAAAATCCCCGGCGCCAGCCAGCAGCAATTCGAAGAGCTGAGCAATAAAGCCAAGGAAGGTTGCCCGGTTTCCAAGGTCCTCAATGCCAAGATCACCCTGGATGCCACGCTGGTGAGTTGATGAAATGAAAAGATCGCAGCCTCCAGGCTGCGGTCTTCTTTATGGGCATCTATTTACCCGAAGACAATTATGATCGAATGCAGGCCTGCAGTTTCAGCGCACAGGCAGTGCGCGCTGTATTGAGGAATTCCAGCATGAAACGTTTTGCCCTGGCAGTCATCGGTTGCACCTTGGCCACTTCGACCCTCGCGGCACCTAAATCCTGCGACGAACTAAAAGCGGAAATCGAAGCGAAGATCCAGGCTAATAACGTGTCGTCGTACACCTTGGAAATCGTCAGCAATGACGAAGCACACGATCAGAACATGGTGGTGGGCAGTTGCGAAAACGGCACGAAGAAGATCATCTACCAGAAGAACGACCGCTAGAGCGCCCTACGGAACGCAATTGACTTGTCGCTCTTCGGCCACGATTTGACGCTTGGCGTCATAGAGCCGGGCGCTGGGGGTGAACGCCAGGTTGCGTCCCTCCAGTCGATAGCGCTGGCCAGCCTCGAAATGGTCGTAACGCACGAGCATGTAGCACAGCCGCTCTTGCGGTTCGGCTTGCATGCCCAACCCGCCACCGCTGAACACCTCGAAGTCGAAGCGAACTCTCAGTTCGTGGCTGCCCGGCGAAACCTGAAAGAACCTTCCGTCTCGCAACCGCTGTCCATCCAGGCTTTCAGCCATCAACATTTTGCCGCCCGGCATGGGTGTGGCGAAATCGATCCACGCCATGTTCGGGTCGATCTGGGGCAGCGGGCTCGTTGCGCAACCGCTCATGGAGACCAGGGCCAGTAACAGCAGGGGTAAGCGCATGGTGAGTTTCCCGAGGATCAGGCACTGAGCATAGCGCCAATCACGTTTGTTGGCAGCCCGCTGGCGTGCCTTGGCCCACCACTTTGCGCTGCTGGTCATACAGCTTGGCCCACGGACGGAAACCGATACTGCCGGCCTGCAGTTGATAACGCTGGCCCGCGTTGAAGTCCTTGAATTTCACATTCAACCGGCAATCACGCCACAGCGGCTCGGCATCCGGGCCGATGTTGCCCGGCTCCACGGCAAATTGATAACGCACCGTCAGCTCATGGCTGCCGGGTTGCACTTCGAAATAACGCCGGTCGATGGATTCCTTGTCGTCGACCTCCAACGCTTGCAACGCCGTGTTCTGATGGTCTGCAAGATCGATCCACGCTTGGGACGGATCAGGATCGGGCAAACCGGCACAACCGGTCAGCAGCAACAGGCCACTCGTCAACATCAACACGCGCATAGCGAAGCTCCGGGCAAGCGGGATAGTCTTGGGGCAGACTTTCCCAGGGTGATTCCAATTGATCAGGCAGCGTTCACGCCATCGGTTACTCGACCGTGTTTTCCGGATTTTGTTTCCCGCCCTCGTGCTTTTGTTACTCAACGGTTGCTCCAGCGTCAGCTACTACAGCCAGCTCGCCAGCGGACAACTGCGACTGCTGCAAGCCCGGGAGCCGATCGACCGGGTCATCGCCGACCCCGCCCGCGACCCAACGTTGCGCGCCCATCTGGCCCAGGCGCGCGAGGCCCGGGCGTTCGCCAGCGCCCGCCTGCACCTGCCCGACAACAAAAGCTATCGCCTGTACGCGGACATTGATCGCCCCTTCGTCGTCTGGAATGTCTTCGCCACGCCGGAATTCTCCCTGGCACCGCAAAACCATTGCTTCCCCATCGCCGGTTGCGTCGCGTATCGCGGCTACTACAGCCAAAGCGCCGCCCGAGGCGAGGCCGCGTTGCAGCGCTTGCGGGGTATGGATGTATCGATTGGCGGCGTGGAGGCTTATTCGACCCTGGGCTGGTTCAACGACCCGATCCTCAGTTCGATGCTGCACTGGGGCGACGAGCGCCTGGCGACGCTGATCTTTCATGAACTGGCGCACCAGCGGGTCTATGTAAAGGACGACACGGAGTTCAACGAATCCTTTGCCACCTTCGTCGAGCAGGAAGGCACCCGGCAATGGCGCGCCGATCGCGGACTGGCGCCGGACAACGGCAACAAGGTGCGCCAACGTGACCAATTCATCCAACTGATCCTCGACACCCGCCAGCGGCTGGAAACCCTCTACGCCCAACCGCTGCCGGACGAACAAATGCGCCAGCGCAAGGCTGCGGAATTTGAACGACTGCGCGCCGACTACGCGCAAATGCGTGATACCCAATGGGCAGGTGACAAGCGCTACGACGCCTGGGTCTACACGCCACTGAACAACGCACGGCTACTGCCCTTCGGCCTGTATGACCAATGGGTGCCGGCGTTTGCGGCGTTGTTCGAGCGTGAGGGTGGAGATTGGGTTGCGTTTTATGCGGCGGTGGAAAACCTTGGCCGGTTGCCGGTGGATGAGCGCAAGGCAGCCTTGAAAGCGCTCAGTGCAAGCAAGCCCCTACCACCATAATGAACCACCCGCCCAAACCTCACGCAGTTGCGCCGCATTGAGGCTGCGCCGTTCGGGATCGAAGGCCAACGTCGTACGCAACGACGGCCAACAGCGCCTGGGCAGGTTGCGCGGTGCCTTGAGCTGGCGCTCCAGCCCGGTATCGCGCGCCTGGTTTGAAGGTAAACGCCGGTAGGGATGTTTGCCGCATGCCAGTTCATAAAGTACGCAAGCCAGGCTATAGAGATCGGCGCGGGCGGACAGGGGAGATCCTTCAAGCAACTCGGGGGCGGCGTAGCCTGGGGTCCAGGCATTGAGACATTGCCGGTTCAAGGAGGGCAAGTCTTTCAGAGGGCCTTCTTCGGCCAGGCCCAGGCCAAAATCAAAAAGTCGCACCCCTTCTTCGCCCAACATGATGTTGCTAGGCTTGACGTCGCCGTGCCGTACGCCTCGGTGGTGCGCATACGCCATGGCATCGAGCAGTGGCAGCGCAATCGCTTTCAGCTCAGGCCAAGGCAAACCGAGTGGACGTTCACAAAGCAATTTGTCCAGGGTCAAGCCGCGCATCAACTCCATGGTGATAAACGCCTGCTTGTGAACGGCGTCCACTTCGAAAGTGTATGGACGCAATACGTTGGGGTGAAACAGGCGACGGGTCAGGGCAAACTCGCTATAGAGCAGCGCGCTTGCGTCGGGCGACTCGTCAAAGTCCTCCCTGAGCATTTTCAGCGCAATGTACGGATCTGGGTCTCCGAATTGTTCGTACAGCAAATCTCGGGTGCGATACACGACTCCCATACCGCCCGCCCCGAGCATGCGCTCAAGACAATAACGTCCCGATAATATTTTCGGTACGTCGCCGATACGTTGCTGGCCAGGGGCCGTAGCGGATGATGCAAGGGCAAAACAAATGGGACGGTCCTGGCCAACACTTGGGATATCTGGAGTCACGGTAGGATTATTCAACTGCAGATCACCACTGCCGTCAGATTATCCCGTGCCAAACCAATCAGAGCGCCTTCAAAGAGACGCTCCACTATCTTGTACGGCGAACTCAAACCCATTGCGTCACCGAGCGCTGCGCTGCTGACTTCCTGATACAAGCCGTCGCTGCAAAGCAAGAACGTATCGCCGCGCTGGACTTCCAGTTCCAGCACTTCCAACTTCAACTCTGGAGAGGCGCCCACCGCACGGGTCAACGCCTTGGCCGCAGGATGGGCATCTGCCTCGTCGAGGCTGATGTGTTGTTCATCGATCAGTCGTTGGCGCAGTGAGTGGTCTCTGGATAATTGATAGAGCCGTTGTCCGCGCCATAGGTAACAACGACTATCGCCTGCCCAGATACAAACGGCACGATTGCCTTCCAACAGCAGCACCACGGCTGTGCTCCCTGTGGTACCGAGTGGATTTTCAGCCGTGACGGTCAGTTCCTGGCTCAAGCGCCGATTGGTCCAGTGCAGACATTGGCGCACGGCTCTCGAGCGCTGCCCGATATCTGGGCAAAGAGGTAGCTCGGCCAGGTTGGCTACAATCAACTGACTGGCAATATCGCCGCCCGGATAACCGCCCATCCCGTCGGCAACCGCCCATAATCCCCGCTCCGGGCAGTCCAGGAAAGTATCCTCGTTCCTTGGGCGGACCTTTCCAGGGTCCGTACGCGCGGCGCTACGCCAGCGGCTGGCGTCATGCATCAGAGCTGTACCGGCATTCTGAATGTCCGTAACACGGCCATGTCAAAAGGGTTCGGCGTGCGCTGGCTCATCAATAAGTAGTTGGCTCGCAGGCCACCGAGGTCGGCCTTGAGCACGCGTACGTCGCGACCCGTCAGGTATTCGGTTTGCATAATGTCGAGCAAACGAAACAGCGACCACGGCCCGGTGTTTTTCTCGATGCCGATACCGCGCCCTCCGGCCATTCTCTCCAGCAAAAGAGATGCCCGACCATCCTGCGCCTCGATCGGCCATGTGAAGGTCATGGGCTGTATAGGACCGTGGCGGTACTCCAGTATTTTGTCGCCAAAGCGAAATTCGGATCGGCTCACTGCCGGGTCAAGTGTGTAGGGTTCCAATTTGAACTGAACTTGTGGCTCAGCAGGATTATCCACAAAAAAGCTCTGGCGAATGGTATGCACAGTCGCCATCTGATCTAAATAAGCCTTGGACATGGGCAAGCTCTGGCCGTCAACGCTAAGCAGTCGGTAGTGCCCCGCCTGGCCGCTTACGAAAGGACGCATATAGCTCTCGAAGAATCGGTCGACAACGCCTTGATCCTTGAAAAACTCCCGGAAATCGCTAATCGCTACATCGCTGACACTGAGGGCGCTGAAGGGATATCGCTTATTGATTGCCTTACCGTAAAAACTGTACAGCTCGTTTTGATAACGCTGGTTCAGGTAGCGGTATGAATCGCTGAGCACCAAGCGCCAGCTATCCTCGGCCAACCCGTTAAACCAACCACTGATCGGGCGTGGCAAACGTGCCGACGCGCTACGCAGATTGCTCAAGGCATCGCGCTGGCCACCCATTCGATGTTTAGCCAGTTCAAATGCGGCCTGCTCCGGTGCGCTAGCACGTGCCAGGCTTGCCATCTGCAATTGGGTATCCTCCAGGGCACGCAGGGCCAGGGTCAGGTCAGCTGCAGGACCGTTATCAGCGTCCAACAGACGGTGCAACGGCTCAAAGCGCCGCTGCAAGGCTTTCTGGCCAGTATCCGGCACATCTCTCACCACCGAATCGGAGACCTTACTGGCGATTGTTGCAAGTTGAATAGTGTTCCCAGCCACTTGCGCAGCATCCTCGATGCGCTCGGAAACGCTCGGAATCCGAGTGTTTTCACGCACCTGTACCAGCAGTTGCAGGATGGGTGAATGAGCTGAGGTCAACCCCACCAGTTGCTCGGCAGCATCGCCTGCGCCTCGGACCGGTTGCAACCCTACCTGACCGATCGCTTCGCCCCAGACGTCGGCGTAGTCATGAAAATACAACTGCTCCAACTCGATCCGCAGACGACGCAAATCCATGCCGCTAAGGCTTCCGTCCCCACCCAGGACCCAGTTGTCACGCAGCAGTCCGGTGACCAGCGTCATGCCCTGAACGGAGAAGTATTGCTCGTACCCTTGACGGGTGTAGAACCCGGGAATGAGATGATCAGCACCAACCAGCAACGATCCTTGCGGACCCAGGTGCTGGCTGAGTCTATATTGCGGTAGATGGCTGGCCTGCTCGCGAAGCATTCGATAGACGACAGTCGCCAACGACTCACTGCGCAGCATCTCCCGAGACTGGACCACCAACGAATCGTTGAGGCTATGAATGAACGGTTGCTCCAATAGACGCTCGAAATGGGCAAGCAATCCGCTCTGTAATCCCGTATTACCGGGGTATCTCTGTGACCATTCACGGGCCACCCGTGTCTTGAGCCATGCATTGTCGCGGCGCTCGGGCTGGGCAAGCATCAGATATGCGCGCAGGCTGTTGAGCAGTTGCTCGCGTTCATTCAGGTTGTCATGAATATGCCCCTCCAGCATCTTGGCAACGCGTGGCAATAGCTGTGACAGCAATTCATGCTCATATGCGCCGAGCACCGTCGACCTGCTCGCCTCACCTTGATAGAGACCGATGCGCTCGTACAAAGGCACCGCTTTCGCAGGAGGGAAAACCTTTGTGGCCTCGAAACGGATATCAAGCGCCTCGAGCATCGCCATCGAATCATCAATGGCGGTTTGGGCCGAACGCTGCTGATCCCAGCGTTGTGCCATCGTACGCAGGGACTCCAGACGTTGGTGGTTGGCTGAGAAACCGTTCGCCCATAACAGCCCAAAAAGGCCTAGGGTTGTCAGCGCTCCGATATACAGTGCGCGTTGACCCCAATAAAGACGCCTTCTATCGCGCCGATCAGGGCTCGCCAGCCCGGCCTCCGGAAAAATGATCCTGGTGAAGAGGTGGTGAATAAATCGGCCGTTGTGGCCTTCACGCGACGGCAGCGCATCGCTGGAAACTCGAGGTCTTGCATGGTCAGGACCAGTCGATGCCACATGACGGGGCGTCGGCGACGCGCAGGTCAGGTAAACACCGCGGAGCGGACAGACGTCGCCATTAAAAGCCAGATCGACCAGCAAGCACAGATTAGGACCTACCTGTGCCAGCCGTTGTGGAAAATCCAGAATCAGCCCGCGACGTCTGATATCGCGCTCCAGGTGCAATCGCATGAGTAACTGGCTGTTGAGTCTATGCAGCAGCGCCTCGAACTCGGCTCGCAACACATCCAAGTCGCTACCGCGCTGGTCCCGGCTAAAACTCATTCCCAGCACTTGGTCGCTCTCTTCCCGTGACAAAGTATCGAAGAACTCGCTGAAGCCAGGCAAACTGTCCGCCTTGCTCAGCACCAGATAAATAGGTACATCGACACGCAGTTGCCGTTGAACTTCCTGCAAACGGCCACGTATCTGACAGGCCAGCGTGGCAACTTCGTCTTCACTTCCCGTCCATAGAAATTCGACAGGCACCGTTACCAATACGCCGCTCAACGGCCGACCACGACGGTACTTGCGCAACAGTTGAAGCAGTACATTCCATGCGCTAGCGTCGACGTCCGTATCTGCCTGATTCAAATAACGTCCGGCGGTATCGATCAGTACCGCCTGTTGGGCGAAATACCAGTCGCAATTGCGCGTGCCCGACACATCGGCCAACGTTTTTTTATCAAGCCTGTTAAGTGGAAAATCCAGACCGGCGCTTCGCAGCAAACTGGTCTTGCCGCTGGCGAGTGGTCCCACTAGCAAATACCACGGCAAGTCATTGCGCTCGCGTTCGTCGTGGTAAAGACTCGAGGTCTTTAATACTCTCAGGGCTTGCTTGAAGCGCGAGCGCAGTTCGCGTCGCTCATCGTCAGATCGGGTCTGGTCGAAAATGCGAGGAGATTGCGCGTCGGTTTGTTGGGGTTTCTTATTCGAATCAGTACGCTCATTGAACAAAACCATGCCCAGGCCCCACCCCAGGAACAATACGCAGATCGTCAAGAGACGTGCCGTCGGGCTCGCCCAGAATTTGTAATCGTCTACTGCCAGCAGCGGTCCGAAGAACCACACCAACAACCCCACGCAAAGTACGCATGACAGTGTCCAGACCCAAGTCCGACGCAACCAGGCCTCGATTTCCCTGAAAAACATTTTCATGACACGTCCCTGTCTTAAGGCAGCGGTTGAACAATAACCGGCTCTGGCAATTGATAGAGTTGCAGTATGTTTGCGCGTTGTTCTTCCAATACCCAGGCGAAACCCGAGTACATCGCTCCGAGAAAGACCAACGTGAAAATCGTCACTGCCCAGGCAGGAACAATGCGCACGGGCCTATGCCGCACGCCAACAAAGCTCTCCAAACGAGGCGAAAATTGTTGAGAGATGTCGCCACGTACCTGCCGAATGGAACGGTAAAGGGCATCACGGATCCCTTCGAGCTCAAGTGCTCCGCGGGACTTGATCCGGTACATGCCTTCAAAGCCAAGGGACAGGCACAGATATAACAACTCCAGCATGTGCAAATGCTTGACGGGATCTTTTGACAGGCGATCAATCAGTTGGAAGACCTTCTCGCCACCAAAAGTTTCGTTGTGAAAACTGCTCAGCAAGCTAATCTGCGACCAGCCACTTCCATGCCCCCACGACGAGGCCACCACCGTTTCATCAAGCACGGTGCACAGCACATAGCGGGCGGCAACCAACTGACTTTCCTCAACGCCTCCCCTCAACGCCAGGGCTTCGAACTGCTTCAATTCCAGGGAAAGCTCTTGCTTGAGCGTGTTCAGCTCGGCGCGATCGCGCCCCTGCTTGAGCAATACTACTTGGGCCAACAACCCGGAGGCGGCCGCGACCAACGGATTGAGGCTGGCGATGAAAATTCGAGATCGAGGCTGGCACGCGGCATAAATCATCCGCTCTTCCAGCTGTTTAATGAGCGGCGGCGCAACAGCATCGGTCAGTGGCCCCGAAGCAGGAAGGCGCCCGTGATGATCGAGCAGAACGGTTGTTTCGTCCTGAGGATTTTCCTTATCCATTTCGGTCAATTCCTGATGGCCCAAAAATTCAGCTCAAGCTCACCGAACTCGCCGGAAAGATGAAATGCAAAGCCTGCTGAGCGCTTTACCTGAACAAGGTCTTCGGCAGTGGGTTCGAGGATGAAGTAGGTTTTGTTGGCATGGAACGCGATCTGCCGCGGCGCCACCGGCAAAGGTCTGATCTTAATACCCGGCAAATGCAAGTTCACCAGTTCGCGAATGCGTTCCACCGGACCAATCTTCAGATGCGATGGCAAGCGACGGCGCAACTCCTCACTGTCACAACTGGCGCTCGCTGCCAGTACGAACGACGCCGAGTCCAGTAGAGAAAAATCATGCATCGGCGCAACGCTGATGCCGTACTGGCGAACCTGCAATTGCAATTCGATGGCATGCTGTTCGAGCACCATCGACAAGACTTGGCGAATTGACTGCATCAGGCCCCGAAAGCATACGCCTTGGTCACTGTGCTGGTAGCGGTTGTCAAACGACGGGCGCTTGCTATCCGTGGAAAAAGCCGCCAAGTCGCCCAACACAGCCAACAGCGTCCGATATAGCGTTTCGGGGTGAACTTGCTCCAGGTCCTGATAATGGCGCAGCAACAATTCAGTGCGGTTGATCATCTGCAGCATCATGAAATCACCGACTTGCGCACCGCCCATTTTCCCGTTGGAGCGAATCCGCTCAGCGAGGCTCTCGCCCCGGTGGCCGAGCATGGCTATGACTTCCTTGAGACACGACGACAGATAGCTGGAGGATTTGATCTGGATAAACGTAGGAACAAAATCCGTATTGAGCCTGATCACGCCATCGGGTGTCGTATCAAGCACCTCGCAGAGCTTGAGCTTCACGAAAACCTGGTCACTCTTCTGTTCACCCAGTAGAAGACAAAAGTTCAGACGGCCGCAGCTGACCTGGCTGCTAAAAGCATCTTCGGCATTGGAGTCAGTCACCTGCATTTCATAGCTGGTATAGCGCGCCAACACTTCTGTCTGCTCTGGACGCCGGGACTCGATGTGATTGCCGGTCATCAGTGGCAGCGCTAGATAGACCGGCGTGTTGCAGGTATTGGGAGGCACCTCCAAAACTAGCGGTTCGGTATTACCGTCCAGTTCGAACAAGCTGCCGTCTGGCAGGACGCCCGAAGCTTTGCTGATTACCAGCCGGCTCATGTTGAGGAACTGCACATCTATCTCCAGCGCCAGGAAGCCCCAGACGTAAGCGCTCAGCAGTTGGGTGCGAACCTTCAGTTGGTGATCGAAATATCGATCGTTGTGCTGCAGATGCTGGGGTCGCAGTAACATCCCTTCCTGCCAGATGACTTTATCGTGACTCATAGATCGGCTGCCCTGGCGAGGCTTACGGGAAAGTTTCCGATGCCGTCCTGATCAAGGATCAGACTCACTTCAGTCACTCGAGCCGCGGCGACTGGCAGCGTGTAGCGCCACTGTGTCTGCGGCAGGTCACGATACGCTGCGAGTACACCCACGTAACGACCGCCGCCTGCAATGTCGAGCCTGAGCCTGACGGTTTCTCCTGGACGCAACTCCAACTCTTCGCTGGCGAGCAAATCCAGTGACAGGGATTCGCCAGCACGTTCATAAAGGCTGAAGAAGTTCGCGTTTTCAAAGGCCACCGGATGCTTTAGCTCAAACAAACGCACCACTACGGGAGATGGCCGCCCATTCAAATCCAGATTGAGTTGATCGCTGGCAATCAGCGTGAGGTCGAGCTTGGTCATCGTCGAGAATGGCGACAACGTGACGCAACCAACCATTGGAGTCATTGAAACAAGCGCCAGAATCTTGAGTAAAAGCACGGTGATGCGATACATATACGTCATCCATGAGGGTCATGTTGCAGGGCGGAAATCAGGCGAACCTGTTCTTCATAAGCCTTAGCGAAATCCCGGGCCAGCAGGCGCTCGGTCCAGTCATCGTCTTGACACAACGCCTGATGATGACGGCTATAGGCTCGCCAGTACCGACCAGAAGTGTTGAGTAACCACCGCCTCTCTCGCTCCATGCGCAGAACTACTTGCCGGGGGGAAAAATGCTCCAACGTTGCGCGCAACGTGACGCGGCTGGCGCTAAGCAGGGCCAACTGATGGGCCTGGAGGTCACGAAATGCACAGCTAATGGCCTCGCTGGCCGTCAACTGGCCAGCCGCACTCGGCTGCAACAACGCCTCCAAAGCGTCGTCGCGGTACTTCAACGGATTTCTCTGATTACCTTGAATGGGGGTCTGGGCGAGGTGTAGTTCGCACTTCAGGTCCGAGCGGGTACGCAGACTTTGCTGCAGGCCTTTGACGCTTTGCTTGAACAACAGCGCGACGTTGATTGCCAATGCTTTACGGTCCTGCTCATCCAGGCCACTGAGATCCATATCCAATGACATACCGAAGCGCTGCCAGAACTCTTCGTCTATTGGCTTGGCTGTGTCCGACAGCGGGAATGGGGCTGGCTCGGCCACAGCTTCGACCAGTTCCGGCAATAGCAGATTTTCCATGTCGACCCGCGCCCGGTCAGAACGTCCCAAGGCATGCAAGGGCATCGCAAAGGGATCAATCAACTCATCTATTTCACAGAAAACACTCTCCTGCTGGTCCAGCGCCCTCAGCGGGTCGAGATCGAGGAATGCATCGTCCGGAATGTGGTGACCTGCCGGTTCCGGACTGCTGGTCCCGGCACCGATCGTCATATCTACGACCAGCCGTGCTCGTAGCTCAAATCGGCCCATGATGTAGACATCACCGTCCTTGATCCGTATCGACTCCCCTCTGGAAAGGCGCACCCCACTTTCACGGTTGGAGATGCCATTACCGCTGGTGTCGGTCAGGAAAAACATGCCTTCCCGGAAACTCACCTGTGCATGACGCTTGGACAGGAGGCGCTCACTGTCTGGAATGACCCAATCGCAATCCTCACCCCGTCCAATGACGCCACCAGCCGGTCCGAAAGTCTGACGGCATAAATCAGGGGGAATGAATTGCTTGGCCTTCAGCAGTTCAAAAACTATTTCCATCGATGGCGCTCCTTGCGGTCACTTGCCGCGATTGACCGCTTGCGGATCACCCAGGGGGCGATAATCGCTGTCGGAAAATTTGAAGTTGCTGCTACAACCTCCGAGGCCGAACAACACGACGAAGGCCAGCAGGACGGTTGGACATGAACGAGCAGGCATTCGAAGGCCCTCGGAAGATGGATGATGAAATCGGTACGGATGGCGATGAACAGGATCAATCCTTGGCATCCTTTCGGCGTATTTTCAGACGGCTCATTCGGTACTGCAGCGTGCGGCGCGGCAGACCAAGTTGGCGGGCAGCAATGGTCTGGTTGCCGTCGTTCTTGCGCAGGCAATCAATCACCAGGTTGCGTTCGATTTGCTCCATCTGTTCGCGAAGGCTTAAAGATCCCTGGTCGGGTGGGTTTTTGTTGTGCAGTGCAAAATGCTCTACCTGCAGCTCGCCGCCCTCGCACAAAAGCACGGCTCGTTCCACGATGCCTTTGAGTTCACGTATGTTTCCTGGAAAACCGTAATCAGTCAGATGAGCCAGTGCCGCGTCGGACCAACGCAAACGATCTCGTTGCAAGAGTGCACAAGCCTTTTCGGCAAAGTGTCGTGCCAATTCAGTGATGTCGGGGCCGCGCTGGCGTAGCGCCGGCAACTGGATCGGAAACTGTGCAAGGCGGTAGTAAAGGTCTTCGCGGAACTTACCCTCACTCATCAAGAGCTTCAGGTCCCGATGGGTGGCGGCAATGATGCGAACGTCAATTTTATGCGTGTGGTTGGATCCCAACGGACGGACTTCACCTTCCTGCAAAACTCGTAGCAGCTTTGCCTGGAGAGATAAGGGCATGTCGCCGATTTCATCGAGCAACAACGTGCCCTTGTCCGCCGCATCGAATAATCCGATGCGGTCTCGATCCGCACCAGTGAATGCCCCTTTGCGATAACCGAACAGTTCGCTTTCGAGCAGATGCTCCGGGAGCGCCGCGCAGTTCTGGACGATAAATGCCTCGGAGCGACGTGGACCGTAATCATGGACAGCACGGGCCACCACTTCCTTGCCAGTGCCCGTCTCGCCACACAGCAGGACGGTGTAAGGACTGTTGATGACCTTACTGATCAACAGGCAGGTCTGGCGCATCGCCGCGCTCCTACCAATCAGTCCGTAACCGGAAGCACTCGGGACGTTGTTTGCAATGGGCAGGGTTTCGCTGGCAGGGCGATACTGACGTTGCAACAGATGAACCTGACTGAGCGCAAACGCCCCTAGTAGCCCCAAGGATTCAGCAAATCCGCAGAGGTCGATGTGCTTGACGCTGGCACAGAGCAACAGACCTTTGATAACGCCCGGTGCCGTGACAAGCGGCACGCACAGCAGCGACTGCCACGGCGCGGCGCGGACCGGTAGGAAACGCGTGTTGTGCACGCTACCGCTCAACGCATCAAGGCATACCACACGATTCTGGCATAGCGAAAACTGCAGCAACTGTTCATCGTAATAATTGCAAGGCAGGCTCTCACGAAATTGCAACCGACCGTCAAGGCACTCACTGTTGATTTCGAGGCTAGGCCCCGTGGCGTCCAGCAAATACAACTGAGCCAGTTCACAACCGCTTAGCCGCGCCGCACCCTGGACGAAGTCTCCGAGCAACGTCGCATCGTCAACTGATCTCGAAAGATTGGAAAGCTGTCCCAACAAGGCTTCGGCATACGCCAGCGGTTGCGACACATGAGCCAAAAGCATGCTCATCAAGCGAACTCACAGGCTACGCGAGCCTGGTCATCCAGAGTGGCGTGTACATGCCGCGGTTTTTCGCCGGCCTCCATGGCGGCGAGCAAGCCATCAGCCAGCCAAGGCATCAAATGCAAATCGAGCAAGTGGTCAATGAACCGCGCGCCACTTTCACTTCGAGTGCAGCGCTCGACCAAGTGGTCCACAAGTCGCACGCAGAAACTGAAGCCCAACTGCCGACGCTTCAACCGTTCGCCCAAACGACCCAACTTCAGCTCCACCAGCTCGCGCAATACCGCGCCGCTTACGGGGTAGTACGGCACCACACACATACGCGCCAGGAGTGCAGGCTTGAAATGCCTGGAGAGCAGGGGCCGAATAGCCTCTTCAAGGCGCTCGGCACTCGGTCGTGCGTCGTTCTGGCACAATTTGCTGATGCATTCGCTGCCCAGATTCGACGTCATCAGAATCAGCGTGTTGCGAAAATTGATCTCCCGCCCTTCGCCGTCATTGGCCAGGCCCTTATCAAAAATCTGGTAGAACAGATTCAGCACATCCGGGTCGGCCTTTTCGACCTCATCGAGCAAGATGACTGAATAGGGTCGCTGTCGAACAGCTTCGGTGAGCATGCCGCCCTCGCCAAAGCCAACATAGCCTGGCGGCGCGCCTATCAGCCGCGAAACGGTATGTTTCTCCTGAAACTCGGCCATGTTGAGCGTTGTGATGAAGCGGTCACCCCCATAAAGCAGGTCAGCCAGGGCCAACGCCGTTTCGGTCTTGCCGACGCCGCTAGGCCCTACCAGCAGAAACACGCCCGCGGGAGCCTCGGGTTTGTTCAAGCCAGCTGCAGCCGCACGCATCGCTCGATCAAGCGCCTGCACGGCCGGTTCCTGGCCCCTGATGCGAGTGCGCAAATCAGCCGCGAAACGCGTGATGTTAATGTTGTGCTCGCAAGCCAGCTGAGCCAATGGTATGCCCGTCCAGGCATTGATCACTTCGGCCACCAGACGCGGGCACACCTCAAAGCTGACCAGGCGCTCCTTGGCCTGTGCAATCACTAATGCGTCGTAGGTTTCGTGCAACGCCGCGTCCAGCGTTTCGACCTCCTGAGGGAACTCCGTCCTGTTTTCCCGCGCCGCAGCCACTTGCCGACGCAGCGATAGCAGGCGCTCGACCAGAATTCGTTGTTCAGTCCATTGAGCTTCCAGCGCGAGGCGCTCCTCCTCAGTGGTTGCCAATTGCACCTGCAGCGCCTGCAAAGCCTGGAGATCAATCGACAAGCCCGCTGTCGCATCACGACGCAACGCCTGACACTGCCGCTCACCTTCGACCAGCTCTGCGCGCATGCGCTCAAGGCGTTGCGGAGCGACGGTGAGGCTGATACGCACGCGAGCACAGGCGGTATCAAGCACATCGATAGCCTTGTCTGGCAGCTGGCGACCGGCCAAATAGCGAGCCGATAGCTGCGCCGCCGCGACCACGGCATCGTCACGCAGATAGATACCGTGGCTCGCCTCATAGGTCTGGGCCAGACCACGCAGGATGGTCACCGCTTCACTGACAGTCGGTTCGTGCAATTGCACCGGCTGGAAACGGCGGGCAAGAGCAGGGTCCTTCTCGAAATATTTCTTGTACTCGGTCCAAGTGGTAGCTGCGATAGTGCGCAGTTCGCCCCTCGCCAAAGCTGGCTTGAGCAGGTTAGCCGCATCAGAACCGCCGGCGGCGCCACCCGCACCGATCAACGTGTGGGCTTCGTCGATGAATAGAATAGTGCTATTGGGCGCCGTCCCGACCCCATCGATTACTCCTTTGAGACGACGTTCGAATTCCCCTTTGATACTGGCGCCGGCCTGCAGGAGGCCCATGTCCAACGACAGGATCTCCACCCCCTCGAGCCCGGACGGGACTTCTCCGGAGGCGATGCGCAAGGCCAGCCCCTCTACGATGGCCGTCTTGCCGACCCCCGCTTCACCGACCACTATCGGATTGTTTTTGCGGCGTCGAGAGAGGATATCGATCATCTGCCTGATTTCCCCGTCCCGACAAAGCACCGGGTCCAGCTTGCCGTCACGGGCCTGCTGGGTAAGGTTGTGGGTGAAGCGTTCCAAAAGCGACTCGGCCGGGACAGCGAGATGTCCTGCCCCCGGCTGAACCTGTCGTGACAAGGCGAATTCTTTCAATCGTTCTATGTTCAAACGGGCAAGCACGGACTGGTAACGAGTGCCTGCATGGCGCACCGGGTTACTCAGCAGCGCCAGAATCAAAGCAGCCTCAGTGACTATGCTCTGGGCCAGTTCGAGGTTGGCCGACAAAAGCGCATCCTGCAGCCATTGGATCAGCTCAGGGGCAAATACCGGATTACGTGAAGTTTCATGTTCCGTCCGTGGCTGCAGCGTGGCGATCAGCTCACTTGCGCTTACTCCTGCATCTTGCAAGGCGCGTCCAAGCAGGCCCTGGTCACGCTCGAGTAGGCTCAGCAACAGGTCTTCAATCAGGATCTTGTTTGCACCACGATCCACGCATCGCTCGGCCGAGCGCTCCAAGTCGCTTCGGGTATCGGCATCAAGCGTCTGGATAAGCTGCTGGAGGTCTATGTTGATCATGTCATTCGTTCCTGATGATGTTACTGCCAAGGATCACCACGCCATCGGCGTGTTCATGCCCCAGCCAACTGGTCCATCCCAAGCGGCAGGAGTTTCGTTCCCCGATGCTTAGCTCCCGTATTTCCTCCTGTCGCAAGACCAGGCGAATGTCATATTCGAGGGGGTCGCGCAGGATAAATCGCACTAATGCGCACAATGGCTGGTAACCCACGCCGATCGGCAGAAACTCGTGAAAACGCTGCCAATCCAGCGCACCGATGTGAATCCTGAATTTGCCGCTGCGGTCACGAACCCGCTCGCCCAGCACCAAGTCTTCGCTCAACAAACTGTTGGCGCGTCCCAAACAACTGCGCTGCTCGCCCAGAATGTTCACCCGGCGCTCGACGCACTGTTCGAGGTTGAGCTCCGGGTGCTTGAAGTAATAACGCAGTACCGCTTCTATCAAGGCCGCCGAGTGAGCCCGCAGGCTCAACAGGCCGAGGTAGGGCAGCAGGCGCTTCCAGTTCAGTTGAGTGGCCTTGCGTATCTCTTCGCCCCGCAGGCCTATCAGGGCGAACAGTTGCTCGGAAAACGGGTCCTGGGCGCCATTTTGAAAACTGGCGCAATAACGATATTTGCGCCAGATCGGTAGCATCAGCCGTTGCAGCCGGTCATGAAGAAGATCAAGGAATTGGCGAGTCGGATTATCATCCCCCTCGCTCAACGCTTGCTCACCGTAGAACGCCGGTAATGGTGATCCCGTGCCTACCAGGCTGATCAGATTCAGGCTCAGACGAGCTCGCGTCTGCCCATGTTCCTCAAAAAAAACCACCCGCTCGATATCGCTGGCAGGAAATCCAAGACCCGGGTTAGCCTGGAACTCCAACAGGTCGTAGAGTGCTTCGTCGTCCAGCTGGGGGTGGGCCTCGCGCAGCCGATCTATAATCAGCAGCACCGCCTGAAATAACGAGTATTCGCGGATACCCTTCGTCAGCGCGCTTAAAGAAGCGGCTGCTGTCCCATGCGGGGTAACCATAGGTACACCTCTCCCTGTGTGCTGTTCACCCGCAACTCGTGGTACGAATTGAGACTGGCATAGAGCGAAAAAAACTCGTTGAGAACGGAAGCGAAGACGAACAGGTCGCCTTCGCCGATATATCCCTGCGGGTCGATTGTCAGCTCCGTACATAAACCCCGAACCGGCAGGCCACGATAGAGCCGATCGACATGGCGATGTCTGATCGACTTGAGGCTATCCAGCAGACGCTTGCTGACCTTCTCGGTCTGTTCGTCGTAGTAGCGCGGAAAATCGTAGGTTTCGAGTATCACCTTCAGCGCGTTGACGTCAGCCAGGGACAGGTAGTTGAGCGACATGTTGCTGACGAGCTTCCAGAGGAAATCTCGATCCAATGGAGGCGCAAAGCTTGGGGTGACTACCCCGATGTTGCGAAAGCCGAGCGATTCCGCGCTTTTTTCGCCTTGCTGGTTGATATCACCCGGCTTAAGCAGGCTCGGCAAGTTTCGGTTGGTGCACACCAGTTCGATCGACAGAGTTTCGTGCGCCGGGTTGTTCCGGACGCCAAAGCCCAGGCAAGTATCCAGCCCTCCGTGAAGAAGCGATGGGCGCTGTCGAACGCTGTAATAGGCTTGATTACCCGGCACGTCGAAACTGGAGTCGTGTTCGAAAGACTCGAATGGCACATAGGCTCGGTACCCCAGGCCACCGGGGTTCCAGCCGGTGACACTTTCAACCGAAAACACGCCGCAGTGCGCCGGTTCGTATTGAGCGGGCAGCAGCAGATATTCATCCTGCTTTCCATCCAGGCGAATCGGCTGGGCGTCATGCTTGAACAGATTGACTATAGGCGTGCAGTAGAGCTTCACGTTATCCAACGTGGGACGCAGCCGCTGGGCGCCGCCCTTGCGAATATCAAAGCGCAGCTCAAACCCGCGCATTTGTTTCAGGGTGTCTTGTGGCACAACATTGAGCACGTCCAGGCCGTTGACGTCGACGAAGAGGAACTTGTCCTGAAAAGCAAAGTACTCTTGCAGATAGCGATAGCCACGAAAGGTATTCAGCGGATACGGAACCAAAGCCTCCTCTTCGGCAAACCCAACCGGCTCGACTTGCTTGGCTGCGATCCTGAACGTCATGGGACTACCGTCCGAGGTACTCACGGGCCGACCGTCGCCATCCAGTGGTACTAGCTCGATACTGTCCAGATTGCGTATCAAATTCAGATACAACATCTGGCTGATGTAACGCTCTCCGGCGAAGTGCAGCCGCAAACGGCTCAGCTGGAGTTCACCAAGATGGCCGTCGCATTGCATCTGCAAACGCAGGCTTAGCAGAGAACCGTCGCCCTTTACCGAATGACTGAGCCCGGTCAGAACCAGTGACATCACCTCGGTCGGATAACACGTACGGAATTTGCAGCGCACCTCCTGGATCGGCTTACTCTCGACCGGCGTATCACGCTCTACCCGCAGTGCGGGCCCCGTTCGCTGCAGCGGTTCGAACTGGAGGATGCTGAAAGCCGGTAACGGCCGCATATAGTTCGGCCACAGCAGTTGCATCAAGGAATGGCTAAGCTCCGGCAATTCGTCATCTAGCTTCTGGCGTAAACGCCCCGTCAGGAAAGCCACCCCTTCCAACAAGCGCTCCACATCGGGATCACGCCCTGCCTGCCCAAGATACGGTGCCAGGGCGGGATTGCGCTCGGCAAAACGCTGGCCCAACTGGCGAAGCGCGGTGAGTTCGCTCTGGTAGTAATGATTGAACGACATGACGGCTATCCCTGACTGACCTTGACTTGCCCGCTGCCATCCAGGCATGCGGAAAAACTTACCTGCCGCTTGAAACCTTCTATCTTCAGCAAGGCGTCGACGCTGAAGGACAGACGAAGCGGATCGGCACGATTCGGCATTACGGTGACGCACACATTGCTCAAACGCGGCTCGTAAGCCTCGATAAACATCTGGATTGCATAACGGGCCTGGCTACGGGCGTCGTGCAAACTCAGGCGCATATCGTTCAGGTCTGGCAATCCGTAATCGGACGCCGTCTGCACGCTACCTGCACGGGTGCTAAGCATCTTCGCCAGATGGGCAGCCACGGAAGCCATCCCACAGGCCTCTCGACTCATGCCCGCACGTGTTTCGATAGCGCCATTCAAACGCTCGAAAAGGCTGCCATAGCCAGTCATGGGTCAGGCTCCGCTCACACCTTGTCCAGCTTGCCAACCAGCGATAAAGTGAAATCGGCACCCATGTATTTGAAGTGCGGGCGCACGTTCAGGCTGACGCGGTACCAGCCAGGCTCCCCCTCCACATCAGTGACAACGATTTGGGCAGCACGCAGGGGCCGGCGGCCGCGGACCTCGGCACTTGGATTCTCCTGGTCGGCAACGTACTGGCGAATCCACTTGTTAAGTTGCAGTTCCAGATCCGTACGTTCTTTCCACGAACCGAGCTGTTCGCGCTGTAGCACCTTCACGTAATGGGCCAAGCGGTTAACGATCATCATGTACGGCAGTTGGGTTCCGAGCTTGTAGTTCAGCTCGTTCATCTTGCCTTCAGCACTGATGCCGAAGAACTTCGGCTTCTGCACAGAACTGGCGGAAAAAAACGCCGCGTTATCGCTGCCTTTGCGCATGGTCAACGAGATGAAGCCTTCTTCGGCCAACTCGTACTCACGCCGGTCGGAAATCAATACTTCGGTTGGAATCTTGGTTTCGATTTCACCCATGCTCTCGAAGTGGTGCAGCGGCAAATCTTCAACTGCGCCTCCGCTCTGGGGGCCGACGATGTTCGGACACCAGCGAAACTTGGCAAAGCTATCGGTAAGGCGGGTACCGAACGCATACGCGGTGTTGCCCCATAGGTAATGTTCGTGACTGTTGGCGACGGTCTCTTTATAGACGAACGACTTGACCGGGTTCTCTTGCGGATCATAAGGACTTCGCAAGAGGAATCGCGGCACGGTCAGACCGATATAACGAGCGTCTTCCGATTGCCGGAAGCTCTGCCATTTGGCGAAGTGCGGGCCTTCGAAGTGGTCCTTCAGGTCCTTGAGATCCGGCAAGCCCGCGAAACTTTCCAGACCAAAGAATTCCGGGCCGGCTGCGGCAATGAATGGCGCGTGAGACATGCAGGCCACGCTGGATACGTACCGCATCAGCTTCACGTCAGGCGAGCTTGGGGACATGAAGTAGTTCGCGACAATCGCACCCACCGGCTGCCCGCCGAACTGACCGTATTCGGCGGAATAGATATGTTTGTATAGGCCGGACTGCATGATTTCTGGCGAATCTTCGAAGTCATCCAGCAAATCGCCTTTGGAAATGTTGAGCATCTCAACCTTGATGTTCTCGCGAAAATCGGTGCGATCGACCAGCAACTGCAGACCGCGCCACGCTGATTCCAACGCCTGGAAGTCTGAATGGTGAAGGATCTCGTCAACCTGACGACTGAGCTTGACGTCGATCTCGGCGATCATGCGATCGACCATGGCCTTTTTTACTGGCTCGCCGCTGTTTTGCGGCTTGAGAAGCTCTTCGATAAAGGCTGACACGCCACGCCTGGCAATGTCGTAAGCGTCGTCCTCAGGCGTCAGGCGCGTTTGAGCGATGATGCTTTCCAGAATGCCATGCTCGCCGTTCTCCCGGCTCTGTTGATGCGCTGCTAGGGTATTCATGCACTGTCTTCCTTGGCTTAGAGAGTCAAACGGCCGGGGTTGGAGCCGTCAGGCCCAGCTCTTCCAGTACGCGACTGCGGGATTCATCGTTGGCAAGCACGCTTTCGATAGCTTTACGAAACGCCGGTGCATTGCCCAACGGCCCTTTGAGAGCGACTAACGCGTCGCGCAGCTCCATCAGTTTTCTAAGTTCAGGCACTTGCTCGACCAGGCTTGCGGGGTTGAAATCTTTCATCGAGTTCAACCGCAATTGCACGGAGAGCTCCTCGGTGTCGCCTCCTTCCTGAAGACGGTTCGGGACACTGAGGACCAAGCTAAGTTCTTGCTTGGCCAGCACCTCGTCGAAGGTCATCTTGTCGATGCTGATAGGTTTGCGATCTTCGAACTTGCGTTCGTCCTGACGGTGTAGGTAGTCCCCGATCGCCATCAGTTTGAGCGGCAGCTCAATCTCTTCCTGAACACCGCCTGTAGCGGGTTTGAAGGTGACGTTAATGCGTTCTTTTGGGGCAACAGAGCCTTCTTTGGCCATGATTTTCCTTCCTTACAATGGTGGCCTACAGGCCTATTCGATTACCCGTTCGAGATCGAGATGACACAACCTGCGGTAGGTTTCATCCTTGCACTCGCGCACGACGTGGTTCTGGGGCAATAATTCGCAACAGCGATACAACAGATGCAGCACCTGCAATGCGAGGTCGGGTTCCCATGCATTCAAGCCCGCGTCCTGTAGCGTTTGATCGAGCACTTCGAGCTGAACTTTGGCGACTTCGTATTTCTTGGCTGAGAAGCACAAACGTGCCATCGCGAACCGCCAAAGGAAGCGATCGCGCCCACCGTCGGTGTTGCGCATTTCTTGCTTGAGAAACCGGACCGCAGGCTTGAGGCCGTCCCTGCGCACGCTCAATTGAGCTTCTTCCAAAGCCCGCTCCCATGGCGCATGGCTATCGATGACGTCGGCACGGGGCGCAGGGTCGGGGGCTCCCAGACGAGGCATGACCTGGGCAGCGATCCACGCCCGGGTGGACGGATCGGCGAACGGCTCGCCGTCATGCCAACGCAGTTCGATCACACTCGGTAGGCGTTGGATGAACAATGCAAAGTGCGTTTCCACTTCGCGCATGGCCAGTTCTGCACCCAGCCCTTGCAGGCACTCCCAGGCAAGCCTTTGACCGTCGAACCAGAAAGGTGCCTTTGCCAGGCTGGCCTCGATTTCTACCAGCAGATCCGCGTAGTTGCCTCGCTGGAGGCCTTCCTGATAAGCCTTGAGCCTGTCCCCAGGAAGCCCACGCAACAGGGTGACCTGCTCGGCGTTGCGCTCGGGCACAGCGTCGACCCCCAGCCATAGCAAGGTCCGGCTCAGGCGCAGCGCTCGGGGGTCGGTTGCTTTTTGCTTGAGCCACCACGCGCACAACGGACGAGCATTTTCCTGCTGGGCCCGTAGCGCCTTGTGGGCATCCTTTTCATTTTCGATCGGGGCGCCCGGATTGAGCAGCTGGGTCGCGGCTTGTCTGACCTGAGCGACTACCGTTCCGACAGCGCCGGACTGCGGCTGATTGTCGTTGGCGAGCTGCACCTGTTTCCTGAGGCGCCGGCACAGTGGCAGTAACAGAGGTGCGTCATCGCCCAGATGAGCGGTGCAGGCAGCGTCCAGTTCTTCGAGGTGTTCCGCCAGATCCCGGAACAAAGTCAACTGCTTTGGTATCGCGACATCATTGCCCAACGCCGCCTCCAGTCGCGGCACGAGCCAATGGAGGCTGGCTGCGCGGGTACGAACCTTGACCGGGTGGAGCTCGAGCCAGTGGCTCTTACAGAGATACCGCAAGAGACCCAGCCCAGCGAGCAGCCCAAGAAAGGACTCACGCTGATATAACGCCCACGTCAGCCATGCCGCCACTCGCAAATCTTTCGACTGGGTGCGCAACAAGGCTTCACTTTGCTCAAGGACCTTCAACCAATCGACTTGGCTGTTTTCATGTATCGATTGGGCTTTGCCGAGCTCGCTCTCCAAGGCTTCGTATTCATCCGAAAAACGCACGTCCGCACCCGCAAAGTTCTTGCCAGAGACCGGAGACCTGGCGAGCGCCAGATAACGTGCGGAGAGTTTTTCGGAGTACGACATTTACAGCCTTCAATAGGTGCTTGGGTGTTATGACTCAGTTGATTGCGAGAACCAGAAGTAGAATTCGCTGTGACTTGTAGGAAGTTTCGCTCAATACACCCACAACGCTTTCAGACGAGGCGTCTACCCACAGCTTTTCGTCCGACGGAAAGCATGCCGCGTTTGAGAAAATAAAAATGTAGGACTTTTCTCTAAATACGAAGCCAACTTGGAAAACAGCCAAAGTCATAAAAATTTTTAACTTACACAGAACCGCTACTATTTTTTGCCAACCCTGCATATACCTTCACAACATAGAATTGATTCAAATCGTTTCTTCCTATCAACGATAAAGAACGCTCTTACATACCCTTCTTTTTTTCACCTGGAGGCGCATCAAGCCTCCCGCGGCTTGCTTCAATAGATCAGGAGCCCAGCAGAAGCAAGGTACAAAACATGCCCCCTCTGAATGATTTACCGCGTTTACATCTGAAGATACCGGACCTTGGGCATGATCTTCAGGTATTGAAGTTTGAAGGCAACGAAGCGATCAGCGCCCCTTATCAATTCGATGTGGACCTCGTCAGTGAACAAAAAAACATCACGCTTGAGCACCTGTTACATAAACAAGCCTTCCTTGTTTTTGATCATCAGGGTCACGGCATACATGGGCAGATCCATCGGGTAGTTCAATGCGACTCTGGCAAGCGCCTGTCCCACTACAGCGTGCAGTTGGTTCCCAGGTTGGCTTATCTGCAATACCGCACCAATCAACGCATCTTCCAGCAAACCAGCGTTCCGCAGATCATTGCGTCGATTCTCAAAGAGCACGGCATCCTTGGCGATGCACACCGCTTCCTGTTGAACTCCAGTTATCCACCACGCGAGTACTGCGCACAGTACAACGAGTCAGACTTGGGTTTCATCGCGCGGCTATGTGAAGAAGAAGGCCTTCACTACCATTTCCAGCACAGTGAGTCTGGCCATCAGTTGGTGTTTGGCGATGACCAGACCGTGTTTCCAAGGCTCGGCCGCCCTACCCCCTATAAGCAAGGCAGCGGTTTGGTCGGCGAAGAGCCAGTGATCCAGCACTTCAATGTACGGCTGGAAACCCGAACCAGTCGGGTCACTCGCCGCGATTACGATTTTCAGAAAGCGACAATTGCCCTCGAACAGAAATACCAGCCAGCCATTGAAAAAATCCTTCCGGACCTGGAGGCCTACGATTACCCCGGCGGCTTTAACCAGGAAGAGCGCGGCAAGTTGCTGAGTCGGCGAGCGCTGGAACGCCATCGCTCCGATTATTGCCAAGTCGAGGGCACGAGTGACCAGCCGGAATTGGTGACCGGTCACTTCCTGACGCTGAGTGAACACCCACGCCAGGAATGGAATGACCTGTGGTTGCTGACTGCAGTGCACCATCAAGGCAGGCAGCCACAAATGCTTGAGGAAGGCATGGGCGGCGATGCCGAACCTCCAGGGGCGCGCAACCAAGGCTACCGGAACCGCTTCGTCGCCACGCCATGGGATGCGATTTTTCGTCCACGTCGACTTCATGAAAAGCCACGGATATCCGGCAGCCAGACGGCGATCGTCACCGGCCCGGAAGGCGAAGAGATTCATTGCGACCCGTATGGTCGCGTGAAGGTCAGGTTCTTTTGGGATCGCGCAGGACAGGTTAATGACCGCAGCAGTTGCTGGCTGCGGGTTGCTTCCAACTGGGCCGGTAACAGCTACGGCGCGGTCACGATCCCGAGGGTGGGCATGGAAGTCCTGGTGACGTTCATGGAAGGCGACCCAGACAAACCCTTGATCAGCGGATGCCTGACCAACAGCGCCAATCCTGCGCCTTACCCGCTGCCCGCCCACAAGACTCGAACAGTGTTTCGTTCGCGCAGTTCCCCTGGTGGCAAGGGCTTCAATGAGCTGCACCTGGAGGACCGGGCCGGACAAGAGCTTATTTACCTCCGAGCCCAGCGCGACATGGAGCAAAGAATCGAGCATGACAGCCGACTGGAGATCGGCAACGAACGTCGGGAAACGATCAAGGGAAACAGCATCTCCGAGCTGCACGCCAGCGAACATCGAACCATCGCTGCTGATCGCATCATCCAGATCAAGGGCAACGACCAGCTGCACACCACTAACCGCCGCAGTTACTCCGACCAGACGCTGGCCATTGAGGCCGGCCAGCAAGTGCATATCAAGGCGGGTGCCCATGTGGTCCTCGAAGCAGGCGCAACCCTCAGTTTGAGTGCCGGGGGTGAGCATATCGTCATTGGTCATGGCGGCATCTTTAGCAGCAGCGAAATCCAGTTGGGCGGCGCCCCGTTGTCGGGTGCACGTGCCGCGTCGCTCAACCCGGAGGGGATCGCCCCCTTGTCCACGTTGCTGAACCTGCCACCCACCTTCGCCCCCACTCAACGCGCCCTCATGACAGCCAGCAAGGCTGCAGGATCAGATTTTTGCCCCCTGTGTGAAGCCTGTCGCGAGGGCGTCTGCACAACGGAGACCACTACCGTATGAGCGACTCACTGCCGCAGCAATGGTTGTTCGAACAACAACGCCTCGGGCACGCCTTGTGTGTGGTCCTGGATTCAGAGAACGAACAGCCGATGCGCCAAGCGCTGCTCAAAAACAGCCAGTTCGACTGTTACCTGAGCGTTTATAGCCAAACCCCGCTTGCCGACCTCAGCGAGGTCGGGCCCTTCGTCTTCACCTTCGATAACCCCCACGATAAAAACATCAACGAACTGTTTGGCCGGCCGGCCACTCATTGGGGGTGGCTGGCCAGCCTTCCCAAAGGCCACCTACCGAAGCTGGTCGAGCACTGGCGTGAGCGGTTGATCATTGGTCAACGCCCTGATCAGGCGGTGTATCGATTCCAGGACGCTCGCGTGTTGGCCCGGGCGCTCAAACACTTGCCCGTCGAGATGCATGCCGCCTATCTCGGGCCGGCGGCCAGCGTGTGCTACTGGCAAGGTGCTCGTTGGGAGCGCGTCGATAACCCGGGTCCCGGAATACACCCGGTGCCGGCGGCGCCGCTTTGGTTGCAGGTGCCAGCACCCGAACAGCAAGCCCGTGAAATCCGCCGGGTCAACGCTCGACGTTTCCTGCTGGCAGAGCACCTGGACGCCTACGTCAAACTGGCTGAGCACCAGGATCCGGACGCCTGGCTGCGCGCCACACTCGACCAGGCAGAAGCCTGGAACTGGCTGGCGCCTGAGCAACTGGCATTTCTATTGGTCAAGAGCCTGCAGGTGCCAGCTCAAACCCTGACGCCGCAATGGCAAGTATGCGCCGGAGAAAGCCCCGAGGAGCATTTTGAACGGGTGCGGCTGATGGCGGATTTCTGGCAAGGAAACGCGCCGTTATGAAACTGACCTTACGGATGGCAAGCCTGGGCTTTTGCCTGGCGATGGCGGGTGGATGCGCGGAGAGAACGCCCGATACTTTTACGTTTACAGCTGACCTTCCGCCTGGCTTTGCCTATGAGGCAGCGGTGCGTTACGTACCCGCTCCGGGGGAAACCTGCACCGTCGGGAAGAAGGACAACTTAGCACCGGTGTTCAAGAGCAAAGACTCGCCCGCTGCCGAAATCCTTATCCGCAGAACTCGCAAAGGCTGTCCGTTGGTGGTCAGCCGTATCGAGCTCGAACTCAGCTCCATCTATGGTCCGCATTGGCTCGACTCCAGTCGAGATTCCGCCAACGTGGTGATCCGGGATCAGTTGGAAGAGCAATACAAGGGCTCTTTCAACGAAGCGGGTGAGAGCACTTTCCGCGGCCAATGCCAGTGGCTGTTTCGCACTTCGGGCAGGCCCCGCGTCCTCAGAAAGATCCTCGACTGCAAAAAAACCAACCCACAGGGCGACGTTGGAAACGATCGGCCTTTTTCGGCGTACACCCTTGACCAACTGCCGGGAAAAACGGTGCGGATGAAGATCAGGTTGGCAGACGATGAAAGACCCTACATGAAGGATACCTGGGTCAAGTTTCCCAACGGCTGGAAACGCTGCATGGGCGACAACTTTGAGGATCAGTACGCCTTCTGTTTCGGCAATCACAAGGACTTCAGCGGTTTTCAAATGCCGGATGGACGGCAATGCACCATTTACCCAGGCTGTACCGAATAAGGAAGTTATTGCATGACACTGTCTAAAACGGAATTGGAGTCCCGCCTGAGCAGTCGTATTTTCGCTTGCCCCGTTGCAGGCAAATGGACCAGCTTTCAATTGGTAGATGAATCCGGCGCGGGCGAGCCTTACGCATGGCTGGCCTATGTCGTCACCGATTCGGAAGGGCAAACGTACCGCGGCAATCTTGATGCCTCGGGCGTGGGCAAAGTTGACAATCACTTCGCCGGACCGATCGCCTTGACCTTGGATGATGAATACCAAGGCCAGGAGCAGTTATACATAGGGCTCCAGGGCAGAGACAGCTATCCACTCAAAATCACCGAACTCCAAGTCCGCGCCGAGAAAACCCGCTACCTGAACGATAACGCCACCCGCACCCGAGAAAGCCCCGCCCAAGCCTGCGCCGGTCAGTTCTTTCAGGTGGAGGTACGCGACCTGGTCAAGCATGTCACCCACCTGCCGCCGCAGGTCTACCGGCATTACCCGCCCAACCAAGGCCCGACACAGCTCATGGGTGAGTTTGGCACGGTTGGCGTGGCGTTGATGCCTCAAGGACATACCGTGCTGGAAGTACGCCCGCTGCGGGCCTTGCGGCCCATGCTGTCCAGCGACCCGGAGTTCTGTGCGCTCAACCTGTACCAGTTGGCGCTCATGGCGACCTTGAGTTATTGTCCCTTCGGCCAGCAGCCGGGTGCGGCGCCGATAAACACGCCGGTGAGCTTCCCTGAACAACCGAGCGTGGGGAACTGGTTCGGTGATGCGCTGGCCAAGTGCGAGGAACTCTGGAGGGTCGACCCGGGGCAAACAAAACCCTATTACCCCCTGTATGAAGACGTGCCCTACTCCAAGCGGTTGGAAATCGTACCGTTCGATCCCGCTCTTTACCCGGTGAACAATCCGGAATTGGGAACGAAGCAGGAGCACCCCGCCAAGATCCATTTTCTCGATGACACTGCAACTGAAGAAAGCACCGACACCCAGGCCTTCATCACTCACAACGATGAAGTGATCCTGATTGCGGTGCGCGGCACTGCACAAATGCTCGCCGATGGCCTGCGTGACGCCGATGCGCTCCAGGTCCCATTTGAAGAAGGTCTCGGTAAGGTCCACCGAGGGTTTTATGGGGCAGCCAAAAAATCGACGGCTTTTGTAACCGATTATCTGGACCGGTTCTATGCCGGCCAGAAGCTATTGATCTGCGGCCATAGCCTGGGCGGCGCAGTGGCCTTGCTGCTCGCGGAAATGCTACGGCTGAGACCGGAACGCTTCAACATCCAGCTCTACACCTACGGCGCCCCTCGCGCCGCCGATGCCTCCTTCGTCAAGAACGCCGAGCCCCTGGTGCACTACCGCATGGTCAATCACAACGACCCGATACCCAGCGTACCGGGCAGTTGGATGGACACCAAGACGAGCGTCTATGGCACAGGCCTGGCACTGACGTTCGTCAACGTACCGGCCGGCTTCTCGGTGTTCGTGGCGGGCATCTACAACTGGACGGGCGAGCCCTACGGACACCACGGCACCTTGCGGCATTTTCTGCCCGTGGAGTTCAGTCGTCGGGAGCGGTCGTCGATCCTTTGGACGCCAGGATGCGACACCCTCACGCAGCATGCCGCCTGTGAGATTGCCTTGCAGCACAGGCATGGCTTGCCGGACCGTCCGGGTGTCCTGGCCCAACTTTTCCAGGCCGGCAACCACCTCATGACTTCCAGCTATGTCCCGGCATGCTGGGCGACCTTGCGCCGTTGGCAAGAAGCGCAAGAATCCGGCGGCTCTCTGGTGACACCGCGTGAGTATGAGCGCATAGAACAATCCCTGGCGCAGGTGACCCAGCAGTTGCGCAACGAACGCCGCCATATATTGGCACGCCCCGATGCCTACGTGCGCGCCCACCAACCGATCATCGAAGCGCTCAGTCGCGAAGTCGACAAGGTACAAGCCACGCACGCGCGCCTGACGGCACTGAGTACCTTGCCGGTCAACCCAAAAGATGTTTACGGAAGCCTGTCGGAAAACCCCGACCCGTTGGCGCAGAACCTGGCCCGCTGGCAAGCGCATCCTGAGAACCGCGTGGCCGAACAACTGGCCATCGCACCCACCGCGGACGCCGAGACTGAATTGATCAACGGCGCCCACGGGTATGTCATCGGCAAGCCCTACACGCTGGATCTTGATTCGATTATTTGACCGCGAACCAAACCACAGCAACGCAACGAGTCAAATATTCCCCGGCACAAAATCCGGCCCACCCAACTTGTCCCGCACCATCACCGCCGAACGCATCAGCGGCGTCCACATGCCGTCCGGGCTGTTCCACGCCGCGCCGGCCCAGCGGGTGTCGGCGACCAGTTCAGCCTTGTGGTTTTCCAGCAGTCGCTTGAGCGCTACGGCGACGCTGCCCATGTCCACGTCGAACAGATCGCCATACGGGCCGAGCGGCTGCTGGCGCTGTTTGTCCTGGCAGAAACGGTAATACCAGACCCAGTCGGCGGCGATGTAGATCGCCCGCGTGCGGTCTGGGTACGTCGCCAGCATCGTCAGCAGGGCTGCCACGAAACGCGGGGGAAACGTCGCGTCGTGGGTCTGGCGCCAGTGCGGCATGATCAGTTGGTCGAACGCGGCCACGACGTTTTGTGGCTCGTCGTTGTCAGTCTTGGCTTCGAGAAAGTAGAACGGCTCGCCCACCAGGAATTTGTCCAACTCGTCATTGGCCAGCGCCAACAGCAGCACGTTGTCTTGCGGATTACTCATGGGATTCTCACAACGTCTTGGGCCTTCATCAGTGCGTTGATGTCATTGCCGTGGAAGATCGGTACGTTGTCCAGCACCGCTTCGCGCATGCCGCCCGGATGGGTCAGGCCACCGGGGCGCCAGAGCGAGTTCACGCCGCCTTCGTTACCGGTAGGCATCAGCACCTTGGGTTTGTCCAGGCTCATCATGTAGATGTCCTTGCCGACCAGCGACCCCGGATCGTACCCCAGGGCTGACTCCAGCACCGAAACGTCACCGGTTTTCTTGTATTCGGTCACCACGGCGCTGAGGTCGGATTTTGCCATGACGAATTTGTTCGGGTTGAACGAACCATATTTCGGGTTGGCGATGTCGTCGGCGGTGAAGAGGAAACTGCCGCCCTCGTCCTCGAAGGTCTTGAGGTGCTTGTCGATATACGGGCCTTCAAGGTAGTCGCTCGGCGGCGGCCGACTGCCCTTGGGAATCGCCATGATATCGGCGTCGGTGGTGCCCGGCTTGTACGCCGCGACGCGAGGTTTGGGCGCTGCGCCGAGGCGGGCCATCTTCGGCCCCAGCCCCAGCAGGGCCATACCCGCGATGCCTTGGAGCAAGTCGCGATAACCCGGCCCGAGGCGATCACCCAAATCGCCCAGCAAGGCCATGCCGCCCATCATGGCGCCGCCAATCACCACGAAGCCTGCAAACGCCGCCGCGCCGGCCATCGCCGCCAGTACGGCCGCCGCGCCCATGGCCACCAGCCCCAAGGCTTCGAGGCCGGTGTGCAGCCACCCTTCGATGTCGAGGACAAACGCAACCGAGATCGTCGGCCCGCCAATAAACGTATTGGGGCTGCCGGTCTTGATGTGAGCGCCGCAGACCATTTTGCTCTGCAAGCGCGCCGCTGGCTTGCCGTTGATATAGACGGTGGCGCTGCCCTCGGCGATCAGCACCGGGAACGGCCAGATCGGATGGTTCATCGGCAGGCCCGTACACCCCGCCGACACGTCGACACCGGCGCGCATGGCGTTGCGCCGGTTGATGTGGACGTTGAGGCTGCCCATTATCAACGCGCCCGTCGTGGGCTCGGGCAAGTTGAATATGGTGTTCAGGCCTTTGAGTATCTGGAACATCGACAAGCCGCCGGCGGCAATCGAGCCCGCCATGATCGCCAGCGCCACGCCCCCGGTCGCGACCGTGGCCGCTACCACCGCCGCGCCGATCAACGCACCGGCAACGGCGCCCGCCACCATCGCGGCGACACCGAAACCGTGGGCTATTTCGTCGCCGAGGCGCGCAGCGGCCAGCATATCCATTGCGTTAGGGTCTTCCGGAGATTGATCAGGCGGTCGCGGACAAAACCTTGAAGGAATGCATGGCGGCTTTCCAGGCGGGTTCGTGGTGCACCAGATCACCCGGCGTCGTGGTCAACGTGGTGATCAGCCCTATGGGTTGGCGATCGATGAACACTTGGCGCAGCATCAACTCGCGCCCTTCGCGCTGCCAGGTGTAATCGAGCAGCACGGCGGCATGTTCGTGGAGGAAAAAATCCCAACGCTTGATCAGCTTGAACCCAGGCAGTTGCTGCTCGGCACTCGCCAGTTGTTGATCGACATAATCGTTGAACGGCGTATCGCCTCGGCTCGGGTCGCGACTGATGACGAAACTGGCTTCCTTGGCGCCGCCGACGGCTGGCAACTTGAAGATGTTGATGCTCTGGTCCTGCCAGGTGTCAGGGATGTCGAGATCGGCTTCGTGGAGGCGATAGAGCGTCATGATCCGGGTCGTTTTCCAGGCAAGAGGGAGGCTTGAACGAGCGGCAGATCTTCAAGCAATGGATGGTAACAATCAAGGTGCCTGAAGAGGCCGTTTTCGAGGCCATGACGCCGGTCTCAATTTTGCCGCCCGAGTTCCACCAGCCGCCCCCGATCCGTGGCGAGGGAGCTTGCTCCCGCTGGGTGGCAAAGCCGCCCCAAAAAGGCCCGGCGCGTTCCTACAGACAAACCGCATCAACCGGCCTACGACGGCTGCGCCGCCGAGCGGGAGCAAGCTCCCTCGCCACGAATCGGGGACATCCGTCAGAACAAAATTCATCCTGAGTCTCCCTATTCCGCCAAGCTACGCATCCTTGCGCCTTTGCCTACAACTACGCCAGAATCCGCCGGCTTGTGCGCCTTGCCCCCGGGGCCTATCGTCTTCCTGCCACTGCCCATCAGTGGTCGGGTTTAGTAGCCCGGTAATAGCAACGGCTGCATGAGTCTCATCAGTCAGGCATTGCCTGCACTCGATGGTGGTTGTGCGCAAGGCGCCTTCGGGCGCGCCGGGTTCCGTTGCCTCTACCGGTCTACTAACTTGCGCACAGCTGCCTCCTTTCGTTTAGTAGCGAGACGGTTGCGGCCTACTAAATCAGAGGTAGCGTAACGATGTTCAAAATAACTCCGAATCCTCCAGAAGCAGATCCCAACTCTCCGTACCTCGACGGCCTCAACGCCAAGAAACTCGACGAAGCCGCCAAGCGCGCGCTGGATTATTACCTGGCGCCCAAACCGGAAAAGCCCGAAGGACCCCCTCAACCCGGCCAGCTGTTCACCGTCGTAAAAGACATGGACAACGAATGCCTGCTGGCTAACCTCAGCGAAACCCTGGCCTCCGCTGACGCGATGGTCAGCACCCTGGCCTTCGACCTGGATGGCGCGCACCGCCACTTCCTCCTAGGCATCCAGCAACTGATCGAGCTGAGTTCGTTACTGGCGAACCGAGTGTTGAACAACGTCGATCCGCGCTAGTGATTGGAGGCTTGGAGGCATGGAAACAGGCCTCCATGGCTGTTTTCATGCCGTCTCTCAAGGCTCGCAACATTCCTTCCATCCGGGATGCTGATGAGTTAAGAAAAAAACCGCATACTTACGCTAAATCAAGATTTTCTAAGCCTGCTCAAATAATTCTGAACCCAGGGGTTACAAATAAAGGATTTGCGCCATGAACTTTGTTGGATACGCCTGGCTTCGGGAATCTTTAAAGCTATCAGTCTTCCCGCTGCGCCGACCGGCAAAGGTACAGCCAGTCACCAGGATAAAACGGATCGGAGAGACATTGGCTATACCACCCAATACAGCCCCCTTACCAGATGACCTCCTTGGCCATTTGCTTTTCGCGCTTAAGCACGAGGGGATCAATCTCGCCATATTGGCCCAAACTCTTCCCCAGATTCCCGCTGCGGCCCTGGAGGCTGAGCTCCAAAAAGCCCCAAATGGCATTTACATCCGCAAAGCCTGCTTCCTGCGTGAAGCCTTCACGGGTGAAGATCTGAGGCAACATATGCCGGTCCGCGGGACATTCGTTCCATTGTTCGATCCGCAGCTTTACGTGACGATGCCCGGGGAGCGTAACTCTCGCTGGCGGGTGGAGTTCAACGGTATTGGGACGCTAGCCTATTGCGCTACAGTTGAGCGTACCCCAGAGATTGTTGCCCTCTTGGAGCATGACATCCTGGCTCGCGCTCAGAAGTTCATCCAAAGCTTGCCGTCTGAGATGATGGATCGAACCATCAACTGGGCGTATCTACACGAAACCAAGGATTCCTTTGCCATAGAGAAAGAGTCGCCAAGCGAGGACAAGGCGCGCAAGTTCATTCAACTGCTGCGACAGGCCCACGAAGGTATTCCACTGAGCGAGGAATATCTGGTTCACCTTCAAAACGCGACGATTTCGAACCCGTTCGACATGGCAGCAGCATTTCGCCACTCGCAGAACCATCTGGCGGGTCCACTCCAAGGAGCGGCGGGAGTCACTTACATCCCACCTGGGCCCGATCTCTGTAGGGAATTGATGGAACAGTTGATGGAGTTGGGTAACGACGCCCCCGCGCGTATTGATCCCTTGGTAGCCGCAGGCATCATTTCATTCGGCTTCGTCTTCATCCATCCGTTTATGGACGGGAACGGCCGCCTTTCTCGATTCCTGATTCACCATACGCTGTGCCGCGCCGACGCCCTGGAAAACGGACTACTCCTACCCGTTTCTGTGGCAATGAAACGTGAAGAAAGACAGTATCTGCAAACGCTGGAGCAATTCTCCCGACCGGCTCGAGAGTTTTGGGATGTTCGGTGGATCGACCATGGTCGATTCACATTCGAATTTACCGGGGATTCGACCATCTACCGCTTCTGGGATGCCACGCCCGGTGTCCGTTTCACCTTAGAGATGGCGAAGCGAGCCATCGAAGTCGAGCTTCGCGAGGAGACAGTTTTCCTTGAAAACTACGACCGAATCGTTCATGCGGTTAACGCGGCTTATGACGTTCGTGGAAGCGATCTCGCGAACCTCATAATGATGTGTCTGACTAATAACGGCACTGTTTCAAACAATCGTCGCAAGCAGTATCAGTATTCGGTTCCGACAGAAGTGTTTGATTACATCGAGGAAGTAGCGCGATCACTGCTTGACGAGCAGCAGCCCTAGCAGACCAGCACAGTTCGTGCGGGGGGCTCGGAAATCAACAGCCGAAACCCTCAAAGTCTATCGGGCAATAATATGACTGGCCGGAACCGTGACATTGGCCATAAAAAAAGAGCACCCCGACTCGTCGATGTGCTCTTTTTTGTCGCCGCTTTCTTCCCTCGACCGAGGTACTCGCCGCAATTACGGGTTAACGCTGTCCTTCAACGACTTGCCTGGCTTGAACGCAACGGTGTTGCTGGCCTTGATCTTCACTGGCTCGCCGGTTTGTGGGTTCTTGCCGGTGCGGGCGCCGCGGTGGCGTTGCAGGAAGGTGCCGAAGCCGACGAGCGTGACGCTGTCTTTGCGGTGCAGGGCGCCGGTGATTTCTTCGAGGACGGCGTTGAGGACGCGGTTGGCTTGTTCTTTGGTGAGGTCCGCTTTTTCCGCGATAGCGGCAGCGAGTTCTGGTTTACGCATGAATGAAGCCCCTTTGACGGTTTTTTTGTTGTTATGTCCGTGCTGTTCTCTTCGGAACAGCCCCTAAGGCGCCGCAGGCTCTACTCTGCGGCAGACGGGAGTGAGGATGGCACGGGGCCGCAACCGGCGCCAGTGTCCGGCGGGCCTTTGTCGCGTCAAAAGCAGGGTATACCCGACAGAACGACCGGCATTTACGCCAGCAGGGCCGGAAGCTGCTTGTTCAGCGCCAGTTTCTCCATTACTGCCGCGCCCGTCAGGGCATAACCCAGCAGGTTGCCTTGGGCGTCGCGGCACAAGACCTTGATGTCGGCGCCCTGCCCTTCGACGCTCCACACGCCTTCGCTGCCCCGTGGCGGCGGAGAAACCACCAGCGGGCACACCGGCGTCTTCACGGTAATCGGCATGGCGCCGTAGCTGACGGCCGTCGGGTTGCCGGTCAGGGTTTGGGCCAGGGCGCGAGCGCAGCTCATCAGGGGCATGACGTAGAGCAGGTTCAGGCCATCGACTTCGGCGCAGTCGCCCAGGGCGTAGATATTGGCGTGAGACGTTTTCAGGTGACGATCAACCACCACGCCGCGATTGATCACCAGCCCGGCGGCCGCCGCCAGGTCGATGCGTGGGCGCAGGCCGATGGCCGAGACCACGAGATCGCAGGCGATCACTTGGCCGTCCGACAGGTGCGCCTCCAATCCGTCGGCCACCCGTTGCAGGCGATTGAGCACCGGCCCCAGGTAGAAACGCGCGCCAAGGCTTTCCAGTCCGGCCTGTACCGCTGCGGCGGCGGCTGGGTGCAACAGCGTCGGCATGACTTGCTCGCATGGCGCTACCAGCTGCACTTCGTAGCCGCCCAGGATCAGGTCGTTGGCGAATTCGCAGCCGATCAGGCCGGCGCCGAGCAGTAGCACCCGGCGCTTGCCAGCGGCGGCGGCCCGAAAGCGGGCGTAGTCTTCGAGGTCGTTGATGGGGAAGATCAAGTCCGCCGCGTCGCCCTGTACGGGCACGCGCACGGTTTCGGCGCCCCAGGCCAGGACCAGGTCGCGATAACTCACCGCTTCTTCGCCGATCCACAGGCGCTTGTGGCCCGGGTCGATGCCGCTGATGCGCGTGTGGGTGCGAACCTCAGCCTTGAGCTGCTCGGCCATGGCGCCTGGCTCGGCCATGCTCAGGCCGTCGGCGTCTTTGTTCTTGCCAAAGCCCGTGGAGAGCATCGGCTTGGAGTAGGAACGACCATCGTCCGCGGTAATCAGCAGCAACGGGGTTTCGCTGTCGAGCTTGCGAAACTCACGGGCCAGGTTGTAGCCAGCCAGGCCGGTACCGACGATGACGACAGGTGCGCTCATGTTGCTCTCCACTTGAGAAACGATCAGTTGATTTCGATCATTTCGAAATCCATTTTGCCGACGCCGCAGTCCGGGCACAGCCAATCTTCTGGTACGTCTTGCCACAGAGTGCCGGGCGCGATGCCATCGTCCGGCCAGCCGTCAGCTTCGTTATAGATCAGGCCGCAGACGATACATTGCCACTTCTTCATTCCAATACTTCCTCAAGATGTCAGGCCTTGGCCGGTATTTTCCGGCTCAGGGCGGTTTTGTACTGATCGTTCGCAACAGATGCAAGCAGGATCCGCGCGGCGGCGGGTTCGCTCAGGCAAAATCACCGACCGACATGGTAAGCTCGCGGCCTCATTTGCTGCCAATCAAGACCTCTGTGCCGCCGACGAATTCTATATTTCCTACACTCCAATGGCTGCCCCAGCACCTGCTGTCGCCCCGTCCAGATGCCTGCGTGCTGGACTGGCTGTTCGACGACGGATCCCTGACCCGACGCCTGACCGGCCTGTCGGACGAGCATTTCAGCGTGACGCCGTTGTTCGAGGGCTGGCAGCCGTTGCGCGCCGACGAATGTGCCGCGCTGGATCTGGCCGAGGGCAGCGAGGGTTGGGTGCGCGAGGTGTACCTGCGCGGCCACGGCGAGCCTTGGGTATTCGCCCGTAGCGTGGCGGCGCGCAGCGCCTTGCAGGGCGACGGTTTGCAAATGGACGAACTCGGTAGCCGCTCCCTCGGCGAGCTGCTGTTTTGCGACCAGGCGTTTCAGCGCCGGGCTATCGAGGTGTGTCACTACCCCAGCGAATGGTTGCCGCCCGAGGTTCGCGCCAGCGCGCTGTGGGGCCGTCGCTCGCGTTTCGATCGCGGTACGCTGAGCGTGCTGGTGGCGGAAATTTTCCTGCCGCGCCTGTGGACCGTTGCGCGCGCCTATTCGGAGAACTGCTGATGTACGTGCAATTGCTCAAATCCTTGAACCGCCTGAACCCGCGGGCCTGGGACTTCGTGCAACTGACCCGCATGGACAAGCCCATCGGCATCTATCTGCTGCTGTGGCCAACGTTGTGGGCGTTGTGGATTGCCGGCGAAGGCTCCCCTTCCCTGGCCAACATCGTGATTTTCGTGCTCGGCGTGGTGCTGACCCGCGCCGGCGGTTGCGTGATCAACGACTGGGCCGACCGCAAGGTGGACGGCCACGTCAAACGCACCGAACAGCGTCCGCTGGTGAGCGGCAAGATCAGTTCCAAAGAAGCGCTGGTGTTCTTCGCGGTGCTGATGGGCGTGAGCTTCCTGCTGGTGCTGTGCACCAATGCGCCGACGATTCTGCTGTCCTTGGGCGGCTTGGCGCTGGCGTTCAGTTATCCGTTCATGAAGCGCTACACCTATTACCCGCAAGTGGTTTTGGGCGCGGCGTTTTCCTGGGGCATGCCGATGGCGTTCACCGCCGAAACCGGCCATCTGCCGGCCGCCGCGTGGTTGCTGTACATCGCCAACCTGCTGTGGACGGTGGGCTACGACACGTACTACGCAATGACCGACCGGGACGATGACCTGAAGATCGGCGTGAAGTCCACGGCCATCCTGTTTGGCGATGCCGACCGGGCGATCATTCTGACGCTGCAAGGCCTGGCGCTCGGCTGTCTGTTGCTGGCTGGGTCTCAATTCAAGCTGGGCGGCTGGTTCCATCTGGGCCTGGTGGCCGCTGCCGCCTGCTTTGCCTGGGAGTTCTGGTACACCCGTGGCAAGGACCGGATGCGCTGCTTCAAGGCTTTTTTGCACAACCATTGGGCCGGATTGGCGATTTTCGTCGGGATTGTGCTGGATTACGGGTTGCGCTGAATCACGCCAACTCGGCGCACGCTGAACCTGTGGCGAGGGAGCTTGCTCCCTCGCCACGAAAGCGGTTCGGACCAGTCAGGGCTTGGCTATTTTCCAGACGCCACCCTTGCCGTCGCCCGTCTTGTCGCCGGCCTTCTTGTCGCCGACGAAGGTGTACAGCGGGTCGCCGTCATAGGCCCACTGCGAGGCCCCGTCGTCGCGAGTGATCACGGTCCATTCCCCTGACGGAGTGGCGGTGCTTTCGGCCTTGAGCGGTGGCCAATTCTCGGCGCATTTGTCGTTGCACATTGATTTGCTGTCGTCGTCCTTGTCATAGGTGTACAGGGTCATGCCCTTGTGATCGACCAGCACGTCACCCTTGACCATTGCCGGTTCGCCAGCCGCAAGCGCCACCGCCGGCAACATCAGCGCAGCCACCAGCCCCAGCGCCTTGATGGATTGAGTGTAATAAGCCATGGAAACCTTCCTTTGTGGTTGTCAGGATTCGGACTGAAAAGCGTAGACCAGGATCCCCTTCGCTGCCGCTCAAGGAAATAACTGTCACACGACTGCAATAATTCCGTTATCTAATGCGGCGCAAGACAGTTAAATGACAAGAGGATTACCCCATGGTTGGCAGGAGCATTCTGATCGTCGACGACGAGGCGCCCATCCGCGAGATGATTGCCGTTGCGTTGGAGATGGCCGGCTATGACTGCATGGAAGCAGAAAACTCTCAACAGGCCCACGCCATCATCGTCGACCGCAAGCCCGACCTGATCTTGCTGGACTGGATGCTTCCCGGCACGTCTGGCATCGAGCTGGCGCGGCGCCTCAAGCGTGATGAGCTGACCGGTGATATCCCGATCATCATGCTCACCGCCAAGGGTGAAGAGGACAACAAGATCCAGGGTCTTGAAGTCGGCGCCGACGATTACATCACCAAACCTTTTTCCCCACGTGAGCTGGTGGCGCGCCTCAAGGCCGTGCTGCGGCGTGCCGGTCCGACCGATGGCGAAGCGCCGATCGAAGTCGGTGGCCTGCTGCTCGACCCGATCAGCCACCGCGTGACCATCGACGGCAAGCCCGCCGAGATGGGCCCGACCGAATACCGCCTGCTGCAATTCTTCATGACCCACCAGGAGCGCGCCTACACCCGCGGCCAACTGCTGGACCAGGTTTGGGGCGGCAATGTGTATGTCGAGGAGCGCACCGTGGACGTACACATCCGACGGCTGCGCAAAGCCCTCGGCGAGGCCTACGAGAATCTGGTACAAACCGTGCGTGGCACCGGTTATCGTTTTTCGACAAAGGCCTGATCCGAGCCCTTACCGCCCGACAAGCTGACAAGGACGCGCGTTCACGTGAATCAAAACTGGCATGGCACCCTGATCCGCCACATGTTGTTGCTGGTGACCGGTTGCCTGTTGATCGGCCTGATCACAGGTTATTACGGCTGGAGCCTGGCCGTGGGCCTGGCGCTTTACCTGGCCTGGACCCTCAAGCAGTTGCTGCGCCTGCACGAGTGGCTGCGCCTGCACCAGCCCGACGAGGCCCCGCCCGACGGCTACGGCCTGTGGGGCGAAGTGTTCGACAGCATCTATCACCTGCAACGGCGCGACCAACGCGTGCGCGGGCGCCTGCAAGCGGTGATCGACCGCGTCCAGGAATCTACAGCCGCGCTGAAAGACGCGGTGATCATGCTCGACAGCGACGGCAACCTGGAATGGTGGAACCGCGCCGCCGAAACCCTGCTGGGCCTCAAGACACCACAGGACAGCGGCCAGCCAGTGACCAACCTGGTGCGTCATCCACGCTTCAAGGAATACTTCGAACAGGACAACTACGCCGAGCCGTTGGAAATTCCCTCGCCGACCAACGATCGCCTGCGCATCCAGCTGTATATCACCCGCTACGGCAACAACGAGCATTTGATGCTGGTGCGGGACGTGACGCGCATTCATCAGTTGGAACAGATGCGTAAGGACTTTATTGCCAACGTGTCCCATGAGCTGCGCACGCCGTTGACGGTGATCTGCGGTTATCTGGAAACCCTGCTCGATAACGTCGAGGAGGTGAACCCACGCTGGAGCCGCGCACTGCAACAAATGCAGCAGCAAGGCGGGCGCATGCAGACCTTGCTCAACGACTTGCTGCTGCTGGCGAAGCTGGAAGCCACCGATTACCCGTCGGACAACCAGCCCGTGGCCATCGAGGAGTTGCTGCAAATCATTGTGGAGGACGCGCAGGAGTTATCCGGCCCCAAGCAGCAGGCTATCACCCTGGAAGCCGACCCGACCGTGCAGCTCAAGGGCAGCGAGGCGGAATTGCGCAGCGCTTTTTCCAACCTCGTGTTCAACGCAGTCAAATACACGCCGGAACAGGGGCGAATCCAGGTCCGCTGGTGGGGCGATGAACAAGGCGCGCACCTGAGCGTGCGCGACTCAGGCATCGGCATCGACAGCAAGCATCTGCCGCGCCTGACCGAACGATTCTACCGGGTCGATTCCAGCCGCAACTCCAACACCGGGGGCACCGGGCTGGGGCTGGCGATCGTCAAACACGTCTTGCTGCGTCATCGCGCACGCATGGAAATCAGCAGCGTGCCGGGCCATGGCAGCACGTTTACCTGCCACTTCGCCCCGGCGCAGGTGGTTCGCGGACGCCTCCCCAGCCACGACGAGTGACACCGGCCAGCGCTCCCCACTAGGCAATCGCCGGGTCAGCCGCTACATTGGCTGACTTGTGCCTGCCTTTTCAGGCACTGATTTTCACTCATACGAACATACGGAACCTGCAAAACTCCATCATGGACCCTTCCCCTGGCTTGTCCCTCGCTACACTCTTCGCCGAATTCGGCATGATTCTTTTTGCTCTGATCCTGGTCCTGCTCAACGGATTTTTCGTTGCGGCTGAATTCGCCATGGTCAAGCTGCGCTCGACCCGGGTCGAGGCCATCGCTGAGCAGAACGGCTGGCGCGGGCACATCCTGCGCACCGTCCATAGCCAGCTAGATGCCTACCTGTCAGCCTGCCAACTGGGTATCACCCTGGCTTCGCTGGGCCTGGGCTGGGTCGGCGAACCGGCGTTCGCACACATTCTCGAGCCGTTGTTGGGCGCGGTCGGCGTCCAGTCGCCGGAAGTGATCAAGGGTGTGTCGTTCTTCACCGCGTTCTTCATCATTTCCTATTTGCACATCGTGGTCGGTGAACTGGCGCCCAAGTCATGGGCGATCCGCAAACCCGAGCTGCTGTCGCTGTGGACGGCTGTGC
The DNA here is from genome assembly GCF_014268685.1 of Pseudomonas sp. SWRI92. Classification (NCBI taxonomy): domain Bacteria; kingdom Pseudomonadati; phylum Pseudomonadota; class Gammaproteobacteria; order Pseudomonadales; family Pseudomonadaceae; genus Pseudomonas; species Pseudomonas sp. SWRI92. The sequence goes on from NZ_JABWQY010000002.1 coordinate 59,556, forward strand.
CGCTGTACCTGTTCTACTGGGCGATGTACCCGGCAATCTACCTGCTCAACGCCAGCGCCAACGCCATCCTGCGCATCGCCGGCCAAGGCGAGCCCGGCCCGCATCACGAACACCATTACAGTCGCGAGGAGCTGAAGCTGATCCTGCACTCCAGCCGTGGCCAGGACCCGAGCGACCAAGGCATGCGCGTACTCGCCTCCGCCGTGGAAATGGGCGAACTGGAAGTCGTGGACTGGGCCAACTCCCGGGAAGACCTGGTGACGCTGGAGTTCAACGCACCGCTCAAGGAAATCCTGGCGATGTTCCGTCGCCACAAGTTCAGCCGTTATCCGGTGTACGACAGCGAGCGCCAGGAGTTCGTCGGCCTGCTGCACATCAAGGACCTGCTGCTGGAACTGGCGGCCCTGGATCACATTCCCGAGTCGTTCAACCTGGCCGAACTGACCCGGCCGCTGGAACGCGTGTCGCGGCACATGCCGCTGTCGCAATTGCTGGAGCAGTTCCGCAAGGGCGGCTCGCATTTCGCCGTGGTCGAGGAAGCCGACGGCAACATCATCGGCTACCTGACCATGGAAGACGTACTGGAAGTGCTGGTGGGCGATATCCAGGACGAACACCGCAAGGCCGAGCGCGGCATCCTCGCCTATCAGCCGGGCAAGCTGCTGGTACGCGGCGACACGCCGTTGTTCAAGGTCGAGCGTCTGCTTGGAATCGACCTGGATCACATCGAGGCGGAAACCCTGGCAGGGTTGGTCTACGAAACCCTGAAACGGGTGCCGGAAGAGGAAGAAGTGCTGGAAGTCGAAGGCCTGCGGATCATCATCAAGAAGATGAAAGGGCCGAAGATCATTTTGGCGAAGGTGTTGATGCTCGATTGACCGGCCCGGCGCCCCCCTTGTGGCGCTATTGCTTGCCCACCGCAAAGTTGGGCAAGTCGCCCACCGGTTGGTTGAATTGGTAGGGAATCGACACCAGTCCCAGCCCGGTATTGCGCTGCACCACGAAGTGCAGGTGCGGGCCGGAGCTGTTGCCGGTGTTGCCCGATAAAGCCAATGGCGTGCCCACCGACACCCGTTGCCCTTCTCGTACGCCCACCGACCCCTTTTGCAAGTGCAGGTAGACGCCCATGGTCCCGTCATCGTGCAGCACGCGCACGAAGTTGCCGGACGGGTCGGTGCCGCGCCCGGTCTGCTCGTTTTCGGTCTTGACCACCACGCCGCCCCGCGCCGCGATGATCGGCGTGCCCTCGGGCATGGCGATGTCCATGGCGTAGCGGTTCTTCGGCCCGTAGTGACTGTATTGGCCGTTGGCGCCCTGGCTCAGTCGAAACGGCCCGCCTCGCCAAGGCAACGGGTAGCGATACGCCTGCGCCGCGCCTGCCGGGTCGCCCAGGGAATATTCGAACCTTGGGGTATACACCAGCGGCCTTCCGGGCCGAGTGGCCGTCAGCAGCGCCAGGCGCAGGTTGCTGCGCGCCGGCAACACACGGCGAATCGGCCGGCTCGGAGCACCGCTGACATTGCGCAGCCCGGCGAAACTCAATTCGATCTCCACCGGCGCATACAGGTCGTTACGCACATACACCGTGTCCGCGCCCTTTTGCTTTTTGATGTCGAGAAACACCTGCCGCTCCAGGCGCTCGACCATGCGATCACGGAACACGAACACCTGGGAGCCTTTGCTGGGGCGGTCGCTGTAGGAGACCACGCCATTGGCATCGGTGGATTTATAGATAGTCATGGCCAGGGCCGGGGTGACGGCCAGGACGAGACCACAGGCGAACAGCAACGGCACGAGCATGGGCAAGAATTCTGTCGAAATGAGGGCCTGCAACGCAGACTAGCAGCTGGGATGGACCAGCGTAGTCGACAGATGTTTCAAATTGGACGGCCGAGCGGCCAGATGACCGTTGGTGATTGTTCCCACGCTCTGCGTGGGAATGCCGCCAAGGACGCTCCCACGCGGAGCATGGGAACGATCTGCGCTGCCGGATCAGGCGCCCGGAACGAAGTGCTTCTGCGCGGTGCCGCGGGCGATCAGGCGGGAGATGTAGTCGAGTTTCTGCGGGTCTTTGTCGACGAAGCGGAAGGTCAGTTGCAGCCACTCGCTGTCGGGGGTTTGTTCGTGGGCGACGATGGCGTGCAGGTAACCGTTCAGGCGAGCGGTTTCGGCGTTGTCGCCCTGCTCCATGTCCAGCACGGCGCTTTCAAGCACCTGTGGCAGGGTGTCGGTGCGTTTGACCACCAACAGCGCTTCCTTGAGGCTCAGGGCCTTGATCACGCATTGCTGGGTGCCGCTGGACAGGCGCAACTGGCCTTGGCCACGGTTGGTCGTCGAAGCGGCGGCGGCCGGTGCCTTGACGGGTGGGCTGTTGAGCAAACCACGGGCCGGAGCGGCTGCGGGAGCCGGGGCGGCGGCTGGCTTGGCAAAAGGATTCACCGCAGGCGCCGACGCAACGGCCGCAACCGGAGGCTTGCCACCCGTCAGGGCGCTGAGGGAATCATTGCCGAAGGCTGAATTCATCTTGGTCGGGGCGCTGTTCATCAAGGTCTCGAGCTTGCCGGCCTTGTGCATCACCTGTTTGACCTTGGTGAGAAGTTGCTCGTTGGTGAAGGGCTTGCTGACATAGCCGGAAACGCCGGCCTGGATCGCCTGGACCACGTTTTCCTTGTCGCCACGGCTGGTCACCATGACGAACGGCATGCCCTTGAGGTTGTCTTGCTGGCGGCACCAGGTCAACAGTTCCAGGCCGGACATCTCCGGCATTTCCCAGTCGCACAGCACCAAGTCAAACGCTTCACGGGCCAGCAGGGCCTGGGCTTTCTTGCCGTTCACCGCGTCTTCGATGCGGATGCCTGGGAAGTAGTTGCGCAGGCACTTCTTCACCAAATCACGAATGAACGAAGCATCGTCCACGACCAACACACTGACCTTACTCATCCAGATACACCTCTAAAAAATCCCGGCAAGCATACCGCTTTACTGATGGCATATTGCCAAAAACCTTCAGTCACGCCGGGACTTTTCGTTCGCGGGGTGCTGCTTTTGATTAAAAAAACCGCAAAAAAAAGCCCGACCAAAAGGCCGGGCGCTTTTCTTGGCAATCTTACTTATCGTCAGTTTCACCGGGAACATTAGCGGTTTCGGACGGGGTGCCTTCAACTTCCTCCTTCATCCGCTTGAGCCCCATATGCCGCACGTCGGTGCCACGCACCAGGTAGATCACCAGTTCCGAGATGTTGCGCGCATGATCGCCGATACGCTCCAGGGAACGCAGCACCCAGATGATGCTCAGTACCCGGGAGATGGAGCGCGGGTCTTCCATCATGTAGGTCGCCAGCTCGCGCAGGGCAGTCTTGTATTCGCGGTCGATGATCTTGTCGTACTGGGCCACCGACAACGCAAGGTCGGCGTCGAAACGGGCGAAGGCATCCAGCGCATCGCGGACCATGTTGCGCACCTGGTCACCGATATGGCGGACTTCGACGTAACCGCGTGGCGCTTCGCCTTCTTCGCACAACTGGATGGCCCGACGGGCAATCTTGGTGGCTTCGTCGCCGATCCGCTCCAGGTCGATCACCGACTTGGAGATGCTGATGATCAGGCGCAGGTCGGACGCCGCCGGTTGACGACGGGCCAGGATGCGCAGGCACTCTTCGTCGATGTTGCGTTCCATCTGGTTGATCTGGTCGTCGATCTCGCGCACTTGCTGGGCCAGGCCGGAATCGGCCTCGATCAGCGCGGTCACCGCGTCATTGACCTGTTTTTCCACCAGCCCGCCCATGGCCAGCAGGTGGCTGCGCACCTCTTCCAGCTCGGCGTTGAACTGCGCGGAAATGTGGTGGGTGAGGCCTTCTTTACTAATCATCTTTGGCGTCCTTGGAGCGTCCGGTAAGGTGCGGCGGACCGCAGCGTAGATTCAATGAGCAACCACGGCGTCCTAGCCGTAACGACCGGTGATGTAGTCCTCGGTCTGCTTCATGGCCGGATTGGTAAACAGGGTATCGGTGTCGCCGAATTCCACCAGCTTGCCCATGTACATGAACGCGGTGTAGTCGGATACCCGAGCCGCCTGTTGCATGTTGTGGGTCACGATGACGATGGTGAACTTGGACTTGAGCTCATAGATCAGCTCTTCGACCTTCAGCGTCGAGATCGGATCGAGGGCCGAGCACGGTTCGTCGAGCAGCAGCACTTCCGGTTCCACGGCGATGGTACGGGCAATCACCAGACGTTGTTGCTGGCCGCCGGACAGGCCCAGGGCCGACTCATGCAGGCGGTCCTTGACCTCATCCCACAGCGCCGCGCCCTTGAGCGCCCATTCCACGGCTTCATCGAGCACGCGTTTTTTGTTGATGCCCTGGATGCGCAGGCCGTAGACCACGTTCTCATAGATGGTCTTCGGGAACGGGTTGGGCTTCTGGAACACCATGCCCACGCGGCGACGCAGCTCGGCAACGTCCTCGCCCTTGCGGTAGATGTTGTTGCCGTAGAGATTGATTTCGCCTTCGACGCGGCAACCGTCCACCAAGTCATTCATGCGGTTGAAGGTCCGCAGCAACGTCGACTTGCCGCAGCCCGACGGGCCGATGAACGCGGTAACGCGCTGTTTCGGTATGTTCAGGCTGACGTCATACAGCGCCTGCTTCTGGCCGTAGAACAGGTTCAAGCCGGGCACTTCGATGGCGACGGTTTCCGAAGCCAGGTTCAGGCTCTGCTTGTCGCGGCCCAGGGCCGACATGTTGATGCCGTGTGTATGTGCTTCGTGTTGCATGGTCTCACTCCGTTCGTAGCTGCAAGCTTTTAGCTGCAAGCTGCAAGTTTTGAGCAAAAGCGGCCTGCAGCTTGCCGCTTGTGGCTAATGCTTTTAGCTATCCAACGCTTTGTATTTCTCGCGCAGGTGATTACGGATCCACACCGCCGACAGGTTCAAGGTGGCGATCACCAGCACCAGCAACAGCGCCGTGGCGTACACCAGCGGTCGCGCCGCTTCAACGTTCGGGCTCTGGAAGCCAACGTCGTAGATATGGAAGCCCAGGTGCATGATCTTCTGGTCCAGGTGCAGGTACGGGTAGTTGCCGTCCAGCGGCAGCGACGGGGCCAGTTTCACCACGCCCACCAGCATCAACGGCGCTACTTCGCCGGCGGCGCGGGCCACGGCGAGGATCATGCCGGTCATCATCGCCGGGCTCGCCATCGGCAGGACGATTTTCCACAGAGTCTCGGCCTTGGTCGCGCCAAGAGCCAGGGAACCCTCGCGAACGGTTCGCGGGATTCGCGCCAGGCCTTCCTCGGTGGCGACGATTACCACCGGCACCGCCAGCAGCGCCAGGGTCAGGGACGCCCAGAGCAAGCCGGGGGTGCCGAAAGTCGGCGCAGGCAAGGCTTCGGGAAAGAACAGCCGGTCAACCGAGCCGCCCAGCACGTAGACGAAGAAGCCCAGGCCGAACACGCCGTAGACGATGGCCGGAACACCCGCCAGGTTGTTCACGGCAATGCGGATCAAGCGGGTCATCGGCCCCTGGCGGGCATATTCACGCAGATACACCGCCGCCAGCACGCCGAACGGAGTGACGATCATCGCCATGATCAGGGTCATCATCACGGTGCCGAAAATCGCCGGGAAGATCCCGCCTTCGGTGTTGGCTTCACGAGGGTCGTCGCTGAGGAATTCCCAGACCTTGCTGAAGTAGAAACTGATCTTGGTGAACGTGCCCATGCCATTTGGCTGGTAGGCGTGCACCACTTTGCCGATTTCGATCTCCACTTCCTTGCCGTTGGCATCGCGGGCCGTCAGGCTGTCGCGATTGAACTGCGCGTGCAGGTCGGCCAGGCGCGCTTCGATGTCCTTGTAGCGGGCGTTGAGTTCGGCGCGCTCGCTTTCCAGATCGGCTTGTGCGGTGGCGTCGAGCTTGCCCTCCAGCTCCAGTTTGCGACCGTGCAGGCGAATGCGCTCGAGGCCGGCGTTGATCGCGCCGATGTCGGATTTTTCCAGGGTCTTGAGCTCGTCGGCCAGTTCGTTGACGCGTTGGATACGCGCTTGCAACTGCGGCCACGCGGACTCGCCCTCGGCGATGACCTTGCCTTGTTCCTTGACGTTGACGAGGTAACCGTAAAAGTTGCCCCACTCACGTCGTTCAAGGGCCATCAGCTCCGGCGGCGTCGTCTGGTTGGTCAGCCAGTCGCCGACGATCCAGGTGAAGTCGGTGCCGTTTAGGTCGCGGTTGCCGACCTTCACCAGTTCACGGGTCATGAACTCAGGGCCTTCGTTCGGCACCGGCAGGCCGGCGCTTTTCAGGCGCTCGCGAGGCACTTCTTCTTTCTGCACGACTTCGCCCACCACCAGGTGCGCAGGCATGCCCGGTACGGTGTAGCTGGCGTGGATCAGGTCCGCCGGCCAGAAGTGGCCCAGGCCACGCACGGCAATTACCGCCAGCAGGCCAATGGTCATGATGACCGCGATGGACACCGCGCCCCCGCTGATCCAGACGCCCGGGGCGCCGCTCTTGAACCATCCTTTCAGGGAGTTCTGTTTCACAGACTTCTACCTTTCTTAAAGCGACGAATATTTCTTGCGCAGACGCTGACGGATCAGCTCGGCGAGGGTGTTCATGACGAAGGTGAACAACAGCAGCACCAAGGCCGACAGGAACAGCACGCGGTAGTGGCTGCCGCCGACTTCCGATTCAGGCATTTCCACTGCCACGTTGGCCGCCAGGGTGCGCAGGCCTTCGAACAGGTTCATTTCCATGACCGGCGTGTTGCCGGTGGCCATCAGCACGATCATCGTCTCGCCCACCGCCCGGCCCATGCCGATCATCAGTGCCGAGAAAATGCCCGGGCTGGCGGTGAGGATCACCACGCGCGTCATGGTCTGCCAGGGCGTGGCACCGAGGGCCAGGGAGCCCAGGGTCAGGCCGCGTGGCACGCTGAACACGGCGTCTTCGGCGATCGAATAGATGTTCGGGATCACGGCGAAGCCCATCGCCAGGCCAACCACCAAGGCGTTGCGCTGGTCGTAGGTGATGCCCAGGTCATGGGAGATCCACATGCGCATGTCGCCGCCGAAGAACCAGGCTTCCATGTACGGGCTCATGTACAACGAGAGCCAGCCGATGAAGAGGATCACCGGGATCAACAGGGCGCTTTCCCAGCCGTCCGGCACTCGCAGGCGAATGGATTCCGGCAGGCGGCTGAAAGCGAAACCGGCGACCAGGATGCCGATCGGCAGCAACATCAGCAGGCTGAAGATGCCTGGCAGGTGCCCTTCAACGTATGGCGCCAGGAACAGGCCGGCGAAGAAGCCGAGGATCACCGTCGGCATCGCCTCCATCAGCTCGATCACTGGCTTGACCTTGCGGCGCATGCCCGGGGCCATGAAGTAGGCGGTGTAGATCGCGGCGGCAACCGCCAGCGGCGCGGCCAGCAGCATCGCGTAGAAAGCGGCCTTCAGGGTACCGAAGGTCAGCGGCGAAAGGCTCAGCTTGGGTTCGAAGTCGGTGTTGGCGGCGGTCGATTGCCAGACGTACTTGGGTTCGTCGTAGTTTTCGTACCAGACCTTGCTCCACAACGCGCTCCACGAAACTTCCGGGTGCGGGTTCTCAAGCGACAACGGTTGCAACTTGCCGCCCTGCTCCACGATCAACCGGTTTGCACGCGGCGACATACCAAACAGGCCTTCGCCATCGACCACCTGGTCTACCAGCAAGGTGCGGTGGGCGGTGCTGTGGAACACGCCGAGCTTGCCGGCGGCGTCGAGGGCGACGAAGCCTTTGCGACGCTCTTCGGCGCTGATTTCAACGATCGGCGCAGAGCCCATCTGGAAGGTACGGATCTGCTTCAGGCGCTGTTCGCCGTCCGGATCGCGAGCCATGAACCACTGGGCCAAGCCACCTTTGGAGTCCCCGAAGATCAGCGAGATACCGCCCACCAGTTGAGCAGTCGCGGTGATCTGGGCTTCGGCGTTTTCCAGCAGCTTGTAGCGACCGTTGAGGCTCTTGTCCCGCAGGCTGAACACATCGGCTTGAGCACGTCCGTTGATCACATACAGCCATTGCTGGCGCGGGTCGACGAAAATGTTCTTCACCGGCTCGGTCATCTGCGGCAGCTCGATGCGTGTCTGCTCGCTGGTGATTTCACCGGTCATCATGTTTTCTTCGCTGGTCAGCGACAGCACATACAGTTGCGCGCCGCTGGAGCCTGCCAGCAGCAGCGTCGAATCGGTGGCGTTGAGGCTCACGTGCTCAAGAGGCGCGCCCTGCTCGTTCAAGGCGATTGGGGTCTCGCCGTAAGGGTATTCGATGGCGGGCGAAATGGTTTTCTTGCCGTCGGGGTAGCTGACTTTATAAGTGTGGCGCACCACCAGGGCCTGGCCATTGGAAAGACCGATCGCTACCAGCGGGCTGCCGGGCTGGTCTTCGCCGATGGACGTCACGCTGGCGCCGGCCGGGATCGGCAGGTCGACGCGACGCAGTTCGGCACCGTTGTCGAGCTCGAAAAACAGCGCTTGGCCCTTGTCGGAAATCCGCATGGCGACTTGGTTCTGTTCTTCGATGGCGATCATCAGCGGCTTGCCGGCGTCTTGCATCCAGGCGGGCGTGATCGAATCCTTGGCCGTGAGGTCCGCACCTTGGAACAGCGGGAGCACCACATAGGCCAGGAAGAAGAAAATCAGGGTGATTGCTGCGAGGACGGCGAGGCCGCCAACCAGCACGTACCAGCGGGTCAGGCGATCCTTGAGCGCGCGGATGCGACGCTTGCGTTGCAGCTCAGGCGTATTGAAGTCAATGCGCTTGGGAGGGGAAGTCGTAGTCATTGTGGAGTTGGCCAGATCATTCATGCGCACACCCTAGCGATCCTGTATGACAGAAAGATGACAGTGAAGTGACGCAACAAATCCGCCGCCAGCTAGAAGCGGCAGCGGATGGGAAATATGGGCTGTGGAAGTGGCGTGCACTCCCACAGCAGGCCCGGGTTTCGGCCCGGGCTCAGGTATTACTGCTTGGCGACGTTGCCGCCTTCTTGCAGGCCCAGGTCAGCCAGTGCCTTGGCGGCAACCTTGGCTGGCAGCGGGATGTAGCCGTCCTTGACCACGACTTCCTGGCCTTGCTTGGACAGGATCAGCTTCACGAACTCAGCTTCCAGCGGGGCCAGAGGCTTGTTCGGGGCCTTGTTGACGTAGACGTAGAGGAAGCGCGACAGCGGGTACTTGCCGTTCAGGGCGTTTTCTTCGGTGTCTTCGATGAATTCGCCGCCTTCTTTCTTCGCCAAGGCAACGGTTTTCACGCTAGCCGTCTTGTAGCCGATGCCCGAGTAGCCGACGCCGTTAAGCGAGCTGCTGATCGACTGCACAACCGAAGCCGAACCCGGCTGTTCGTTGACGTTAGGCTTATAGTCGCCTTTGCACAGTGCTTCTTCCTTGAAGTAGCCGTAGGTGCCGGACACCGAGTTACGGCCGAACAGCTGGACTGGCTTGTTGGCCAGGTCGCCGGTCACGCCCAGGTCACCCCAGGTCTTGACGTCAGCCTTGGCGCCGCACAGGCGAGTCGAGGAGAAGATGGCATCGACTTGAGCCATGGTCAGGTGCTTGATCGGGTTGTCCTTATGGACGAATACGGCCAGGGCGTCCACGGCAACCGGGATAGCGGTAGGCTTGTAGCCGTACTTGGTTTCGAAGGCCTGCAGTTCGTTGTCCTTCATCTTGCGGCTCATCGGGCCCAGGTTGGCGGTGCCTTCGGTGAGCGCGGGCGGCGCGGTGGAGGAACCGGCGGCCTGAATCTGGATGTTTACGTTCGGGTATTCTTTCTTGTAGTTCTCAGCCCACAAGGTCATCAGGTTGGCCAGGGTATCGGAGCCGACGCTGGACAGGTTGCCCGACACACCAGTGGTCTTGGTGTAGCTCGGGATCGCAGGGTCAACAGCGGCAACCGCGTTGGCAGTCGCAACGCCAGCAGCGACGACAGTCATTGCCGCCATCAAACGCTTCAGTTTCATGCCTTACTCCTAGCAGATAGGGTGTGTTAAGTCGGCCAAGTATCGGTAAGCCTTGTGAACACTCTATTGCTGAAATATGACAATTGGATGAAAGGCCAGTATTGGGTTTCGTCGGATGTCGTGGCGAGGGAATTTATCCCTCGCCACAAAGGTTGTTCGGCGTCGCTTAGCGACCTTTTTTCCAAAGATAACCGCCCACCCCCATCCCGATCCCGCAGATGATCGCCACGTAATACGCTGGCCCCATCGGGCTCTCTTTCAACAGCAAGGTCACGATCATCGGTGTCAATCCGCCGAAGATTGCGTAGGCCAGGTTGTAGGAAAACGACAGGCCACTGAAGCGCACCACGGCCGGGAACGCATTGACCATGACGTAAGGCACCGCGCCGATGGTGCCCACCAGCAAACCGCTCAAGGCGTAGAGCGGGAACAACCAGTCAGGGTGCTCGAACAAGCTGTGGTAGAAGGTCCAGAACGTGACGAGCAGCAAACCGCTGCCGAAGACAAACACCCGCCCCGCACCGAAACGGTCGGCCAGCACACCCGCGCCAATGCAACCGAAACTCAGGAACACGATCGCCAGGCTATTGGCCTGCAATGCAGTCGTCGGGCTGAAGTGATACACAGTCTGCAGCACCGTCGGCGTCATCAGGATGACGACGATGACCCCGGCCGACAGCAGCCAGGTCAGCAGCATCGAAATGGCGATTGCGCCGCGATGGTCGCGCAGCACGGCCCGCAGCGGTACCTCTTCGGCCAGGGCCTTGCGCAGCTGCAGCTCGGCGAATACCGGGGTTTCGTGGAGCCAGCGGCGCAGATACACCGAGAACAAGCCGAACACACCGCCCAGCAGGAACGGGATCCGCCAGGCGTAATCCGCCACTTCCACCGGTGTATAGAGGCTATTAATGGCGGTGGCCACCAGCGACCCCAGCAGAATCCCCGCCGTCAGGCCACAGGTCAGGGTGCCGCAGGCATAGCCGATGTGGCGCGCTGGCACATGCTCGGAAACGAATACCCAGGCCCCAGGCACTTCGCCGCCGATGGCCGCGCCCTGAATCACCCGCATCAGCAACAAGAGGATCGGCGCCCACATGCCGATCTGCGCATATGTCGGCAGCAAGCCCATGATCAAGGTGGGCACCGCCATCATGAAAATGCTCAGGGTGAACATTTTCTTGCGGCCCAGCAGGTCACCGAAGTGGGCCATGACGATCCCGCCCAGCGGCCGGGCCAGATAACCGGCGGCAAAGATGCCAAACGTTTGCATCAGGCGCAGCCATTCGGGCATCTCGGCGGGAAAGAACAGCTTGCCGACCACGGTGGCGAAGAACACGAAAATGATGAAATCGTAGAACTCCAGCGCACCGCCCAAGGCAGAAAGCGACAGGGTCTTGTAGTCATTACGGGTCAGCGGACGGGCGGGTTGTGCGGACGTCGCCGTGCTCGAAGGCGCAGTGGTCATGGCAAGGGCTTCTCTTATAGTCGGTTCTGCGGCCCCGACAACACGCAATGGGAGCCTGGGCAGGTCCGGCACGATAGCAAATTGTTCGAAAAAGCACATAGAGGTGCGTAATAGACAGTCGAAATCAGAACCCAGTGGTCGTCTCGACGTCTATCGCCCGATATACTCGCAACCTTGCGACACTCTGTAAGGGGTTGCTGTGCGAAAACGTCGTTGGTGATGTAGTCAAATCAGCCGGTTTCGCAGAGTTTCCCTTTGGCACGCCTTTACGAAAAACGTGACGAACGTGGCATGTTCGGGCTGAATCGTTTTTTTCAAAGACGGCTATTCACCTGAAAGACAAGACAGAGTTACGGGTCAGAGGCCCCCCGGCATGATAGAGCTCGAACAAGAAGATCCGATTCCGCAAGGCGACCTGGCCCTGCAAATCACCGCGCTTCCTCGCGACACCAACGGCTTTGGCGATATTTTTGGCGGCTGGCTGGTGTCCCAGATGGACCTCGCCGGCACCGCGATGGCCAGCAAAGTGGCCGGCGGACGCGTGGCAACCGTGGCCATTGATCGCATGGCATTCCTGGTGCCGGTGGCCGTCGGCGCGCAGTTGTCGTTCTATACCCAGGCCCTGGAAATCGGTCGCAGCTCGATCCAGATGATGGTTGAAGTCTGGAGCGACGACCCGCTGTCCAGTGAATGGCGCAAGGTCACCGAAGCGGTGTTTGTATTTGTCGCCATCGATGGCAGTGGTCGCACCCGCTCGGTTCCGCCACGCGCCCGTTAAACACGGCGACCGTTTTGCGGTCCATTGCAGTTCATGTTCCTGAACGAGATTTGCAAGATGCCTACGCCTAACGTCGAAGCCGTCAAACTGGATGAACTGAACGGTTGGCGCATCCGCCACGGTCAGGCCGAGTTGCTGGTGGCCCAGCAAGGCGCGCATGTCCTCAGCTATCAAGTGGACGGCCAGCCGCCGTTGATCTGGCTCAACGACCAGGCCACGTTCAAGAGCGGTAAGAGCATCCGCGCCGGCGTGCCGGTGTGCTGGCCATGGTTCGGCAACCTGACACGCAACCCCGACAGCGTCCAGGCGATGCGCGTCAGCAACGAACCGGCCACGGCCCACGGCTTGGTGCGAGCGATGGATTGGGAACTCAAGGGCATCGAGGCCGAGGGCGAAAGCCTGAAGATCGAATTCGTCTTGCCCTACCCGGAAAACGGCCTCTCGGGCTGGCCCCACCACGTAGACCTGACGCTGACGATCGTGATGGACGAGCAACTGCATATCCACCTCACCAGCCATAACCGGGGCAGCGAAACCGTCAGCCTCAGCCAGGCGCTGCACAGCTATTTCGCTGTCAGCGACGTGCGTAACGTACACGTCGACGGTGTGGATGGCTTGCGCTATATCGAGACCCTGGACGATTGGAACATCCACTCCCAGGCAGGCGACTTGCATTTTGCCGGCGAAACGGACCGTATCTACCTCGATACGCCACCGACGCTGAGCATCGTGGACGCGCATTGGAATCGACGGATCGAGTTGGCCAGCGTCGGCTCGCGCTCGGCGGTAGTCTGGAACCCGTGGACCGAGCGGGCCAAGGCTTTCAGCGACATGGCCGATGATGGCTGGCAGCGCATGCTGTGCATCGAGACGGCGAATGTGATGGACGATGTGGTGACGCTGTTGCCCGACGCTCGTCATACGCTGGGTGTGAGCATCGCCAGCAAGCCGCTCTAGGCCACCCTCGACACCAAGATGTGGGAGCAAGCCCGCTCCCACATTCGGGTCCAGCCGCATTTGCGCCTGCTACAGATCCGCGTCCACTACCACCCTCACCTTCTCCGCCTCCATCGCATACGCGGCGCTCGCCAGGTCGTTGTCGACCTTTTCGATTTTCAGCGTGCCGGTGACCCACAGTGGCGTGTAGATATCGTCAAGCTTCAGGCCCTTGGGATAGCGCACCAGCACCAGTTGATTGGGCGGCGGTGGCGGGACGTGGATGCAGGCACCGGGATAAGGCACCAGGAAAAACAACGTGCTCCGGCCCTTGGCATCAATTTCCAAAGGAACCGGATAACCACCCAGGCGGATGTGCTTGTCGTTCATCGACGCCACGGTCTTGGCCGAATACATCACCGCCGGCAAGCCTTTGCTCTGCTTCAGGCCGCCCTTTTCGGTGAAGGTGCCGCTGGCTTCGGGGGAGTTGTGGTCGATCTCAGGCATGGCCTCGAGGGCTTTCTGGTCGGACTTTGGCATCAGTTCGAGCCAGTCGGTTTCCGCCAGCTCGGCGGCATGGGCCAGGCCACTGCCCAGTAGAAGAAGGGTCAACACTAAACGGCGCATGAAAGTGCTCGGCAATGAGTGAGGAATGAAACGCCGGGCAGTTTAGCCCTCTCCGTGCGCCGCGCAGAGAGGGCTTCATCAGGTTTAATCAGTTTCTTTTGATCAAGCCGTAGATCACCAGCAATACCACCGCGCCCACCAGGGCACCGAGGAAACCAGCGCCTTCGCCCGCCTGATATATACCCAAGGCCTGGCCGCCGTAAGTGGCCGCCAACGAACCGCCGATACCGAGCAGGATGGTCATGATCCAGCCCATGCTGTCATCGCCCGGTTTGAGGAAGCGCGCCAGCAGGCCGACGATCAAGCCGATTAAGATGGTTCCGATGATTCCCATGGCATTTCCCTCTGGTTGAATAGCTATGCCAAAGCCTAGTCAGACTTTGGCACCTTGCCATGAGAGAAGCCGGCCGACGAATGGTTCAACGAATGTTTCGGATTATTGCTCGGCGATCAGCGTCTCGACCTTGATGATCTGCTGGGCCAGCGTGGCCCTGTCGGCGCAACGCAGGTTGGCGTGACCGACCTTTCGGCCCACTTTGAACGCCTTGCCATAGTGGTGCAGATGACAGTCGGCAATCGCCAGGACTTTCTCGGTATCCGGCACTTTGCCGATGAAGTTCAGCATTGCGCTCTCACCGACCTTGGCCGTCGACCCCAGTGGCAGCCCGGCCACCGCCCGCAGGTGATTTTCGAACTGGCTGCACTCGGCGCCTTCAGTAGTCCAATGCCCGGAGTTATGCACACGCGGAGCGATTTCGTTGGCCTTGAGGCCACCGTCCACTTCGAAGAACTCGAACGCCATGACGCCAACATAGTCGAGCTGCTTGAGCACTCGGCTGGAGTAGTCTTCGGCCAACGCTTGCAGCGGATGGTCGGTGCTGGCGACGGACAGCTTGAGAATGCCGTCCTTGTGGGTGTTGTGCACCAGCGGGTAGAAGCGCAGTTCACCGTCACGGGCACGCACGGCAATCAGCGAGACTTCGCCGGTGAAGGGTACGAAGCCTTCCAGCAGGCAGCCGACGCTGCCCAGCTCGGCAAACGTGCCGGCGACGTCTTCGGCGTTGCGCAAGACTTTCTGGCCCTTGCCGTCGTAACCCAGGGTGCGGGTCTTGAGCACGGCTGGCAGGCCGATGGAAGCGACAGCCGCTTCAAGGTCAGCTTGAGACTGGATATCGGCGAAGGCCGGCGTCGGGATGCCCAAGTCCTTGAACATGTTCTTTTCGAACCAGCGATCGCGGGCGATGCGCAGGGCTTCGGCGCTCGGGTAGACCGGGACGAACTGGGACAGGAAGGCAACGGTCTCGGCCGGGACGCTTTCGAATTCGAAGGTCACCAGGTCGACTTCATCGGCCAACTGGCGCAGGTGATCCTGATCACCGTAATCGGCCCGCAGATGTTCACCCAGGGCAGCGGCGCAGGCGTCCGGCGCCGGATCCAGGAAAGCGAAGTTCATCCCCAGCGGCGTACCCGCCAAGGCCAACATGCGACCCAACTGGCCGCCACCGATTACACCGATTTTCATTTCGTCAACAACCTCAGGCAATGCGTGGGTCTGGATTGTCCAGGACGCTGTCTGTCTGCTCAGCGCGGAATTTTTTCAGCACGGTATGAAATTGTGGATGCTTGGCGCCCAGGATGCTGGCCGACAGCAGCGCCGCGTTGATCGCGCCGGCCTTGCCGATGGCCAGGGTAGCGACCGGGATGCCGGCTGGCATCTGCACGATCGACAGCAGCGAATCGACACCCGAGAGCATCGACGACTGCACCGGCACGCCCAGCACCGGCAGGTGCGTCTTGGCCGCACACATGCCTGGCAGATGGGCCGCGCCACCGGCTCCGGCAATGATCACCTCGATGCCACGGGACTCGGCCTCTTCGGCGTACTGGAACAGCAGGTCCGGGGTACGGTGGGCGGACACCACTTTCACCTCGTAAGGGATGCCGAGCTTTTCCAGCATATCGGCGGTGTGGCTAAGGGTGGACCAATCGGACTTGGAGCCCATGATCACGCCAACCAGTGCACTCATCGTCGTGCCTCTTCTCTCTGGGCGCCCGCAGGCGCGTCAAAAAACAACAAGCCACGCGGGAAAACCAGCGTGGCTTGTTGTACGAATTATGGCCGATCTGGACCGGCCAAAGGCCGCGCAGTATACCGCAATGAAGCAGATAAACAGCCCCTGCCGCGACCATCTGTCATTTGTGGTTAAACGGCGGTTTTATTGACCCTGAGGTCAATGGAAAACCCTTGCGGGGGGACTTGATTCAAGCGCCAGTCCCGCCTTGCGCAACCCCGCTCTCGAGCTTGCGCCACAACAACCGTACATTGGCCTTGCGCACCAGAGCGCAGCGGTACAGGCGGATCTCGAGCGGCACATGCCATTGTGGTCCGCCGCAGATCACCAGCTCCCCACGCTCCAGCTCGGCGCGTACGCTGAGCCGCGGCACCCAGGCGATGCCCAGCCCTTCCAGGGCCATGCTTTTCAAGCTGTCGGCCATGGCCGTCTCATAGACAGTGGTGAAGCGCAACGCGCGCTGGCGCAACAATTGATTCACCGAACGTCCCAGGAATGCCCCGGCACTGTAGGCCAGCAAGGGCACGCTGGCCTCGCCCTCCAAGTCAAATAACGGCTTGCGGTCAGCGTCGGCCGCACAGACCGGGAGCATTTCGGTCTGGCCCAGGTGCAGGGACGGGAAAATCTCCGGGTCCATTTGCATCGCCGAATCCGGGTCGTAGAAAGCCAGCATCAGATCACAACCGCCCTCGCGCAACGCATGCACGGCATCGCCCACGTTGGTCGCGACCAGTCGCGTGGCGATGTTCATGCCTTCGTTGCGCAATTGCGCGATCCAGCGTGGGAAGAAACCCAGCGCCAGGGAATGTGCCGCCGCCACTTGGATCACTTCGCCCTGCCCGCCTTCCAGATGGTGCAGATGCCTGAGCACCTCGCCCAACTGCTCGACCACGGTGCGCGCCGTCACCAGGAACAGTTGCCCCGCCGCGGTCAGTTCGATCGGCGTACGGGAGCGGTTGACCAACGTCAGCCCCAGCGCCGCTTCCAGACTGCGGATCCGCCGACTGAAAGCCGGTTGCGTGACAAAGCGCCGCTCGGCCGCCTGGGAAAAACTGCGAGTCGCGGCCAAGGCACTGAAGTCCTCGAGCCATTTGCTTTCAAGATTCATCATCGTCCTCCCGAAGGACGCACCAAAACAGGTCGCACGTTCGCCGAGTCGTCGGCGTCACACGCGCATTATGCCGAATATGCATAGGCCAGTGTTTAACAGCATTGGCCCAAATTTTCCTGAAAGCCTAGGATTCACAGCGTTCCGGCACAGACCGGGTCCTTATTGAGATGATTTCCATCATGTCCTCCGCTGCATCATTCCGCACAGAAAAAGACCTGCTTGGCGTACTCGAAGTACCGGCGCAAGCGTATTACGGCATCCAGACCCTGCGAGCGATCAACAACTTTCGTCTCTCCGGTGTCCCGATCTCGCATTACCCCAAGCTGGTGGTCGGTCTGGCGATGGTCAAGCAAGCCGCCGCTGACGCCAACCGTGAGCTGGGCCAACTCAGCGAAGCCAAGCACGCCGCGATCAGCGAAGCCTGCGCACGGTTGATCCGCGGGGATTTCCACGAAGAGTTCGTGGTGGACATGATTCAGGGCGGCGCAGGCACGTCGACCAACATGAATGCCAACGAGGTCATCGCCAACATCGCGCTGGAGGCCATGGGTCACCAGAAAGGCGAGTACCAGTACCTGCACCCCAACAACGACGTGAACATGGCGCAGTCCACCAACGACGCCTACCCGACGGCGATCCGCCTGGGTCTGCTGCTGGGTCATGACGCGCTGCTGGCCAGCCTCGACAGCCTGATCCAGGCGTTCGCCGCCAAGGGCCAGGAATTCAGCCACGTCCTGAAAATGGGCCGCACCCAACTGCAAGACGCCGTTCCGATGACGCTCGGCCAGGAATTCCGCGCCTTCGCCACGACCCTTGGCGAAGACCTGGCGCGCCTGAAAACCCTGGCGCCTGAACTGCTCACCGAAGTAAACCTGGGCGGCACCGCGATCGGCACCGGCATCAACGCTGACCCGCGCTACCAAGCCCTGGCCGTGCAGCGCCTGGCAACTATCAGTGGCCAGCCGCTGGTCCCGGCCGCCGACCTGATCGAAGCCACCTCTGACATGGGCGCCTTCGTGCTGTTCTCCGGCATGCTCAAGCGCACCGCAGTCAAGCTGTCGAAGATTTGCAACGACTTGCGCCTGCTGTCCAGCGGCCCGCGCACCGGCATCAATGAAATCAACCTGCCGGCCCGCCAGCCAGGCAGCTCGATCATGCCCGGCAAGGTCAACCCGGTGATTCCTGAAGCGGTCAACCAAGTGGCGTTCCAGATCATCGGCAACGACCTCGCGCTGACCATGGCGGCCGAAGGCGGCCAGCTGCAACTGAACGTGATGGAACCGCTGATCGCCTTCAAGATCTTCGACTCGATCCGCCTGCTGCAACGGGCCATGGACATGCTGCGCGAGCACTGCATCGTCGGCATCACCGCAAACGAAGCGCGCTGCCGTGAACTGGTCGAGCATTCGATCGGCCTGGTCACCGCCCTGAATCCGTATATCGGCTATGAAAACGCCACTCGCATCGCCCGCGTTGCCCTGGAAAGCGGCCGTGGCGTGCTGGAACTGGTGCGCGAAGAAGGTTTGCTCGACGACGCCATGCTCGACGACATCCTGCGCCCGGAAAACATGATTGCTCCGCGTCTGGTCCCGCTGAAAGCTTGACCGACGCGACCACTGCTCACCAGGTCGAGGGACTAGACACCTCTCACCTTTTGAGGGCTTGGGGACTCGTTTCCCAAGCCCTTTTTTTTAACAAATGACTGCAAGCAAGACAGAACCTGTAGGACCGAGCCGGCTCGCGATAAACGACGACACGCTGCCGTTGTAATCCGCGTCGCCCGCCACCGCGAGCTGGCTCGTTCCCGCAAGAACCTGACCGATAGGCCAGGAGCTACAAAGGTCCGTTTCGTCGCACGCACCACAACTGTGCAGACGGGCGTCGCACTGATAGGTATAGTGCCGCCCCTCTTCGCATGAGTGGTCGTCGTCAACGAGGCCTCAACAACATGCGAAAACCGAACTAATAACAAACCCGCGAAGTGGACCGGGACGAAACATCGCCTGACCTGTCGAGCCGCCTGCGGACCGATGTAACACGATGTTTCCAAATGGCCAGCATTGCTTAAACAAAAAACAGCGAGGAATACACATGCTCGAAGTCATCAACGACTTCCTCTCAGGGAAAGTGCTGATCGTGCTCATTGTCGGACTCGGTGGCTACTTCACGATCCGCTCGCGTTTCGTCCAGTTCCGTCATTTCTTTCATATGTTCGCGGTGTTCCGCGACAGCCTGAAAAGCAGCACTGACCAGCTCAGTTCGTTCCAGGCCTTGATGCTCAGCCTGGCCGGCCGCGTCGGCGCGGGCAACATCGCCGGTGTCGGCATTGCCGTGACCCTCGGCGGGCCCGGTGCGGTGTTCTGGATGTGGGTGACCGCGCTGGTCGGCATGTCCAGCAGCTTCTTCGAGTGCTCCCTCGGCCAGCTCTACAAGCGCTGCGACTCCGAAGGCCAGTACCGTGGCGGCCCGTCCTACTACATCCAGCACGGCCTGCAGAAACGCTGGCTGGGCATGATCATGGCGTTCCTGCTGCTGATCACCTTCGGCTTCGCCTTCAACGGCCTGCAAGCCCACGCCGTGACGCACTCGTTGAACAATGCCTTCGGCTTCGACACGACCTACACCGGCCTGGCCCTGGCTGCGTTGCTGGGCCTGGTATTCATCGGCGGGATCAAGCGTATCGCCAAGGTTGCCGACCTGCTGGTACCGGTCAAGACGCTGGCCTACATCGGCGTGACGCTCTACGTGATCGTGCTGCAGTTCGAACATGTACCGGGCATGCTGGCGACCATCGTCAAGAGCGCCTTCGGCCTGGACCAGGCCTTTGGCGGCCTGATCGGCAGCGCAATCGTCATGGGCGTCAAGCGTGGCGTATTCGCCAACGAAGCCGGCCTGGGCAGCGCCCCTAACGTGGCAGCCGTCGCCTCGGTCGAACACCCGGTTGCCCAAGGTGTGGTCCAGGCGTTCAGCGTGTTCCTCGACACCTTCGTGATCTGCACCTGCACCGCGCTGCTGATCCTGCTGTCGGGTTTCTACACACCGGGCTTCGAAGGCGACGGCATTGCCCTGACCCAGAACTCCCTGGCGGCCGTGGTCGGTGACTGGGGCCGAGTGTTCATCTCCGTAGCCCTGTCGTTGTTCGTGTTCACCTCGATCCTCTACAACTACTATCTGGGTGAGAACAACCTGCGCTTCATGCTCGGCGAAAACCGCAAGGCGCTGATGGCGTATCGCACCCTGGTCCTGGCGCTGATTTTCTGGGGCGCCATCGAGAACCTGGGCACCGTGTTTGCGTTCGCCGACATCACCATGACCCTGCTGGCGTTCGTGAACCTGATCGCGCTGTTCCTGTTGTTCAAGGTCGGCATGCGCATCTTGCGTGACTACGACGACCAGCGTTCGGCTGGCATCAAGGTGCCGGTGTTCGACTCGAGCAAGTTCCCGGACCTGGACCTGGACCGCAAGGCCTGGCCAGCGACCCCATCGGCACCTGCCGCCGAATCTGGAAACGCCCCGGCGAGCCTGGCTGCAGCGCAACGCTGATCAACAGTCCGTTTGAAAAAAACCGGGCGCATCCCCTGCGCCCGGCGTGACACAACACAAGGTCGGCGTCATGCTCGGCCTTATGTTGCAGCGGCAAATGAAGCTGCTGTTTTCGTCCTCGGAGAACACCCATGAATGCCTCGACTTATCCTGCCGCCCAACACGTCATGGTGCTCTACACCGGTGGCACCATCGGCATGCAGGCCAGCGCCCACGGCCTGGCCCCGGCATCCGGTTTCGAAGCGCGGATGCGCGATTACCTGCACAGCCAGCCGGAACTCGTCGTCCCGCAGTGGCGCTTTCGGGAAATGTCGCCGCTGATCGACAGCGCCAACATGACCCCGGGCTACTGGCAGCAACTACGCGAAGCAGTGGTCGATGCCGTGGATGTGCAAGGCTGCGACAGCGTCTTGATCCTGCACGGCACCGACACCCTGGCCTACAGCGCCGCCGCCATGAGTTTCCAGTTGCTGGGCTTGCACGCGCGGGTGTGCTTCACCGGTTCCATGCTGCCCGCCGGCGTGACCGACAGCGATGCCTGGGAAAACCTCAGCGGCGCACTGGTCGCCCTCGGCCAGGGCCTGGCGCCAGGCGTGCACCTGTATTTCCACGGTGAGTTGCTGGCGCCGACCCGTTGCGCGAAAGTGCGCAGCTTTGGTCGTCATCCGTTCAAGCACCTGGAACGCCAAGGCGGCGGTGCCAAGGCCGATTCCCTGCCGGCGCCGTTGAACTACAACCAGCCCAAGCAACTGGCGAACGTCGCGGCGCTGCCGCTGTTCCCTGGCATCAGCGCCGAGATTGTCGAAGGCCTGCTGGGCAGCGGCATCCAAGGCTTGGTGCTGGAGTGCTACGGCAGCGGCACCGGCCCGAGCGACAACCCGGCCTTCCTCGCGAGCCTGGAGCGGGCGCGGGACAGCGGAGTGGTGGTCGTGGCGGTCACTCAATGCCATGAAGGTGGCGTTGAGCTGGACGTGTACGAAGCGGGTAGCCGCTTGCGTGGCGTTGGCGTGCTGTCCGGTGGCGGCATGACCCGCGAGGCCGCGTTCGGCAAATTGCACGCGCTGATTGGCGCGGGGTTGCCAGTGAATGAGGTTCGGCGGTTGGTTGAGCTGGACCTGTGTGGCGAACTGCGCTGATCCGAACCTGCATCAACGTGTAGTGAGCGGCATACAACTTGCTCCGCTTCCAGTCTCCCAAGTCTGGAAACGGACCATGCTGCATTCCCACCTCACCACGCTCAACGCCGTCTCCCTGGTGCTCAACGCCTTCAAGAACGAAGGCTTGCCCAGCGATGCATTGTTGGCCGGCAGTGGCATCAGCGCCGCGGACCTGAGCCGGGCCGATACGCGCATCACCACCAACCAGGAGATGCAGGTCTGCGCCAACGCCGTCGCGCTCAAACGCGACATTGGCCTGGAGCTGGGCCTCAACATGCACGTTTCGTCCTACGGCATGCTCGGGTACGCCCTGCTCACTAGCGCCACCTTAGGTGACGCTTTGCGCTTGGCGCTGCGTTACCCAGCGCTACTGGGAACACTGTTTGAGCTGGCATTGGAAGATGACGGCCAACATATCTGGCTCAGCGCCAGTGACTATCGGGAAAACCCGGCCCTGGCGGTGTTCAATGCCGAGTTCTGCATGGTCTCGCTGAAGGTGATCTGCAACGACTTGCTCGGCCACGTGCTGCCCTTGCGTGCTGCGCGGTTCGAGCACTCGGCACCGGACTATCACGCACGCTACGGCGCGCTGTTCGATTGCCCGGTGCGCTTTGACAGCATTGACAACGCCTTCGCTTTCGATCGCCTTTGGCTGGAACAACCGCTGCCATTGGCCGACCCCATCACCCACCACGCCATGGCGGAACGCTGCCGCCGCCAGAACACCGAGTTCACCGGCCGGCAGGCCTGGCTGGGACGGATCCGCCAGTTGCTCAGCACACAGCTGGATGCTGCGCCAGGCCTGGAAGGCTTGGCCGAACACATGAACTGTTCGGCGCGCACCTTGCGTCGGCATCTCAAGCAATTGGGTTGCAGCTATCAGGAACTGCTGGATGAGCTGCGCTTCGAGCGAGCCAAGCAGATGCTCTGCGAGGACCAACTGCCGATCTATCGGATCGCCGAATTGCTCGGCTTCAGCGAAACCGCCAGTTTTCGCCATGCGTTCGTACGCTGGAGCGGCGTGGCGCCGAGTCAGTTCCGGCCGTGATCCGCGTTGGTTTCAACACGATCCCCGTGGCGAGGGAGCTTGCTCCCGCTCGGCGGCGCAGCCGTCGCAAACCGGCCAACGCGGTCCATCTATAGAAATGCGTCGAATTGATTGGGGCGGCTTCGCCACCCAGCGGGAGCAAGCTCCCTCGCCACGGGTTTTCCAGCAACAGCTTTACGTCGCGCCCCGAACCAGCGCACGCCCGCGCCAACAAGGGGCGATTTACGGTCAAACCTTTTGGCCGTTTCGATCCCCTTTTGGCCTTCCCTGCCGTTCTCCAAAACCCCATACGCCGCAAAACTGTGATCAAGCGAATCAGCCTTGCGGAGAATAAAAATGCTGACGATCTACTCGGACGATCACCACCTGCACCATGGACGCTGCGAGTTGATGGATGGGCAATTGATGCCCTGCTTCGAAATGCCCTCCCGGGCCGACCATGTGCTGGACCGGGTCAAGACCCAAGGCCTGGGTCCGGTCAGAGCACCTGAGGATTTCGGCCTCGGGCCAATCCAGCGCATCCATACCCAGGCGTACCTGGAATTTTTCAAAAGCGCCTGGGACCGCTGGACCGAATTCAAACGCGACGGTGATCTGCTGCCCTATACCTGGCCGGCCCGTACCCTGCGCCCCGTCATCCCGACCAGCCTGCACGGCCAGCTCGGTTATTACAGCTTCGACGGCGGCGCACCGATTACCGCCGGGACTTGGCAAGCCGCCTACAGCGCCGCGCAAGTTGCCCTCACCGCCCAGGCCGAGATCCAGCGGGGTGCGCGCAGCGCCTTTGCGTTGTGCCGGCCGCCCGGACACCACGCCGCCAGCGACTTGATGGGCGGTTATTGCTACCTCAACAACGCCGCCATCGCTGCCCAGGCGTTTCTTGACCAAGGACACAAAAAAGTCGCGATCCTCGATGTCGACTACCACCACGGCAACGGCACTCAATCGATCTTCTACGAGCGCAGCGACGTACTGTTTGCCTCGATCCACGGCCACCCGGAAGCCGAGTTTCCGTTCTTCCTCGGCTATGCCGATGAGCGCGGCGAAGCCGCCGGCGAGGGCTTCAACTTCAACTATCCTTTGCCCGCAGGCTCAGGCTGGGACACGTGGAGCGCCGCCCTGGAGCAATCCTGCGGCGAACTCCAACGCTACGACGCCGACGTCATCGTCGTCTCCCTGGGCGTGGACACTTTCAAGGACGACCCGATTTCGCAATTCAAGCTCGACAGCCCGGACTACCTGGCGATGGGCAAGCGCATCGCAGCGCTTGGCAAGCCAACCCTGTTCGTGATGGAAGGCGGGTATGCAGTGGCAGAAATCGGCATCAATGCCGTGAACGTTCTCGAAGGTTTCCAAAGCGCCCAATGAGGAATAACAGCATGAACAGACTCAAGCGTTTTATCGCTCCAGCCCTGTGCGCCGCGCTGCTGTGCGGCGTGGCGCAGGCCGAGGAGCGCACCCTGCGTGTCTATAACTGGTTCGACTACATCACGCCCAAGGCGCTGGACGATTTCAAGGCGCAGAACCCTCAAGTCAAACTGGTCTACGACATCTTCGACACCAACGAGGCCTTGGAGGCCAAGCTGTTGACCGGCAATGCCGGCTATGACGTGGTGGTGCCGTCCAACGTGTTCCTGGCCAAGCAGATTGAAGCCGGGGTGTTCCAGCCGCTTGATCGCAGCAAGTTGCCGAACTGGAATCACCTCGATCCCAAGCTGATGAAACTGATCGAAGCCAACGACCCGGGCAACAAATTCGCCGTGCCCTACATGTACGGCACCATCCTGATCGGCTTCAACCCGGACAAGGTCAAGGCCGCCCTGGGCGACAACGCGCCAGTGGACAGCTGGGACCTGATCTTCAAGGAAGAAAACATCAGCAAGCTCAAGCAGTGCGGCGTGGCATTGCTCGATTCGCCTTCGGAAATCCTACCCCTGGCTTTGCAGCATCTTGGCCTGGATCCCAACAGCAAGAAGCCAGCGGACTACACCAAGGCCGAAGCGCTATTGATGAAGATTCGCCCGCACATCACCTATTTCCACTCATCCAAATACATGGCCGACATCGCCAACGGCGACATCTGCGTCGCGGTCGGTTATTCCGGCAGCTTCTCCCAGGCGGCCAACCGCGCCAAGGAAGCCAAGAATGGCGTGACGGTGGACATGCGCCTGCCCAAGGAAGGCGCGCCGATCTGGTTCGACATGCTTGCCATCCCCAAGGGCGCGAAAAACCCGGACGACGCCTACACCTTCATCAACTATTTGCTGCAGCCGCAGGTGATTGCACCGGTCAGCGATTTTGTTGGTTATCCGAACCCGAACAAGGACGCCACCGAGATGGTCGATCCGGCGATCCGCGGCAACCCCAACTTGTATCCGACCGAGTCCGCCATGGCGACGCTCTATACCCTGCAACCTTTGCCAAGGGACGCCGAACGGGCGCGGACGCGGGCCTGGACACGGATCAAATCCGGCCAGTAATCCAAGGACGATCGCATATAAATAGTTACCACCTTCCCCATCCCCTGCCTCTCTAGCATGACAGCCCGAAGCATTCGCTTCGGGTTTTTCATATTCTCGAGACAGGGATACTCAAATGACGCTTCATCCTACCGACACAGACTCGATATCTGACTTAAGCATCAGAGGCGCTCTGCTCAATCAATTGCTTGGGGGCCCCAGTTACCCGGAAGTCGCCGCCGCACTCCTGCGCGATGCACTCAGGGACATATATCCGTCTCTGGACCTGGATCCCTACACGACTGTCATCGGCGAACCGGACTGGGACATTGTCGATGGCGAAATCGTAGAGCTCCCCACCCGCTATAAATCTCTCAGCGACTTGCTGGCCGAGCGAGCAGACGCGAACCTGCCGACCTTGCTGATTGAAGGACTGCACTTTCTGACCCGTCTTCCCCTCACCACACCCGAGATGCATTTGCCGGTGCGTATCGACCAGATCGGACGGTTGATCAATGAATTGACGCCCGCCATGCCGACGGCCACCCAGGAAAAGCAACTGACTTACTGGAACACTCCCTTTGGCAATTACGACACGCGCTGGCGGGAGCTTTCCGCCACGCTGCGCAAGCTCTGGAACGTCAAGCAGGTCGAAGGCTGGACGGCAACTGAGTGCGATATGGCCAGGCAGCTGTTTCTCCACCCCAACCCAGAAGACCGCAAGGATAATTTTGACAGCCACGCGTATCTGGTCGACATCGAGATCGTCGATGGCGAACGGACCACCCCTGTGAACGAAAACTCATTGGTGGTCCTGATCGGCCAGATTGACAGCAAGGAGGTCATCCTCACGCACTCGTTACTCAATGGCTACGAGAAATTCGACTCGCGCCGTGCACTGGGACAATCCCTTCCAACCCATATGGGGAACGCGGAGGGCATCGCGAAAATACAGTGGCGGCTTTACGAGCCCAGCGGCAGCATTTTCGATAACAAGGCCTGCGGGCTCATTGCCATGCAAGTCCAGATTCTTGGCATCCCGCACACCACGCTGTATGAGTTCTTCGCTGATGCCGATGCGTCGACCAGTATGGAGACGGGACCTGGAGAACGTTGGTTCCAGCATCAAATACCTGAGTGGCTGAAGAGAGCATCGGAAACCGATCAGGTCCTGTTCGCCCAGTACATGAAAGCCCTCTCGGCATTGAGCAGTTCGCATGCCGGCAAAACCTATCTGGACGATATCCCTGACATCAAGAAATACGCGTCCAACGCCCTGACGACCCAGATGCAGGCCGATCATGGTGCTGCTTCGACGCCGGCCCCGAAAAACATTGAAATCGAAATACAGAGCCCCATCGTCTGGGGAGCGTTTGTCGTTCCGTTCCAGCTGGACACGACCCGGTTCAACCTCGTCGATCTGGCCTTGCAGAACCTGATAGCAATGCCATCGGGCAACAAAACCGTCAGGGCTCTGGACGGGACCGAACTCCCGGCATGGGTAACGGTGGAATATGTCGAAAATCTCATCACCCAAGTCGATATCGGCCGTGTCTATCCAGAGCTGGTCAAAGCCAAATTGCTAGACGATCCGGCAGAGTCGACCCGCCGGGAAAAGCTGTATACCGAACAGTTACGTATACAACTGCCCATGCTTGCGCTTGAAGGCAAACTGCGTGGGCTGGGTAATATAGATGACCGGGGTTGCCGGTATGTCGCGGCGCTGGTGGAGCCTTCGCAAGCCGACCGCAAGGCTGACGGTCACGCCATTGTCCTGCGCAAATTGGCGTTCGTGCCCGAACTGCAACTGGGCCTTTCAGAGGACATCGTTGCCAACATGTTCGTGATCGGCCCGCAGACATCAAGTGCCGGTCCTTGCTTGCTCTACCGTCCGATGCTCGAACCGCAGCTTTGGCAGTTCCCCTCGTTCAGCAACTTGATATATGCCATCAGGCAAACTGCTTCCTTGCGGCAGTCGGTGTTGGCGTGGCTGCCCGACGGTGTCCGGGAAACCTACAGCCGATACGTTTTTCCGGGCGCCCTGCCCTCGCCTTGGACCGTTGTGGATTTTGCGACAAGCGCCATGGCGTCGTTGGGCACCGCCGGCCCCGTCAGTCTCAGCGACGAATCCTTGGGGAACGACTTTATGCCGCTGCTGTTCAAGGCCAATGCCGACGCCTTGGTCACGCTCGCTGATCGTCAATCAGTCTCCAATAGCGAGAACCGCTGGGCGTCTTTCAAGCAAGCGGGTTGGCTGATTTTCTCCCTGGCGTTGCCCTACCTCGGTGCGACCGCGAACACCACGCTCTGGCTCTGGCAAATAATGACCGACCTTGAGCAACTGACGCAAAACGACGAGGCATCCGCGGGCCAAGCGAAGTGGGAGATCTTCGTCGACTTGCTGCTCAACGTGGCGTTAGGCGTCATCAATATCGCCATCGACCGCAACAGGGCAAGCAACCGTAGCCGTCCGTCGGAAGCCCCGGAAATCGCCTCGGAGGCCAGTCTGCCCGAACCGGAACCGGAGGCCGAACTGGTTATCGAGACACTCGCGCCGCTTATCCCAAAAGAAGTGGCACTGGAACATTACGACGCTATCCATACCAGTGGCGCCTTGATGGGCGGCTCCAAAAAGGACGTCCGATTCCTTGATAGCTTCAGCATCGCGGCCCCCGACGAGCCCGGACTCCCCATGAGCGAAGGTGCGCTCAAGGGCCTCTATCAGAAAGACGGGCTGTGGTACGTGAAAATAGCGGACAACTGGTTTGAGGTCGCCGTCGAGACCGAGCAAGTCAGCATCATCGACAAAACACGCACCGGGCCCGCCCTTGTCCATGATGTCCATGGCCAATGGCGGGTCGATAGCCGATTGCGGCTACGCGGCGGTGGATCAAAACGCGTCAGGCGAGAAACCGACGTCTACGCTCAGCGGCGAAGCATTCAATTGCTTGCCGAGCTCAACGGATTCGAAAACCAGAGACTGGCCAACGAGCGGTTGCTGACCATGGATGCTCAGGCGATGGAGCGAGCCTCCGGTGATGCCAGAGCAATTTATCGTGATGTCTACGTGTCGACCTTGGAAGCGCAGCGGGATAACTACGAGTTGGCTCTGAACGCATTGATGGAATGGCCGATCTTTCAGTCAAGGCCCGACTCCCCACGAGTATGCCTCGGCTACTTGAACGCGCAGATAAACTTCACCTTCGCGGAAATGGCCGTATTGCGAGAGCGCTTGATCCCCGCCATGGACCAAACGAGGGACATGAGCCTGTCCCAGGTCAATGCGCTGGAGCAACAACACATCGACGCCGCCGACAACATGATTCGGATCGGTGACGACATGATTGAGCGCCTTGAGTATATGGAAACGCGCTTCTCCAAGCTCAAGCGACAAGGACGCGGAGGCTTCGAGATTGTCCGGGAGCATCGTGCAAAGATGCCGTCGTACCAAAGCGACGATCTACGACTTCTTCAACTGGACTTGTTTCGCCACCTCTGCCTGACCCTTGAAAGCGTCGGGACGATGCCCGAAGGCTGGCTGGAAATCAACCGCTTGGTCGACAACGCGATGGTGGCTTTCCAAACCCTGCGCGACGCGCTGGATGAACGCAGCGTGATCCGGCTGGACGAACAGATCGATGTACTCGGAGGCCTGACGGAACAGTTCGCCGGTATCGAAGAGCACCTCGACTATCTGGGCAGCGAATACAACGACAGCGTCAATCGACAGCAACTCATTCGCCTACGCCAGCGAATAAGCGATTCCAAGAAAAGAGCGTTGAGCCATCTGGCCCAAGCCCTGGATGAGCGCAGCATCCAGCGACGCTCAGGCGGTCCTTATAAAGAACGTCCCGGGCCCAGGAAACAATTTATCAGGGCTCGCTTTTGGGGCTTCGTCAGTGGTGAGCCTCGTTTATCCGGGCCGTCCGAAGAAGCGGGTTGGGTCGACGTGAAGAATCCGTTCTCCGGTGAAATCATCGCGACATTCCACCGTAAGGCAACAGGAGAATGGGTCCAACGCGTAACAGTCAACACACCGCAGGTGATCCCGACCTTGGAAACAAGCCTTCGAAAGGGCCAAGCCCTGCTCGACGGACTGCCTGCTTTCAAGGCGCAAATCGAAAAAGACCTGCAGCAGCCAGAACGCACGCCTGCTGGCGTGGCAATGATCTTGAGCGCGCATGCAAGCCGGATGGAGGCAGTCGGGGTAGCGATCAGAAAAGCCCTCGACCAGGCAGAAAGCGTCATGACGAACGAAACGGTTGAACTCCCGGAGGAAAAACAGCGCTCGGCCGAGTCCTTGCGATTGTCACTCAAGAAAGAATCGACGGCACTGTGGGCCGAGGAATACGACACCGTCCTGGGTCTTATCAAGCAGAGCCCGCCTACCATGAGTGGTGTGATCTGGTTGAAAGACCGGAACCTTATCCATGTCACCAAACGGATCAACCGACGCCGCATCAAGATCCCGGAAAAATTCTATCTCGACAGGTACGACATCAAGGATAAGAAAACCGGCAAAACGCTCTGGTTCGCTGACTTCCACTACTCCACGTTTTGGGTTACCCACCGTTCGTTCCTTTCGGCGCGCCTCAGAACCTTGGAACAAGTCGATTCGGGCTTCGCCGAGATCTCTACGGATGAATTGAGCCAGCGTCAGTTGATCGACCTTTACCGCGGCGAAATCTCCGTGGACCAGGCCATACAGGTATTTTTCCCGGAGAAACGGTCATGAGCCAACGCCCGGCCTGCGATTGATATCCCAATTGTGGGCGATCAGGTTTTCCAGGCCTTCTCCAGGCTCGCCAGCGCACTGCCAATCGCCGCTGGCGGGACCGCCGCAAACCCCAGCACCAGCCCGGCGCGCCTCTGCGAGGAGGTGTCGGGCAACCAATAACTGCTCAGACCATTGATTTCGATCCCAACATTCGTCGCTAGGGCAATCAGCTCACGCTCACGCTCGATGCTGTCCACGGCAACCGTGACATGCAACCCAGCGACGACGGTGGGCATGGCCCCCATACCCGCAACAGCCTTGGGCCAGCCCGCCAGCAACGCATCACGCCGAGCCAGGGCGGCCCTGCGCATACGGCGGATATGCCGCTGGAAATGCCCGGCGGCCATGAACTCGGCCATCACGGCCTGGGTGCTGACTTCGGAGTGGCGCACGTCCACGGCACGCCGGCGGGCGAAGGCGCTGACCAGGCCTGGCGGCAGCACCAGATAGCCCAGGCGCAGGGCCGGGAACGCGACTTTGCCGAACGTGCCGACGTAAAGCACCCGGCCCTGGCGGTCCAACGCCGCCAAGGGCGCCAGGGGCGCGCCGCTGTAGCGGTACTCGCCATCGTAGTCGTCCTCGACGATCCAGCCGTCGTTGCGTTCGGCCCAGGCCAACAGTTCCAGGCGTCGTGGCAGGCTCATGACCACCCCGGTCGGATATTGATGGGAGGGGGTGACGTAGGCCAGCCGACAGTGGTTCAACGCACCGAGCGCCGTGCAATCCAAGCCATCGCTATCAACCGGCACGCCCCTGACGTTCGCGCCAGCAACGGCGAACGCATGCCCCGCCGCGCGATAGCCAGGATTTTCCACCGCCACGACGTCGCCCGGGTCCACCAGCAGCTGTGCACAAAGGCTAATGCCCTGCTGCGCGCCGCTGGTGATCACAATTTGCTCAGCCGTGCAGTGCAGCCCGCGGGAGCTGCGCAAATAAGCGGCGATCAGCCCGCGCAAGCGTGCGTCCCCTTGGGAATCGCCATAACACAGCTGTTGCAGATCCGGCTTGCGCCAGAAAGCCGCATTCAGCTTGGCCCAGACGTCAAAAGGGAACAGATCGAAAGCCGGCACGCCGACCCTGAATGCTCGCGGCGGGCCACTGGGTGGCGGGGGTAAATGGTGGTTTTCGACGCGGTTCAAGGCGTCGCTGTGGATAACTTTACTGGATGGAAGCACAGGTAAATCGAGCCAATCTGTGGATAAGGCTGTGGGTAAGCCTGTTGAAAAGCCTGTGGATACTTTTGTGGATATGTTTTTCAGCGGCAAGGTCGTGGTGGACAGTTTCGCCACGTAAGTCCCGTCACCGACCCGCCCTTCGATGAAGCCCTCGGCGTAGAGCTGGTCATAGGCCCGCACCACGCTGTTGCGCGAAATCGACAAGGCGGCCGCCAGGTCACGGCTGGCCGGCAGGCGCGTGCCGCTGGCCAGACGCCCGTCCAGCACTCGGGCACGCAACGCCTGGTAAAGCTGGCGGCTGAGCCCATGACGGCGGTCCAGTTCGATACCCGCGGGGTTGAACGACAGTGGCGGCGCGGCGTTGTGCATGACAGCCCTCGCAAATGGACCTATCGAATTGGTCGTAAGTGGCTCTTACAACAGACCAATAGCCTGCCTAGGATGCTCGCATTCGCCAAGGAAAATCATCATGTACAACCCCAAAGCCTTTGCCATCGAAGACCTGCCCCAACTGCACCAGATGATGGGCGACTGCCGCCTGGCCGTATTGGTCACCCACGGCGAACACGGCTTGCAGGCCAGCCATCTGCCGTTGTTGCTGGACACGCGACAGGGGCCGAACGGCAGCCTTTATGGGCACATGGCCCGGGCCAATCGACAATGGCGCGACCTCGAAGCCGGCGCCGAAGCCTTGGTGATATTCGCCGGTGCCGAGGCGTACGTCAGCCCGGCGTTCTACCCGAGCAAGGCCGAACACGGCAAAGTCGTGCCGACCTGGAACTACGTGGCCGTACACGCCTACGGCAAGGCCGAGGTGTTCAGCGATGCTCATCGCCTGCGCAACCTGGTCGGCGCCCTCACCGACCGCCACGAAGCCGGTCGTGGGCAGCCATGGAAGATCGATGATGCACCGGCCGAGTACATCGACAGCATGCTCAAAGCCATCGTCGGCTTCGCCCTGCCCATCCAGCGTCTGGAAGGCAAGCGCAAGCTCAGCCAGAACCGCAGCCCCGCGGATGTCGCCGGGGTACGCAACGGGCTCGCCGCCAGTCCCGATCCGCAGGACCGGGCCCTCGCCCACCTGATACCTGAACAATTGTCCAAGGAGTGAACATGAGCCAGCCCGAAATCCGCCTCGTCAACGCCGCCGATCACGCTGCCTGGCTGCCGTTGTGGCAAGCCTACCTGCAGTTCTACAACACCGAGCTGCCGGAGGCGGTCAGCCAAAGCACTTGGCAGCGCTTGCTCGATGAGCGTGAACCGACCCATGCTGCCCTGGCCTGGCAGGGCGACACAGCGGTGGGCCTGGTGCACTTTATCTATCACCGTTCGAACTGGAGCATCGAGAATTCCTGCTATCTGCAAGACCTGCTGGTGACGGAACAGAGCCGTGGCACCGGTGTGGGTCGCCAGCTCATCGAGTTCGTCTACGCCACCGCCAAGGCCGACGGTTGCTGCAAGGTGCACTGGTTGACCCACGAAACCAACGCCACGGCGATCCAGCTGTACGAGCGCATCGCCGAACGCCCAGGCTTCATTCAATTTCGCAAAGCCCTTTAAGGAGCGCCTCATGACGACTTCACTCGCTGATTGGAAAGGTGCCCCGGCGCCCTCCGCGCAGTTGCTCGAAGGGCGTTTCATTCGCCTGGAAAAACTCGACCCGGCGCGGCATGCCGACGGCCTGTGGCAAGCCCTCGAAGGTCCCGGGGCCGACCCGAAACTCTGGGATTACTTGCCCTATGGTCCGTTCAAGGATCGCGTCACGTTCGACGCCTGGCTGAACAACCATGCCGCCAACTCCGACCCCTATTTCTTCAGCGTGATCGACCGTGCCAGCGGCGAGGTGCAGGGCATTCTCAGTCTCATGTCCATCGTCCCGGCCCAAGGCCGCATCGAGATCGGCCACGTGACGTTCGGCGCGCCGATGCAGCGCTCGCCGAAAAGCACTGAAGCCGTTTATCTGCTGGCAAAAGAATCGTTCGCCCTGGGTTATCGCCGCCTGGAATGGAAGTGCAACAACGCCAACGCCCGCTCCAAATATGCGGCCGAGCGGCTGGGGTTTACGTTCGAGGGTGTATTCCGCCAGCACATGGTGGTCAAGGGCCAGAACCGCGACACGGCCTGGTACTCGATGCTGGACTCGGAATGGCCCGCCATCGGCGCCGGGTTCGAGCGCTGGTTGAGCGAAGAGAACCAGCGCGAGGACGGGCAGGTGCGCGGCTTGGTGGAGTGCCGGTTCTAGGGCTGCTGCCGGCCACCTACCCGTGGCGGCTGCCCCTCGCCACATAACGACTCAAATCATTTGGGAATCGACGTTTTGCGTGCGGCCAGGAATGACCGCAGCGATTCGGGCGTCACCCCCGCTCGGGCATACTGCCAAGCCCAATCCGGTATCGATCCATGACGACTCAGGTAAAGCGCCAGCGTCAGGCGGCTGTGGTCTGCAGTCGTCCCTGGAAAATCAAAGCTGCGCAGAAAACGCAGGACTTGTCTTGGCGTCACACCATAGGCGCCGAGAATGACCTGATGGGCATGGGCTTCGTCGAGCGTAAGGCTGTCGATCAGCGCGCTGGTAAAAGCCGACTCGGAACTCAGTGAATCACGCTGCATCAATGTTCGCCGGATATTCTCATCGCTGAACTGTGGCCCGACCAGATCGTCCCAGATTCGCCGGGCGCTATGCGCTGAGATACCCGGCATGGTTTGAATGGATCGCCACAGGTCCGGGGTCTCGAAAAAAATCGCGATCCGGCTATTGGAAGCCATCTGCCCTGAAACGTTGAACAAACCCATGGCCGTCGACATATTGTTGCCATCGAGGGGCCGAGTGCCCTGGAGAAAATCCCAAAAACTCACCAAGGCGTCCTGATGGAAAACAAGATCGCGCAGATTGCGATCGTTGAATGGTCGCATCCAATCGATATCAATGCCGCCCCTTCTCACCAGCTCTTGATAACGGCTGCCGGTATAGCCGGCAATGATTTGAAGGCGCGCGTCGTTCAGCGCCGGATTACGTATCCATGCCGCAAGGGCGTTCACCGGAAACAGGCCGCCCAGATTGGAAGCGATCACGGGGCTGCGCAGGAGGATCTGGGCCCGCGCCAACAACACGGGGTAACGTTCAAGGGACACCATGAGCAGATCCGTGAGGTCCTCGACCCTGTCGTAGTACACGAACTGATCCATCAGATCGACATCGTCATCGATGCGTGCGCCCGTCTCACGCTCGAATCGTCCTGCCACTTCCTTCAGGTCGTCGCGATCTACCAAAAGAGCACCATTGAGTTGTTCGTCGAGCTGCTCATCGGTGAGAGCGCCATGCACGGCCTGATCGTACTTGACGTAGGCCATCCCATTGCGAGGGTGATGGTCTGTCAGCTCACGGGCCCGAATGCCGTATTCAAGCATGATGTGCACCACGTCCTGAGAGAGCATGAGGTATTCGTTATTGAGCAGTTCGGCGATTTGCCGGCGGTCGATGGGCTGCAACAGCACATCCTCGAAGAATGCCTGCAAGGCCTGACTTTTTTGCGTGTAATACGGAATGCTGCTCAGCATCAAGCGACCCGGCATGCGCGGTGATAAATAGTTTCCGATGTATTGCAGTATCTCCGGCGGCAAGTCAGCCGCCTGGGCTTGATCCAATACCCGACGTCCCGATTCTCTTGCATACACGTCCAAGTAATTCTGGATCGGCCGAAACAAGCCATGTGGATTGGCACCGCCATAGATGACGTGAGTCAGGTCGAGGACTGCCGGCTCGTCCATGATGTCTGCCAGCGTCCGTGCATTATCAGAGAGTGCCTGCTGAATCCCGGAGGGTTGCGCCACCAAGTAATCATTTACTTCCGGATGCAGGTCGATGTAATCGGCGACGTCATTGCGCAACCCCTGCATCGAAAACCGCTGTGGGGCCTGCCCCTCATTCAATCCCCGGGCGACGGCATTGAAGAAGCAGTCACCATCGGCTTCGAACCTGATGACATCTTCACCCAACATCAGGTTGTAATGGTTCTCACCGATCCGGCTCAAGACGACATCCGTGTCTGATCTCAGCGGATGATCAATGGCCGGATAAGCCCGTTCAACCTCTCCCGGCGTAAAGCGCACTGACCAGTCCTGATGCGCCGGTCTTTGCTCGATGATCAACAAGCTGCGGTTGCGTGGCCAATTCGGCAGCCGGGTGATGAGGGCAGGCACCAGATCCATGATCTCGACGTCCCACTCGTTTGGCGTGCGCACCAGATTGGAAGTGCTGCGAGGCAATGCGGCAGGCTGCTTGGGATTTGAAGAGCCTGGTTGGGGGGACGGCGATCGCGAGCGCTTGCCGCCGCCCCAGCCGTGCCCTACCGAGCGCCACTCACCATCGGGCATCCGCGCCACGGTATTTCTGCTCACACCACTGGAGCGGATGCTCAGCCCCGTGACAGGGTCGACGATGGTCGCCTCGGTGGCCCTCGACCGCGTATGGTCATGCACCCGGAACACCGTCCCATCGGGTTGTCGCACATACACCGGGCGGGTCACGCTCCCCGTGGCGTTTTGAGTGATCGTAGGGCGATAAAAACCTTGCAGGTCCGGTGTAACCCCTCGTAGCAACGACGTGTCCGTCACGGCATAACGGCGATAAAGCGCATCTTCCAGCGGCAGCCCGGCCAACGCTTCGGCCTGGCTTTGGCGAGCCGTCACCGCCAGGAAAGTGGACTTGCCGCGTACCGGAACGCTCACCCCTACGGCCAGCCCTTTCTGCACATGGTTTGCCACACGATCGACGAACGCCAGGGTGGCCAGGTTCGTTGGGACAGCACCAGTCCTGAGCACCAGCAAGCCGGTCTTGATGGCGCGCAAGAGCATTTGGAAACCCGGTACTAGCAGGCCGGCCAGGTCAACGATGAGCTCGACGGTCATCATCCCCAGCCTCGCCGCGGCGCGATGACGGATATCCCGGTTGCTGTTGGAGCGGTGATCCGCGTAGGCGCTTTGGAAATCGACATAGGCCTTGTGAAGACTTTCAAACAGATCGCCGCTCAACAACACCCCACGAATCAACGGCCGACCGCCTTGCTGGCCCAACAGGCGCTTGATCTGCGCGAGATCGAGCGTGGAAATGCGCGAACGGAAATACGCCTGCCACTGTTCTTCCGGCAACAGCCCGGCGATGCCGTCGCTCAGGTCAGCGAACTCATGGAAATCTTCACCACCGGGGCTGTCCGGGAAATAAACGCCCACGGTGCCGTGGATATCCGGGCCGTCCTGATCGGAAAAAATCAATACGCCGTCGATGCTGACCGCGTTGTTCAGCGCATCTTGCTGTCCTCCTGCGCCCACGCTGCCGCCCAGTACCAAGCCATGGACGCAGACCTTGCGCCCATCGACCCGGGCGCGCCCCGCCGCTGTCGGCGAACGCAAGACCGTGTCCAGCCAGAAAGCCACCCGCTTGCAAGGTTTTGGTGGGTCGAATGCCTTATCGAGCACGGTGGTCTTGAACACCTTGTCGCCCCTGAGCGAAGCCTCGTAGCCCTTGAATTGCAAGTTAGCCAGATACGCCGCCTGCCAGGCGGCCTTGTATCGAGGTTCGTTCATCGCCTTGCGCAGCAGGGTTTCATAACGGCCCCCGACATCAAGATGGCTTGCCATCTCGGCAAGCTGCTTGCCCGTCAAGGTGATAAAGAAACCATTGGCCGGGTGCCGGACACGCTGGCCATGTCGATCGAGCAGATAAACCGGCAGGACTTCCCTCATCGCGTTGGGGTATTGAGACGGGCGCAGGTTATCGAGCATCTACTGCGTCAGGCTGCTGGTACGGAACTGGCTCGGACGGGCAATATTGCCCTGGAACAGCGTGACCACGGTTTTGTCCGCGTCCGGCTCGATGCCTGGATACACGGTGCGCTCAAGGTATTGCCTGATCTGCTGGCGCGTGAACTGCAGCAGCGTCTGCACACCGCCGCCCAAGGCGTAGACGGCCTTGAATACCTGCCCTTCCAGACGACGATATTGGGTTTGCTCGGACCGGGTCGCGGCCTTGTAGAAACCCGGGCGATTGTTTTCCACCAGGGTTTGCTGGCGCACCGCCAGGGGCTCGGCCAGTGACAACATGGGCAGGCCCAATGCACTTTCGGCGCGCTGAGCGAAAGCGTTCAACGCGAGCGTCTCGTTTCCTGGCGCATTCAGGACCTTTTCCAGGGCGGCGCTTTGCAGTTGCAGCAGGTCATCCGCCGCCACCTCAAACACATGCCCGGACAGTTCGGACGAAATATCGAGGATGGTGCGCTCCTGCCCTTCATGGGTCGGGTGCACATTGCTGATCAGCTCTTGTACCGAACGGAATCGCTGTATCCCACCTTCCAGGGAGTACAGGAACAACGTCAGGCGATCAGTAAACTTGATCACCATCGCGGCGGGCCATTTCTGCGGTGCCGCCGTGCCCATGTCTAGCATCACGGTGTAGACGTGGGGAATGGGAGCCCGCAGCAACCGGCTTCGATCCGCTTTGGAAGGATGGGTGGTAATGATGTCCACCAGGCGGTCTTCATCTTGCTGCTGGATGCGCTCACTGGGCGTGAGTGGGGTGGCTGGCCCCCGATCAACTTTATACAGGTCGAAAAAGTGCAGGAATCGCAGGGCAAGCAAGTGAGCGAAGGTTGCCGCCGTGGTGGGCAGCTCGAGGGAAGCTTCGCGGTAAAGACGGTTGCGAAACTGGGTCAAGTCGTCGTGAAACTGGCGCTTCATGCGCTCATTCGTGGTGGGGTTGGCGAGGTAAAGCACAGCCTCCATCGCGCGTAGATCCTGCGCGCCCGGCGGGCCGACAAACAGGCTGTCGGCCTCCTTCACCGAGTCCGGACGGGTGAAGAAATCCACGCCGCCGCCCGTATAGGTCTCGGGCGTGTCCGTCTGCAAGCACCGCCACAGGACGTCGGTAAAACTCTCCGAAGTCGTCAGTGAGCGCCCACCGTTCGAGTCAGCCGTAAAGTGACTCACATAGCAGAAGTCCGGATCAATCTCCTCAGGCCGTGCGGCGCGTAATTTACGCGTGAAATTTTTTGTTTCGAGGATGTCGACCAGCAAACGCTTCAGCACGGTGTCGAAGGTCGGAAGACCGGCGAACAGACGCACCAGTTTCGCCTGGTTGGTATCCAGCGAACCCAATAATCTGGCCTGCTCTTCTCCCTTGGGGCTGAGCGGGTCGCCTTGAGCCTCGCTTGGGGCAATAGCGGGTTGGTCAATGCTCCGATAATTGTGAGGAATACCCGCTTTCAACTCGCCCAGTAGGCTTTGCGAGAGGGCTTGGCCATTGACGCTCAACGGCGCGAAGTTCACTGATAGATGGCTTCGGTGTGGATAAACCCAGCCTTCGCGGGCCGGGCGCGCAACGCTGGCCACCGTATCAGTGCTTTGATAGGCGACTGAAAAGCCCTGGGTCACGGCATTGCGCAAAGGCACCGAAACGCTTTTTAGTTCTGCTGCCGAGTCAACCGTATCGACTTCTTGGTAGGTGACCTTAACCAGGGTGTCACCGGCAAGACCTCTTTCAAGCAGCCACTGATCGGCAAACGGGTGCGGTTGAAATTCCAGGCCGCTGGGTAACAGGGTAATGGGCTTAAAAGAGGCTACAGCCGTGTTCGCTGGCGTGCCCGGCTTATCTTCGGGAAGAATAGACATTCAAGGGGTCCGGTTTTGATTGAGGAAACCGGACCCTATCCCGTCGCTGAAACGCAAATGGCATACATATGTATAGGCATCGCTGCGCAAGCGGCGAAAATCGTAAGCTTGAATGTCCTGCCAAACCGGTCGGGTAACTTAGTCCGGGGTGGTCAAGGTTCGTAGTTTGCCAGGATCGTGTCTTTTCATCGCTCCGAACGGCCTGAGCGAGTCCGGCGTCACGCCTTCTCTCGCATACTGCCAGGCCCACTCCGGCACTGTCAGATAGTTTTCCAGATACAAGGCAAAATCCAGACGGCTATGACCCAGGCGGTTGGTTGGAAAATCAAAGTTATACAGGTATTGCTGGGCCCGCCCTTGGCCGATGCTCAGCAACCCCTGAACAATGAGATTCACACGGGCTTCATCGGGCTCCAAGCTGTCCCTTAACGCAACCGCAAAATTCAACCCGGAGCCCAGCGCCCCAGGATGCCTGAGTGTCCGTTGAATATTGGCATCGCTGAAATACGGCCCGATCAGTTCGTTCCAGATTTGCCGGGCCATGTCTTGCGGGAGAAGTTGAAGGGAGTCCCAAAGCCCCGGGGTATTGAATAACATCGCGACTCGGGTATTTGAAACAGCCTGATCGGGTGACCTGAACAACCCCGCGACAGCAGGCATGCCAATATCACCCGCATCGCTCCGGGCGCCTCCAAGAAACCTCAAGAGGCCCGTTAACGCTTGTTGATGAGTGAAAAGGTTTTGTAGGTTGCGATCACTGAACGGTCGCATCCAATCGATATCGAGGTGGTTATTACTCAGCAGCTCGTCATAGCGAGTATTGGCATACTCGGCAATCATGCGCAGCCGTGCCTCGGTTATAGCCGGATTGCGCAACCAACTGGCAAATAAAGCTACGCTCAATTTATCGGCCAAGGTAAAGGCAATGATCCGGGATTCGAGGAGAATTCCAGCCCGCCTCTGTAGATCGGGAAAACGCCTTAGCGCGCTACGATATAAATCTCTCGTTGCATCCGCTGAGTTGTATTCGACCAGCAACCCCAGCAACGCTTTATCGTTGTCGACGTCCCGGCCAGTAATCCGTTTGATGTTGGCCGATAAGTCCTCCAGATCATTGCGAGTCACCAGCGTCGCACCCTCCAGCACTTCCTCAAGTTCATCCTCGTCGAGATGTCCGTGAACGGCCTCGTCATACATGACATAACCTTCCCTGGAGACGGGATGATTCCATGCCAACTCCCAGGAGGTGACGCCATACTCGAGCTTGATATGCAGTTGGTGATGACTCAGTACAAATTGGCTGTCGTCGAGCAATTCATCGATGTGACGGCCCTGGACGGGCTCCAGCAAAACATCTTGTAGAAAGCGGCGAAAGAACCGTTTTTCATCCGAGGAAAATAAAGGCCCGTACCCTCTATCCAGAGGACCCGGAGCCCGGGGTGACAGAGAGTGACCCATCGCTTCCAACCTCTGAGGGGGTAAGTCAGTGTCTTGCGCTTGAGCCAAGACACTACGGTTCACACGGTCTCCATATAGCCTCAGATAGTTCAGGGTCGGTCGAAACAACCCATGCGGGTTGGGACCGCCATGAACGATCCGCGTCAAAAAGCCGAAGGCATCTCGGCC
This sequence comes from Pseudomonas sp. SWRI92, assembly GCF_014268685.1. Lineage (NCBI taxonomy): Bacteria > Pseudomonadati > Pseudomonadota > Gammaproteobacteria > Pseudomonadales > Pseudomonadaceae > Pseudomonas > Pseudomonas sp. SWRI92. Next base: position 99,985 of record NZ_JABWQY010000002.1, read on the forward strand.
CAACAGGGATTTCAACGGCGGTGCCCTATTGAGCAGGACTTGTTGAGTGGTGGCCTGTGGTACCGGCAGGTATGGACTCAATTCGGGGTGCTGGTCGATATAGTCGGCCGCGGCATCACGCAACCCTTGCGTGGAGAAAGTTTCTTGCGATTGCCCTTCGTTCAAACCTCGGGCGATAGCATTGAAGAAGCAATCGCCGTCCGGGTCCAAAGTTTCGACACGATCCGGCAGGATCAGGCTGTAATGATTGCGCGCCACGCGCCTCAAGACGATATCGGTGCGTGCTCTATGCGGATGAGCGCTCATCGGATAAACGCTTTCAGCATGCCCTGGGGTGAAACGCACCGACCAATCACGTTCCGGGGCTATTTCATCCATGATCAGCAAACTTCGGTTCTGCGGCCAACTCGGCAAGCGAGTCATGATTGCAGGGACCAGGTCCACAACCTCCTCGTCCCAAACCCCTGGCGTGCGTACCAGATCAGAAGCCGCGCGGGACGAAGCGGCAGGTCTCTTCGGTTTTGACGGGCCTGGCTGGGAAGTCATCTCTCCCGGACGTTTCCCACCTCCCTGGCCAAACCCTACGGCGCGCCATTCCCCATCGGGCATCCGCGCCACGGTACTCCTCATCACACCGCTGGTACGAATGCTCAAGCCCGTCAACGGATCGACAAGGGTGGCTTCGGTGGCGTTCAAACGCGTGTGATCGTGAACCCGGAAAACCGTCCCGTCGGGTTGCCGTACGTAGACGGGACGCGTGACGCTACCGGTAACATTATCGGTCACGGTGGGGCGATAAAAACCTTGGGCGTCCGCCGAAACGCCCCGAATCAAGGACTCATCCGTCACGGCATAACGACGATAAAGCGCCTCCTCCAACGGCAGCCCCATCAACACTTCCCCCTGGTTCTGAGGAACTGCCAACGCCTTGAGGACGGGTTGGTCCCGCAATGGAAGGATGAGGCCGTGAACAGGTCGTCGTCCTTTGCGAGTGGCGACGTTATGCACACGCAACAGCGTTTTCAGGTCCATTGGGATACCGGTCTTGAATGTCCGGTAGCCAACCTCCACTGCACGCTTGAGCAATCGAAAGCCAGGCGTGAACAGCAAACCCACCACATCCATCACGCTTTCGACCACCGCCATGCCGACCCTTAAAGCGGTTTCACGCTGTATATCCCGGTTGCTGGTGGAGCGGTGATCCGCGTACGCGCTGTGAAAGTTAACGTGCGCCCGATGATGGGTTTCAAGAAAATCACCGGTGATAAGCGCCCCCCGAACCAGAGGACGACTGCGATGCTGGCCTAGCAGCGTTTTTATTTCCTCCTGATCGACACTGGCAATGCGCGAACGGAAATAAGTTTGCCACTCCTCCTGTTTCAGCAGCTCTGTGACACCGTCACTCAAATCAGAGAATTCATGCAGGTCTTGTCCCTTTGGAGCGTCCGGAAAACAAACCCCAACGGTCCCCTTGATCACCGGCCCGTGCTGATCGGTAAAGATCAGTGCGCCGTCGATGCTAGTCGCGTTGCCCATCGTCCCGTTCTGTCCACCCATACCCACGCTTCCTCCCAGCAGAAGACCGTAGACATGAACCTGGCGCCCGCAAACCAGCGGGCGCGCCTCCGCTGACGGCGACGCCGCGATGACCCGCAACCAGAGAGCGAGCAGTTTTCTGGATTTCCCAAGCTTGAGGGTCTGATCGAGTGCGTCGCCCCTGAACACCGCTTCTCCTCTGAGCGTCGCCTCGTACGTCTTGAGCTTTATATTGGCCAGGTACGCTGCCTGCCACGCCGCTTTGTAGCCAGGCTTATTCAGTGCGTCTCGGAGCACGACTTCATAACTCCCACCGACATCGAGCGTCGTCGCCATCGTGGCAAGCTCATCCCCCGCCAAAGTAATGTGGATACCGCTGGCCGGGTGCCGGATACGTTGGCCATGTCCGTCAATCAAGTAAACGCTCGATACCTCTCTCATTGCATTCGGATACTGAGGCGAACGGATATTGTCGAGCATCAACTGAGTCAAGTGGGTAGTGCGGGAACTCCTCGGCTCGATGCTTTTCCCGAAAGAAAGCGTGATCATTGTTTTGTCCGGGTCGGGATCTATATCGGTGTGCACTGTTTGCCGAAGATAGGCTCGGATCTTTTGGCGGGCGAACTGCTCGATCGACTGAATGCCGCCGCCCAGTCGGTAGGCCGCGTCCATTGCCTTGCCCTCCAAACGGCGATAATGAGCTCGCTCCAAACGTGTCGCGGTTTTGTAGAAATCGGGCCGGTTGTTTTCGATCGCTGTTGCCATACGAAAAAGCAGCGGACCGGCCAGCGACAGCATTGGCAGAACCAGCGCAACCTCGACGTTGTTTGCAAACGCTCTTACAGCAATCGTCGCGTTTTGCGGTGCATTCAATGCTCTTTCGAGCGCTGCGCTTTGCACCACCAGCAGCTCTTGTGCCGCGACATCGAATACATGCCCGGTGAGCTCGGATGAAATATCTCGGATTGTGTGCACTCGTCCTTCATAGACAGGCTGCACTTCATTGACCAGCTGTTGAAAAGAATCGAATCGCTGCAGTCCGCCCTCCAGGGAGTAAAGAAACAGCGCCGGCCCATCCACTCGCTTGATTACCATCGCCGCGGGCCATGTCTGGGATGCCTCGGCTCCCATGTCGAGCATGACGGCATAGACATGTGGGATGGGCGCCCGCATCAACCGGCTTCTTGCTGTCTTATCAGGATGCGTCGTGATGATATCCAGCAGGCGTTCTTCCTCGATCCGTTGGGTTCGCGCACTTTGGGTTAATTCTGAGGAGGGGGGCTGATCGACTTTGTACAAGTCGAAAAGATGTTGAAACCGTTGGTAAAGCAGATGGGCGAACGCCGCTTCCATTGTCGAAGGCGTAGTGGAATCCAGCGAGCCGTTCCAATGTTGGCTGGTGTGAAAAAGCTTGAGCTCGTCACGCAATTGCCCCTTCACTTTGTCCTGAGTGGTGGGGTTGGCGATATAAAAGGCAGACGCCATGGCCCCAAGAATTCGCGCATCCACCGCGCCCGCAAACAGACTGTCAACTTCGTCGACGGTATCCGGACGGGAGAAAAATCCCACTTCCCCGGTGGTGAAAATGGGAGGCTTATCCGTTAGCAGACATTCCCATAGCACCTCAGTAAAACTCAGCGAGGACGTCAGTGAACGCTCACCGTTCGGGTCAACGGTAAAGTGATTCACATAGCAGTGATCAGGGTCCAGGTTCGGAAATTGCGAGCCGCGAAATTGTTGCGCCGCAATCCCGGCTTTGATGGTGCTGACCAGCAGATTCTTGATCACCGTATCGAACGTTGGGAGTTTGGCGAACAAACGGACCAGTTTTTCCTGGTTGATATCCAGGAGCTCCAATAGGCGACGTTGTACATCGCCCTGGTCAGGCTGGGCGAGGGCTTGCTGATCGTTGACGGATCGAACATCGCTGGGTAGCGACGACGTGCTGGTTTCATTTGTTGAATCGAAAGGCATTGGACTGTCCAAGTTGTGGTTGGAAAGTCCAGAACCTATCGCGTCGTAAGGGCGCGGCAGACATACATATATATAGCGTCGCCACAGCTGCGTGGCGCAACCGTAACCGCCAATGTCCACGCTGTTGGGCGCAGGGGTGTTATGGGCGGTCGACCCGGCACTGTTCCTTTACCTGCCGACCGCCAGGCAACTCAAACCAAATTTTGCGCCAACACCGCGATGTGCTCCGGCCCGATCCCGCAGCAGCCGCCCAGATGGCTGGCGCCACGCTTGTGCCAGTCAGTCGCCCATTGCAGATAGCCGGGCGGATCGAGGTCTTCGCGCAGGGGATCGAGCCCGTCGTTGGCCGTCGCTTCCTTCGGTTGCGGCGGGAAGGCGTTGGCGTAGGCACCTATGTGAATCTTCACCCCCAGGCGTTCGAAGGTATCCCGCGCCGCATCGATCGCCGCGCCGATCACTTCCGGTTGGCTGCAGTTGAACAGCAGCACTTCGACGCCCAGTTCGGCCGCCACCGCAGCGGCGTCCGCCACCGGTTCGCCGGAACGCAGGCGTGGCACTTCATCAGTGTCTTCGTCTTGGAGGGTGAACGACAGCCAGAACGGCTTGCCATCCTTCGGCAGCCCGGCGTGAATCGCCCGCGCTTCGACCGTGGAGCTCTGGGTCTCGGCCAGCCACAAATCGACATGAGGCGCCAGGCCGTTCACCAGGGGCGTCAGCAGTTCACTGGCACGGGAGGCGTCGAACAGATCCGGCCGATAGGAACCGAACAGCGGCGGCAGCGACCCGGCCACCCGCACCGCTTTGCCTGAAGCCTGTACCGCCCGTTGCGCCAATTCGCCAGCCAGCGCGGCCAAGGCCTGGCCTTCGGCAGCGAAACGCGCTTCGCCAATGTGGAACGGCACCACGGCATAGCTGTTGCTCGTGATTACGTTGGCGCCGCTGGCAATGTAGGCCGCGTGCACGGCTTCTACCGCCTGGGGCGCTTCGCTCAAGGCCAGGGCCGACCACTCGGGCTGTCGGAACGGCGCGCCCCGGCGTTGCAGTTCACGGCCCATGCCGCCGTCGAGAATGACTGTCGTTGCTGCGCCCATATGCGATTCACTCATAAGCTTATGAAAAATACTCACTACCGGAGTCGTTCTTATAACTATTTAATACGCACGATTCAGAGAACTACAACTTATTTTTCTAACAGGGCGCGTCACATGAAATTACAACCGTTGCTGGCCCTGGGCCTGACTCTCCTGGGCGCCTCCTCGCAAGCGTTCGCCGGCGCCACGCTGGACCGCATCGAACAAAAAAAAGAACTGGTTGGCGTGTTGATGGAAAGCTATCCACCCTTCTCGTTCCTCAACGATCAAAACCAACTCGATGGTTTTGACGTGGACGTCGCCAAGGCAGTCGCTGAAAAACTGGGCGTGAAGCTGCGCCTGGAAACGCCTTCGTGGGACGTGATCGCGGCCGGTCGCTGGAGCGGGCGCTATGACATCTGCATCTGCTCCATGACGCCGAGCAAGGCGCGCGCCGAAGTGTTCGATTTTCCCGTGCAGTACTACGCCTCGCCAGCGGTGATCGTGGTAAACGCCAAGGACGACAGTATTCACGGCGCCAAGGACTTGAGCGGCAAGAAAGTCGGCCTCACCAGCGCCTCCAGCTACGAAAGCTACCTGAACAAGAACCTGGTGATCGAAGGCGCTGAAGATACCCAACTGAGCTATCCGTTCGAGGACGTGCAGATCGCCCCGTACGACACCGACAACGTAGCGTTCCAAGACCTGGGCCTCGGCGCCGGGGTGCGCCTGGATGCAGTGCTGACCAACCTGGTGACCGCGCAGCCACGCCTGACCGAAGACAAGCGTTTCAAACTGGCGGGCGAGGCGCTGTATTCCGAGCCCAACTCGGTCGCTATCGAAAAGGGTGACGCCGAGTGGAACAGCAAAGTGCGTGAAGTCTTCGCTCAGTTGAAACAGGACGGCACCTTGAGCAAACTCTCGCAAAAATGGATCGGCGCCGATATCAGCCAATGACTTCTTTTCCACCCCCTCAGCCACCGCCACCGGTGGCTGAGTCACGCCTGCAAAAAATCTTCGGTTTTCGCACCCGGTTGTACCTGACCTGGGCGGCGATGTTAGTGCTGTTCGCGAGTTTCTTCCTGAGCTTCGACCTGAAGTTCTCGATCATCCTCGACAAACTGCCGAACCTGCTGGGCGTGCATCTGGCGCCCAATGGCTTCTTGCAGGGCGCGGTGCTGACGTTGTTCCTATGCGTGTGCTCGATCTTCGCTTCCTCACTGCTGGGTTTCATCACCGCCCTGGCGCGGCTGTCCAGCAGCGCGGTGGCGTTCGGCATCGCCAGTTTCTACGCCTCGTTCTTTCGTGGCACGCCGCTGCTGATCCAGATCCTGCTGATCTACCTGGGTCTGCCACAACTGGGCATGGTCCCGGGCGCCATTGCCGCCGGAATCATCGCCCTGTCGCTGAACTACGGCGCCTACCTGAGCGAAATCTTTCGCGCCGGCATCCTCGGCGTGCCCCACGGCCAACGCGAAGCCTCGCTGGCGCTGGGCATGGGCGAAACCGTGATCTTCTGGCGCGTCACCCTGCCCCAGGCCATGCGCACCATCATCCCGCCGACCACCAACCAGTTCATCTCCATGCTCAAGGACTCTTCATTGATCTCGGTGATGGGCGTCTGGGAGGTGATGTTTCTGGCGCAATCCTACGGTCGCTCGAGCTATCGCTATATCGAAATGCTGACTACGGCGGCGATCATTTACTGGTTGATGTCCATTGCGCTGGAGCTGATCCAGGCGCGGATGGAGCGGCATTATGGGAAGGCTTATCTCAAGCGCAGTTGATGGCACACACGTAGTCAAACGGAACGGTCCGAGGATTGTGTAGGGAAAAGCCTATTCTCAAGAATGCCAATGCAGCGATGCGGTGATCGCAACACGAGAAGCCTACAGGCTCCATCGTCATGTCTCGCCAACGGCGAGAAGATGGCTGGCATCGTCTCCTGGATGAAATTTCTAAAGTGCGGACTCATTTCATGAGAGGCCGCACTCGATGCCTACCCAACACGTGTACCTGCCCCACCACCTCGCTCTGGCGATCGCCTTGGCGCTTGGCTGTGCCGAGGTTTCGATGGCTCAGTCAGTTGCCGATCAAGCCCGCTCCGTAGAAACGACCGCCCAGATGCAGGCTCGTCTCAAGGCGTTCGCGACAACGAAGGATACGAAGATCGATAAAGTCATCACAGCCCAAGAAGCAGCCCTGTCGAAAGGCGACGATAACGATCTGGTGATTTTAAAAAGCGGCGGCCAACTCATCGGGATCACTGACGGCGGCGGTGGTATCAATGTCTTGCAGCTGGATAACGCCAAGGGAGGCGAGTCGCCTGAAACACGCAACTTCCAGGATCTGCATGTAAAGCCAGGCGAATGGTCGAACAGCAGGGTTTTCAGCGGAAACAGCCTGATTGATTCCAAGGCTAAATTGATTAATACCGGAGCTATCGGCGGTGCGGTGCACGTTCTTGGCGAGTTCACTAACCAAGGCACGGTGGCCGGACCGGTTTTTGTAGGGAAAAATGCCAAGTTCAGCGGCAACGGGACGGTCGACGCACTGGACGTTGCAGGTTTGATAGAGGTCGGTCCTGAAGTCGGCGCCCCTTCGATTACCAACGATCTCAAGTTTTCCAAAAGCGCGATGCTGGTTTACGGAATCGATGCAGAAAAAGGAAGCGCGACGATAAAGGTTGGCGGTACCGCGACGTTAGGCAATGCGACGTTGAAAATCACGTCATTGCCGGGCGAGTCCGTCGGACAGAGTAAACACGTCGTGATAAAAGCAACCAAAATCGATGGTGAATTTGGGAAGGTCATCAACGAATTGGCCCTCGTGACAGCGACACCTGACTACACCACAGGTGCAGAAGTAGGACTGACCCTTACGCTCAAGGATGTGGCGCCTACGAAAGTCACCGACTCTGAAAATGGCCAAGCGGCTTTAGGCAGTATCCTGAAACAGGTCGAACCAAAGCAGTCAGGCCCCGTCGCCACCGAGCCGCGAACCAGTCAGCCCACATCAAATCCTAACGAACCACCGAAAGTAGCTACCGCCCCCAAACCCAACGCCGCCATCAACGCCCTACTCGGCACCAATATGGCTACAGCCGCCGACGCCATTGACCAGCTGGGCGGTTATGACACGGCGGACCTGGGCAACTCCACTCTCAGCAGCGTCGCACCGATCAGCAGCGGAATGCTTTCCGCCATGGGCCGGAACACCCCGTCGGGCGAATACGACAACGGCCAAGTCTGGATCCAGGCCATCGGCAACAGCGGCAGCCTCGCCAAGCAATTGGGCAGCTTTGCCCTCAAGCATTCGACAAAGGGCCTGATGCTGGGAACCGACTGGGCGATCAGCTCCGATTGGCGCTTGGGCATCATCGGCAGCAAGACCCAGACCCGGCTGGACAGTTATCAGTTCGACGGTGCCCTGGACAGTTGGCTCGCAGGCGCATACGCCTTACGCCAGGACGGGCCGCTGGCGCTGCGTCTGGGCGCTGTCTATGGCAATCATGACGGCAGCACCAATCGCCACGTAGCCTTCAACGGTTTCAGGGATCGTTTGAAAGGCCGCTACGATGCCACTACGCAGCAGGTCTTTGGACAGGTTGGCTACAACTGGGTTTTAGGTCATTTCGATATCGAGCCCTATGCCCAAGTTGGCTATCAACGCTACCAACGCGACGGCTATACCGAAAAAGGCGGGGACGCTGCGTTGCAGTACAACGGCCAGTCACAGCACCACTACAGCAGCGATTTGGGCTTGCGCCTCGTGCGCCCCTTCCTGTTTGATCGCGGCACACGCTTGACGCCGCGCCTGGACATCGGCTGGAAGCACCGCTACGGCGATGTCAGGGGCAGCTCCGATCAACGTCTGGCTGATGGGGGCAGTTCCTACACCATCGAAGGTGTCGAGTTGGACCGAGACAGCCTGCTGTTGCAAGCCGGGCTGGACCTGGCTGTTTCGCCACGTCACACCCTGGGATTGAGCTACAGCGGTGAAACCGGCCAGGACAACCGCAACGGTGCACTCATGGGCCAGTGGAGAATGATGTTCTGACAGGCAAAAAAAGGGGAGCACATGCCCCCCCGAGGTTAAAGCGTTGTATCGAGGCTGTTCTGTCAGCCTTCGATCTCGACCAGGATCTCACCCGGGTTGACCCGGTCGCCCTTGGCCACATGAATGGCGGTGACCTTGCCGGCGATGGCGGCCTGCACTTCGGTTTCCATCTTCATGGCTTCGGTGATCAGCACAGCCTGGCCGGCCTTCACCATGTCGCCCTCCTTGACCAGCACATCGACGATGTTGCCCGGCATGGTGGTGCTGACGTGGCCCGGCGCAGTGGCTTGCTTGCGCTTGCTGCTGCCGCCGCCGACAAATTCATTGAGCGGTTCGAAAACGACTTCTTCCGGCATGCCATCGATGGACAGGTAGAAGTGACGCTTGCCTTCAGCCTTGACGCCCACGCCAGTGATATCCACGCGATAGGTTTCACCGTGAACATCGATGACGAACTCGGTCGGCACACCTTCACCACCCGCGGAGCTCACGCTGCCTGCCTCAGGAATTGGCAGCAGCACTTCCGGGGTCAGGGTGCCGGCATCGCGTTCCTCGAGGAATTTGCGACCGATGTCCGGAAACATCGCATAGGTCAGCACGTCTTCCTCGGATTTGGCCAAGGCGCCGATCTCTCCACGCAGCCGGGTCATTTCCGGCTTGAGCAGGTCGGCGGGACGGACGTCGATCACGTCTTCACTGCCGATGGCCTGGCGACGCAACTTCTCGTTCACCGCGCCCGGGGCCTTGCCGTAGCCACCCTGCAGATAGAGTTTCACTTCGTTGGTGATGGTCTTGTAGCGCTCACCGGCCAACACGTTGAAGAACGCCTGGGTACCCACGATCTGCGAGGTAGGAGTCACCAGCGGCGGGAAGCCGAGGTCTTCACGCACACGCGGGATTTCCGCCAGTACTTCGTTCATGCGGTTCAACGCGCCCTGCTCTTTGAGCTGGTTGGCGAGGTTGGAGATCATGCCGCCCGGCACTTGGTTGACCTGAACGCGGGTATCCACCGCAGTGAACTCGCTTTCGAACTGGTGGTATTTCTTGCGCACAGCGTAGAAATACAGGCCAATTTCCTGCAGCAGTTCCAGGTCCAGGCCGGTGTCGAATTCACTGCCTTTAAGGGCCGCGACCATCGATTCGGTGCCCGGATGGCTGGTGCCCCAGGCGAAGCTGGAGATCGCGGTGTCAATGTGGTCGGCACCGTTTTCGATGGCCTTGAGTTGGCACATCGCGGCCAGGCCGGCGGTATCGTGGGAGTGGATGAACACCGGCAGCGATTGCTCGGCCTTCAGCGCTTTCACCAGCTCGCCAGTGGCGTACGGCGTAAGCAGGCCGGCCATGTCCTTGATCGCCACCGAATCGCAACCCATGGCTTCCATCTGTTTGGCCTGGGCCACGAAAGCTTCAATGGTGTGCACCGGGCTGGTGGTGTAGGCGATGGTGCCCTGAGCATGCTTGCCAGCAGCCTTCACGGCTTCGATGGCAACGCGCAGGTTACGCACGTCGTTCATCGCGTCGAAGATACGGAACACATCGATACCGTTGACCGCAGCCTTGGCGACAAACGCCCTGACCACGTCATCGCTGTAATGACGGTAGCCCAGCAGGTTCTGGCCGCGCAGGAGCATTTGCAAGCGAGTGTTGGGCAGCGCCGCGCGCAGTTGGCGCAGGCGCTCCCATGGATCTTCTTTCAAAAAGCGCACGCACGCGTCAAAGGTTGCGCCGCCCCAGACTTCCAGCGACCAATAGCCGACTTTGTCGAGCTTGTCGCAGATCGGCAGCATGTCTTCGGTGCGCATGCGGGTGGCGAGCAGCGATTGGTGGGCGTCGCGCAGGATTGTGTCGGTTACGTGGATCTTCTTGGACATTGTCATGATTCCTTACAGGCCTGCGTGGGCGGCAATGGCGGCGGCGATGGCCAGGGCCAGCTCTTCGGGTTTGCGCTTGATCGAGTAGTTGGTCAGTTCAGGGTGGCTTTCAACGAAGCTGGTATTGAACTGGCCGCTGCGGAATTCCGGATTGCGCAGGATCTCCTGGTAATACGCGGCGGTGGTCTTGACCCCCTGCAGGCGCATGTCATCCAGGGCTCGCAGGCCACGGTCCATCGCTTCTTCCCAGGTCAATGCCCAGACCACCAGCTTCAGGCACATCGAATCGTAGAACGGCGGAATGGTGTAGCCGGTGTAGATCGCCGTGTCGGTGCGCACGCCCGGGCCGCCCGGAGCGTAATAACGGGTGATCTTGCCGAAGCTGGGCAGGAAATTGTTTTTCGGGTCTTCGGCGTTGATTCGGAACTGCAACGCAAAGCCACGGTGCTGGATGTCTTCTTGCTTGACCGACAGCGGCAGCCCGGAGGCGATGCGGATCTGTTCGCGGACAATGTCGATACCGGTGATTTCTTCAGTGATGGTGTGTTCCACCTGCACTCGGGTGTTCATCTCCATGAAGTACACCTCGCCTTCGGCGAGCAGGAACTCCACGGTGCCGGCATTCTCGTAGCCCACGGCCTTGGCGGCGCGCACCGACAAGTCACCGATGTAGGCGCGCTGCTCGGGCGTCAGCTGCGGGCTCGGGGCGATTTCGATCAGCTTCTGGTTGCGGCGCTGGATCGAGCAGTCCCGTTCGAACAGGTGCACGACGTTGCCGAAACTGTCGCCCAGGATCTGCGCTTCGATGTGCTTGGGATTGACGATGCATTTTTCCAGGAACACTTCCGCCGAACCGAACGCCTTGGTGGCTTCGGAAATCACCCGCGGGAAGGCCTGTTCGAGTTCTTCACGACTGTTGCAACGACGGATGCCACGGCCACCGCCGCCGGACGTGGCCTTGAGCATGACCGGGTAACCAATCCGATCACCTTCGGTCAGCGCCTCTTCGATGCCCGCTACGTTGCCTTCGGTCCCCGGCGTGACCGGCACACCAGCCTTGATCATGCTGCGGCGCGCTTCGGTCTTGTCGCCCATGCGGCGAATGACTTCCGCGGACGGGCCAATGAATTTGATACCACGTTCAGCGCAGATGTCTGCCAGCTCGGCGTTTTCCGAGAGGAAACCATAGCCGGGATGCAACGCATCACAACCGGTTTCCACCGCCAGGTTCACCAGTTTGCGTGGGTTGAGATAACCGGCCAGCGGATCGGCGCCAATGCTGTGGGCCTCGTCCGCACGTTTGACATGCAAGGCGTGGCGGTCGGCGTCGGAATAGACCGCGACCGAGCGGATGCCCATCTCTGCACAGGCGCGGACGATGCGGACGGCAATCTCACCACGGTTGGCGATCAGGATCTTTGTTATCAATTGGAGGTTCCCTTGAGCCGGTGATACCCACGGCCCGAGGTTCAGGCCGATGCGTGACCAGATGTAACAATTGGTCGCAGCTCCACACTAGTCCGGGGCGTCGATTAACAAAAATGAATAATTATTGGGTCGTGCATAAGCAAAGACTTATAGTTGCGTTATCCGCCCCACACCAAAGAGTCTAGAAAATGCGTAAGTCATTGATGCGTATGACATTGCGTCAACTGCAAATTTTCAACGAGGTGTGCGATCTGAGGTCCTACAGCCGTGCGGCCGACGAAATGTCTCTCACACAACCGGCCGTTAGCCTACAGATTCGATCTTTGGAAGAGCTGATTGGCCAGCCGTTATTCGAATATGTCGGCAAAAAACTCTACATGACCGAGGCCGCCGAAGCCCTGCAACGTGCCAGCCGTGACATTTTCGGGCGCCTGGAAAACCTCGACATGCAGCTCTCGGACATGCAGGGTTCGCTGCAGGGCCAATTGAAGCTTGCGGTGGAATCCAGCGCCAAGTATTTCGTCCCGCACCTGTTCGCTGCGTTCAAGCGCCAGCATCCCGAGGTGAACCTGAACCTCACGGTGGTCAATCGCGGTCAAGTCATCCGGCGGCTCTCGGACAACCGTGACGACTTGGTGATCATGTCCATGGTGCCTCAGGACATGGGGCTGGAATTCCTGCCGTTCCTCAACAATCCAATCGTCGCCGTGGCGCCGCCCGACCATCCGCTGTGCCATATGGGCTCATTGCGATTGCAGGATCTGGAGCCCTACACCCTGCTGTTGCGCGAACCAGGGTCCGGCACGCGGCTGGCCTGCGAGGAATACTTCAAGGAGAAACGGGTGCATTTCACCCAGACGCTGGAAGTGGCGTCGGCGGAGGCCCAGCGCGAATGCGTGGTAGCCGGGCTGGGCGTGGCGCTGTTGACACGCCACGCCGTAAGCCGGGAACTATCGTCCGGCGCGCTCATTGAGTTGCCGGTGGAGGAATTGCCGCTGTACCGCAGCTGGTGCCTGGTGCAGGCCAGGGCGAAGCGCTTGTCACCCGTCGCGCATGCCTTCCTGGCGTTCGTACGCGGCGAGCGCGCTCAGATCATCGCCCTGGTTGAACGTTTCGACGGGAAGCCGCCGGTGTTGCCTGCCAGTAATTGAACTCTGCAGCGTCAGGAAATTCGCTGATCTGTGCCAGAAGCTGGCGCTGTTCATAGCGGTCTTCGATGGCACGACGGAACGCCATGCGGCGCTGGTCTTCCTGCTGTCGACGGGTTTTGACGGCGCTGCGTTCTTCGTAGGACTGGGTCATGTCGAGACTCCCAAGACGTATACGGGAGCTTCAAGATGACGGCGCGGGATGACGATTTGGCGGCGCGAGGGTTACAGAACGATGAATTTGCGCAGATGAACCCGAGGCTCCAGGATCTGCGCTCAGTCGTCCAGCGCCTTCACCGACTTGGGCGACAATCGCAAGCTGCGAAGGCTTCGCTTCACACTCTTCAGATGATTGACCAGGCTCGGCCCACGCGCCATGGCCACGCCCATTGCCAATACATCGATAACCACCAGATGGGCGATGCGCGAGGTCAATGGTGTATAGATTTCGGTGTCTTCATGCACATCGATCGCCAGGTTCACCGTCGACAGCTCAGCCAATGGAGTCTGGCTCGGGCACAGGGTGATCAACGAGGCGCCGCTTTCGCGAACCAGATTCGCGGTAATCAACAGATCCTTGGAACGCCCCGATTGGGAAATACAGATCGCCACATCGGTGGGTTTCAACGTGACCGCTGACATCGCCTGCATGTGCGGGTCGGAATACGCCGCTGCGGTGAGCAACAAACGGAAGAACTTGTGCTGTGCATCGGCGGCCACCGCACCGGAAGCGCCAAAACCGTAGAACTCGACACGCTGGGCCTGGGACATGGCCGTCACGGCTTTTTGCAACGCCACCGGGTCGAGCTTCTCGCGAACCTCCATCAACGTGTGCAGGGTCGTGTCGAAGATCTTCAGGCTGTAGTCGGCGACCGAGTCGTCTTCATGGATGGCAAACTGGCCGAAGCTCGCACCAGCCGCCAGGCTCTGCGCCAACTTGAGTTTCAGATCCTGGAAACCCGAACAACCGATGGCCCGGCAAAAACGCACGATGGTCGGTTCGCTGATACCGACGCTATGGGCAAGATCAGCCATGGAACTGTGCATCACGGCCGCCGGATCAAGCAGTACGTGATCAGCGACTTTCAGCTCCGACTTGCGCAGCAGGTGGCGTGATTGGGCGATGTGTTGCAACAGGTTCAAGGGGCTGGACTCTTGTTATGGGCGGGTGCCGGGATGTAGCAAGCTTGTAGTTATACTACAAGAATTGGCCTTTTGCCTGTCCAATACGTAACTGGATTGTCTCGCGGCCCCTTGTTTTGGCAGAGGATCGTCAGATGTAGCAGCTTGTGCGGTAGCACAACCGCCAGCGCTGCAAACCTGCGGGGTTCAGGCGCAACCTGAGCCTTCAACTTCGAAAAGACCATTTCTTTAATGGCTGGCTACTGGGTAGCTATCTAGAAGTCCGCACCCGGGCTAATAAGCCAGCAACTCCAGGGCATTCTTTTACATGCTCTAAGCAACAACTTCTCGTTACAACCTAAACCTTAATCGCTCACCCACACCCAGATCAAACTGTATATATTGATTCCCGCAGGACGCAATCAACTTAATTACAGGAGTTACTATGAATACTAAACCTACTAAACCTACTATTAATACTAAAAATTGGACCGCACAAATTGATCGCATGCCAGGCGCTGCGTCGTTCCGTACCTGCGGCACCGTAACCGTGCCACATGCCGGCGTTATCCCGACGCTGAAACGAAGCGAACAGCAGGACAAGTCCTTTAATTTGAATCTGGACTTAAGTCTGGAAGGCTCCGGCGAAACCTCGCTGCAAGTTGTAACAGACAAGCACGTCGAATACAAAGAACTGGGTGCATCCAACGTCACTGGCGTCAACATCTATTTCGACAACGTACTAGTGAAGCACATCGATAAAATTCTGATTACCGACTAAGCAATTACCCGTACATAACTTCCCGCCAGACGATTCCTTCGTCCGGCGGGAAGTTACCGTCATGATTAACTTAACTCAAACCAAGTGTTGCGCTCGTAACAACCCAGCCAACCCCTCGGCTTCCACGGGGCGGCTGATCAGATACCCTTGCACTTCATCGCAGCGCTCACTTCTCAAGAAGTCGAGCTGCTCCTGCCGCTCTACGCCTTCGGCGACTACCTTGAGCGACAACCCATGGGCCATTGCAATGATCGCTCGTGTAATCGCCGCGTCTTCTCCACCCTCCCCTAGCCCACGAATGAAGGCTTGGTCGATCTTCACGTAATCCACCGGAATGCGCTTGAGATAGCTCAGGGATGAATAGCCAGTACCAAAATCGTCGATCGCCAGCTTGACCCCAAGGTCGCGCAGCTGCTGGAAGGTGGCAATGATGTGTTCGACGCTGTCGAGCAACTGGCTCTCGGTCAACTCCAACTCCAGGTGCTGGGGCTCCAGGCCGGTTTCTTCCAGCACTTGCCGCACCAGGCTGACAAGCTTTCCCTGGCGCAATTGGTGCACCGACAGATTGACCGACATCCTGATCGGCGCAAGCCCTTGGCGCTGCCATTCGCATGCCTGCCAACAGGCCTGGCGCAACACGAACTCACCAATCGACCCGATTAGCCCGGTCTCTTCAGCCAAGCCAATGAAATCTCCCGGTGGGACTTGACCCATGGTTGGATGGTCCCAGCGCACCAACGCCTCGGCGCCGTTCAGGCGACCAGTCGCCAGGCACAGCTTGGGCTGATAGAAGACCTTCAGCTGTTTTTCTTCGAGAGCCTTGCGCAACTGGTTTTCCAGTTGCAGCCGCTCCAGCGTGCTGGCCTGCAAACTATCGGTGTAAAACTGAAAGTTATTACCACCCAGATGCTTGGCATGTTGCATGGCTATGTTTGCCTGGCTGACCAGTGTGGAAACTTCCCGCGCATTGTCAGGCAACAGGCTGATGCCGATGGATGCGCTGATCACCAGCTCGTGGCCATCGACGGTCAGCGGCACGCGCAGCTTGGCCGCCAGCCGGGTCGCCACCCGGGCGAGACTCGAAAGGTTGCCATAGGCGTCGAACAGTACCGCGAACTCGTCGCCGGACAATCGGGCGATGGTGTCGGCTTCGGGCAATGCATTGATCAAGCGCCGGGCCATTTTCTGCAGTAATTGGTCGGCGATGTCATGACCAAGGCTGTCGTTGAGCAGCTTGAAACGGTCCAGGTTGATATGCAGCAACGCCAGGCTCCGCCGCCCGCCCTGGCGCACTCGCTGGTGGGCTTCGTTCAGACGCTCGCGGAACAGCGAGCGGTTCGCCAACCCGGTCAGCTCATCGTAATGGGTGAGATAACGCATCCGCTCTTCGGACTCGCGTCGAGCCGAAAGATCAGCGAAGAAGCCCACTATATGGCTGACATTTCCCCGAAGGTCTCGCACAACGTTCAATTGCAGCCACTGCGGGTAGAGCTCGCCGTTGGCGCGCGCTTCCACCAGTTCGCCTTGCCAAGTGCCGTGCTGCTTCAAGGCCTGGCGGATGATCGGATAGTGCCGGCGCGCGTCGCGACTGCACGGCAAATCAACCACATTGCAACCCAGCATGTCGGCGATATTGAAGCCCGTCACCCGCGTGAACGCCTGATTGGCCGCAAGCAACGCGTAGTTGGGGTCGAAAATCACGATACCTTCACTGGCGGCCTCGAATACCGTGGCCGCCAGTTGCCGCTGTTGTTCAAGCTCTTTGCTGGCGCTGATGTTTCGCCGGGTGCCGACCATGCGCAGCACCCGACCACTCGCGCTGCGCTCCACCGCCCGGCCGCGATCTTCGATCCAGACCCAATGACCGTCCCCATGGCGCACTCGGTATTCGATCTGATAATCCTCGCTGCGCCCTTTGAGATGCTCGATCAGGGCGCGCTTGAGCGCCGGGAGATCCTGAGGATGCAGGCGCGGAGTGAGGTGACTGAGCATGGCAGTAATGTATTCGGGCTCCAGGCCAAACAGCTCCTTGAGTTGGGTGTGATGGACTTCATCGGTCTGCAGGTTCCAATCCCACAACCCCAGCTCGCTTGCCTTTAGGGCCAGCGCCAGACGCGCTTCACTTTTACTCAGGGCTTGGCTGGCCGCCTCCAGCTCAAGGCTGCGCTGCTCGACCCGCGCCTCCAGCCCAACCTGCGCCGTACGCAGCTGGGCCTCGGCGGAACGGCGTTGTTCGACTTCCCTGCCCAACGCCTCGTTAAGCTGCGAACTGCGGGCCTGCGTCTGCTGCAGATGCTCGATCAGTGCCTGATTCTGGAACCGTCGCAACATTCCATTTCGTATCACTCGGTTGACCTGCCAGGCCACCACGCTGAGCGCCACCAGCACAATCAGCCCGAGCCAACCCCATCCGCGCTGATGCTCATCACCACCCCAGAAAAGATAACCGATGGCCGGTAGCAGACAGGGCAGCGTAAAGGATAGAAATGCCGGAAGGCTCACGGCATAAGCGACGCTGGCCGAGAGGGTGGCTGCGCCGATCAGCCCAAACACCCATGCCTGTTGCTGAAAGCTGTCGGCCGGCACCAGGGCAATGCCGGCAGCCGCCAACGTCAGACCGGTCATGGCTGAGCCCAACAAAAACATACGCAACCAGACCGGGTGCGCCTGGCGGCTGGGCATCGCCGAATCAAAAGCGGCCACCTGAATCACCCGCAGCGCCACCAGTGACAGCAGCCAGACCAGCCACACACTCACCAGGAAATAACGCGACGGCTCCCACAACAGCGCGGCGCAGACCAGCCCGTTGATCAGCATGAAGAGGGTGGGCAGCAGCGAGCCCTGATACAACAACCTTGTGCGTTCGACCGCCATTTCCGTGGCGTACTGCTTGCAGATGATCCGCGGATCCACACAAGGGCCCGCCAGATCGGAATTGAAGGTCATAGGTGATGTTCTTGTTCTTATTCAAGGATGCATGGTGCATCCGAAACGAGCCCCGAGCATACACAAGCCAAAGGGCATCCCACACTGCTCTCGCTCATAAAAATGCCGAAAAAACTGCCATTTCATTGAGTGCCAGTCGCGTCAAGCCCGACCCGCAAAGGCTTGTAGGCGCTGACCAGCCGGTCATCACCAAACGGTCTTTTATCGGCTGATGCGAAGCTCGGTTTGCCCGGGGTGACGCCGCACCCTAGAATGCTTCGATGCGCGATGATCTCTCCCTTCTGTTGAACTCCCTAAACGATGCCCAACGCCAGGCAGTTGCTGCCTCCGTGGGCCGTCAATTGGTCCTGGCCGGTGCCGGCTCCGGCAAGACCCGAGTGCTGGTGCACCGTATCGCCTGGTTGATCCAGGTCGAGAACGCCTCGCCCCATTCGATTCTGTCAGTGACTTTTACCAACAAGGCCGCTGCCGAAATGCGTCATCGCATCGAACAGTTGATGGGCCTCAATCCGGCTGGCATGTGGGTCGGTACGTTCCATGGCCTGGCGCACCGCCTGTTGCGTGCCCATTGGCAGGAGGCCGGCCTGAGCCAGACCTTCCAGATCCTCGACAGCGACGATCAGCAGCGGTTGGTCAAGCGCGTCATCCGCGAACTGGGCCTGGACGAACAACGCTGGCCCGCCCGTCAGGCCCAGTGGTTCATCAACGGCCAGAAAGACGAAGGCCTGCGCCCGCAACACATCCAGGCCAGTGGCGACTTGTTCCTGGCGACCATGCGCAGCATCTACGAAGCCTACGAAGCAGCATGCCAACGTGCCGGGGTCATCGACTTTTCGGAGCTGCTGCTGCGGGCGCTGGACCTGTGGCGCGACCATCCGGGCCTGCTGGCGCACTATCAGAAACGCTTCCGGCATGTCCTGGTGGACGAATTCCAGGACACCAACGCCGTTCAGTACGCTTGGCTGCGCCTGCTTGCCAAGGGCGGCGACAGCCTGATGGTCGTAGGCGACGACGACCAGTCGATCTACGGCTGGCGCGGTGCCAAAATCGAAAATATTCATCAGTATTCGGCGGACTTTCCGGACGCCGAAGTCATCCGCCTGGAACAGAACTACCGCTCCACCGCCGGTATCCTCAAGGCCGCCAACGCTCTCATCGCCAACAATACCGGCCGCCTGGGCAAAGAGCTGTGGACTGACGGCAGCGAAGGCGAGGCGATCAATCTCTACGCCGCATTCAATGAACACGATGAAGCCCGCTATGTAGTGGAAACCATCGAAAGCGCGTTGAAGACCGGCCTGGCCCGCAGCGATATCGCCATCCTGTATCGCTCCAACGCGCAGTCGCGGGTCTTGGAAGAAGCCTTGTTGCGCGAACGGATCCCATACCGGATCTACGGTGGCCAACGCTTCTTCGAGCGCGCGGAGATCAAGAACGCCATGGCCTACCTGCGCCTGATCGAAGGGCGCGGCAACGATGCCGCCCTGGAGCGGGTGATCAACGTGCCAACGCGGGGCATTGGCGAGAAAACCGTCGAAGCGATTCGCGACCATGCCCGCCACAGCCATGTGTCGATGTGGGAAGCCATGCGCCAGTTAGTCGACAACAAAGGCGTAACCGGCCGCGCAGCCGGGGCGCTGAAGGCGTTTATCGATCTGATAGAAGACCTGGCTGCCAAATGCGCCGAAATGCCCCTGCACTTGATGACCCAGACCGTCATCGAGCAGTCTGGCCTGATTGCCTACCACGAAGCGGAAAAGGGCGAGAAAGGCCAGGCCCGGGTGGAAAACCTTGAGGAACTGGTCAGCGCTGCGCGCAACTTCGAAACCACGGACGAAGATGGGGACTTGTCCCCCTTGTCAGCGTTCCTGGGGCATGCGTCCCTGGAGGCCGGCGACACCCAGGCCGATGAGCACGAGGACAGCATCCAATTGATGACACTCCACAGCGCCAAGGGCTTGGAGTTCCCGTACGTATTCCTGGTGGGCATGGAGGAAGGCTTGTTTCCTCACAAGATGAGTCTGGAAGAACCGGGCCGCCTGGAAGAAGAGCGGCGCCTGGCCTACGTCGGCATCACCCGGGCCATGCAGAACCTGGTGCTGACTTATGCTGAAACCCGTCGTTTGTATGGCAGCGAGACCTACAACAAGGTGTCTCGTTTCGTACGCGAAGTGCCGAAGGGTCTCATCCAGGAAGTGCGACTTTCCAACAGCGTCAGCCGTCCGTTCGGCGGCAGCCAGCAGCAAGGCACCAGCAGCCTGTTTGGCGGCAGCGATATACCGGAAACCGGCTTCAGCCTCGGCCAGGCTGTGCGTCACTCGGTATTTGGCGACGGCGTGATCCTCAATTTCGAAGGCGCTGGAGCCCAGGCTCGGGTCCAGGTCAACTTCAGCGAAGGCAGCAAATGGCTGATGCTGGGGTATGCCAAGCTGGAAGCAATCTAAGATTCGCAGGACCCTATGGGAGCGAAGGCTCGCCCCCATAGGTGATCCACTGAGCTTTCCGATAGAACTTGTTTACCTTTCCTACAGCCCAAAGCGAACAAGCCTTCTTGCGCAGCCGAACCTGAACCTCGGCTGTCATGCAAAAGCCCGAAACACTCTGCCGCTAGCCAGCAACAGCTCACCTGTGCAACATGGGCCGCGTGCTACTCACAAATGGGAATGCCTTTATATGAAACGTTTTCTTAGCATCGCCATGGCGCTGTGCATCGGCCTGACGATGGCAATCGACGCCAATGCCGCCAAGCGTTTTGGCGGTGGTAAAAGTTCGGGCGCGGCCCCGACTCACCAGACCAGCCAGATGGCGCCGTCCTCTGCGGCCGGGTCCACTGCTGCCACCGCAGGCGCGGCCGGTGCCGCAGGCGCTGCCACCAAGGCCAGCGGCGCATCGCGCTGGCTCGGCCCCCTGGCCGGTATCGCCGCCGGTGGCCTGCTCGCCTCCATGTTCATGGGTGACGGCTTCCAAGGCATGCAGATCTTCGACATCCTGATCATGGCGGTCATCGCCTTCCTGGTCTTCCGCTTCATTGCCGCTCGTCGTCGCAAGCAGCAAGAGCAACTGGCTCCAGCCGGCCACGCGCCAATGCAGCGTGAGGTGTTCAACCAGCCGCCAGCCAGCGGTTCGATTTTCGGTGGTTCAGCAGCGCCTGTGGCCGCTCGTCCGGTCATCAATGCGCCGGCCTGGTTCAACGAAGAACGTTTCATCGAAGCGGCGCGTAGCCACTTCATGTCCCTGCAGCAACATTGGGACGCGAACGAAATGGACAAAATTGCCGAGTTCGTGACCCCGCAACTGCTGGAGTTCCTTAAGCGCGAACGTGCCGAGCTGGGTGATGGCTTCCAGTCCACCTATATCGACAATCTGCAAGTGCAACTGGACGGCGTCGACGATCGCGCCGACAAGACCATCGCCACCCTGACCTTCAGCGGTTTGTCGAAGGATTCTCGCTTCGACAAAGGCGAAGCGTTCAGCGAAAGCTGGAACATGGAACGCGCCCAGGGCGATGACCAGCCCTGGATGGTGGCCGGGATTCGCCAGAACGGTTGAACCTTTGCCCGTTTTGCATGTTGAAATAAAAGAACCCCGGCTCAGGCCGGGGTTTTCTATTTTCGCGGTTGCATCTATAGCGAGCTACTGTATAAACCGCTCCATGTAAAACCGCGCCATCGAGAAAGAGGATCCCCGGACGTGGAAGAAATCATCGAACAATTGCGTGAAGCCAACGAGCCCGTACCGGTCCCGCTGGAGCTGCCCGACGAAGATTTGCTGGTAGAGATCGAAGAGCAGCTGTTCATCGATATACCGTTCGTGTTCAGGGAGTTCTTGCTGACGGTCAGCGACGTTGTATACGGCAGCCTGGAACCGGTAACCGTTACCGACCCGCAATCCCACACCTACTTGCCGGATGTAGCGGCAAATGCCTGGGATGCTGGCGTGGACCGCAGCCTGATTCCGATCTGCCAGGACGGCGACGATTACTATTGCGTCGAAGAGGACGGCACCGTGGTGCTGTGGCAGGCCGAAGAAGAACTGATCGCCGAGGAAACCTGGGAATCGGTCTGGCACTGGGCGCGGGACGTCTGGCTGGAAAGCTGATCCGCCAGACGCCTGCCGTCGGTCAATGCCCGGAGGATTCCTTGTGATTGTCCAAGGTTTCCAGCAACGCCACCTGCATACGCGTGTGAAGGCGCACGAACCAGCGCCAGAGCAGCGCCGCCACGGCAAGCGCCACCACGGCGATCAATACCAGCAACTTGTTGGTCGGTAGAATACTGGCCGACAAGGCTGCCAACAGCAGGAAAATCACTAATAGCGAAAGAATGGGGATCACTTCGGCAATCACCCGACGGACGCGGTGAGTGTGACGGCCGGCCATTTCCGGCTTCACACCCAGCTCTGCCAGCAACATCGACAACGCCTTGAGCTTGCGATACGCAGCAATCAGGAACGGCAGTGACAACAGCAATGCCCCGCCCCAGATCAATGCTTTCTGCCAGCTTGGATCGCTGATCCAGGCTTGCAGATACGTTGACATCCACTCGGCGAAATAGCCGCCAGAAACAAAAATCGCGATCACCAACGCCAGATTGACGCCCACCTGCAACAAAATCCGCCGGATCATAGCCGCCACCAGCGCACCCTCGCCTTGGGGTTGGATGCTGCGCAACCATTCGCCATACATGCCTAGCACCCGTGTCAGCCGTTGCGGCATCACCGTCGCCAGTTTTACAGATAAGGGGTCCGCAGCACGGATAAGGTAAGGGGTGGACAGCGTGGTCAGCACCGAGACGGCGACGGCTACCGGGTAGAGGAAATCGCTGGTGACCTGCAATGTCATCCCCAGCGAGGCGATGATGAAGGAAAACTCGCCAATCTGCGAAAGCCCCATCCCGACGCGCAGTGAGGTACGTCCATCGTTACCGGCGATAAAAGCACCAAGGCCGCAGGACAACATCTTGCCCAACACCACCGCTACGGTGATCACCGCGATGGGCCAGGCATATTGCAGCAGAATCGCGGGATCGAGCATCAAGCCGATGGCGACGAAAAAAATGGCGCTGAACAAGTCACGCACCGGCTCGACCAGTCGCTCGATCTTCAACAGCTGCCGGGATTCGGCCATGATTGCACCGATCAGAAACGCTCCCAGTACCATGCTGTACTCGAGCTTTACCACCAGCAGGCAGAAGCCGAAGCACAAGCCCAACACGGTGATGAGCAGCATCTCATTGCTGTCGAATTTCGCCACATAGGCCAAGAGCCTCGGCACCAGCAAAATGCCGATCACCAGGGCGACGATCATGAACAGCGACAACTTGCCCACCGTCGAAAAAACTTCGCCGGAGCTGACCGTGCCGCTGACGGCGATGCTCGACAGCAGGGCGATAATGCCGATGCCAAGGATATCCTCGACAATCAGGACACCGAATATGAGCTGCGCGAAGCGCTCGTTTTTCATCTTCAGGTCATTGAGGGCCTTGACGATGATCGTCGTCGAGGAGATTGCGAGGATAGCACCGAGAAACAGCGAATCCATGGTGCTCCAGTCGAACCAGCGACCTATCTCGTAGCCGATCCAGATCATCAGCACGATCTCGAGGAACGCAGCGATGAATGCCGTGGCCCCCACCTTGAACAACTTGCGCAGGCTGAACTCCAGGCCCAGGCAAAACATCAGGAAGATCACCCCAAGCTCGGCCAGGGTCTTTATTGTGTCTTCGTCATGGATGAACCCGAACGGCGGTGTGTGCGGGCCGATGATGAAGCCTGCGACGATGTAGCCCAGCACCACCGGTTGTTTGAAACGATGAAAGAGTACGGTCACCAGCCCCGCAGCCATCATGATAATCGCCAGGTCTTGGATGAAACTGATGGCATGCATATACGAGGCTCCCTGTTCAAAATGACTCATCGTTTGTGGATAAGTCCGTTTCCTTTGTAGGAAATGCCCTTGCGAGAGGCTTTTGAAGGGTAACACCGCGACTTCTGGCAGAAAGACGGTGCAATATATCGAAACAGATCCACCGAAGCGTGACGGCAACTGCGGGCGCAACGTCCCGATATCGGTGGTTTTGGAATGATCCGCCAGCGTCCGCAGAGGCGCACTCCCGATTGGCTGCCTTGAACCGTGAGAATGTTATGGAACCCGGAAACGCCCAGCTGTCGATGACGGTATTGATGACCCCCGATATGGCCAACTTTTCTGGCAATGTCCATGGCGGCACGTTGCTCAAATACCTCGACGAAGTCGCCTACGCCTGTGCCAGCCGTTACGCGGGGAGGTATGTGGTGACGCTGTCGGTCGACCAAGTAATTTTTCGCGAGCCCATTCACGTTGGCGAGCTGGTGACGTTCCTCGCGTCGGTAAACTACACCGGCAATACCTCGATGGAAGTTGGCATCAAGGTCGTGACCGAAAACATTCGTGAACGCTCGGTCCGCCATACCAACAGCTGCTTTTTCACCATGGTTGCGGTAGATGACCAGCGCAAGCCCGCGCCCGTTCCTCCCTTGCAGCCGCAAAATGGCGAGGAAAAACGCCGTTACGAACAAGCCCAGCAACGGCGTCAGATCCGCCAGGAGCTGGAGCGGCGTTATCAGGAAATCAAGGCAGACGGGCCTTGATAGGGCTGTCCGAAATCAATGTGGGAGCGAACTTGCTCCCACATTGATTTTTTTGGTCATAGGCTGATCGGCACGGCTTCGAAGCGCACGCGCGGATGAGCGATTCGATCCTGGGCGCGAACCAACTGCAGCTCGTAGCTTGCACACGCCTGGGTTTCCAGCAGCACTTCGTGTACCGCCGCAGCGGTGAATTCGAAAGCCGCTACCAGGCTGTCCCCCAACAATAGCCGCGCCAGGAACAACCCCGAGGTCAGGTCGCCAACCCCCACTGGCTGGCGGGGAAACGCCAGCAACGGGCGGCGCAGATGCCAGCTGCCATCAGCTGTCACCAGTAGCATTTCGAAGCTGTCGTCTGGCTTGCCGAGATAAGCCAAGTGCTTGACCAGCACTACCTTCGGTCCACGGGCCAACAGCGCGCGAGCCATGGCCAGGCAATCGAGTAAGGATAGCGCCTTGCGCCCGGAAAAGCTGTCCAGCTCCAACTGGTTCGGACACATGATGTCCGCCACGGCGGCCGCCTCTTCCAGCAGGAACTCGCTCACCTCGGGCGCCACGATGCAGCCTTTCTCCGGATGCCCCATGACAGGGTCACACAGGTACAACGCCTTGGGATTGCATGCCTTGATCCGCGCTACGCCCGCCAGAATCGCTTGCCCCTGGGCGGCGCTGCCCAGATAACCAGACAGCACCGCGTCGCAATTGCCCAACTCGCCAATCGCAGCGATGCCCTCTACCAGAAGCGGTATCTGGGCCGGCGCAAGCACTTCTCCGGCCCACTGTCCGTACTGGGTGTGATTGGAAAACTGCACGGTGTTGAGCGGCCAGACATTTACCCCAACCCGCTGCATCGGAAATACGGCAGCGCTGTTGCCGGCGTGACCAAATATCACATGGGACTGGATGGCAAGCAGATGAGGCGTACGTTTCATGCGGCAGGTTCCGTAAAACGAATGAAATTCAAGCCGCGCAGTATGCGACTAAACACAGCCTGTACGACAGACCGGCGAGACAGTTAAGCTGACGGCAACTTGTTGGAGCACCTCGTTCATGCTGACCCTTGGAAACATTTTCGTGCTGATGCTGCTGGCTACCGGTGGCGCTTGGCTGTGGCACAACCATGGCTTGCGCGAACGGGCCTTGGCAAGGGTCATGCAACATTGCGCCAACCTCAAGATCGAGTTGCTGGACGGTAACGTGGCGCTGCGAAAGATCGGCTTCGTAAAGGACGCTAGCGGGCGACGACGGTTGGCACGGATCTATAATTTCGAGTTCACGGTGACGGGAGAGACCCGTCATTCGGGCACCATCACCCAGTTCGGGGCGCACAGTGCACACATCGAACTCGCGCCCTACCCCATGCCGTTCGAAGAGACGCCGCCACCGCCGATCGAGTCGGTCCAGACCCGCCCCAGGGCTGAAGTCATCGAGCTGAGCCAGTGGCGCCAGGAGCACAACAAGTGGAAGCCCTGAAATAAGACGGGCTCAGGGAAGGCGACAACTCGCCAGGCCTGCTTGAAGCGCTTGCGGGTCTTGTGGCTCGGAGAAAATCAGTTCAATTCGCGAATCCTGCCGCCACTCGCTTGCTTGCCATTCCAACGTCCCGCCTTCCAACGCATTGGCTGAAACCCAACCGCCATCGCTGTGGATGACCATTTTCGCCCGCTCCCAGGTGGCGCCTTGCACCCATCGAGACACCGCCGCCACGTTGAATCGTTGGCTCTGATGCCAGCGCCATCCGATGCTCCATCTCTCGCCCTGTTGCTGATAAAGGCAAATCGGCGACGTCGGGTCACTCCAAATGGCAGGCATCTGCCCGAGGCTTTTGGGCAGCGCCAAGTTACCCACTACACCGTTGCCGCGAGAGCCAAGGCCAGGCAATCGATCGACAGGCAACGCAGCCTGGTGCGTCCAGTACAACCCAACCTCCGGCAGCTGCGCAGAGATGCGCTGGCGATCGGTTTCGGTCAGGCCTTCGGATTTGTTCAATAGCAATAAACCGGCATCAGCCAAGACCTGTCGTTGCGCATCAGGCAATGGCTTGCCATCAGCCAACGCTCGGGCGTCCAGCACCAGCACGCAAGGCTGGACCGCCAGTACACCGAGCCAAGGCGCCTGGTTCAGCTGCCGCAACAATTGCGCAGGATGACCCAGCCCGGAAGGTTCGATGAACAGACGGTGTGGGCGCGACTTGCGCAACAAACGGCCAAGGCCAATCTGAAACGGCGCGCCGTTGACGCAACACAAACAGCCCCCGGCCACTTCGCCCAGTGCGATACCATCGGCAGCCTGGCTCAGCAGCGCGGCGTCCAGGCCGATCTGACCGAACTCATTGATCAACACCGCCCAGCGTTCATCAGCCGGGCGCTGGGCCAGCAATTGCCTGATCAAGCTGGTCTTACCTGCCCCCAAGGGCCCGGCAATGACATGGGTGGGAATGTTCTGCAACATGATCGATAGTTTTTCGACGGAGGTTAACGATGCGAATGATTGGCTGGTTGTTGCTGGCCCTGACTTCGAACCAGGCCATGGCCCAGGCTTGCGTGGTGCACAGCCAGGCTGAGCGGCTCGATGTCAAAGTCTGCCAACAAAACCGCAACATCCCGCAGAAGCTGTTCGCCGACGGTTTCTGCCAGCCAAGCCTGGCCGGGCAGAAAGTCGACGTGCAGTACGTCGAACATTGCCCCCGCGGCGCCTTTGGCATCTGCAGCAACGCCCAGGTCGCCAATATGCCTTATCGCCAGGACATTCACTATTACGGCGTGGCCACCGACTCGGCTTACCTGAAACCCTTTTGTGAGAGCAAAAGCCAAGGAACCTGGCTCAAGCCTTAGGCCAGCCAATCCAGCGAGAGGATCAGCCGACGGTCGCCCGGCGTCGGTTGCGGTGAACGGTGGATCAGTCCGAACCCTTCATTGCCGTGCCATTTTTCACCTTTGAGCAGCGCCACTTCGCCGCTGCACATCTGCTGGATCATCTCCGGGTCGTCAGGCTCGGCGTCAGGCTGGCCCAGCCGCCGACGGTCCATACCGCCCTCCATCAGCCACTGACTACCGACACCGACGTACGTAGTGATCAGTCGAACCGGTACATGATCGACGTGAAAACGCGGGCACATCGCCGAATCCAACGCTCGCAAGCGCACGCCTACGCGTCGGGCGCCCAGCAGGCACGAAAACGCGCTGACCAGCCAGGCCACGTCCGCGACAAAACCCTCATATCCCTGCAGATCGCTGAAACCTGCAGCAAGACCGTGCAGCGTCGGCTGGGTGTCTTCATCCGGCATGTCGAGAACCATCGACTCGGCCACGGACTGGTTCATCGAAACCACCATGGCCGCGAAGTCACTAATATGCGCCGGGAGCTGGCGCTGCCAGACCGCCAGGTTGATGTCATCATCCAGAATCTGCGCCAAGGTCAGCGGGGTATGCCCGTGAACCTGCCGCACCTGTTTCAAACGAGTCGCCAGCATCACGCCGCAACCTCGTCATGCCAGGGACCGAACGGGTCCGGCAAGTGACGCCAACCTTCTACCCCCAGGCTCATCTCCGCGTCGGTGAGCAGGCAGGCGTCCAGTTCGGAGGTGAGCAGGGAAAAATCTATATCCTGACCGATGAACACCAGCTCCTGGCGGCAATCGCCGGTGGTCGCCAGCCAGTTTTTCATGATGGCGGCAGTGTCCTCCTCGTCCTGCGGCCATTGACCTTTGGGCACAAATCGCCACCAGCGTCCGGCGAAGCCGTGGCGCATCAGACCGCCGGCTTGCGACCAACTGCCGGCCTCCTCGTGTTTGCTCGCCAGCCAGAAAAAACCCTTTGAGCGCAACAGCGTACCGTTGGTCCATGGGCGATCGATAAAGCTGAAAAACCGTTGCGGATGGAATGGACGGCGGGCGCGGTAAGCCGTCGACGCGATGCCGTATTCCTGGGTTTCGGGCACATGCTCGCCGCGCAGCTCCCGCAGCCAACCGGGCGCCTGCGAGGCGCGCTCAAAGTCAAAACGGCCGGTGTCGAGGATCGTTTCCAGCGGTACCTGGCCCATGGCCATTGGAACAATCTGCGCTTGGCTGTTGAGACGCTTCAAAATTGCCGTCAGTTCTTCCCGTTCGTGGCGGCTGATCAGATCGATCTTGCTGATCAGGATCACGTCGGCAAACTCGACCTGTTCAATCAGCAAATCGGTGATAGAGCGCTCGTCTTCTTCCCCGAGGGTTTCGCCCCTTGTCGAAAGGTTCTCGGCGGCTTGGTAATCCTTCATAAAATTCACACCGTCGACCACGGTGACCATGGTGTCGAGCCTCGCGACATCGACCAAGCTGCGACCTTCTTCATCACGAAAGGTGAAGGTCTCGGCCACGGGCATCGGCTCCGAAATACCGGTGGACTCAATCAGCAAATAATCGAAGCGCCCTTCCCTGGCCAGCTTGCCGACTTCTATCAACAAGTCTTCACGTAGCGTGCAGCAGATACAGCCATTGCTCATCTCCACCAATCGTTCTTCGGCCCGATTGAGAGTGACATCTCGCTGAACTTCGCTGCCATCGATGTTGATCTCGCTCATATCGTTGACGATCACTGCGACGCGCAGATTATCGCGATTGCGCAAGACGTGATTAAGCAAGGTACTTTTACCGGCACCGAGGAATCCGGAAAGCACGGTGACTGGGAGGCGCTTGGGCATCAGGTTTATCCTCATCAGGGCGGCGGCCGCTGGCGACGTCGTTTTGGCGTGTCACGGCTCGTTTTCAGGCTTTGGTTCGGCCAAGGTCTGCTTTGTTGATGTTATACTATAACCATAAACGCAACCTTTCCAACTTCCCTCCTGCCGCTTGAGAGTGAAATCCATGCATAACCTCTGTCGGTTGCTGATCGCGGGGTGCTTGTTGTTGCTGGTCGCCCCAGGCGTATCCGCGCAAGATCCTCTGTTGGCGAAATGCACCCGCAGCGCCAATGTGCTTGCTTGTGTGGATGCACAAGGCAACGCCTATAGCGTCTTAACGGCTGGAAATACGATTTATCTGCGCGGATTCGAGGTATCAGGCCGTCGCTCTTGGGCCCAAACAAACAGCCGCTACGGGCAGCTAACTTTTTTCACGGGATTGGCTTCAAATGGCGAAGCTTGGGTTGGATACAGTCGTCGCGTGGGCTGGACGACTATCAATCGTTTCTCCAGCTCTGGGGGCAGCGCTGGGAGATTCGTGTGCGGGCGAATCACGGGCTGCCAGGATTCGGCGCGCTGATGTTTCACGTGGAACGACCAGCCGCGGTGGATGAAACTCTGTTCATAAAAAAGGATTCGTCGCTTTCATTGTTATACTATAACATTAAAACCGAGCCCCTGATGGATCTTGAAAATGAACGCGTTAACTCTGCCGGATATTGCGGCACAGCCCTCTCGCCAAGCTTTGCCTCTGGAGTGGGTAGGCATGTGCGGCATCGCGGTGCCGGTATTGGTAAACGGCCAGCGGTTGAATGCAACGGCCGACGCGGGTGTCAGCCTCGACGACGGCGAGGCGCGTGGCATCCATATGTCACGCTTGTATCTGGCATTGCAGATGCTAGAAGAGGCCCCGCTCTCTCCGGTCCTTTTACGTCAAATCCTCCAGCAATTTCTCGTTAGCCATGATGGCCTGTCCCGTAGCGCTTCCCTGACTTTGCACACTGACTTGTTATTAAAGCGCCCCGCGCTGGTCAGCCCACTGG
The DNA here is from genome assembly GCF_014268685.1 of Pseudomonas sp. SWRI92. NCBI lineage: Bacteria > Pseudomonadati > Pseudomonadota > Gammaproteobacteria > Pseudomonadales > Pseudomonadaceae > Pseudomonas > Pseudomonas sp. SWRI92. Next base: position 130,246 of record NZ_JABWQY010000002.1, read on the forward strand.
CCGGCTGGAAGCGTTATCCAATCGCCATCGAAGCTCAGCTGAAAAACTCAGTGTTCCACGTGGAACTCGAAATTCAGATCCCTTATTCATCGACGTGCCCTTGCTCTGCGGCGCTGGCGCGGCAGTTGATCCAGCAACAATTCGTCGACGATTTTGCCAACAAAGCCCTCGAGCATGCGCAGGTGCTGGCTTGGCTAGGCTCAACGAAAGGCATCGTTGCTACCCCTCATAGCCAACGCAGCGTGGCCACCCTTGCCGTGCGGTTGACCCCCAACGTCGCCGAGCTTCCGTTATTACCGATTATCGATGAGGCCGAAAAAGCCCTCGGCACCGCCGTACAAACCGCCGTCAAACGCGCCGATGAGCAAGCGTTCGCCCTCGCCAATGGCCAAAACCTGATGTTCTGCGAGGACGCTGCGCGTCGATTGAACAGGGCGCTAAGAAGCGTGCCTTCAATCACTTCATTCGACGTACGAGTGGTTCATGCCGAAAGCCTGCATGCCCATGATGCTGTTGCACGAAGCCATTGGAACGGGGAGCAATCATGATCCGATGCCGAGACCTACGCTGGGGCGCGCCCGGACAACCCCTGACGCCGCCCCTTCATATGGAGCGGTCGGAAGGCAGTCTGACGGCCATTATCGGCGCGAACGGCGCGGGGAAAAGCAGCCTGCTGAAAGTCATCGCCGGGCTGCAAAAGCCCCTGTCGGGAAGCGTGCTAATCAAGGTTCCACGGCGCGGCGGCGTGTCATTTCTGCCCCAGCAGCAACATCTGGACCGGCAGTTTCCCATCAGTCTTCAGGAATTGGTGGCCGCTGGCTCCTGGGGCTCAAGACATGCTCCAGCCACACGAAATCAGCGACTCAAGGCTGTCCTGGACGATTGGGCTTTGAGCGGTCTTGAGCAGCGGCCGCTAATGGCGCTCTCGGGAGGCGAGCTGCAACGTGCCCTGCTCGCCCGCTTGAGCCTGGCCGAAGCGCCGCTTTTACTACTCGACGAGCCCCACGCGGCCCTCGACGAACAGGGCCAGACGTTGCTGTGGAAACACATTCATCAATGGCATCGCGAGGGGCGCACCTTGGTGGTGGTCTGCCACGACTTGGCTGCGGTACACCGACACATCCCTCACACATTGTTGATCAGACCCACCGGATGCGAGTTGGGTCGCAGCGCCGATCTCATCGCCCAGCCCACTTACACACGGGTGGCTTGATGCTCGCCGCAGCTCAACTCTGGCTACCCTTCCAGGAATTTGTCTTTATGCGTCGAGCCTTGCTCGGCGGCCTGATGTTGGCGTGCAGCACGGCGCCGCTGGGAGTGTTCCTTATCCTAAGGCGCATGAGCCTGATCGGCGATGCAGTGGCTCACGGCATTTTGCCAGGCGCAGCCCTCGGCTTCTGGTTCGCCGGGCTGAGCTTGCCAGCCTTGACTCTGGGCGGCCTGGGCGCTGGCCTGAGCATGGCCGGGTTGGCTGCCTGGATCACCCGACGTACCGGCCTGCGGGAAGATGCCAGCCTGGCGGCAATCTATCCAATCTCCTTGGCCGCGGGCGTGTTGATTCTCGGCATGGCCGGTAAACGCCTGGACTTGCTGCACTTATTGTTCGGCTCGGCACTGGCCGTGGACGGCCCGACACTCACCGGGATGCTCTGGGTTTCTGCGGCCAGCCTGGCCGCAATGGCGCTGATCTATCGTCCCCTGCTGCTGGACACCCTCGACCCGCTGTTCCTGCAAACCGTCAGCCGTCTCGGGCCGTTGGCCCATGGCGTATTCCTGACCCTCGTGGTGCTCAATCTGGTGATCGGCTTCCAGGCGATCGGCGCATTGATGGTTGTTGGCCTGATGATGCTGCCAGCGGCCGCTTCGAGATTCTGGAGCCGTCGCTTGCCCATGCTGATAGGGGTCGCGGCACTGCTCGGTTGTCTGTCGGTATGGCTGGGCCTGCTGCTGTCGTTCTATCTGTCGCTGCCCAGCGGGCCGGCCATCGTCCTGGTGGCGGGCGCGTCTTATCTGCTGTCCGTGGTATTCGGTCCGGTGCACGGTTTGCTGCGCCGCCCGCCCCTGCTTACATCCCAATGAGGTGTTTCCCGATGCGCGTCCTGTTTCTGATATTCAGCTTGATGCTGTCCATGTCCTTGTCTGCCGCAGAAAAGCTCCACGTGGTCACCAGCTTCTCCATCCTGGCCGACATGACCCAACAGGTCGGCGGCGAACACGTCAAGATCATCAACATGGTGGGACCGGACGCCGATGCGCACACCTACGAGCCCACGCCGGACGACGCCAAGGCACTGCTCGCGGCAAAACTGATCATCAAGAACGGACTGGGCTTCGAGCCGTGGCTGGACCGCCTGGTCACCAGCACTGAAACCAGCGCCCCGGTGATCAGCGCCAGCCGTGGCGTGATCCCGCGTTCGCTGGATGAAGATGGCGAGACCATCCCCGACCCGCATGCCTGGCATAACCTTGCCAATGCCGAACTGTACGTCAGCAATATCACCAAGGCGCTGGTAGCCGCCGATCCGGCCAACAAGGCTGACTACGAACGCAACAGCCAGACTTACCTGAAGAAGATCTACGCCCTGCTCGCCGAAGCCAAGACCAAGTTCGGTGCACTGCCTCCGGGCAATCGCAAGATCGTCACGTCTCACGATGCGTTCGGTTACCTGGGCCAAGCCTATGGCATCGACTTCATGGCGCCCCAAGGCTTGTCCACTGAGCGTGAGCCATCGGCGGCGGAAGTGGCCGCCCTGATCACTCAAATTCGCCAGGCGAAAGTCAAAGCGGTGTTCATGGAAAACATCAAGGACGCACGTCTGCTCAAGCAGATCGCCGACGAAAGCGGCGCGCACATTGGCGGCACGTTGTACTCCGACGCCCTCGCCGCCAGCGGCCCCGCCAGTACCTTCACCGGCCTGTTCGAGTACAACCTCAACACGCTTTACGAGGCATTGAGCCGGCCTTGATCGGCTGGGCTAGCAATACGCAACCCGACGGGAGCGAACGCCCTCGTCCCAGGGGCTGGTTTGAAACAGGTCAAGCCCTCGGCTTGACCGTGCCGCAATCCTGCCCCAGCCACACGGCTCGAGTGTCGAGGCTACCGTTCTGCTGGATCCCAGTGGCGTTGAACGTGCCGTTGACCTTAGTGGTGAATTCCCGATCGCTCTGGAATGTCGCGATACCGTTGCCCTGGGCTTTAGGGCAACTGAAGCGAAACTTCCACTGATTGCCGGTTCGCTCGGTGATCTGTTGTTTGCATCCCGATTGCGGGTCCTGCAATGGAATGTCGTTGGTCTGGACCTGTGCCGGAGTCAGGCACACCCGAATGCCCTTGCCGCCCATGGTAATGCCTTGCTTCTCGAGCATTGCCCGCTGCTCCGGCGTCATCTGGCCTTGCAGCTGGCCGAGGATCAATTGCAGGTCCGGCAGGTTCTGGTTGTCGACTTTCATATTGCTTGTCGTCAATTCCCACAGGCCCGGTTGAAGCATCTGCGCCTGAGCCGCCACAGGAACCGACAAGCCAACGGCCAAGGCCAAACCCAGCAGACGAACTTTCATTGCAAAAACTCCAGAGGACAAGTGGCCGTTAGACGTCTTCCACAGACTTCGGTTCAGGCTCGGGGCGAGTGAATTAAATAGCGACATTCGCGATGGAACATGGTCTGTTAAGCATCGAACCTCAGGAGCATGGCTGTCCCATGGATTATTTTGGCCCGCATGTTTTTGGTTACCTGATCGCGCTGCTCCACACCCTCGGTTCCATTGCCGCCGTTCATGCGGTGCTTACCGTGCGAACCGCCCAAGGCTCGATCGCCTGGGCCCTGTCACTGGTGTTCATTCCGTACCTGACACTGATTCCCTACCTGGTTTTTGGTCGCAGCACCTTCGACGGTTACATCAAGGCGCGCCGGCAAGCCAACGAAGAAATGCGCAAGGCGATCTCTGAATTGAATTGGCGCCCCTGGGTCGAAGAAGCGCTGACCGCCCGCGCGTCCCAGGCTTATGCTTCGTTACGGGCGATGCCTAAATTGGGCCGGGCACCGTGCCTGGCGAACAATCAGGTGCGGTTGCTGGTAGACGGCCAGGTAACGTTCGAGGCTATTTTCCAAGCCATTGAACATGCCAGGGAAGCGGTGCTGGTTCAATTCTTCATCATCCACGACGACCGTCTCGGACAACGCCTGCAAGCATTGCTTTTAAAGAAAGCCGCCGAAGGCGTGGCGGTGTATCTGCTTTATGACCGTATCGGCAGCCATTCCCTGCCCCACCGTTACGTCCAGGCGCTGCGTGACGGCGGTGTCCACGTGAAGGCGTTCGCCACTCGCAGCGGCTGGCTCAACCGGTTCCAGGTCAACTTTCGCAACCACCGCAAGATTGTCGCTGTGGACGGCGTCCTGGGCTTCGTCGGCGGCCACAATGTGGGCGATGAATATCTGGGTGAAAAGCCTCCCTTGGCCCCCTGGCGCGATACCCATGTCGAAGTCCGCGGCCCCGTTGTGGGCAGCATGCAGGAGTCATTTGCCGAAGACTGGTTCTGGGCCGCTCGCTCGTTGCCGCCGTTGATCCTTCCGGACACTTATCCAGAGGGCGGCGTGCTCTGCCAGCTGTTGTCCAGCGGTCCGGCCGATGCCTACGAAACCTGCTCGCTGTTCTTTGTCGAGGCCATCCACGCCGCAAGCGAGCGGGTCTGGATTACCACGCCGTATTTCATACCCGACGAAGCAGTGTTTGCGGCACTGCGCCTCGCGGTCCTGCGCGGGGTGGATGTGCGCATCCTTCTACCGTCGCGGCCGGACCACAAGATTGTCTACGCCGCATCCAGCCTCTATGCCTTCGAAGCGGTTCGGGCCGGCGTGCGGGTGTTCCGTTATGAGCCAGGCTTTTTGCATCAGAAAGTTGTCTTGGTCGACCGGGAAATAAGCGCCATCGGCAGCGCGAACCTGGATAACCGTTCGTTCCGATTGAATTTCGAGGTGATGCTCCTGACGGTGGATGCCGCCTTCGCCAGCGAAGTGGAGCAAATGCTGGAAAACGATTTCGCCCAAGCCCACGAAATCGCCAAACAAGAAAGCCGGGAGACCCACCGCCTGCAGAAAGTCGGCATGCGGATCGCCCGGCTCATTTCCCCGATCCTTTAAGGGATGTAGATGTCGTCGCGGGTCCAGGGCAACTCATGGCTACCATCGGCATGGGCCTTCACCGCGAGAATCTGGTGCAGGTTGATCCAACCCTTGGCAAACGCATAAGCGCAGCCGGCCAAGTAGAGTCGCCAGATTCGCAGCGCCTGTTCAGGCACTTCCCTGGAGGCGGCTTCGAGGTTGTCTTCGAGGCGCTCGCTCCAATGGTCGAGCGTGCGCGCGTAATGCATGCGCAGGCTTTCCACGTCGACGATTTCCAACCCTGCTTCGCTGATCTCGGCAGAGATCATCGACAGGTGCGGCAGTTCACCGTTGGGGAACACGTACTTCTCGATGAACTCACCCGCGCCGCGACCGACCGGGCGGCCGTCGGTGTGCTTGGCAGTAATCCCATGGTTCATTACCAGGCCACCCTCGCGAACGGCGCCAAACAGCGTCTTGCAGTACTGCGCCAGATTGGCGTGCCCTACGTGCTCGAACATACCGACGCTGACCACTTTGTCGAAGCGACCGTCCTGGGGCAGGTCTCGGTAATCCATCAGCTGGAGCTCAACTTGATCCGCCAGCCCTTGCGCGTTGACCCGCTCGCGGGCCAAGGCCAGTTGCGCGTTGCTCAGGGTGATGCCGAAAACCCTGGCGCCGAATTCGCGCGCCGCGAAGCGGGCCAACCCGCCCCATCCGCACCCGACGTCCAGCAGATAGTCGCCCGGTTGCAGGCGCAACTTGCGGCACAGATGGCGGAACTTGGCTTGCTGCGCTTGTTCGAGGGTTTCGCTGCCGGTTTCGAAATAGGCGCATGAATATGCCATGTCGCTGTCGAGCCAGAGCTGATAAAAGGCATTGGATAAATCGTAGTGGTAGGAAATCGCCTTGGCGTCGGTTTCCTTGTCATGGACCGAGCGCATCGGCAAATGACTGTCGTCGTCTTTCAACAAGGCCTGGCTCAACTCGTCGCAGACCCGAATGACTTCGTTGATCGAGCCCTCGAGTTCAAGTTTGCCTTCGACAAATGCCGCTCCCAATGCGTCCAGGCTGGGATGGGTGAATTGCGCAACCATTTGTGGGTCCTTGACCACAATCGTGACGCTGGGGTCGGCACCCAGCGTGAACTCATTACCGTCCCAGAGCCGCAGCCGAAGCGGAAGATGCAGATTCTGTAAGGCCGGTGGAAGGTGAGCGAGCATGAAGAATCCCCCCTTGTTTCAGACGTCTGAAATGAGGGTAGACCATCGTAGAAAAATAGTAGGCTATCGAATTTATAGCCTTTTTCTATCGCTTCCAATTCTACTGTTTGAGCAGTAACCGCCTGAAGTGGTGCGCCCCTCTCGTAAATGACTGTAGGAGCGACCAACAGTTCGCTTCAAGTACTCAAGCAGACACGCTAGATTTTTGGCAATGGCTCCTGGAACCGCAGCAGCCGTCCAGCGTTACCCAGTACCAATAATGTGCTTAGGTTATGCAGCAGCGCCGCGATCATCGCCCCCGCCGCCCCGAGCCAGCCAAATGCAGCGAAGGCGACGATGGCCAGCGTCCAGCCCAAGCCGATGATCACATTGACCTGGAGCGTCCGCCGGCATTGGCGACTCAATCGCACGCAGGTGCCCAGGCGCCGCAGGTCGCTGCCAATCAGGACAATATCCGCCGACGCGAGGGCAATGTCCGCGCCGCCAGCGCCCATCGCAACGCCCACCACGCCGGCCTTGAGCGCCAACGAATCATTGATCCCGTCCCCCACCACCATGGGCCGGAACCCGTGGCCAATTTCGGCCATGACCCGTTTGAGCTTATCTTCTGGGAATGCCTGAGCCTGAACGTCATTAATGCCAACTTCTTGTGCCAGGGCAGTGGCCACGCTCTGGCGATCACCGGTCAACAACAACTGGCGCCCCAGGCCAAGCGCGCGTAATTGCTCCATGGCCGCCCCCGCTTCCGGCTTGACGCTGTCGGCCAGCAGCAGCCAGGCGAGAAAGTGTCCATTTAGGGCCAATCCGGCGATCGGGCCGTCATGATCGGGAATCGTCGAGGTCTGGATCCCCAATTGGGCAAACAACTCGGGGCGGCCGAGTGCAGCCTCCCCTTGCTCGGTCATTGCCACCACACCCAAACCCTGGCGTTCGTGGATATCAGTGAGTGGCAGATAATTGTGCTGTTCCACCAAGCTCGCCAAAGCACGACTGACCGGATGACTGCTGGCCGAGCCGAGGCTCGCGGCCAATGGCAGCAGCACGGTGCGATCAGCTGAGGCACTTTGGATCGACTGCAGGCGCAACGTGCCATAAGTCAAAGTGCCGGTCTTGTCGATGACCAACGATGTCAGGTCCGCCAGCTCTTCAAGGAAGGCCGAGCTGCGAATCAAGATGCCATGGCGCGCTGCCACCGCGATGCCGGCAATCGCCGTGGCCGGCGCCGACAGCACAAGGGCGCAGGGACACGCCGCGACCAGAACCGCGAGCATCGCCTGGGCGTCGTTGGTCACGAACCAGGTCACCGCCGCCAGCAACAGCACCAACACCAGGTAGCTACCGGCGTATCGTTCCAGCAAACGCGTAATCGGTGGCTTGGAGCGCTCGGCGTTTTGCATCAGGGCAATCACCTTGCCCAGCGTCGATTCCTCGCCGGTGCGTGTCACTTGCAGACGCAGCAGACCATCAAGATTGATCGCGCCGCCAAACACTTCGACGCCGGCCACCGCTTCCAATGGCACCGACTCCCCGGTAATAGGCGCGGTGTCGAGACTTGCCTGACCGGACAACACCCGACCGTCGGCGGGCACCCGATCTCCAGCACGAACCTCCACCACATCGCCAGGTCGCAACGTACCGTTATCGACTTCGACAATCGAGCCGTCGGCCTGCACCTTGCGGCCCTGGCTGCGGGTCAACTGGCCGAGTGCGTGAATCGCTTCCTGGGAGCCAATGACACTGCGCTCTTCCAGGACGTGACCGAAAATCATGATGATCGGTAGCAGCGCCGCGGTCAGCAGATCGCCAGTGGCCCAGGCGCCGAGCATCGCCAGGGCGATCAGTTGATCGGTGATCCCGTGCAGGCTTGGATAACGCAAGCTGTACCAGGCGGAACGCATCACCGGCACCGCTACCAACAATGAGGCAAACCCCAACAGCAGTTGACTGACCCCGCTTTGCTCCGGCGACCAGCCGCGCCATGCAAGGCCCAAGGCAAGCAGGCCGAGGGCGAGCATAGCCAGCGTCAGTTGCCGTGCGGCTGAACGCTGCTCGGCGGAGGACAACATCGGCATGGCTGTGTTTTGGGCGGTCATTGGCCGGCTCCCTGGATGATCAGACGGCTGTCGTCTTTCGGGTCGACCGTGGTGACTGACCCCGCCCGGAGGAGGATGTCAGGCATGCGTTCGCGGTAAAGGCGCAGCAACATCTGAGGATCCTGGCCTTGGGTTTTCGCCAACCCGAACACCGTAGCCGTGTCCGCCGAAGCCTTGGCGAGCCGTTCGCCGGCCTGCGCATGGGCGACTTCCAACGTGCGATCGGCATCCTGGCGGGCGGCCTGGGTTTGTTTCTCGGCTTCGGTGTGAGCATTGGCGACGGCTTTGTCGGCTTGCTGGCTAGCAGTCAATACCGCATTGAACGCCCCCACCGCTGGGCCCGGCAGGCTCGATTGCACATCGACCCGGACCACTTCGATCCCCAGCCCCTGCCCTGTCGCTGCAAGATCAGCCAAGCGGCGGTTGATGCCTTGCACCAAGTCGCCACGCAAGCGTTCGCGGCGCTCCGCAGCCTGGTTGTCGCTGCCCAGCAGTTCAGGCCGGGCCACCAGAATGGTGTCCAGGTCCCTGGCGGCGGCGAGTGCCACGGCGCTGCGGGTCGCCAGTCGGTCCAGCGCCGGCAATACATGTTCACCTTGCAGGACGTACGCGTAAGGCTCGGTGACCTTATAGAACACCCGCACATCCAGTTGCACCACACCTGCGTCACCGGTCAATAAATAACCAGAGCCCGCCAACGCGTCGCTGACCGGAGAAGCGAAACTGGCGACACGATCAGCTTGCAGAGCCGCGTCCGAACGCAACAGATTGTCGATCCTTCGCTCCAGTACGCGATCCGCAGCGGGCAACAGAATCACCTGTTCCACGGGACGAGGCCAGGCGATCAAGAGTCCGGCGTTCTGGATTCGATCAAGAGCACCAAAGTGCATCACCACCGCCCGGTCCTGCGGGTCGATCTGCCGCACATTGGAAAAAATCCAAGCCAATGCAGCCAAAATCGTAACGGCATAAAGAGCAAGAAACGCTAAGCGCCCGGCCTGGATCCATGGGCTGGACAACTCGTTTGTTCCACGTGGAACCAAACTCATGGCTGTGTTCCACCCTTGAGTTCCGCCGTCGGGGGACCGTCTACCAAGACACGGAACGGCGCGGCGTCAGTGCGCAGGATCAACTTGGTGCCTGGGCTGACAATGGTGCTCAGGGTGTCCAGTGAACGCAGCAGGTTGTAAAGCTGAGGCGAACCCGCATAGGCCTTGCCATAGATTTCAGCCGCCTCTACCCGGGACTGCGCCTCGATTTCAGCGGCTTTAACCGTTGCATCGGCTTGCAGGATTCGTGCATCACGTTCGGCGGCAGACCGAATCTGTGCGGCCTCACGCTTACCGATGGCCGTGCGCTCCGTAGCGATGGTTTCGCGCTCTGCACGCATACGGTCCACCGTTGCAGTGAGCGTCACTGACGGCAGCGTCAGGCGCTCGATGCCAACCTGAAGTACGCGCACGCCGTAGGTGGCCAACAGTTGTTGTTCGATTTGCTGGCGCAACTGGGCTTCGAAATCAGCAATGCGCACTTGGCTGGCATCGGTGTTGACCAAGTTTGCCAGGTCATAACTGGCAGCCGTGGTCTCCAGGGCTGAACCGACAAACGTGCGGATTTGCCGCGCGGCTTCGTCCGGCTGGTTCTGCACGGCCCGCATGAAACGCTGCACATTGTCCGTGTCACCCTGCACCTGCCACGTCACGTAGGCCTGGACGATGATCCGTAACCCGTCGCGCGTACCGACGTCCTGCAAACCGCTGGAGCTGGTACGAAGGCGCAAATCCACCGGGATCGCCGCTTCGAATGGCGCTGGCCAGCGCCAGCCCAGGCCCGGCTGCAGCAACACCCGCGCCGGATTGCCAAAACGGGTGATGACGGTAGCTTCACCCGACCGCACTTGCACCAGGCTGGCGGCCGCGATGGCAAAGGCCACCAGCAATAATGCCCAGCTCATCCGTCGCCAGGGAAACGGCCCGGCCACCTGCGGATCGCCGTGATGGGCGTGATGATGTCCGTGGTGATGACCGGCATGGCCGTGATCGTGACCGGCGTGGTCAGGGTGATCGTGTGACGAAGACTGGCTCAATGGGCAGCTCCTGGCTGGACAGGGTTACGTGGCGACGCGGGGTCCGCCGGCAGCGTGAAGTTACGCAGGTCAATGGTCGGCGCGTTGCCGCTGCCGCCCAGGCGATGATCGAGTATCAGCAGATTGGCCTGGCCAAGTCCCTGGCTCATTTGGCTAAGGTATTGCTCCAGGACGAAGGCGTGCCCCGCCGACGCGTAGGCTTTGCGATCGGCGTTGAAGCGCAGGTCCGCGGCCTGGGCGGTGGCGCTGATTTCCCGGGCGGTGCCTTGGGCCCGGTCATAGGCAACGCTCGCTTGCAGTTGCGCTTGGTTGGTTTGTTCCGCAGCGGCGCCACGCTCCCGGGCAATCAGTGCCTGGGCACCGATCTGCGCCGCCTGCACACCGTGGTAGGCATTGGCCGCACCGGCCGGTGGGTGAATCGCCTCGACCACCGTCGCGAGAATCTCCACGCCGCTGTCGAGTGATTGCAAGTCGGCCTGCACCGCACGGCCGATTTCATCCGCCAGGCTGACACGGTCCGCACCGAGCAAACCGTCCAGCGTGCGCGAAGCAAACTCATGCACGAGGATGCGGCTGGCGGTGCTGCGGATCAACGCCGGCACATCCGCACTGTTGTAAGTGGCCGCCAGTGCGGCGGCGTCCGTCAAGCCGATGCGATATACGAAGCGCACGTCCATGTTGACGATCTGGAAGCTTTGTTGATCGCCGCGCCGACTGGCAATCACTTGGGATTTGTCGTTCACATGACTGGCGTCCCATAAGCGATTGGCAACCGTCGGGGCAGGCCCTTCCGCTGGCTCAGCTTCCGGGACCGCCTTGTTATCGCCGATACTGGTCGCCAACTCATGCACAACGCCGTTTTCTACGCTGAGCACCCTGCCCCACGGCCAAGGCAGCCCGGCATGCAGGCCCGAGCCGAAGACTTCCACCGGTTTACCAAACCGCTCATAGATGCCACGTGCTTGCAGCGGCACCTCATGCACGCCCGTCAGCAGCCAACCCACCAATGCCACCAGCGCCAGAACCGGCAAGGAGGCCCGGCGCATGTAGCTGAACGCCCAGATCTGGCGCAAGTCGATGCCGAAGCGGTTGTGCAGCTCATGTTGCAGGGCCAGCAACGGTTGCGGCGGCCAGCGCAGCAGGTCGGCGATGACGCTTCGCCCCAACAACCTCGGCTCCAGGGACTCCCGGCGCGGGCTGAACAACGAGAGCGCGGCGCGCAGCAAGAATTCCACCGCTACCAGCCCTGGCAATACCCCGGTCAGCACCGCCAAGCGCACCGGCCATACCGACGATTCCCCGGCGAAGAGCAAGCACAAGGCTGTCAGCACAAGAACGGCGATGGCGACTCGTGACAGTTGCGCGAGCGACGATGCTTCTGGCCATTCGAGGGCAGATTGTTGAACCAGTTGCCGCTCAAACACCAGCAAGCCGAACGCCAACAACAATGCGAGCACGGCGCCGACACTGGCCGACACGCCAAGCGAAGCAGCTGGAAGATCAAGGTTCCAAGCCTGCTCCAGACTCAACAGGGTCAAGAGCGACCAACCGGCGAGCCACAAGACAGGCGCCCCGATTTGCGTCAGCAAACCAATCGAGCGGGCGCTGATTCGCTCGAGCATCTGCTCATACCAGCCCACGTTATCCACAGGCTCGGCGGCGGCAAGAACTGGGATTTCGACCTGGCGCACAAGCGCCTGGCTGCGCCACTTGGCCACCCAGCCAGCCGATTGCAGGCCCGCCACCAGCACAATCAAGCTGGCACTTTGGCTAACCAACAGCGCAGGCCATATCGACTGCGGCGAAAACAACCCAGTGAAAAACGCCAGCACCAGCCCAACGCTCGCCAGGCCGCCCAGCAAAAAAACGACCCGCTTCAAGCGACGCGCTTGCAACGACGCCTGCTGAAAGCGCGGCCACTCAGCCACTTGTGCCCCTTGGATATCAAGATCGACTTGCATGTCACCCCAGGCTTGTGGCGATCAAAATCTGCATTGGCAACCGACGCCCAATGCCGCTCCGTTACGTGGCGTTACCTTATAACCATTTCTGTGAAATTTCTGTTTTGAATTGTTCACGGTATGCAGAAGCCTGCCACTTGACGTAAGCCTTGACCGAATTCTTCGGAAACGCTCATATTACGTACATAATTTTTTACAAGCCAAGCGGGAGAACGGTATGAGCAACTACGACGTCATCATTCTGGGCGGCGGTCCTGGCGGCTATAACGCGGCGATTCGCGCCGGACAGCTGGGGTTGAAAGCGGCCTGTATCGAGGGCCGCGCCACCCTCGGCGGCACCTGTCTGAATGTCGGCTGCATGCCCTCCAAGGCGTTGCTCCACGCTTCGGAACTGTACGAAGCGGCCAAGGGCTCTGAGTTTGCCAACCTGGGCATCAACGTCAGCCCCACCCTCAACCTCGTACAGATGATGAAGCAGAAGGACGACAGCGTGACTGGCCTGACCAAGGGCATCGAATTTCTGTTCCGCAAGAACAAAGTCGACTGGATCAAGGGCTGGGGCCATATCAATGGGCCGGGCAAAGTGACCGTCACCGCCGAGGACGGCGGCAAGACCGAACTGAGCGCCAAGGACATCATCATTGCCACCGGCTCCGAGCCCACCCCGCTGCCCGGCGTAGACATCGATAACCGGCGCATCCTGGACTCCACCGGTGCGCTGTCCCTGGGCGAAGTGCCCCGGCATCTGGTGGTGATAGGCGCTGGCGTCATCGGCCTCGAACTGGGTTCGGTCTGGCGGCGCCTGGGTGCCGAGGTAACCGTGGTGGAATACCTCGATCGCATCTGCCCAGGCGTAGATGGCGAAGCCGGCAAGACCCTGCAACGGGCCCTGGCCAAACAAGGCATTCAGTTCAAGTTGAGCGCTAAAGTCACCGGCGCCGTGTCCTCGGCGAACGGCGTGCAGTTGCACGTCGAACCCGCGGCAGGCGGCGAGGCGCAAACGCTGGACGCCGATTACGTGCTGGTCGCCATCGGTCGCCGCCCTTATACCCAGGGGCTGGGGCTGGAGAACGTCGGGTTGGCGACCGACAAACGCGGCATGCTCGCCAACCAGCGCCACCGCACAGAAGCGCCGGGCGTCTGGGTGATCGGCGATGTCACCTCCGGGCCAATGCTGGCCCACAAGGCGGAAGATGAAGCCATGGCCTGCATCGAACAAATCGTCGGCAAGGCGGGCGAGGTCAATTACGAGCTGATCCCCAACGTTATCTATACCCGTCCGGAACTGGCCAGCGTCGGCAAAACCGAAGAGCAACTCAAGGCTGAAGGTCGCGCCTATAAAGTCGGCAAATTTCCGTTCACGGCCAACAGCCGGGCAAAAATCAATCACGAAACCGAAGGGTTCGCCAAGATATTGGCCGATGAACACACCGACCAGATTCTCGGCGTGCATCTGGTCGGCCCGAGTGTCAGCGAGATGATCGGCGAGTATTGCGTCGCGATGGAATTCGGCGCATCGGCCGAGGACATCGCCCTGATTTGCCACCCCCACCCCACTCGCTCGGAAGCGCTGCGTCAGGCGGCGATGAATGTGGAAGGAATGGCTACGCAGATGTAGGCAACAAAGAGCACTGCGGTAGATTCCTGCGGCGGGGGAGCTCCCTCGCCACAGGTTGATCAATCTACTCGGCTGCCATCCGCGCCTTGCGCTTGCGGCGGCTGATGAATGCCAGCACCACGGCCACCACGAGCACCGCGCCACCCACCTCCAACCACGCCTTGAAAGGCCGCAGGGCCGAGCGAATCGGTGCCAGGGCCTGGGTGACGTAGCGTTTATTCGCCTGGTCGAACGCCGGTTCCGCACATTGATGTCCGAAATCCCACGCCCATTCCACGTACGGGCCTTCCTTCACGTAACGCTGATACAACGCGCTTTGCTCTTCCAGACTCGAGTTGTACCCGACCGCCTTGCACAGCACCGCCGCAAACGCCTGGCTGGTGTGCGGCAAATGATCGGCAGCCTGGCTCGCCAACGCCGTGGCGACAAAACGGTAGTGATAACGCACGTCCGGTTGCGCTGCGCTGGCCTGTTGCCGTTGCACTTCGCCTTCCGCTACCAGCGGACCGATCTTCAGCTCCACCGGCTCAAAACTGTAGTTGCCATCCAGGCTCGCGTAATCCGGCGCCATCTCGTAGCCCAGCAATTGCATGCCGGACTTGCGCGCGATGACGGACGCGTTGAAATACGCCTCGGCACGGCTGGTCGGCAACCATTTGGACTCGGCATCCTGGCGCAATTTTCCGTAGGCGCGGGCCTTGTCCTGCAGCTCGGCATTATCGAAATAAGCCGGTGCCTCGTCGTAGCGACCCTCACGCAGCAAGCGACGCCCCAGCAGGTTGCGCAGGTTCGCGGCTACGGACAACTGCACGTAGTTGTCTCGATCCTCCTGGCTCAACGGCGGTGGTGCCGGCACCTGGGCGTCGACATATTGCTTGAGTTCCTCGACGGTCAGCACGCGCTCGGCGACCGTCGCGGCGTCATACCAATAATTGCCCTGGCCGCGATAAAGCTGATCGAACGCTTGCAGATAGTCGCCCCGTTGCAACGCGAGGATCGCGCTTTCGCCCTCGACCCGACAATTGGGCTGTACCGTCTCGTAATCCCAGTCTGGCGTGCGGCGGGCGCCCCAGGACTCGTCCTGCGGAAAAGCCTGGGCGGCCTTGGCATAAGCCGCCGCCGCAGCGACTTTGTCGCCCTCGCGCAACGCGAGCTTGGCCCGCACCCACCAGGCCAATCCGGTGTCGGCGGCCTTGTCTGCAAACGCCTTTGCGCCAGCGTAGTCAGCGTGTTGATAACTCACCGCCGCCAAGCGATCAGCGTCTTCCAGGTTGCTCTGGGCGCTGGCTTGCAGGAGCTTGACGAGTTTTTTCTCGCCGGACGGCTCTTCGCCGTCCCACCAGCCGACACGGCTGAGCAAATAGGCGGTTACCAAGCGCTGGACCGATTTGGCTTTGAGCAATTCGCCCAGGCGTTCTTCCGACTCGACGCTGAGGCCGCCCGCCAACTGCAGCAACGAGCTGTAGCCGACCGGGGAGCCCTGAGCGTTCTGGCTCGCATACAGGCCGATGGCGGCGTCCCAGTCGTCGGCGGTATAGGCGACCCTGGCCTCTTCGCCCAGGCTGGCGACGCCCAATTCCAGCGGATCACTGAAGCCGGCGATACTCAGCTCGCGAGCCTGGCGGAACGCTTGGCGAGCCTGATCCTGCATCACCGCCGGTTCGCCGCGCCCGGCCTCGACGCTCATGGCAAACAAGGCACGTCCCAAGGAATAGGCGGCCCAGGTGCTGCGCAAACGACGCTCGTCGGCCGGCAACGCGAGCAATTGCTGGAACGATTCGACAGCACGCGGATGATCGCCCGCATTGAAGGCCGCCGCGCCGATCGCATACAACCGCAACTCGGCGGGCAGGTTCGCCGCTTCGGCAACGACCAGCTCGACATCGCTTGATGCCCGCAAACGCTCCACCACGGCTTGTTGCGGTGGCGTGAGGCCAAGTTGTTCGGCCTTGTTGCGTTGTTCCACGTAGGAAGAAACATCGTCGTAGCTGTAATCCGGGTTGCGCGTTGCCTCTGTCACTGGCTTCAACCCCGCGATGGCCTGGCCGAGGCGGCTGACTTCGAAGCGAAAGCTGCCTTCGGGCAGTTCAGCCAATGACTGGGCACGGTTATCCAGCAGGCGCATCGGGAAATCCGGCCCACAAGCCATTGCCTGGCCCAGCGGCAGGCTGAGGCTCAGGCACAGCAGGCGACGAGGCCAGTTACGGGTAGACATTGAATCCTCCTTGGTCAATTTTCGTACAGCGCGCCCAGCCGATAGCCCGTTGGGCACCGGCAGCCAAGCGGCCTGCCTGAATGCGGGTGAAGGTAAGCAGTCCGGGGGTTTGTTGCAACGTATAACCCGCCAAGGCATCGACCCCGTCACAGGCGCCTACAGCAAGGGTCAGGCGCTGGGGCCAGGGGCTGTCGAGATTGCCCTGGTTCACCAGCCGGATATCGTACAGGCCGTCTTGCTCGTCAACGTGCACCGCCAGGCGACTGTCGAGGCTGTCTCCACGGGCAACCGCGCCCAGCGTGGTCAGGCTCCAGACTCGCCGGTCCCCCGCCAGCGGCAGGCGAAACCAGATCAGCCCGGCCAAATGCTCCGGCGGTTCGGCGCGCAGGTCGGCAACAAGCCCGGCCACGGTTTGCGGATCGGCGAACAATTCCCGACGCTCGCCGCCCCGGTCGATGGGCACTTCGCTTTCCACCACCGGCGCACCGGTTTCCTGAGTCAAAAGCGCCACGCCATACGCCGGCAAGGCCAGATAAAAAGGCCGCGTGGTGACGGCCCCCCAACGCTTGGCCCAGCGCCTGGCCTGGCCGGCATCGAACAGTCCTTGCCGCGGGTCGCTGACCGCGTGAACCTGCAACACGCTGCTGTCCACCGTCTGCAACAACTCGGTCAGTTCAGGGCTGTCGAGCCAGGCCGGCAGCGCCGTGATGCTTAGCTGCAACGTGGTCGGCAAGGTTTGGCGCAATCGTGCGAGGAACGTCCGGTAGGCCGGTAGTCGTGCGCTACCGGCATCGTGATCGATCTCAACTCCCACCGGCGCCAGGCCTTGGGCTTGCCAGTCGCCCAGCACGCGTTGGATCTGCGCGATGACATCGTCCTGGTTGAGGGATTTGAGCTGACCGTCCAGGCGAATCACAGCCACCAACGGCCGACCGTCAGCCTTGAGCATCGCCGGATCGATCCGCGCCCGGCTCCAGCCGGCGCCGGGAAATGCCTGCAACGCCAACACCCGGACACTGGAAAAGTCGCCACGGCTCTGGCGCAGCGCCAACGCGTGAGCGGGTGTCCACTGGCGTTGCCAGATATAGAGTTGCTGATCGAGGACGAGAGGTGCGGGCTGATCGCAGCCACTCAGGAACAGCGCGGCAAGGGCCAGCGACAGCCTGTGGATAAAAGTCATGAAGCGCAGCCACCCGCGGGAAAAGGCTGGCAGATTAGCGCTTTCGACGTTTAACAGAAACCGTGGCGAGGGCGTTTGCCCCCTCCACGAGCGACCGGGTGCTCAAGCCTCCTTTTGCAGGCCCACAACGGTACGTGGCATCCCCACGAACCCCGGCAAGGCTTCGACCCGCGCCAGCCATGCGCGCACATGGGCGTAATCTTGCAGCGAAACATTGCCCTCTGGTGCATGGGCGATGTAGCTGTAGCCAGCGATGTCGGCGATGGTTGGCGTGTCACCGGCCAGATAAGCGCTGTTGCTCAATTCATGGTCGATGACCTTGAGCAGGCTGTGGGAACGGGCAATTACATCCTCGGCGTTATGGGACGCGCCGAATACGGTGATCAACCGCGCCGTGGCCGGTCCGGCATGCAGAGGTCCGGCCGCTACCGACAGCCAACGCTGTACGCGAGCGGCGCCGACCGGGTCCATTGGCAGCCAACGGCCTTGGCCATATTTTTGCGCCAAGTACACCAGGATGGCGTTGGAATCAGCCAGCACCACACCATTGTCATCAATCACCGGCACTTGCCCGAACGGATTGATCGCGAGGAAATCAGCCTGTTTGTGCGCACCCTTGGCCAGGTCGACGAAGATGACTTCGACTGGCAACTTGAGCAGCGACAGCATCAGCTGCACACGGTGCGCGTGGCCAGAGAGGGGGAAGTGATAAAGCTTGATAGGGTTCATGGTCGACTCCGCTGGGAAATGACGCCATCGGTAAGCGGCGTCGATGGCTTCATCTTCCGCTCTAGCCCGAAGCTATAGAATCACCTGGAAACGCAATCCATCATTTCTATCGGCGCAACAATGCGTCAGCCTTTCAAGGCCGGGTGTTCGCGCAACGCGCTGACGATGAAGTCGACGAAGCTGCGAACGCGCGCCGGCGCATTGCGCCCGCCCTGGTACACCACATGGATCGGCAGCGGCGGGAGCTCGAAGTCAGCCAGGACGATTTCCAGCTCGCCGGCGGCAACGTTGGCCGCCACTTGATAGGACAGGACCCGCGTCATCCCCAATCCCTGGCACGCTGCACCAATGGCCGCCTGGTTGGCCGTGACCACCAGCCGAGGCGCGGGCCGGACTGACAGCGGCTGGCCTGCCTCGACGAAGGTCCAGTTCCTGACCTGGCCAATGGCTGATGACGACACCACGGGCATCCGCTCCAGGTCTTGTGGGTGCTGGGGCCGGCCATGGCGGGCGAAAAACCTCGCAGAACCGCACACCACGCGCCGCACCTCGCCGACACGAACGGCGTGCAAGCTGCTGTCGGGTAACTCGCCGATGCGCACGGCGACGTCGACGCCCTCCTCCACCATGCTGACGGTGCGATCCAGCAGCAGGGCGTTGACACAGACCTCGGAAAACCGCTCCAGGTAATCCACCAGCACCGGCGTGACGAACAGTTGGCCGAACAGCACGGGCGCGGTAATGGTCAGTTGCCCGCGAGGCTGTGCGTGGCTGCCGGCCGCCGAATCCTCGGCTTCCTGCAAATCGCCGAGGATCCGCCGACAGTCGTCGAGAAAGCGCTGGCCGGCTTCACTCAGATAGACGTTGCGCGTGGTACGTACCAGCAACGGCGTCCCGATGCGTTGCTCCAGCGCCGCCACTGCCCGCGTCACGCTGGCGGCCGACAGCCCCAGGCGCCGCGCAGCCGAGGAAAACCCAGAGTCCTGGGCGACGGCGACGAATACCTGCATTTCCTGGAACCTGTCCATCCATCCCCCGATGAGAAATCCTGATACAAGTTTTGCGCACGCCTCGAAGCCGCGTCGTATGGCCATTGTAGAGGCCTTGCAAGTGAACCACAGCCAGGCACATCGACGTTGAGCGGTCGCTGGCCGCTACGCTTGCTACCATCACGCACGATGTCATGACACTTTCATGACCGAAAGGAAAATCCTATGGGTTATCCGATGGATTGGCTTCAACCGAAGGGCCCGTTTCTGTGAACACTCTTTACCGCGCACTCACCCATCCATTCGCGTCACTCAGCGCCCTGGCTGGCGCCGTCCTGCTGGTCCCCATGGGCTTGCGGCTTGCATTGGGCTGGTCCGACCCGCTGGGTTATCTTTCGGACCTGGCCATCGGCGTCTTGTTGATCACGCTGCTGTATCGACGCCCCTGGTGGCTGGCATTGCCCGTGCTGCTGGCCTGGTGTGCGCTGACGCTGGCTTGCATCGAGTTGGTCAATGCCGTGGGCCGGATGCCAACACCGGCGGACATCCAATATCTGATCGACCCGCAATTCGTCGAGAATTCCACCAGCGGTGGCTTCGCACATCCTTGGCTTGCCGCCATCGTGCTCGCCGCACTGGCGCTGTGGTTGATCGTTCAGTGGACCAATCGGCGCCACCAGGCGCCGCCGTTGCCGCGCCACGCCTGGGCGCTGCCGATCCTGCTTTTGCTGGCCCACGGCACCGTGCAAACCTGGCGGCCCAACGAGGCGGACCAATGGAACCTGTTCAACCTGCCCCATCAACTCATCACCGCAGGCTTCGCCGCCGGTCAGGAGCATATCGAGCAACGGTTGGCCGGCGATGTGCCGGATCAGGTTCCGCCCATGGAAGGACTCACCCGGCTGGACCTTGATGGACAAAAGCTGCTGGCTGCACCGGGCCAAGCACGCAACGTGCTCGTCATCGCCCTGGAAGGAATCCCCGGCGCCTACTTGGAAACCAACCGCCAGGCCCTGAAAAGCAGTTATCAGGAAAACCTCATGCCGCGCCTCAGTGCCTGGGCCGAACGCGGCATGAACACGCCTGATTACGTGCTGCACAGTCACCAGACCATCCGAGGCCTGTACGCGATGCTGTGTGGCGACTACGACAAACTCGACGATGGCACCCCCAAGGGTGTCGAGATGTTGAATCAGACCCAACGCAACCAAGCCTGCCTACCGGCCCAGTTGCGCAAGAACGGCTTTTCCACGCACTTCCTGCAAGGCGCTGGCCTGCGGTTCATGGCCAAGGACCGGATCATGCCGCACATCGGCTTCGACACCACCTTGGGCATGGACTGGTTCACCCGCCCTGCCTATCTGGAATTCCCTTGGGGCAAGGATGACAAGACCTTCTTCGAAGGCGCGCTGGACTATGTCGGGCAATTGCAACAGGCCGACAAGCCTTGGATGCTGACCTTGCTGACCGTGGGCACGCATCAGCCCTACTCCGCGCCGGAAGACTATCTGGAACGCTACGACACCGCCAAGCAGGCCGCCGTGGGCTATCTGGACGACGCCCTGGACAGTTTCCTGACGGGCCTGGAACGCCAGGGGATTCTTGAAAACACGCTGGTGGTCATCACCTCGGACGAGTCCCATGGCATCGACGACGTACGCCTGGCATCGTCCTGGGGATTCAACCTGACGCTGGCGCCCGAGCCACTGCCCAGGATCAAGCCAGGCGTCTACGGCCACGTGGACCTGACCGCCTCGATTCTCGACTACTTCGGTTACGCGGTGCCCGCATCGTTGTCCGGTCGCTCGATGTTCCGGGACTACGCGACGGGCCGGGAAATCATGTCGTTCACCAACGGCAAGCTGCGCTATCACGACGGCAAAGGCACCTTCACCGAGTGCGATTTCCTCCAGCGTTGCCGCGACTACAAGAGCGAGGGCTTCATCGCCGATCGCGCCACGTACGCCGGGCAATACAGCGGCCAGCGCGCCAGGCTGATCAGCGCACGGGCCACGGCGCTGGACCAGACGCTGCTCACCACGCCCTTGAACCAGCACTATCAGTTCGGCAGTGCTGAAAAAATCCCCCTCCCCGCGCAGGTCACCAACGATTGGACCGACAACCTCATCGGCGCCCAATACCTGGAAATGCCCAAAGGCACCCGCACGCGTGTGAGCTTGACCATCCGCGCCGTGGATACGGACCACGCCGCCTATATCTCCCTGAAGGCCAAGGAATTCGAGCGGGACGTGCCGATGGACTTGCCCACCGACGTGGCGGTGACCTCTGATCAACCGCTGGTAATGAATATCCACTTCGATAACCCGCAACCGCGCAAGGCGTTCTCTTTCCACTTGCTCGGTCACGGAACGGGTGCCGTGGAAATCAGTGACTTCAGCGTCATCACCGAGCTGCCCGACCAGCCGGAATACCTGGATGACATCCAAGAAGACAGCGAGCCTCAGTCCAGCTGAATGAAAAAACGCGCAACCGCCGAAAAGCGATTGCGCGTTTTTACGCCATGCCTCGATGGGTCAGTCATTGACCAATTGCATGATCTCGAACGCGTTCAGCGCCGCGCCACGCAGCAACTGGTCACCGCTGATGAACAGGTCCAGCCCATGTTCGCCGTAGATCAGGTTATAGCGGATCCGTCCAACTTCCACCGCATGCTTGTACGTGGAGGTCATGGGCATCGGATAAACGCCCTGCTTGGGCTCATCCACCACCTCGACGCCCGGCGCAGCCGCCAGGAGCTCGCGCACCTGGGCCAGTGAATGCACCGGCTGCTTGAATCGCAGGCTCAGGCTCTCGGCATGGGAACGCAGGGTCGGTACCCGAACCGCTGTGGTGCTGATGGCCAGGTCCGGTTCGTCCAGGACCTTGCGCAACTCCCAGACCACTTTCATCTCTTCGCGGGTATAACCGTTGTCTTCGAACGAATCGACTTGAGGGATGACGTTGAATGCCAGGTTATGGGCGAAGTTTTCGCTGTCGTCCTGATCGCCGTAGTCACTGAACGCCTTGGCCTTCTCCCGCAGCTCGAGCATCGCGGGCTGCCCCGCGCCGCTGGCGGCCTGATAGGTGGAAATGATCGCGCTTTCCAACCCGAAGGCATCGTGCAACGGCCCCAGCACCATCAGTGCAATGGCTGAGGAGCAGTTGGGATTGGCAATCAGCTTTTCGCCCTTGTAGCGCTGGCCGTTGATTGGCGGAACCAGTAGCGGAATGTTCGGGTGATAACGAAACGCCGATGAGTTATCGATCACATAGGAGTTTTCAGCCAGACGCTCGCCGTACTCCAAGGCAAAGGAGCCTGACACACAGAGGAACACGATATCGCACGAAGCGCAGCCTTCGACCGAAAAAGGCTCGATCAGGTGCTCGGTATTACCCGCCTTCAAGCGCTTGCCGGCCGAACGTTCAGAGGCCATGCAGACCACTTCATAGTCGGTGTCTTCAAGCAATTGCAGCATGGTCATGCCCACTGCACCGGTGCAACCCACTACGGCGACTTTCTTCATTTCAATTCCTTTATCCTGAAAAACCCGCGCCGTTTCAAGGCGGCGCGGGCGGGTAGGTCATGCCGTACGCATTTGCACGGACAATCTGGCGGCTGCCGCTGCACGCTGGACCCGAATGGAATTCAACGTGAACAACGCAAGCGCCAGCCAGATGAACGAGAACGCCGCCAGTTTCAACGACGAGACCGGTTCACCATAAACGAATGCCGCCAACAGGAAGTTGCAAATTGGCGGGACGAACTGCAAAAAGCCCAGCGTGATCATCGACAACTGCTTGGCCGCCAAGCTGTACCACCACAACGGCAGCACCGTGATCAGGCCCGTCGCGACCAGCAGCAGGTCGCGGGTGCCCGATTGCAGGAACTGGTGCCCCACGCCCTGGGCCTGCGCCAGCAGCAGGAACAGCGCCGCAAACGGCAGCAGCACGGCGATTTCGAGGGTTTGGATGACCACCGGATCGCCAGGTACTTTCTTCTTGAAGATGCCGTAGAAGGAATAGCAGAAGCCAATGACCAGTGCGATCCACGGGAAGGAACGCAGGTTCAGCAGTTCGAACGCCATCAATGTCACACCGGTGACGGCCAGGAAGATCGCCCAGGTCTGCAATGAAGTGAGGCGTTCCTTGAAGATCACCCGCGACACCAGCATGCTCATGATCGGGCTAAGGAAATAGCCGAAAGCCACTTCCAGCACGCGTCCGGTCATGATCCCGTAGATGTACATCAACCACCACAACCCCAACACTGCGGACACGGTGAGTACATTGGCCGGGCGAACCGTTTTGAGGGTCGAACGCAACGTTCCGACCCGCGCAGTCAGTAGCACAAGCGCCAAGAGAAACAACTCGGCGAACACTACCCGCCAAGACAGCAGGTGATAGGCATCGAGCCCAGCCAGCGGCTTGTACCACAGCGGATACGAGCCCCAGAGCAGCGTGGCGCCGAGACCGAAGGCGACGCCTTGTCCGGATTCGTTCTTGGCGGTCATTGGCGTCCTCCAGCGTTGAGTTTGCGCTCGATGCCATCCCAGTAGACTTCCATCAGGTGCAAGTACTGTTCAATCCCTTCAGCGAACAGACGACGCTCTTGCGGCGTTTGCAGATGCTTTTCCATGACGTTGAACACTGCGTTGGAGTGGCCAACTTCCACTTCCATGTGCAGCGTCCAGAAGAACCGCCCGCGGTCGCTGACGCCTTCCTTGATCAATCCATCGTTGTACTTGGAAACCATCGATGCCGACATCGCCTCGTCCGCGAACAACCCGCCCAGGGCCTTTTGCAGCGGCGGTTTGCTGTAGAGCGCGCAGATGCCGTCGTTCAATGCCTGGGTGCTGGGCAGGCACTTGTAAGCTTCGATCTGCTCCTCGCTGATGCCCTTGTCGTGCAGGAACTTGCGGTACAGGTCGGAATGGGAATGGGTTTCGCCCAGTTCGTCACGGGCATTGAAGGCGATGGTGCGCAGCACTGCCTCGTCACGGGTGATGGTGGAAATCCCACAGACGTAGAACGGCAGGTATTTGAAGTAATGCAGGGTTTCCAGGTACAGCACGTTGCTTTGCTCCGGCGGCAGGCCGTGCTCGGCGTAGGCATTGAGAAACGGGTGTTCGGTCGCCCGATGCTTGAGGATGTATTCGATCTGCTCATCCATGAACAACTTGAGTTCCAGATCGACGCCTTCGTTGCGCACGACGTAGGCGGTTTCGGATTGAAACGTTTCTTGAGTGATGGACATGGCCTGCTTCCTTGAGCCCCGGGGGCAACATTGATTCGATAGATGAAACCGGGCGGACACCCATCCGCCCAGCCGTTCGCCGTCAAGCTTCTTCGGTGGTCCTGGCCTTGGTATCCCAGATCACTTCGATGCTCTCGTGGGCGACATCGGTTCGCCGGTCATGGGCACTGGCCCAGCACGTGTTGAGAATGATCCGAGTGGTTTCCTGCTGGATCGGCACGACGTGGTGCAACGTGGTGTCGGACTTGAGGAAATACACATCACCCTTGAGGTGGTGGTAGGACTTGATCGGGTTGTTGAGGATGTACTGCCAGATCTGCGGGTTCTGCTTGTCCCATTCACTGTGGGGCACGCATTGGAGCACGCCGCCGATCGCCGGGTCCTCGGGCGCCTCGATGATCCAGATCATCGTGTATGGGTAATCGCCCCAATGCCAGCCGTGGGTATCGCCCGGATGGCTCAGCTTGGTAATCAGGTATTGCTCTTGCTCCCAGCAGGACGCCAAGTCATCGCCGGCAATGTTGCCCAGGAAATTACGCAGTGACTCGGATTGATAAAGCGCAGGAATGAACGTCCCGCCCTCGGCGATTTCCGGTTGATTGACGTTGTACATCTTGCGATAGGTGTTACCCGTGGACGGAACCGTAACATCGCGACGTACCGAATATTCATCGAGTAATGCATGAACCTCGGCATGAACGTTTTCCAAGATCCTTTTCGGTAGGAAAGAAAAGTTCTTGAAGTTGAAATAACCGTCGCGGCGAAATTCGTTGCGAATCTGCTTCATCCGGTTTTCATCTTGCAAAATACTCTGGAAATGCTTGGCCAGTTGTTGCTCCATTACTTCAATAACCAAGCTGGACGTTTGTTCGCTCATTTATCGCTCCATTCCATTGTTATCGGTCGGTGTTACAAATCCGTGGGGTGGCGACACTCTTGGAATTGACAGAGTGCCCATGGGGATAACTTTCTTTTTGTGCAAATTCATCAGCGGCCCGGTCATCAGCGTCGTGACGATGGTCATGACCACCAAGGCGGTAAACAACTCGCTTGCGATGATTCCCATGTCCAGGCCGATCTTGAGCACGACCAGCTCCATCAACCCGCGGGTGTTCATCAGGGCACCGATGGTCAGCGACGTCGACCAGGTGCATCCCACCAACCGGGCGCCCAGGGCGCTACCCGCAACCTTTGCGGTGATGGCCACCAGCAGGATCACCAGCAGCACCCAGACACCCAGGCCGGTAAACGCCGACGAGGTGGTGCTCAGGCCTGCAAGAGCGAAGAAACAGGGCATCAGTATGATCAGCGATACGTGCTCCAACCGTTCGATGATCATGTCCAGCAAGCGCTGTTCCCGCGGCACACAGAGGCCGAACAGGAAGGCGCCAAACACCGCATGCACCTGCAACGCGTGAGTCAGGCTGCCATAGATCATCACGCCGGCCAGCAATGCCACCAGCACCATCGGTTGCGCGAATTTTCCTTCAGCGGCGAGCCAGCGGCTCAACAGCGGCTTGAGCACCAGGAACGAAAACACCACCAGCAACACCAGACAGGCGCCCCGGACGACCAAGGCCATCCAGTTACTGTCATGACCATTCACCATGGCGACGGCGGCAATCAGCATCCACGCGACCACGTCGCTCATGGCTGCGGCCAGCAAGGCGATCGCACCGACTTGCGTACCGAGCATGCCGCGTTCCTTGAGGATCCGCGCCAGTACCGGAAAAGCGGTGACAGAAAACACCGTGCCTATGAACAGGATGAAACCCAACCGGGAGGTCTCGGGCGTGGCGAAATGCTCGAACAGCCAGGGCGCTATCGCGGCGCCAAGGGAAAAAGGGATGACGATGCTGAAGGCGCCGATGACGATGGCCTTGAAGCCAGTCTTGCTCTGTTTCAATGGGAATCGAAACTCGGCGCCGATGACGAACATGAATAACAAGATACCCAACTCGCTCAGGACTTTGAGCTGGGTGATAGCGCTACTGTCGAATAACTGTTGATGAAAGGCGGGAAACAGCTGACCCAGTACAACCGGGCCCAACACAAAACCCGCGATCATTTCTCCAACGACCTGAGGCTGTCCCAAGCGATTGAACACAGCCCCCAGGAGTTTTGCTGACAACATGACAAACACTATCTGGATCAGCAACATAGTCCATTCCCTTACAACGTCCAGGTTAATCCGGGTACCACTAAAACTCCTCGACACCGCCAATATCCATTAGCGGCGTCCGTTAACAGAACTCAATCAGAGACGCACACTTCAGCAATCCGCACGAATCGTTTTCTGTTGAAACAGGAATAAATCTGGAAGTGACAATCTTCTACCGATGCGATGGGGTGGGGTACCGGTAATGCGGCCGTCACCTTTGTGGGGTGCAGCCGTCTTGGTTTCGTTGATTGCCTGGCAGCGATTGTAGGGGCATGGGACTGTCCGCTACAGTGCAGCAGACGACAATAAACGGTGAAATTACGCCAAATGCATGCTCATCCCGGAACAGTGGCAATCCTCGTTTATGAGGGCCTTTGCGTATTCGAATTCGGTATCGCCCTGGAGATATTCGGGCTACCCCGCCCAGAACTGGACGTGCCTTGGTATACCCACCGCATCGTCGCTGTCGACGAGGGACCGATGCACGCGTTGGGAGGATTGCAGATCTCGGTCGACGCAGGTCTCGAGGAGCTTGAGAACGCACAGACCATTATCGTTCCCGGTTGGCGCAATCGTTACGAGCCGCCCCCCGAAGCGCTGCTGCAAGCCCTTAGAAGAGCCCATGCTCGCGGCGCACGCTTGCTGTCTATCTGCTCGGGGGTGTTCGTACTGGCCGCCACCGGGCTGCTCGATGGCGAAACCGTAACCACTCACTGGCAATTTTCCAAGGAACTGGCCGAACGATTCCCCAACATCAAGGTTGATCCTAACGTGCTTTACGTCGATTCAGGCCAGTTGATCACTTCAGCCGGAAGCGCCGCCGGGATCGACGCCTGCCTGCACTTGATCGCCCGGGATTTTGGCACGCACATCGCCAACTCCGTGGCCCGACGCCTGGTCATGGCGCCGCAACGAACCGGCGGCCAGTCTCAATTCATCGTCGCCCCGGTGTGCAAGTCACCGCGCAACGAGCTGACGCGAGTGCTGCAATGGATTCGCGAGAACCTGGAGCAACCGTTGAGCGTGGCTGACATGGCGGCCCGCGTGGCCATGAGCGAGCGCACTTTTTTGCGCCGTTTCATTGAGACCACGGGACTCTCGCCCAAGGTCTGGCTGCAGCAGGAACGGCTGAACCGGGCGCGAGAGCTGCTCGAAAGCACGGACCAGAACACCACCGGCATCGCACAAGCCTGTGGATACCGGTCGGTGGAAAGTTTTCGAGCGGCCTTTCGCAATGCGGTGGGGCTGGCTCCGTCCGCCTACCGTGAACGGTTCGGTAGCGGCGAGGCCGGCAAACAAGCTGCCGGGATCGCCAACTGCTGACTCCGGTTAATCAAGCAATTGATGCAGCTTGGCGTACTGCAGCAACATGATGGTCTTGCCGTCGCAGATTTCCCCGGTTTCGATCATTCCCAACGCTTGGTCCAAGGGCATTTCCAGCACCTCGATCTCCTCGCCCTCGGACTCAAGCCCGCCGCCTTCGTGCTGTTTGTCTTCATCGAAATATTCGCCGACGAAAAAATGCACACGCTCGGTCACTGAACCCGGGCTCATGAAGGCTTCGAACACCTTGCGCACGTCTTGGACGATGTAGCCGGTTTCTTCCTGGGTTTCCTTGCGGATACAGGTCTGTGGGTCATCGTTGTCCAGCAGGCCGGCGCAGGTTTCGATCAGCAGGCCGTCGTGCCCGTTGACGAAGGCCGGGAAGCGGAATTGCCGAGTGAGCACCACAGTCTGCTTGGCCTTGCTGTAGAGCAGGATGGTCGCGCCGTTGCCGCGGTCATAGGTCTCGCGCGTCAGCTCACGCCATTGGCCATTGCGGCCGAGGTAGTCATAGGTGGTCTTGCGCAGGATGTACCAGTTGTCCGAGAGGACTTCGACGTTCTTGATACGCACGCGATCTTTGGTGGCGGTTACCTGGGTCATCACCCACTCCATGTCCGGTATTCGAGCGGGAGGCTAACAGAGGCCGGCGCGATCACTCCAGCCCGACGGTGAAAACCTTGCCTGGGTTCATCAGCCCGGTCGGGTCCAACGTGCGTTTGATGGCACGCATCAACTCGATCTCCAGCGGATCCTTGAAGCGAACCGCCGCGTCAGGCTTGGCTTGTCCCAGCCCATGCTCGGCACTGATGCTGCCGTTGAAGATGCTCGTCATCCGGTAGATGACCTGCATGATCGCGTGTTCGCGGGCCTTGAATGAAGCGTCCGCGTCGCCGACCGGCTTGCTGATGTTGTAATGCAGGTTGCCGTCGCCCATGTGGCCATAGGAAACGATACGCACCCCCGGAAAATCCTGTTGCAGGGCCTTGTCGGTGCGCCCGATGAATTCCGGTATCCGACTCACGGGCACGCTGATGTCGTGCTTGAGGCTCGGGCCTTCATGATTCTGCGCCTCGGAAATCCCTTCGCGCAGCGCCCACAGCGCCGCAGCCTGCGCCTGGCTGCTGGCGAGTACCGCATCGGTGACCCAACCCTGTTCAAAGGCGTGAGCCAGGCCGTTTTCAAGCAAAAGCGCCAACGGCGCGTCCGGCACGGTGTCCCGCAGTTCAATCAAGGCGTACCAGGGATGCTTCGCTTCCAGGGGATCAGTGCAGCCGGCCACATGATCCAGGACGAAATCCAGGCTTTGGCGCGACATCATCTCGAAGCCCGTCAGACGATCCGCGCACAGGCTGCGGACGTGGCCGATCAAATCCACCGCCGCCTGCGGCGAAGGCAGCGCGACCCATGCTGTCGCTGTGCTGTGGGTCGCCGGAAAGAGTTTCAGCACCGCCGCCGTAATGATGCCGAGCGTACCCTCCGAGCCAATGAATAAATGCTTGAGGTCATAGCCCGTGTTGTCTTTACGCAAGCCGCGCAACCCATTCCAGACACGACCGTCGGGCAGCACCACCTCCAGCCCCAGCGTCAGCTCGCGCATGTTGCCGTAACGCAGCACCGCCGTCCCGCCGGCATTGGTCGCCAGATTGCCGCCCACCGTGCAACTGCCCTCCGCTCCCAGCGACAGCGGGAACAGACGACCGGCCTGACTGGCCGCGTCCTGCAACTGCTGGAGGATCACCCCGGCCTCGACCGTGATGGTTTCATTAGCCAGGTCGATTTCCCGGATGCGCTTCATCCGGGTCAGGGACAGCACCACTTGGTTGCCAGACGAGTCAGGGATCGAGCCGCCGCACAAACCGGTGTTGCCGCCCTGTGGTACCAGGGCAACTTGGGCTTCATGGCAGATGCGTACAACCTCAGCCACTTCTTCGGTGGTGGCCGGGCGCACCACCAGGGCAGCCTGGCCCTGGTAGGCGTTACGCCAATCGGTCAGATAACCACGCATCAGTTGGGGATCACGCACCAACCCTGTCGCTCCGACGACCTGCTCGATGCGTTGGATGACTTCATGGTTCAACGACATGCTTCTCTCCTCGATCAGCTGACGGACGCCGCGAACTGAGCCTGGCTTGCCGTCCAGCTTGCCGATTGCTCGTTTGCGGCGATACGTGGCGATCTGGTTCGGCTGCTGCAACACCTGTCGCGTTGCAGCAGCGAAAGCGGACGAATGAAGGGGACTAGCTGCGCATCAATTCGATGGCAGCGCTTTTCCTGTTGCGAATGACCGTCACCAAATGCCAGGAGATGGAGGCGGCAGCCAGGATGAGGAAGCCCGCGGAGATGGGGTTGGTCAGGAAACCACTGAAGTTGCCATCGGACAGCATCAAGCCACGGCGCAAGTTGGTCTCAGCCATCGGGCCGAGGATGAAACCGATGATGAACGGAGCAATCGGCAAACCTGCCTTGACGAATCCGTACCCAAGCAAGCCAAACAGCAACACCGCCCAGACGTCGAAGATCCGGCTGTTCAGGCCAAAAGCGCCCACCACGCAGAGCACCAGGATAATCGGCAACAGAATGTGCTTGGGCACCGCCAGCAGTTTGATGAACATGCGCAGGCCGTAAAACTCGATCACTAGCATCAGGATCGAAGAAAGGATAAGCGCGGCGAAGATCGTGTAGACCAGCGGTGCCTGGCTGATGAACAACAGGGGCCCGGGCTGGATGCCGTGGATCATGAAGCCACCGAGCATGACTGCCGTGGTGGTGTCGCCGGGAATGCCAAGGGTCAGCAGCGGAATCATCGCACCACCAATGCCGGCGTTGTTTGCCGTCTCGCTGGCGACCACGCCGTCAATCTTGCCTTTGCCAAATTCCTCCGGCGTCTTGGAGCGTTTCTTCGCCACGATGTAAGAGACGATATTCGACGTACCGGCACCAATGCCGGGCAAGATGCCGATGCCCAGGCCGATCAGCGATGAGCGGGTCGCGTTGGGCAGTTGGCCGACAAATTCCTTCATCGAAAAGCCAAAACCTTTCACGCCTTTCATGCTGACGTGCTGGGGTTTGGCCCGGTGGCTCAGGCGCGCGCTTTCAGCGAACTTCAGCACTTCGGCGACGGCGAACATCCCGATCATGACGGTCAGCATGGCAAAGCCGCCATTGAGGCTCGGCAGGTCAAAGGTAAAACGGCGGATGGCCTCGACCGGGGCGATCCCCACGGTGGAGAAGGCAAAGCCCAGGGCGCCGGCAAACAAGCCTTTGACTAGCGAACCGGTGGACAGCGTGGCGATCAACGTCAACGAGAATATCGCGATGGAAAAGTATTCGTGCGGGCCAAAGCTCAGCGCCAGATCCGCCAGGATCGGAGCGATGAACATCAGCGCGGCGATACTGAAAATCGTGCCCAGGAACGAGAACACCACGCCAATCCCCAGGGCCTTGACGCCATGGCCTTGTTTCATCAGCGGCCAACCATCGAACGTCGTGGCGATGGAGGCCGGCGTCCCCGGTATGTTGAGCAATATCGCCGATATCAACCCTCCCGAGGTTGCGCCGACGAACAGCGCGACCAGCAGCGCCAGGCCAGTACCAGGCCCCATCGAGTAAGTCAGCGGCAGGAATAGAGCGATGGCCATCGTGGCCGAAAGTCCAGGAATCGCACCAAAGATAATTCCAACCACCACGCCGAGGGTGATTATCAGGAAAGCGTAGGGTGTAAGTACGGCTGCGAAGCCTGTTTGCATGAGTTCAATCATGGCCGTCCCCTAGAAATCCAATAGGCCGACCGGCAGAAGCAAGTCGAAACCATGGCGAAAGATGTAAAAGATCAGGATCGCCGAGACGACTGCAATCAGCGCGTATTGCAAGTGCTTGGCCTTCTGTTCCGCGGGAGTCAGCACGATGAACTGGGCATAGAGATAAAGCACGGTCGCGATCACGAAACCCGCCGGTTCCATCAGCACCGTGTAAAGCAGCACCAATGCCATGGATTTGATGACCGTTGGGTAATCGATCGCCTCAGGCTTTTCTGCAAGTTCGGCACTTTTGTTCGGAAGCTTTCGCCACATCCACAATTGCAGCGCACCCAACAGGCACAACGAGACGGCAAGTATCCAAGGTACAAACGCGGCATCGACCGTCCCGCGACGCGGCAGGTTCATGGTCAACACCAGATAAGCGATGCCGGCGGCGAACATAGCCAGGCCGGCTATCAGCTCGTTTCTTTTATAGGAATCCATACAGGCTCCTCTTACTGGAAAGGACTGGCGTCAGGTGCTTGCTGCCAACGCGGCGCACACCCGACCCCGTTACGCAAACTTACTTGCCTTTACGCATTTCGTCCTTGAACTCCATGAAGCTATCGCGGGTTTTACTCAAGGTAGCGACGGCTTCTTCGGTGCCCTGGAAGCTGACCGGCTGCTTGAACGACTTCTTCAACTCCTCGGCGTATTCCGGTTGTTCAGTGATTTTCTTCATGGTGTCGGCCATTTTCTTGATGATGGCCGGGTCGGTGCCTTTCGGGAAAGCCACGACGTAAGGCTTGTCCAGAATCAGGTCCACGCCCTGTTCCTTGAAGGTCTTGACGTCGCCCAGCAGCGCGTTGCGCTCGGCGTTGGGTTGGCCCAGCGCGGTCATCTTGCCGCTGGAGATGTAATCCTGGACCGAGCCATAGCTGATGGCGCCGAGGTCAATGCGTTTGCCCAGCAAGGCGACGATTTTTTCCGAGACGGTGCCGCTGTCGACCATTTTCAGTTTCACGCCGGCGAGCTTCTCGAACATCAGGCCCTGCAGGTGAGAGAAGTTGCCCATCTCGGTGCCATAGGTGATGGTGCCGGGCTTGGCCTTGGCCTTCTCGATCAATTGGTCAAGGCTGTCGATGCCCGAGCTTTTCGCCGAGACGAACACCGCGCCTTTGTCGACGCCGGCGATGCAAGAGATATCAAACGCATCGAAGCGGTCTTCCGACAGCCCCGCAACCTCGTTGACGATCAACTGGCCGGTGTGAGTGAACAGGATGGTATTGCCATCTGGCGCTGCGCTCTTGACCGCATCGGCCGCGATAGTGCCGCCCCCACCGGCCATATTGGTTACCACCATGGTTTTACCGGTTAGCTTGGTGAAGTACTTGGCCATCATTCGTGCGTTGAAATCGGTGTCCCCCCCGGCGTTGGCAATCACCACCACCTGCACCGGACGACTTGGCCAGTCGCCAGCGTCGGCGGCCATGGCCGTACCGGCGGTCAAGCTCAGAAATGAGGCGATCAAAGAGGCGCAGAGTGTTTTCTTCATTATTGTTCTCCAGGTGCTGCCATTCATTGGGTGAGAAGTTGAGCAAGAAACGGACACGCCCGAACGCCACGCTTGTAGGGACAGGCAAGGATGCTTGAACGTGGAGATGAGGGAAGTCGGTTGCACTGACGAGCCCGCACGGAGCTTTTCGGGCATTAAGGGAGACTGCCTACGCACTGCTTTAAAGTGGGATGGCGGTGGATTACAAACGCGTTGGGCGGCAAATGTAAAAGACATGACTGCGCCTTTCGTTTTTTATTGTTGTTATGTCATACGTCGTCGTATGACTGAATATCATCACCTATACCCTATGTTGTCAACGCAGTTGTTAAGCGGCCCGCGCTCAATACGACGAAAAGGGTTGCCGACGAACTGGCACTGGAACCTCTGTTTCGACTTCAAACAGGAAATGCCTTTTTTCGCACGTATAAAAAACCCCCTGATTTCAGGGGGTTGGTTTTTTTTGCCCTAGCTTTCGGTTAACGCTAGCGGGCCAGATCCGGTGGCCCCATCCTTATCTCACTCAACCGTTACCGATTTCGCCAAATTACGCGGCTGGTCCACATCGGTACCCTTAAGCACCGCGACGTAGTACGACAGCAGCTGCAACGGGATGGTGTAGAGGATCGGCGACAGGATGTCGTGGATGTGCGGCATGTGCACCACGTGGGTGCCTTCGCCGTTGGTCATGCCGGCCTTCTCGTCGGCAAAGACAATCAACTGCCCACCACGGGCGCGGACTTCCTGCAGGTTGGACTTGAGCTTTTCCAGCAGCTCGTTGTTCGGCGCCACGGTGACGACCGGCATGTCGTTATCCACAAGCGCCAGAGGGCCGTGCTTGAGCTCACCGGCCGGATAGGCTTCGGCGTGAATATAGGAAATCTCCTTGAGCTTCAGCGCGCCTTCCATCGCCACCGGGAATTGCGCGCCTCGGCCCAGGAACAGGGTGTGGTTTTTCTCGGCGAACAGCTCGGCGATTTTTTCCACGATGCTGTCCATGGCCAAGGCTTCGCCCAGGCGGGCCGGCAGGCGACGCAGTTCTTCCACCAGCTTGGCCTCGACGCCCTCGCCCAACGTGCCGCGGACCTGGCCCAGGGACAGGGTCAACAACAGCAGGCCCACCAGTTGCGTGGTGAACGCCTTGGTCGACGCCACGCCGATCTCACGGCCGGCCTGGGTCAGCAGGGTCAAGTCGGATTCACGCACCAGCGAACTGATACCCACGTTGCAGATCGCCAGGCTGGCGAGGAAACCCAGTTCCTTGGCGTTGCGCAAGGCGGCCAGGGTGTCGGCCGTTTCGCCGGATTGGGAAATGGTGACGAACAGCGAGTCGGGTTGCACCACGACTTTGCGATAGCGGAACTCGCTGGCCACTTCGACCTGGCACGGAATACCGGCCAGTTCTTCGAGCCAGTAGCGGGCGACCATACCGGCGTGATAACTGGTGCCGCAGGCGACGATCTGCACGTTGCGCACCTTGGCGAACAACTCGGCCGCCTGGGGACCGAATGCCTGGACCAGTACTTGGCTCTGGCTCATGCGGCCTTCCAGGGTGCGCTGGACAACGGCAGGCTGCTCGTGAATTTCCTTGAGCATGTAATGGCGAAACTCGCCTTTGTCGGCGGCTTCGGCGCCGTCGCGGTACTGGACCGTCTCGCGCTCGACTTCTTTGCCATTGAGGTCCCAGATCTGCACGCTGTCGCGGCGGATTTCGGCGATATCGCCTTCTTCCAGGTACATGAAGCGGTCAGTGACCTGGCGCAGCGCCAGCTGATCGGACGCCAGGAAATTTTCCCCCAGGCCCAGGCCGATCACCAGCGGACTGCCACTGCGGGCCGCGACCAGGCGATCCGGTTGTTTTGCGCTGATCACCGCCAGACCGTAAGCGCCATGCAGCTCCTTGACCGTCGCCTTGAGCGCCACGGTCAGGTCAACCAGATCCTTGAGCTTATGGTTGAGCAAATGGGCAATGACTTCAGTGTCGGTATCAGACGTGAACACATAGCCAAGCGCCTTGAGCTGTTCACGCAAGGCTTCATAGTTTTCGATGATGCCGTTGTGCACCACTGCCAGGTCGTTGGAGAAATGCGGGTGAGCGTTACGCTCACACGGAGCGCCGTGAGTGGCCCAACGGGTATGGGCAATGCCCAGGCGACCGACCAGGGGTTGCGCTTCCAGCGCCCGTTCCAATTCACTGACCTTGCCCGGACGACGCATCCGCTCAAGCGTCTCATCGTTGGTGAAGACCGCCACGCCCGCGCTGTCATAGCCGCGATATTCGAGACGCTTGAGGCCTTCAAGCAAGATTGCAGTGATGTTGCGTTCAGCAACGGCGCCGACAATTCCACACATGCTATTTCTCCTGGCTGACAGGCGCGCAGATCAAATTGATGCCGCGGGCCTGAATCTGATCGCGTGCCTCCACGGGCAGGCGATCATCGGTAATGAGGGTATGGACGCTGCTCCACGGCAGCTCCAGATTGGGGATCTTGCGGCCGATCTTGTCGGCCTCCACCATCACGATCACTTCGCGGGCTACCTCAGCCATCACACGGCTCAGGCCCAGCAGTTCGTTGAAAGTGGTAGTGCCACGCACCAGATCGATGCCGTCGGCACCGATGAACAACTGATCGAAGTCATAGGAGCGCAGCACCTGCTCGGCGACTTGGCCTTGGAACGATTCGGAATGAGGGTCCCAGGTTCCGCCAGTCATCAACAGCACCGGCTCATGCTCCAGCTCGCTCAAGGCATTGGCGACGTGCAGGGAATTGGTCATCACCACCAAGCCCGGCTGTAGGCCAAGTGCGGGAATCATGGCCGCCGTGGTGCTGCCGCTGTCGATAATGATGCGCGCGTGCTCGCGGATCCGCTTCACAGCAGCCCGGGCGATGGCTTGTTTGTATTTGGAGACGGTTTGGCCGTTATCGGCCACCAGTTCCTGCGGCATCGGCACCGCGCCACCGTAACGGCGCAACAGCAGACCGTTGGTTTCCAACGCGGCAAGATCCTTGCGAATCGTAACTTCGGAGGTTTCGAAGTGCTTGGCCAGTTCGTCCACACTGACTTCGCCTTGCTCTTGAAGCAAGGCGAGGATGTTGTGACGGCGCTGTGGTGTGTTGCGCTTTGACATATCGGCTTAAGTTTCGATTCGAAAGATAACGTAAGCAATCAAAACCTATTGAAGGGATACCGTCAAGCCGTGAGGAGAAAAATTCAGAAATTATTGGGCCCGTATGGGAGCGGCTTACTCGCTCTCATACGGGCTGTGGATAACTTTATGGCTTCTTGATCTTTTCCGGACGCTTCCAGCCATCAATGTTGCGCTGGCGTGCTCGACCCACTGCCAGTTGGGACTTATCCACATCCTGATTGATGGTCGAACCCGCAGC
The DNA here is from genome assembly GCF_014268685.1 of Pseudomonas sp. SWRI92. Classification (NCBI taxonomy): domain Bacteria; kingdom Pseudomonadati; phylum Pseudomonadota; class Gammaproteobacteria; order Pseudomonadales; family Pseudomonadaceae; genus Pseudomonas; species Pseudomonas sp. SWRI92. The sequence goes on from NZ_JABWQY010000002.1 coordinate 166,861, forward strand.
CGTGTTTGACCCGTCGCCTATCGTCACGGGAGCTACCAAGGAATTGTTGGAGCCGATAAATACGTCTTCTCCAATGGTCGTGCGGTACTTATTGGCGCCATCGTAGTTACAGGTAATGGTGCCGGCGCCAATGTTGGTCCGCGCGCCGATCTCAGCGTCGCCCAGATAAGTCAGGTGACCCGCCTTGGCGCCCTCGCCCATGTGGGCATTCTTCAGCTCGACAAAGTTACCCACATGGGCACGGGCTTCCAGCACAGTGCCAGGACGCAGGCGGGCAAACGGCCCGGCGTCGCTGCCCTCGCCCATGACTGCGCCGTCGAGATGACTGTTGGCCTTGATCACCACGCCTTTGCGCAGGGTGCTGTCCTTGATCACGCAGTTCGGACCGATGACCACGTCGTCTTCGATGACAACCTTGCCTTCAAGGATGACGTTGATGTCGATGATCACGTCGCGTCCCACGCTGACTTCACCACGAACATCGAAACGAGCCGGGTCGCGCAACGTCACGCCTTGGGCCATCAGGCGGCGGGCGGCACGCAACTGATAATGGCGCTCCAGCTCGGCTAATTGTCGGCGATCATTGGCGCCCTGCACTTCCATGGCATCCAACGGTTGCTCGGTGGCCACGACCAACCCGTCCGCCACCGCCATGGCAATGACATCGGTCAAGTAGTACTCGCCCTGGGCATTGTTGTTCGACAGACGACTCATCCAGTCGCCCAAGCGCTCGGCCGGCACGGCAAGAATTCCGGTGTTGCCCTCGGTAATCGCGCGCTGGGACTCGTTGGCGTCCTTCTGCTCAACGATAGCGGTCACCTGGCCGGCGCCGTTGCGCACGATACGGCCGTAGCCGGTCGGGTCATCCAGCTCGACTGTCAGCAGGCCAAGCTGCTGAGGTGCAACGTGCTTGAGCAGGCGCTGCAACGTATCGACTTCGATCAGCGGCACATCGCCATAGAGAATCAGCACGGTATCGGCGGTAATGAACGGTACGGCCTGGGCCACCGCATGACCGGTACCGAGTTGCTTGTCTTGCAGCACGAAATTCAGGTCATCCGCCGCCAGGCGTTCACGTACCGCATCGGCACCGTGGCCGATCACCACGTGAATGCGCTGTGGATCAAGTTGCCGCGCGCTGTGGATAACATGGCCGAGCATGGAGTCGCCGGCTACCGGATGCAGCACCTTGGGCAGCGCCGAGCGCATGCGAGTGCCTTGACCGGCCGCGAGAATAACGATTTCGAGAGACATGACTGGCTACCAATCCTGGGTGGTCAGCGGCTGCGACCAGATGATGAGAGTCGGGAAAAGAAAAAAGGGTAGCCGAGGCTACCCTTTTTAATCAATCGCACAGAAAGCAGACGGGTTAGCCGCCGAACTTCTTGCGGATCTGCTGGACGGTGCGCAGCTGGGCTGCGGCCTCGGCCAGACGTGCAGCAGCAGAACCGTAGTCGAAGTCTGCGCCTTTTTCGTTCAGGGCCTTCTCGGCAGCCTTGACGGCTTCCTGAGCGGAGGCTTCGTCCAGGTCGGCAGCACGTTGCACGGTGTCGGCAAGGACCTTGACCATGTTCGGCTGAACCTCGAGGAAACCACCGGAGATGTAATACACCTCTGCTTCCCCGCCCTGCTTGATCAAGCGGATCGGACCTGGTTTCAGGTTAGTGATCAGCGGTGCGTGACCCAGAGCGATACCAAGATCGCCCAGCTCACCATGCGCAACCACCATCTCGACCAGACCGGAGAAGATTTCCCCTTCCGCACTGACGATATCGCAATGGACTGTCATAGCCATCTGATTGCCTCAACCTAAATTAGCGCCCGTTGCCGGGCGCCGGGATTACAGTTTCTTGGCTTTCTCGATCGCTTCTTCGATGCCGCCGACCATGTAGAACGCTTGTTCTGGCAGGTGGTCGTAGTCACCGTTGAGGATGCCTTTGAAGCCAGCAATGGTGTCTTTCAGGGAAACGTATTTACCCGAGGCACCGGTGAAGACTTCAGCCACGAAGAACGGTTGCGACAAGAAGCGCTGGATCTTACGAGCGCGGGATACCAACTGCTTGTCGGTTTCCGACAGTTCGTCCATACCCAGGATCGCGATGATGTCCTTCAGCTCTTTGTAGCGCTGCAGCACGTACTGGACGCCGCGAGCGGTGTCGTAGTGCTCCTGGCCGATCACGTTCGGGTCCAGCTGGCGCGAAGTCGAGTCGAGTGGATCGACCGCTGGGTAGATACCCAGGGAAGCGATGTCACGGGACAGTACGACGGTGGCGTCCAAGTGGGCGAAGGTGGTCGCTGGCGACGGGTCGGTCAAGTCATCCGCAGGTACGTATACCGCTTGGATCGAAGTGATCGAACCTTCCTTGGTCGAAGTGATACGTTCTTGCAGAACGCCCATCTCTTCAGCCAGGGTCGGCTGGTAACCTACTGCCGAAGGCATACGGCCCAGCAGTGCGGATACTTCGGTACCGGCCAGGGTGTAACGGTAGATGTTGTCGACGAACAGCAGAACGTCGTTACCTTCGTCACGGAACTTCTCGGCCATGGTCAGGCCGGTCAAGGCTACGCGCAGACGGTTTCCCGGCGGCTCGTTCATCTGGCCGTAGACCAGTGCCACTTTGTCCAGAACGTTGGAATCCTTCATCTCGTGGTAGAAGTCGTTACCCTCACGAGTACGCTCACCCACACCGGCGAACACGGAATAACCGCTGTGCTCGATGGCGATGTTACGGATCAGTTCCATCATGTTTACGGTCTTGCCTACACCGGCACCACCGAACAGACCGACTTTACCGCCCTTGGCGAACGGGCAAACCAGGTCGATAACCTTGATGCCGGTTTCCAGCAGGTCGTTGCCGCCTGCCTGTTCAGCGAAGGATGGCGCAGGACGGTGAATGCCCCAGCGCTCGTCGGTATCGATCGGGCCAGCTTCGTCGATCGGGTTGCCCAGTACGTCCATGATCCGGCCCAGGGTCGCTTTACCGACCGGTACGGAGATGGCAGCGCCAGAGTCGATAACGTCCAGACCGCGCTTCAAGCCTTCGGTGGAACCCATCGCAATGGTACGAACCACGCCGTCGCCCAGCTGCTGCTGAACTTCCAGGGTGGTTTCCGCGCCTTGTACTTTCAGCGCGTTGTAGATGCTCGGTACGCTGTCGCGTGGGAATTCCACGTCGATAACGGCGCCGATGATTTGAACGATACGTCCGCTACTCATAGCTGGATCCTCTGAATATTTGAACCGTTAAACCGCGGCAGCGCCGCCGACGATTTCCGAGATCTCTTGGGTGATCGCAGCCTGACGCGCCTTGTTGTAGATCAGCTGCAAATCGCTGATCAAATCACCGGCGTTGTCGGTAGCGTTTTTCATCGCGATCATCCGCGCCGCTTGTTCAGCTGCGTTGTTCTCGACCACCGCCTGGTACACCTGCGACTCCACGTAGCGGACCATCAAGCCGTCAAGCAGCTCCTTGGCATCGGGTTCGTAGAGGTAGTCCCAGTGGTGTTTGAGTTCCTGTTCCGGGGTCGCCACCAGTGGGATCAATTGCTCCACGGTTGGCTGCTGCGTCATGGTGTTGATGAACTTGTTGGATACCACGGACAGGCGGTCAATCCGGCCTTCCAGGTAAGCATCCAGCATCACCTTGACGCTGCCGATCAGGTCATTGATCGACGGTTCTTCACCCAGGTGGCTGATAGCGGCGACGACGTTACCGCCGAAGTTGCGGAAGAATGCCGCACCCTTGCTACCAATCACGCACAGATCGATCTCGACGCCTTGTTCGCGGTTTACCGCCATGTCCTTGACCAGGGCCTTGAACAGGTTGGTGTTCAAGCCACCGCACAGACCACGGTCACTGCTCACCACGACGTAACCGACGCGCTTGACGGCGCGGTCGATCATGAACGGGTGGCGATATTCCGGGTTGGCGTTGGCCAGATGACCAATCACCTGGCGGATGCGCTCCGCGTAAGGACGGCTAGCAGCCATGCGCATTTGTGCCTTGCGCATTTTGCTGACCGCCACTTTTTCCATGGCGCTGGTAATCTTTTGCGTGCTTTTGATGCTCGCAATCTTACTGCGAATCTCTTTTGCGCCTGCCATGTAACACCTATCAGGTTAGCAAGCGGGAGCCTTGCGACTCCCGCTGCGGCTTACCAGGTTTGGGTGGCCTTGAACTTCTCGATACCGGCTTTCATGCCAGCGTCGATTTCGTCATTGAAGTCACCCTTCACGTTGATCTTCGCCATCAAATCGGCGTGATCGCGGTTGAAGTAAGCAATCAGCGCTTGTTCAAAGCTGCCGACCTTGGCGATTTCAACGTCAGTCAGGAACCCACGTTCAGCGGCATACAGCGACAACGCCATGTCAGCGATCGACATAGGAGCGTATTGCTTCTGCTTCATCAGCTCGGTAACGCGCTGACCATGCTCAAGTTGCTTACGGGTCGCTTCGTCCAGGTCAGAAGCGAACTGGGCGAATGCCGCCAGTTCACGGTACTGAGCCAGAGCGGTACGGATACCACCGGAGAGCTTCTTGATGATCTTGGTCTGAGCGGCACCACCCACACGGGATACCGAAACACCGGCGTTCACAGCAGGACGGATGCCCGAGTTGAACATGGCCGATTCCAGGAAGATCTGACCGTCGGTGATGGAAATCACGTTGGTCGGAACGAACGCGGAAACGTCACCAGCCTGGGTTTCGATGATCGGCAGGGCGGTCAGGGAACCGGTCTTGCCAGTCACTGCGCCGTTGGTGAACTTCTCTACGTAGTCTTCCGAAACGCGGGATGCGCGCTCCAGCAGACGGGAGTGGAGATAGAACACGTCGCCTGGGTAGGCTTCACGGCCTGGTGGACGGCGCAGCAGCAGGGAAATCTGGCGGTAAGCCACTGCTTGCTTGGACAGATCGTCATAAACGATCAGCGCGTCTTCACCGCGGTCGCGGAAGTACTCGCCCATGGTGCAGCCGGAGTACGGAGCCAGGAACTGCAGCGCAGGAGATTCCGAAGCACTGGCCGCCACGATGATCGTGTTGGCCAGGGCGCCGTTTTCTTCCAGCTTGCGAACCACGTTGGCGATGGTCGATTGCTTCTGACCGATGGCAACGTAGACGCAGAAAATGCCGCTGTTCTTCTGGTTGATGATCGCGTCGATCGCCAGAGCGGTCTTACCGATCTGACGGTCACCGATGATCAGCTCACGCTGGCCACGGCCGACAGGGATCATGGCATCGACAGCCTTGTAGCCAGTCTGTACAGGCTGGTCTACCGACTTACGCCAGATCACGCCTGGAGCAACTTTCTCGACCGCATCGGTCTCGGTGTTGTTCAGCGGACCTTTGCCGTCAACAGGATTACCCAGTGCGTCGACTACGCGGCCCAGCAGTTCCTTACCAACAGGAACCTCGAGGATGCGGCCGGTGCACTTGGCGCTCATGCCTTCAGCCAGCGACGTGTACGCGCCCAATACCACGGCACCTACAGAGTCTTGCTCCAGGTTGAGGGCCATACCGTAGACGCCGCCCGGAAACTCGATCATCTCGCCGTACATGACGTCGGCCAGACCGTGAATCCGCACGATGCCGTCAGATACGCTGACGACAGTGCCTTCGTTACGGGCTTGGGAGGTCACATCGAGCTTGTCGATGCGGCCCTTGATAATTTCACTTATTTCGGAAGGATTGAGTTGCTGCATTGCTCTGCTGCCCCTTCAAACTCAAGATTTCAATGCTTCGGCAAGTTTCGCGATTTTGCCGCGAATCGAGCCATCGATAACCAGGTCGCCGGCGCGGATTACAACGCCCCCTATCAGGGACTTGTCTTCCTCGACTTGCAGGCGCACTTCCCGGTTGAGTCGTGCACTGAGAACCTTGGCGAGTTTGTCTTGCTGTTCTTGGTTCAATGCAAAAGCACTGGTCACTTCCACGTCTACCGACTTCTCTTGCTCGGCCTTGTACAGGTCGAAAAGAGCGGCGATCTCCGGCAGAAGCGGGAGACGGTCGTTTTCGGCAACGACGTGAATGAAATTCTGTGCCTTGGCATCGAACTTGTCGCCGCACACGTCAATAAACGTGGCGGCCTTTTCTGCGCTCGTCAGTCGCGGGGCCTTGAGCACGCGCTGCATGGTGTCGTCTTGCGACACCGCTGCTGCCAGGCCGAGCATGGCTGACCAATTGGCCAGTTGCTGGTGGGCCTGAGCGTGCTCGAAGGCCGCCTTAGCGTAAGGTCGGGCCAACGTGGTCAGTTCTGCCATGATCGCCCTCGCTTAGATTTCAGCAGCCAGTTTGTTTACCAGCTCTGCGTGCGCATTTTGATCGATTGTGGCACCCAGGATCTTCGAAGCACCGCCAACAGCCAGGGCACCCACTTGGGCACGCAAGGCGTCTTTGACGCTGTTCAGTTCCTGTTCGATCTCGGCTTGAGCCTGAGCCTTCACACGGTCAGCTTCGACGCGAGCCTGTTCACGGGCCTCGTCGACAATCTGGGTACCGCGTTTCTTGGCTTGCTCGATGATTTCAGCTGCCTGAGCTTTCGCTTCGCGCAGTTGCTGACCCACTTTCTCATGGGCCAACTCCAGGTCGCGAGCTGCTCGGCTGGCAGCGTCCAGACCATCAGCGATCTTCTTTTGACGTTCGTGCAATGCCGCAATGACCGGTGGCCATACGAACTTCATGCAGAACAGTACAAAAATCAGGAACGCAACGGACTGGCCAATCAGGGTCGCATTAATGTTCACGCCAACACCTCGCAGTTACGTTGTCCATCACACCAAATTACCCGGAAGATCCGAGTAATCAGCCAGCGATCTGACCAACGAACGGGTTCGCAAAGGTGAAGAACAGAGCGATACCAACACCGATCATGGTTACGGCGTCGAGCAGACCGGCAACGATGAACATTTTCACTTGCAGCATTGGAACCATTTCTGGCTGACGCGCAGCGCCTTCCAGGAATTTGCCGCCCAACAGGCCGAAACCAATTGCGGTACCCAGTGCGCCCAGGCCGATCAACAGTGCAACAGCGATAGCGGTTAGACCAACTACAGTTTCCATCTTTCCTCCCGACTTTTACGTCGTATGGTTTAGGTTTTTTAGATTAAAGCGGTAAAACAAATCGTTTCATCGAGCCCGTTCGGGCCCCTTCCCGTTTGACCGGGAAGGACATCAGACTAGTCGAGACTGGCCTTAATGGTTTTCTTCGTGCGCCATCGACAGGTAGACGATGGTCAGCATCATGAAGATGAACGCCTGCAAGGTGATGATCAGGATGTGGAACACAGCCCACGCCCATTGCAGCACCACGCCCAGGCCGCTGAGCCAGAGCAGGCCGCTGCCGAACATCACAGCGATCAGGATGAACACCAGCTCGCCGGCATACATGTTGCCGAACAGACGCAGGGCCAGAGAGATTGGCTTGGCGATCAGGGTCACGAATTCCAAGAGGAAGTTCACCGGGATCAGCAGGGCCTGAACGAGGACGTTCTTGCTGCCGAACGGGTGCAGGGTCAGTTCGCCGATGAAGCCGCCGATGCCCTTGACCTTGATGCTATAGAAAATGATCAGTGCGAAAACCGACAACGCCATGCCCAGGGTCGCGTTCGGGTCGGTGGTCGACACGGCGCGGAACGGGATGTGCGCATCGCCGGAGATCAGGATGGCCAGCTGAGGAATCCAGTCGACCGGTACCAGGTCGACGGCGTTCATCAGGAACACCCAGACGAAGATGGTCAGTGCCAGCGGCGCAATCACCGGGCTACGGCCATGGAAGCTGTCTTTCACGCTGCCATCGACGAATTCGACCAATACTTCAACGAAGTTCTGCAATGCACCAGGCTGACCGGAGGTCGCTTTCTTTGCCGCCATGCGGAAAAGGAAAACGAAGATCAGACCCAACGCGACCGACCAGCCGAGGGTATCGACGTGGAAAGCCCAGAAGCCCATTTCCTTGGCTTCTGCTGCGGTGTGAGCAAAGCCCCAGCCGCCATTGGGTAGCTGCCCGAAGGTCAGGTTCTGCAAGTGGTGCTGGATATAGCCCGAAGCGGTTGTCTCTGCCATGGTTGCCTCAAACGCCCTAAGGTCTCGAAAGTCTTGTTCTCATTAACAGGGGAGCGAACCAGTTGACCATCTGGGTCAATAGGAACACGCCGAATACAGCCAGCGGCGCCAAAGGCTTCACACCTGCAAACGTCAGTGCAAACAGCACTGCCGTCAAAATCAGTTTCCCTGCCTCGCCGGCATAAAAAGACCGGACGATGGCTTGGGCTGCTCGGGCGCCGGAAAACCGAAATGCCCTGTGAGCGAAGTAAATATTGGGAAGCAAGGCTATCAGGCCTCCGCAAAGACCTGAGTATCCGGCGACGACTCCCTTCCATTGCCAAAGCGCCAACGCGGCGATCAGTACAACGACAAACTGGGCCATCAATACCGGGAAAACTGCCAGACGATGGAACGGCAAGCGGTTTGGCGTGCGTGTTTCCATCGCTTTTGCTCTCCAAGGGTCGGCTGCCGAAATTCAATAACTTGGCATAATTTGTGCCGACAAAATGCGCGCAGAGTATAGGGGCGGTTCTGCCCCTATTCAACCTTCAGGTAGTGATTTCCGACTGCGCGCTACAAGAGCAATTGTTTCAGCGAATGTGCGCAAGCACGCCCTGCAACTCGTCGAGAGAGTTATAGCCGATCACCAACTGACCTTTGCCCTTCTTTCCATGGCGAATCTGCACCGCAGAGCCCAGGCGCTCGGCCAACCGCTGCTCCAGGCGAGCGATATCCGGATCGGTCTTTGGCGCTTCGACAGGGGCCGGTTTCCCGCTCAGCCACTGGCGAACCAGTGCCTCGGTTTGGCGCACTGTCAGGCCGCGTGCGACAACATGTCGCGCCCCTTCAACTTGTTGATTTTCCGGCAAACCGAGCAATGCCCGGGCATGCCCCATCTCCAGGTCACCGTGGGACAGCATGGTCTTGATGACTTCCGGCAACGCAATCAGCCGAAGCAGGTTGGCCACGGTCACCCGGGATTTACCCACTGCTTCGGCGACTTGTTGCTGGGTCAGTTGGAATTCCTGCTGCAAGCGTTGCAGGGCCACGGCTTCCTCAATTGGGTTGAGGTCTTCGCGCTGGATGTTTTCGATCAATGCCATGGCGATGGCGGTTTCATCCGGAACATCGCGGACCATCGCCGGAATGGTTTCCTGGCCAGCCTGCTGGCTGGCGCGCCAGCGACGTTCGCCAGCGATGATCTCGAAACGCCCATTGGCGATCGGCCGGACCACGATCGGTTGCATCACGCCCTGGCTCTTGATCGATTGAGCCAGCTCTTCCAGTGCCTGCGGGTCCATGTCCCGGCGCGGCTGGTATTTGCCACGCTGGATCAGGTCCAGGGGCAGATGCTGCAATTCGCGCTGGTCAGCCTGCACGGCCTGCTCTTCCAGCGAGCTGACTGTGGGGCCGCTGAGCAGCGCATCCAGTCCACGTCCGAGACCTCGTTTCTTGACGGCCATGGGGTTTCCTTAAGTTGGCTGGGCTGCAGCGATGCGTGGCTGACGGCGCTGGCGGCGAACCATCTCGCCCGCCAGGGCCAGGTAAGCCAGCGCACCACGGGATTGTTTGTCATAAGCCAGGGCCGGCATGCCGTAGCTCGGCGCTTCGGCCAAGCGGATGTTGCGCGGAATGACGGTGTCGTAGAGCTGCTCGCCGAAGTGCTCCTTGAGCTGGGCCGATACGTCGTTCATCAGGCTCAAGCGCGGGTCATACATCGTCCGCAGCAGGCCTTCGACCTTCAGGTCTGGATTGAGCAACTCGGCGATGCGCTTGATGTTATCCACAAGGTCGCTCAGCCCTTCGAGGGCGAAGTATTCGCACTGCATGGGGATAATGACCCCATCGGCAGCCACCAAGGCGTTGAGGGTCAGCATCGACAGCGACGGCGGGCAGTCGATCAGAATGTAGTCGTAGTTCTCGCGGACCGGCGCCAGTGCGCTGCGCAGGCGGCTTTCCTTCATCTGCATTTCCAGCAGCACCACTTCCGCCGCCGTCAGGTCACGGTTGGCGGGCAGCAGTTGATAACCGCCGTGTTCAGAGAAATGCATGGCCTGGCCCAGATCGCATTCGCCGATTAGGACGTCGTAGATGGAGTTTTCCAGGCCGTGCTTATCCACACCGCTACCCATGGTGGCGTTGCCCTGTGGATCGAGATCGATCAACAGCACCCGGCGCTTGGTCGCGACCAGGGATGCTGCGAGGTTGATACAGGTGGTGGTCTTGCCCACACCACCTTTCTGGTTCGCTATCGCGAATACCTTAGCCATTCTTGCTTGTGTTCCCAATCATGCCGTGCGGCGCAGTATCAGCAGATGGCGTTGGCCTTGGCAACCGGGTACGGCCAAGGCGTGTTCGCTATCGAGGTGGAAGTCTGCCGGCAATGCTACCAGCTCATCGGCCGGATGAACGCCCTTCATTGCCAGCCAGCGCGTATCGGCATCGCCCAGGTGGCGAGTCCAGTTGCTGAAGTTCTCCATGCTGCTGAACGCCCGGGAGATGATTCCGTTGAACGGCTCGGCAGGCTGGAACGCTTCGACGCGGCTGTGGATAACTTGAAGGTTATCCAGTTTTAGTTCGAGTTTGACCTGGGTCAGGAAGCGGGTTTTCTTGCCGTTGCTGTCGAGGCAGGTCACTTGTGAATCGGGAAAAAGGATCGCCAGCGGGATGCCCGGCATGCCTCCGCCGCTGCCGACGTCCAGCCAGCGACCGTTTTCGATGAAGGACATGATGCTGAGGCTGTCGAGCAAATGCCGCGAAACCATTTCATCCGGATCGCGCACGGCGGTCAGGTTGTAGGCCTTGTTCCACTTGATCAACAGCGCCAGATAACCCAGCAATTGTGCCTGCTGGGCTTCGCTCAGGCTGACGCCGAGTTGAAGTGCACCTGTGGATAACTCTTCAGCGTGTTGCGAGGTGACCATCGAGCTCAAGCGCTTTGCTCCAACTGGCGGCCGGCGCCGCGTTTTTTCAAATGAATCATCAACAGCGAAATGGCTGCCGGCGTGACGCCAGGGATGCGCGAGGCCTGGCCCAGGGTTTCGGGACGGGTCGCACCGAGCTTGCCCTGGATTTCCTTCGACAACCCGGAAATACCGGTGTAATCGATATCCACAGGCAGCTTGGTGTCTTCGCTGGCTCGCAGCCGGGCGATTTCGTCCTGTTGGCGGTCGATGTAACCGGCGTATTTGGTCTTGATCTCGACCTGTTCAGCCACCTGTGGATCTTCCGCGCCCTGGCCGGTCACTTCCACCAGCCCGACGTAATCGATTTCCGGGCGGCTCAAGAGATTGAGCAAGTTGTATTCGTGAGTCAGCGGCGTACCGAATTTCGCCGCGATGGCATCGCCCTGCTCGGTACCGGGACGAACCCAGGTGCTTTTCAGGCGCTGCTCTTCCAGCTCGATGCTCTCGCGTTTTTTGCAGAACGCGGCCCAGCGCACCTCATCCACCAAGCCCAGCTCACGACCTTTTTCGGTCAGGCGCAGGTCGGCGTTGTCTTCCCGCAGGATCAGGCGATATTCGGCGCGGGACGTGAACATCCGATACGGTTCCTGGGTACCCAGGGTGATCAGGTCATCCACCAGCACGCCGATATACGCCTCGTCGCGACGCGGGCACCAACTTTCTTTGCCCTTGGCGCGCAGCGCAGCGTTGGCGCCGGCGAGCAATCCTTGGGCGCCGGCTTCTTCGTAACCGGTGGTGCCGTTGATCTGGCCGGCAAAGAACAGACCGCCGATGACTTTGGTTTCCAGGCTGTATTTCAGGTCACGCGGGTCGAAATAGTCGTATTCGATGGCGTAGCCCGGGCGAACGATGTGGGCGTTTTCCATGCCGCGAATCGATTGCACGATCTGCAATTGCACGTCGAACGGCAGACTTGTGGATATCCCGTTCGGATACAGCTCATGGGTGGTCAAACCTTCCGGCTCGATGAACACCTGATGGCTTTCCTTGTCGGCAAAGCGATGGATCTTGTCTTCGATCGACGGGCAATAACGCGGGCCGACGCCTTCGATTTCACCGGCGGCGGAATACATCGGCGAACGATCGAGATTCGCCGCAATGATTTCGTGGGTGCGGGCGTTGGTATGGGTGATCCAGCAACTGACTTGCCGTGGATGCTGTTCCTTGTTGCCCATGAACGACATCACCGGGATCGGAGTATCACCAGGCTGCTCGGTCATCACCGAGAAATCCACGGACTTGCCATCGATGCGAGGGGGCGTACCGGTTTTCAACCGACCCACACGCAGTGGCATTTCACGCAGGCGCTGGGCCAGCGCGATCGAGGGTGGATCACCCGCGCGCCCGCCGGAAAAATTTTGCAGACCGATGTGGATAAGTCCACCGAGGAAGGTTCCGGTGGTCAGTACCACGGAATCGGCGAAGAAACGCAGGCCCATCTGGGTGACGACGCCACGAACCTGGTCCTGCTCGACGATCAGGTCATCGGCTGCTTGTTGAAATATCCACAGGTTCGGTTGGTTTTCCAGGATTTCGCGGACAGCGGCCTTGTACAGGATACGGTCGGCCTGGGCGCGAGTAGCACGCACCGCTGGGCCTTTGCGGCTGTTCAAAACGCGAAACTGGATGCCGCCTTTATCGGTGGCCATCGCCATCGCACCGCCAAGGGCATCGATTTCCTTGACCAGATGACTCTTGCCGATCCCACCGATAGCGGGGTTGCAACTCATGGCACCGAGGGTTTCCACGTTATGCGTCAACAGCAGGGTTTTTGCGCCCATGCGTGCTGATGCAAGTGCTGCCTCGGTACCGGCATGACCGCCGCCGATGACGATCACTTCAAAACGGGAAGGGAAATCCACCACGCACCTCGTGCCTGCTTTATTCAGGTAATTCAGAAATAGATTTGGGTCGAGTCCTGGGCGTTTTTCGAACCAGGTCGGCAAGTATAGGGACTTCGCCCATCCTAAAGAACCCTTTGCACAAAATTTAACCAGCTGTGGAGAACTGGCGGTTAAAGAAATTAAAAAGAGAGAAATTTATAAAATCTTTGTTTTTATGTTTATTCTTACTGAGCCACTTTTCTGTGGATAAAGCTCTGCAGACCTTAATTTACTTCGTGTACAGAGATTCAAAACCCTGTGGCCATGTGGCAGTGAGGGGCTTGGATAACCGGTGTAAGCCTGTGGATTAAAGGGGTGGTTATCCACAGGGGCGGTTATCCTCAGCTTTGGAGGTGGTTTATCAACCGACCTCAATGGCGGTTATTCACAGGGCTTAATCCACAGAAAAGAGCCGCTACGGAGTCGCAGCAGCGTCCACAGGCAAGCCGCCATCAAGGGCAATCGTTTAAAAAGACAGGACCGGGTTTGCGTTGCGCTCGTTAGGTTTCGAGGGCAAACCCGGTTTTAAAGGCGGACTACTTACCGATGCAGAAGCTGGAAAAGATCCGGCCCAGTAAGTCATCGGAGCTGAAAGCCCCGGTAATTTCCCCTAGGGAATGTTGTGCCTGGCGCAGATCTTCGGCCAACAGCTCGCCAGCCCCCGCCAGGGTCAGCTGCGCGCGACCATGTTCCAAGGCAGCGCTCGCATGGCGCAACGCTTCCAAGTGCCGCCGGCGAGCGCTGAAGCTGCTTTCCGAGGTCTGCTCGTAGCCCATGCAAGCCTTGAGGTGCTCGCGCAGCAGCTCCAGGCCTTCACCCGCCGACTTAGCGCTCAGGCTGATGGTCACGTGCCCGTCATCGCTGACATCCAGGGCAATCGCCTCCCCGGTCAGGTCAGCCTTGTTGCGAATCAGGGTGACTTTCGCCGGATCCGGACGGACCTCGAGGAATTCAGGCCACAAGGCAAAGGGATCGTCCGCTTCCGGCGCGGTGGCATCCACCACTAGCAATACCCGGTCGGCTTCACCGATGGCCTTGAGTGCGCGTTCGACGCCGATTTTTTCCACCTGGTCCTCGGTGTCGCGCAAACCGGCCGTATCCACCACGTGCAGCGGCATGCCGTCAATGTGGATATGTTCGCGGAGGATGTCCCGGGTGGTGCCGGCGATCTCGGTGACGATCGCCGCCACGCGGCCGGCCAGGGCATTCAATAGGCTGGACTTGCCGGCATTCGGTCGTCCAGCGATCACCACAGTCATCCCGTCGCGCAACAATGCACCTTGCCCGGCCTCGCGCAGTACTGTGGATAACTCGTCGCGAACCTTATCGAGCATGCTCAGCACGTGACCATCGGCGAGGAAGTCGATTTCTTCCTCCGGAAAGTCAATTGCAGCCTCGACATAGATGCGCAGGCCAATCAATTGTTCGGTGAGGTTATGCACACGCTGGGAAAAAGCGCCTTGCAGCGAACGCAAGGCGTTGCGGGCGGCCTGTGCAGAACTGGCTTCGATCAGATCAGCGATGGCTTCGGCCTGGGCCAGGTCGAGTTTGTCGTTGAGGAATGCCCTTTCGCTGAACTCACCCGGACGGGCCAGGCGGCAGCCCAGTTCCAGGCAACGCTTGAGCAGCATGTCCAGCACGATGGGACCGCCGTGTCCTTGCAGTTCCAGTACGTCTTCGCCGGTGAACGAATTCGGTCCAGGGAAATACAGGGCCACCCCTTCGTCCAGTACCTGCTGGTCATCACTGAAAAACGGGCCGTAATGGGCGAACCGCGGTTTGAGTTCACGGCCGCTGATAGCATGGGCCGCAACACTGGCCAACGGCCCGGAAATACGGACGATGCCAACACCGCCGCGACCTTGGGCGGTGGCGACAGCAGCGATGGTTTCACGCGGTGCACTCATAAACCGGTATCCAGACAAAAGTGGCAGATAGCAAAACGCCCCACTAGGGGGCGTTTTGTGTGGTTATCCACAGAGCAAGTTACGCCTCGGCTTTTTTCGCAGCCGCTTCGATCTTACGCGTGATGTACCACTGCTGGGTGATGGACAACACGTTGTTCACAACCCAGTACAGCACAAGACCTGCTGGGAACCAGAGGAAGAAGAAGGTGAAGATGATCGGCATCATCTTCATGACCTTCGCTTGCATCGGATCCGGAGGTGTCGGGTTCAACTGCTGCTGGATGAACATGGTCGCGCCCATGATGATCGGCAGGATGAAGAACGGATCCTTGATCGACAGGTCGGTAATCCACAGCATGAACGGTGCCTGACGCATCTCCACGCTTTCCAGCAGAACCCAGTACAGCGCGAGGAACACTGGCATCTGAACAAGAATTGGCAAGCAACCGCCCAAGGGGTTGATCTTCTCTTTCTTGTACAACTCCATCATGGCCTGGGACATTTTCTGCCGGTCATCGCCATGTTGCTCTTTCAGCGCTGCCAGTTTCGGCGCAACGGCCCGCATGCGCGCCATGGATTTATAGCTGGCGGCCGACAGTGGGAAGAAAATCCCCTTGATCAGCATGGTCAGGAAAATAATCGACCAGCCCCAGTTACCGACGATGCTGTGGATATGTTGCAGCAGCCAGAAGATAGGCTGGGCAATGAACCACAGGAAACCGTAGTCCACGGTCAGTTCCAAGCCTGGGGACAACTCCTTGAGCACAGCCTGGCTTTTTGGCCCGGCGTACAGGATGGCGCTGGTTTCGACTTTCGCACCTGGCGCGGCGGTCAGGGCCGGGCCGGTGTAACCGACGATGTAGTTGCCTTTGCTGTCTTTACGCGTCTGGACGAGGTTGTTTTCGCCCTTCTGCGGAATCCACGCTGTTACAAAATAATGCTGCAACCAGGCAACCCAGCCGCCTTGGACGGTTTCCTTGAGCTGCGCCTTGTCCATGTCTTTCATGGACACTTTCTTGTACGGCTCCGAACTTGTCCACAGGGCAGCGCCCAGGTAAGTCGCGGTGCCGGTGGCGGTGCTGGAGGAAGGATCATCACTGGCGTCACGCTTGAGCTGCGCAAACATCGCGCCAGACCAAGGTTGGGCGCTCTGGTTGTCGACCAGATAAGTCACAGTCACGTCATACATGCCGCGCTTCAGGGTGAAACGCTTGATGTAATTGACGCCATCCTTGCTGAACTTCAGGTCGGCGACCAGTTGGTCCTGACCGTCAGCCAGTTGATAAACCTTCTTCTCGGCCGAATAAACCGGACGACCGGCCGGGTTGGCATCCGGGCCGTTGGCGCCGATCAGGCCGCTTTGCGCCAGATAGGTACGCTCGTTACCGTTGTCGAACAACTGGAACGGGATTTCCGGATGGTCCTGGCGACGCGGATACAAAGGCAGCTTCAACTGGGCGACATCGCCACCTTGTGGATCGATTGCCAGCTCGAGCACGTCGGTCTTGATCTGGATCAGGTCCTTGCTGGCCGCCACGGGGGCTTCGGCTGGAGCACTGGTGTCGCTTGCCGCGCGCGGGACATCGTCATTGCTGGCGGTGCTATTGCCAGTTGCTGTATCCGGCAGGCTCGGTGCGGTATTGCTGGCTGCAACATTCTGAGTCGGCAGGGCAGCCTGGCCGTAGTCCTGGTTCCATTTAAGGACCATGACATAGGACACGATTGCCAGGGCGACGATCAGGATCGTGCGTTTGATATCCATGATTACTCGGCCATCGAAGAAGAACGGGAGGTAGGGATAGGCGGAACCGGGTCATAACCGCCGGGATTCCACGGATGACAGCGACCTAAACGACGAAAGGTCAGCCAGCCACCGCGCAGAAGGCCATGATTTTCTATGGCTTCATACGCGTAGCAGGAACAACTGGGGTAGAAACGACAGTGGCTGGCCATCAGAGGACTAATGGCGTAGCGGTAAAACTGGATCGGAACGAGTGCCAGTTTACGCATCGGTACTGTCTACCCCTACAGTTTCGGTGTTGACTGCCGGTGCTGGCTTGTTACGAGCCAGGCGTTTCCAGAGCTTGCCGAAATGCTGAATCAATTCGGGGTTTTCTACATCACCCAAACCTTTGCGCGCGACGATAACAATGTCCCAGCCGACCAGTGAATCCTGGTTCAGGCGAAACGATTCGCGCATCAGACGTTTGAGGCGATTGCGCTGAACGGAGAGCTTTACGCTCTTTTTCCCGATAACCAGCCCGAGTCGGGGGTGATCGAGATCGTTACTGCGCGCAAGGAGCAGGAGATTTTTCCCCGGAACCTTGCCGGTAGGGGAGTCAAAGACTGCCTTGAAATGCCGGGGGGTAAGCAGACGCTTTTCCCGACTGAAGTCCTGACTCACCTCCAGTGCCGGATTATCAAACTGCCAGACGCGCACGACCTTTGGCGCGACGACGCGACAGGACGGCACGACCGTTCTTGGTAGCCATGCGAGCACGGAAACCGTGAGTACGAGCGCGTTTGATAGTGCTTGGTTGGAAAGTACGTTTCATGTCGTGTTACCTGGTTCGTCCACAACGGGCCGGAATGGCCCCCGTTTTAAGAGACCGGGGATTCTAGAGAAAGCAAGCCTCTAGGTCAATTTCCAACCAGCGTTTCCTTTAAATAGATCTCCAGGCGCTTCCCGCGGATTCATCACGCTGCGCTAGATATAGAAATAAAGAAGGGAATTATTTAAAGCTTTTCTGTAAAGCTTATAAAAGCAAGGGTGCCACTTGTCTGTGGATAACCATGCCTACGCCTTGTAATCCGCCATGTACAGAGAATGACAACTACAGGGGAAAGCGGTGGCAACCCTGTGCCGCACTGTCGGATAACCTGTGGGTGGAATAGGTATTTATCCACAGGGCGGTTATCCACTGACTTTAACCCCCAGTTATGCAACGGCCTTAGGGTGATTTATCCACAGGGCTTAGCCACCGACCATTCGTCGCCTTTCTCATGGTTAAAGCGTTGATAAATCATGGACGTTGAGCAACCTGCATGTGGATAAGTGAACGACTGATCGCTACAATGGCCGCTTGTTTTTGCCTCACCGGCTTTCAACTTAGGGGATATCCGTGTCAGTGGAACTTTGGCAGCAGTGCGTGGAGCTTTTGCGCGATGAGCTGCCTGCCCAACAATTCAACACTTGGATCCGTCCACTACAGGTCGAAGCCGAAGGCGACGAGTTGCGTGTCTATGCACCGAACCGTTTCGTTCTCGACTGGGTCAACGAAAAGTACCTGGGCCGGGTCATGGAACTGCTCGATGAGCATGGCAATGGCATGGCGCCCGCGTTGTCCTTATTAATAGGCAGCAAACGCAGCTCGGCGCCGCGGGCCGCTCCCAATGCGCCACTGGCCGCCTCGGCGTCCCAAGCCCAGGCGGCCGCCGCGCCGGTCAACAACCATGCCGCGCCGGCACCCGCGCCTACTTCAAGCAAACGCAACGCACAAAAAACCGCTGAGGTCAGCGAAGAGCCCTCAAGGGACAGCTTCGACCCCATGGCGGGTGCAAGCTCCCAGCAGGCCCCGGTACGGGCAGAACAACGCACCGTTCAAGTAGAAGGTGCGCTCAAGCACACCAGCTATCTGAACCGCACCTTTACCTTCGAAAACTTCGTCGAGGGTAAGTCCAACCAGCTGGCCCGAGCGGCAGCCTGGCAGGTGGCGGATAACCCCAAGCATGGCTATAACCCGCTCTTCCTTTATGGCGGTGTTGGCTTGGGTAAAACCCACTTGATGCACGCCGTGGGTAACCATCTGTTAAAGAAGAACCCGAATGCCAAGGTCGTCTACCTGCATTCCGAGCGTTTCGTGGCCGACATGGTCAAGGCGCTGCAGCTGAACGCCATCAACGAGTTCAAGCGTTTCTACCGTTCGGTGGATGCTTTGCTGATCGACGATATTCAGTTCTTCGCTCGCAAGGAACGTTCACAGGAAGAGTTTTTCCACACCTTCAACGCATTGCTTGAAGGTGGCCAGCAGGTCATTCTCACCAGCGACCGGTACCCGAAAGAGATCGAAGGCCTGGAAGAACGTTTGAAGTCGCGTTTCGGCTGGGGCCTGACGGTAGCCGTCGAGCCACCGGAGCTGGAAACCCGGGTCGCGATCCTGATGAAGAAGGCCGACCAGGCCAAGGTCGAGTTGCCTCATGACGCGGCGTTCTTCATCGCTCAGCGTATTCGCTCGAACGTGCGTGAGCTTGAAGGCGCGCTTAAACGCGTCATCGCCCACTCGCACTTCATGGGCCGCGATATCACCATCGAGCTGATTCGCGAATCGCTGAAGGATCTGTTGGCGCTTCAGGATAAGCTGGTATCTGTGGATAACATTCAGCGCACCGTTGCTGAATACTACAAGATCAAGATATCCGATCTGCTATCGAAGCGCCGTTCGCGATCGGTGGCGCGTCCACGTCAGGTGGCGATGGCCTTGTCCAAGGAGCTGACCAACCACAGCCTGCCGGAAATCGGCGATGTGTTTGGCGGTCGCGACCATACGACAGTGCTTCACGCCTGCCGCAAGATCAATGAACTTAAGGAATCCGACGCGGACATCCGCGAGGACTACAAGAACCTGCTGCGTACACTGACCACTTGATGACCACCAGCGCAGCTTATTAAGGCAAGGGACTAGACCATGCATTTCACCATTCAACGCGAAGCCCTGTTGAAACCCCTGCAACTGGTCGCGGGCGTTGTCGAACGCCGCCAGACCTTGCCGGTACTTTCCAACGTGCTGCTGGTTGTCGAAGGCCAGCAATTGTCGCTGACCGGTACCGACCTGGAAGTCGAACTGGTTGGTCGTGTCCAACTTGAAGAGCCGGCCGATCCAGGCTCCATCACGGTGCCGGCGCGCAAGCTGATGGACATCTGCAAGAGCCTGCCGAACGACGCGCTGATCGATATCAAGGTCGACGAGCAGAAGCTGGTGGTCAAGGCGGGGCGTAGCCGCTTCACTTTGTCGACCCTGCCGGCGAATGACTTCCCGACTGTGGAAGAAGGCCCAGGCTCGCTGACTTGCAGCCTTGAGCAAAGCAAGTTGCGTCGTCTGATTGAGCGCACCAGTTTCGCAATGGCCCAGCAGGACGTGCGTTATTACCTCAACGGCATGCTGCTGGAAGTTTCCGCCGGTATCATCCGCGCCGTGGCCACCGACGGTCACCGCTTGGCGATGTGCTCGATGCAGGCCGATATCGGTCAGCCGGATCGTCATCAGGTGATCGTACCGCGCAAGGGTATCCTTGAATTGGCGCGCCTGCTGACTGAGCCCGACGGCAACGTCAGCATCGTGCTGGGCCAGCATCATATCCGCGCGACCACGGGTGAATTCACTTTCACTTCGAAGCTGGTAGACGGCAAGTTCCCGGATTACGAACGTGTGTTGCCGAAAGGTGGCGACAAACTAGTGCTGGGTGACCGGCAGGCACTGCGCGAAGCCTTCAGCCGAACCGCGATTCTGTCCAACGAGAAGTACCGTGGCATTCGCCTGCAATTAGCCAATGGTCAGCTGAAAATCCAGGCGAACAACCCGGAGCAGGAAGAAGCAGAAGAAGAAGTAGGCGTGGACTACAACGGCGGCTCCCTGGAAATCGGCTTCAACGTCAGCTATTTGCTCGACGTGCTGGGCGTGATGACCACTGAGCAGGTACGACTGATCCTGTCTGACTCCAACAGCAGTGCGCTGGTGCAAGAATCCGATAACGACGATTCGGCCTACGTTGTCATGCCGATGCGTCTGTAGTCAGAATCAGCTAGATGTCCTTAAGTCGCGTCTCGGTCACCGCGGTGCGCAATCTGCACCCGGTGACCTTCTCCCCTTCCCCTCGCATCAATATCCTTTACGGCGCCAACGGCAGCGGCAAAACCAGCGTCCTGGAAGCCGTTCACCTGCTTGGGCTTGCCCGTTCGTTTCGAAGCAGCCGTCTGTTACCGGTCATCCAGTACGACCAACTTGCGTGCACGGTGTTCGGGCAGGTGGAACTGGCGGAAGGTGGCCACAGCGCCCTGGGGATCTCGCGCGACCGGCAAGGCGAGTTCCAGATCCGCATCGACGGGCAGAATGCCCGCAGTGCCGCGCAACTGGCAGAGATTCTTCCGCTGCAGCTGATCAACCCGGACAGCTTCCGACTGCTGGAGGGCGCGCCGAAGATTCGTCGGCAGTTTCTCGACTGGGGCGTGTTCCACGTGGAACCACGTTTCATGGCGACTTGGCAACGCTTGCAGAAGGCGCTGCGCCAGCGAAACTCTTGGCTGCGACATGGTACACTTGACGCCGTTTCACAGGCGGTTTGGGACAGGGAACTGTGTCAGGCCAGCGCTGAAATTGATGAATACCGCCGTGCTTACATCAAAGCCTTGAAACCGGTCTTTGAACAGACCTTGAGCGAACTGGTTGAGCTTGAGGGCCTGACGCTCAGCTATTACCGAGGTTGGGACAAGGACCGGGAGTTGAGTGCCGTATTGGCTGGCTCGCTTCAGCGTGATCAGCAGATGGGCCATACCCAGGCCGGACCACAACGTGCTGACTTGCGTCTCAGATTGGGCGCACACAATGCCGCGGACATTTTGTCCCGAGGTCAGCAGAAACTGGTGGTGTGTGCTTTGCGTATTGCCCAGGGGCATCTGGTCAGCCAGGCCCGTCGCGGTCAGTGTATTTATCTGGTGGATGACTTGCCGTCCGAACTGGACGAAGCCCACCGCCGCGCGCTGTGCCGCTTGCTGGAAGACTTACGCTGCCAAGTGTTCATCACTTGTGTAGACCACGAATTATTGAGGGAAGGCTGGCAGACGGAAACGCCAGTCGCTCTGTTCCACGTGGAACAGGGCCGTATCACCCAGACCCACGACCATCGGGAGTGAAGGCATTGAGCGAAGAAAATACGTACGACTCAACAAGCATTAAAGTGCTTAAAGGCCTGGATGCCGTACGCAAACGTCCCGGTATGTACATTGGCGACACCGACGATGGTAGCGGTCTGCACCACATGGTGTTCGAGGTGGTCGACAACTCCATCGACGAAGCCCTCGCCGGCCATTGCGACGACATCAGCATCATTATCCACCCGGATGAATCCATCACCGTTCGCGACAACGGCCGTGGCATCCCGGTAGACGTGCACAAAGAAGAAGGCGTATCCGCGGCCGAGGTCATCATGACCGTGCTGCACGCCGGCGGTAAATTCGACGACAACTCCTACAAAGTATCCGGTGGTCTCCACGGTGTAGGTGTTTCCGTTGTGAACGCCCTGTCCGAAAAGCTTGTTCTTACCGTTCGCCGCAGCGGCAAGATCTGGGAACAAACCTACGTTCACGGTGTGCCTCAGGCACCGATGGCGATCGTGGGCGACAGCGAAAGCACCGGCACCCAGATCCACTTCAAGGCTTCGAGCGATACCTTCAAGAACATCCATTTCAGCTGGGACATCCTGGCCAAGCGGATTCGTGAACTGTCCTTCCTCAATTCCGGTGTCGGCATCGTCCTCAAGGACGAACGCAGCGGCAAGGAGGAGCTGTTCAAGTACGAAGGTGGCCTGCGTGCGTTCGTTGAGTACCTGAACACCAACAAGACCCCGGTCAACCAGGTGTTCCACTTCAACGTCCAGCGTGAAGACGGCATCGGCGTTGAAATCGCCCTGCAGTGGAACGACAGCTTCAACGAGAACCTGTTGTGCTTCACCAACAACATTCCACAGCG
This sequence comes from Pseudomonas sp. SWRI92, assembly GCF_014268685.1. Lineage (NCBI taxonomy): Bacteria > Pseudomonadati > Pseudomonadota > Gammaproteobacteria > Pseudomonadales > Pseudomonadaceae > Pseudomonas > Pseudomonas sp. SWRI92. The sequence continues at coordinate 189,400 of NZ_JABWQY010000002.1, forward strand.
TGATGGCGGTACCCACCTGGTGGGCTTCCGTTCGGCGCTGACCCGTAACCTGAACACCTACATCGAACAGGAAGGCCTGGCGAAGAAGCACAAAGTCGCCACCACCGGTGACGATGCCCGTGAAGGCCTGACGGCGATCATTTCGGTGAAGGTGCCGGATCCGAAGTTCAGTTCCCAGACCAAGGACAAGCTGGTGTCTTCCGAAGTGAAGACCGCGGTCGAACAGGAAATGGGCAAGTACTTCTCCGACTTCCTGCTGGAGAATCCGAACGAAGCCAAGCTGGTGGTCGGCAAGATGATCGACGCGGCTCGTGCCCGTGAAGCGGCGCGCAAGGCCCGTGAGATGACTCGCCGCAAGGGCGCGCTGGACATCGCCGGCCTGCCGGGCAAGCTGGCTGATTGCCAGGAAAAGGACCCTGCCCTGTCCGAGCTGTACCTGGTGGAAGGTGACTCTGCTGGCGGTTCCGCCAAGCAGGGTCGCAACCGCCGTACCCAGGCCATCCTGCCGCTCAAGGGCAAGATCCTCAACGTCGAGAAGGCGCGCTTCGACAAGATGATTTCCTCCCAGGAAGTCGGCACCTTGATCACTGCGCTGGGCTGCGGCATCGGCCGCGAAGAGTACAACATCGACAAGTTGCGCTATCACAACATCATCATCATGACCGATGCTGACGTCGACGGTTCGCACATCCGTACCCTGCTGCTGACCTTCTTCTTCCGTCAGCTGCCGGAGCTGATCGAGCGCGGCTACATCTACATCGCCCAGCCGCCGCTGTACAAGGTCAAGAAAGGCAAGCAAGAGCAATACATCAAAGACGACGACGCCATGGAAGAGTACATGACGCAGTCGGCCCTGGAAGACGCGAGCCTGCACCTGAACGAAGATGCCCCGGGCATTTCCGGCGAAGCCCTTGAGCGTCTGGTGAATGACTTCCGCCTGGTGATGAAGACCCTCAAGCGCCTGTCGCGCCTGTACCCACAGGAACTGACCGAGCACTTCATCTACCTGCCAGCCGTGAGCCTGGAGCAACTGTCCGATCACGCAGCGATGCAGGATTGGCTGGCCCAGTACGAAGTACGCCTGCGCACTGTCGAGAAGTCCGGCCTGGTCTACAAAGCCAGCTTGCGTGAAGACCGTGAGCGTAACGTCTGGCTGCCGGAGGTCGAATTGATCTCCCACGGCCTGTCGAACTACGTCACCTTCAACCGCGATTTCTTCGGCAGCAACGACTACAAGACCGTGGTATCCCTCGGCGCGCAACTGAGCACGCTGCTGGACGATGGGGCGTACATCCAACGTGGCGAACGCAAGAAAGCCGTGACGGAGTTCAAGGAAGCCCTTGAATGGCTGATGGCCGAAAGCACCAAGCGCCACACCATCCAGCGATACAAAGGTCTGGGCGAGATGAACCCGGATCAATTGTGGGAAACCACCATGGACCCAAGTTCGCGCCGGATGCTGAAAGTCACCATCGAAGACGCCATTGGCGCCGACCAGATCTTCAACACCTTGATGGGTGATGCGGTCGAGCCTCGTCGTGACTTTATCGAGAGCAATGCGTTGGCGGTGTCCAACCTGGATTTCTGATCCGGCTTGCCCTGCTGAAACAAAAAAGGCCAACGCTTATGCGTTGGCCTTTTTTTATTAACTCGCCACCGAATCCTCATCACTTCCGGCAGCGACACTCTCAAGCCGATACCCGTACCCATAAATCGTCAACAATTGCCAACCCCTATCTGCCGTCAGCCCGAGCTTATTGCGTAAGCGATAGATATGAGTGTCCAGTGGACGGGATGAAGTCATTTCCTCGTGGGTCCAGAAGCGTTCGTAAAAGTATTCCCGGGACAGTGGCCGGCCCAGGTTGGCGAACAGGCAACGGGCCAGGCGATATTCACGCTCGGTCAGGCTGATGGGGATACCAGCCCGGGTGACAGTCAGTTCGGCGTCGTCGAACGCTAGATCGTTGAACACCAGCACGTCGCTGGTGGGCACGCGTTGCAGGTTGTGACGGCGTAGCACGGCGGTGACCCGGGCCTTGAGCTCGTTGGGTCTGAAGGGTTTGCTCACGTAGTCGTCGGCGCCGGCGTTGAGGGCCTGGACGATGTCGTGCTCGCCGTCGCGGCTGGTCAGCATGATGGCAGCCGGTGGCGAATCCATGTGCTCGCGGGTCCAGCGCAGCAGCGAAAGCCCACTGACGTCGGGCAGTTGCCAGTCAAGGATCAACAAGTCGAAGGTTTCCCGGCGCAGTTGCCGCAGCAGGTCTTCGCCTCTTTCAAAGCTGTGCAGGGTCCAGGCTTGTTCTCCCCTGCCCGGTATTTGTTGAAGTGTGTGTTCTACCCGGCGCAGTTCGGCCGGTTCATCATCCAGTATGGCGACTCGCATGGAATGCGATTTCCTTGATCTCGAAAATAACGGACATCTCAGGAGGTAACGCAACCTTCCTCCTATCGCTGGCTGCGACAATACCGGCTCGCGGCCCAGAGGGAAAGGCAGCAGCGCACCACCCATCGAGTCGGCTATAGTCCTGGGCTTCCTGCCTGTCGGTACACCCCATGATCCATTACACAATCTACCTCCTTGTGTTCAGCCAAGGTGCCTATGACTAACCCACCTCGCCGTGAAAGCCGTGAACCCACTCAGGTCCAACGATTGTTCCGACAATTGGTGCGTGAGTGGTTGTGGATAAGTCTGCTTTTGTTGCCCCTGACAGCGCTGCTTTCGTTTTGTATGCAGCCAGCCCGTAGTGGGCTCGCCGCCTTGCTGTCGGTCGGTCTAGTTGGCGGCGTATTAGGCCTGCTGTTGTGGCGCCCTCGCCTTGCCGTGGGAACGACGCTAGCGGGGATGGGCGTAGCCCTGTTGATCAGCGCGCTGGTGGATGCGTGGGGTTGGTGGTGGTCACCGGTGGCCAGTTTATTGGGAATGCTGTTTGGCTATCTGATCTGGAACTGGCGGCGTCTGAGCGTGGTGCTGGCTTATTTTGGCTGGGAACTGGCGCGCTTGGATGCGGAGCCGAAGGTATTCCCGGAGCGTCGTCGGGCCTCTTACACCGGCACTGACCGTTTGCAGGGACAAATCATGGCATTGGAACAGGCCATGAGCCGGACGCGGGATACGCGTCGCTTTATTGCGGATGGCCTGGAATATTTGCCCGTGGCCACCATGATCAGCGATCCGCAGGGCAAGATATTGCTTGGCAACCGCAAGGCTCGCGAGTTGTTCGGTCATGCTTTGGCGGGGGGCGACGTGCTGGAGGAATTGGCTCGGCTGGGCTATCCGGCATTGGCGCACTCCCCTGTCCACCGCTTGTCCACGTTGCCGCTGGTAGAATTTCGCGACATTCGCGAGCGCAGCCTACGCCTTGAGAGGGCCGCACTGGTACCGGCTGACAACGACGTGCCTGTGGGCTGGTTGCTGAGCCTGACCGACCTGAGTGCCGAGCGTGAAGCCGAAGAGCAGCGCGGCGTAATGCTCCGGTTCCTGTCACATGACCTGCGCGCGCCTCACTCAGCCATCCTGGCGTTGCTCGATGTGCAGCGGCATGAGGCCGGCGTAGAGAATCCATTATTCGACCAGATCGAACGCCAGGTGCGCCGCGCATTGGACCTGACGGACGGTTTTGTGCAGTTGGCCAAGGCAGAATCCGAGGCCTACCAATTTCGGCCTACGTTGTTCGCCATGCTGATTCTGGATGTGATTGACCAGGCGTTGCCGATCGCACAGGCCAAAAATATCCAGTTGGAGCACGAGCTGGACGATGAGGAAGCCATGGTCAACGCCGATCAACCCTTGCTCACCCGGGCACTGTTCAATTTGCTGGAAAACGCCATCAAGTACAGTCCGACACAAACACGCATTTCCCTACAGGTTCGTTGCATGCAGGGTTGGTTAGCGTGTCACGTCGTTGACCAGGGAAAGGGCATTGGTCCCGAAGAGCTGCCGGATTTGTTCATCCAGTACCGGCGCTTCTCCTCCGCCCATGGGGTGGATGGTATTGGTTTGGGTTTATCGATGGTCAAGGCGGTGGTGGACCGTCATGGTGGGAATATCGAGTGTCGCAGCGTCGTAGGCGAAGGGACCACGTTCAGTTTGCGGTTTCCGCTGCTGAACGAGTGACCAGAAAATCGCGGCCTGCGGCAATACCCCAGACCTACGAGGCTATAAAAACTTATGCACCTTTACAGATGTTTTATGTTTTTAGGAAATATGTATTAAAAACACATAGTTACGTAACAAAAACAACGGGATCAGACGAAACGGTACACAGGTTATCCACAATTATCAGACAGCAACCTTGTCCGTCGTTGCGGGCGCAGCAGGCGCTGGAGGCAGTGAACCCAGCTCCCTTTGGGTCTGTTCATTCCACGCCTGTACACGGTCATTCAGTTCGGCAACGGCGCGAGGCCCGCTGCCCTCGGCATACATCGGCGGGCCAATCACCACGGTGATAATTCCCGGCGTCCTGAGCCAGCCCGACTTGGGCCAGAATTTTCCCGCATTGTGTGCAATTGGCAGCACCGGCAGGCCAGCATTTACCGCCAATGCGGAACCGCTACGGGAAAACTTGCCAATCGTGCCATAAGGCACACGGGTGCCTTCCGGGAAAATCAACACCCAGACGTTATCCTTGAGCAGTTCATCGCCTTTTTTCGCGACCTGCTTGAGAGCAACCTTCGGGTTGTCACGGTCAATGGCAATCGGGCGCAGCATCGCCATGGCCCAGCCGAAGAACGGCACGAACAACAGCTCACGCTTGAGCACTTGGCTCAACGGTTCAAAGTAGGCCGAGAGAAAGAAGGTCTCCCAGGTGCTCTGGTGGTTGGACTGGATGACACACGGCCGGTCAGGCACGTTCTCGGCGCCTTTGACTTCATAGCTGATGCCCAGAAACACCTTGCTCAGCCACAGTGCGCAGCGACACCAGTACACATTGATGAAACGGTAGCGCGCCTTGAACGGCAAGAAAGGCGCGATAAAAAAACTCAGGGAGCACCACAGCAAGGAACTGGTGCCCAACAGCAGGTAAAAGAGAAAGGCTCTGATGGCCTGCAATATCGACATAGCGGCGTTTACCGTTGCGGGCAATGCCCGCCTGTTCAAGCGCTTCCCGAACAATCCTTGATCAGGTTGTCTTGGGAGCTCTAATTGTGGATAAGTTCAGCGGCAATCGCCGCCAGGTCGTCAAAAATCAAGGTGCCCACCGGTAGGGTCTTGCCCAGAGTCTTCTCGCCTTTTCCGGTCTTTACCAAAACTGGCTGACAATCGACGGCCTTGGCCGCCTCCAGGTCACCGAGGCTGTCGCCGACGAACCACACACCCGCCAACGCCACATCGTAATGAGCGGCAATGGTTTTCAACATGCCTGGCTTGGGCTTGCGGCAATCGCAGCCGTCGTCCGGCCCGTGCGGGCAATAGACGATCAACCCGACTTCACCGCCCTGCTCCGCCACCAAGTCGCGCAAGCGATCATGCATGGCCTGAAGGACGGCGAGGTCATAGTAACCGCGAGCAATGCCCGACTGGTTGGTGGCAACCGCCACGGTCCAGCCGGCCTTGCTCAACTTCGCGATGGCTTCGATCGAACCGGGGAGCGGCAGCCACTCCTCTACCGACTTGATGTAAGCGTCGGAGTCGTGATTGATCACTCCGTCCCGATCGAGAATCAGCAGCTTCAAGATTTACCCCAGCAGCGAAATATCGGCAACACCGAGAAACAAGCCACGCAGCCGCGCCAGCAGCGCATAGCGGTTGGCCCGCACATTGGCGTCTTCGGCATTGACCATCACCGCTTCGAAAAACGCATCAACTGGTTCGCGCAATGCTGCCAGGCGCGCCAGGGTTTCGCTGTACTGACGCGCCGCTGCCATCGGCTGAACCGCCTGGTCTGCCTGTTGGATCGCCGAGTACAGGGAGAACTCGTTGGCGTTATCGAAGTATTTGGCTTCGACGGTGGCCGCGATGTTGCCTTCGGCCTTGCTCAGCAGGTTCGACACACGCTTGTTCACCGCGGCCAGGGCCGCTGCTTGCGGCAGTTGGCGGAACGCCTGCACCGCTTGTACACGCTGGTCGAAGTCCAGGGCCGAACCCGGCTTCAGGGCGCGCACCGACAGGTAGGTTGCGACGTCGACGCCTTCATCTTCATAACGCGCACGCAGGCGGTCGAAGATGAATTCCAGCACCGCATCGGCCAGGCCTGCGGCCTTGACCTTGCTGCCGAACGCATTGACGGCGAATGCCACGGCGTCGTTCAGGTCCAGGTCCAGTTGTTTGTCGATCAGGATCCGCAGCACGCCCAGCGCCGCGCGACGCAAGGCATAAGGGTCTTTGCTGCCGGTGGGCAACATGCCGATGCCGAAAATCCCCACCAGGGTATCGAGCTTGTCGGCGATCGCCACGGCCGCCCCGGTCAGGGTGGTCGGCAACTCAGCGCCGGCACCGCGTGGCATGTATTGCTCGTTCAGCGCCAGCGCTACGTCTTGCGGCTCGCCATCGTTGAGGGCGTAGTAGTAGCCGGCGATGCCTTGCATCTCCGGGAACTCACCGACCATTTCGGTGGACAGGTCGCACTTGGACAGGATGCCGGCACGGGCCGCGCGCTGGGCGTCGCCGCCGATACGCGGGGCGATGAATGCCGCCAGCTTGGAAACGCGCTCGGCCTTGTCGTAGACGCTGCCGAGTTTTTCCTGGAAGACCACGTTCTGCAGACGCAGATTGAAGCTTTCCAGGGATTGTTTCTTGTCCTGCTTGAAGAAGAACTCGGCGTCGGTCAGGCGCGGGCGAACGACTTTTTCGTTACCGGCGATGATCTGCTGCGGATCCTTGCTTTCGATGTTGGCGACCGTGATGAAACGCGGCAGCAACTTGCCTTCGGCGTCCAGCAGGCAGAAATACTTCTGGTTATCCTGCATGGTGGTGATCAGCGCTTCCTGGGGCACTTCGAGGAAACGTTCCTCGAACGAGCACACCAGCGGCACTGGCCATTCCACCAACGCGGTCACTTCGTCCAGCAGGTTGGCCGGCACGATGGCGGTGCCTTCCTGGCTGGTCGCCAGCTCTTCGGTGCGCTTGCTGATCAGCTCGCGGCGTTCGTTGGCGTCGGCCAGCACGTAGGCGGCACGCAGGTCGGCCAGGTAATTGGCCGGCGAGGTGATGCGCACGTTGTGCGGATGATGGAAGCGGTGGCCACGGGAATCGCGACCGGCCTTCTGCGCGAGGATCGTGCAGTCGATGACTTGGTCACCGAGCAGCATGACCAACCACTGGGTTGGACGCACGAACTCTTCCTTGCGCGCCGCCCAGCGCATGCGCTTGGGAATCGGCAGGTCATTGAGGGAGTCTTCGACGATGGTCGGCAACAGGCTGGCGGTCGGCTTGCCCTTGATGCTCTGGCTGTAGCGCAGCTTCGGACCGCTCTGGTCGATTTCGCTCAGGTCCACGCCGCACTTCTTGGCGAAGCCCAGGGCGGCTTGGGTCGGGTTGCCGTCGGCATCGAACGCGGCCTGGCGTGGCGGGCCGTCGAGGTTGATGCTGCGGTCCGGCTGTTGGGTCGCCAGGGCGGTGATCAGCACGGCCAGGCGGCGCGGCGCGGCATAGACGTGTTTGGTTTCGAAGTTCAGGCCAGCGCCTTGCAGGCCTTTTTCAATACCGGCCAGGAACGCATCGGCCAAGGTGTTCAGGGCTTTGGGTGGCAATTCTTCGGTGCCCAGTTCAACCAGAAAATCTTGAGCACTCATTGTGCAGCCTCCAGCTTAGCCAACACTTCATCACGCAAGTCCGGGGTCGCCATCGGGAAGCCCAGCTTGGCACGGGCCAGCAGGTAGGCTTGCGCGACGGAACGCGCCAGGGTGCGTACACGCAGGATGTATTGCTGGCGCGCGGTCACGGAAATCGCCCGGCGCGCGTCCAGCAGGTTGAAGGTATGGGATGCCTTCAACACCATTTCATAACTCGGCAACGGCAGCGGCTGGTCCAGCTCGATCAGGCGCTTGGCTTCGCTTTCATAGAAATCGAACAGTTCGAACAGCTTCTCGACGTTGGCGTGTTCAAAGTTATAGGTCGATTGCTCCACTTCGTTCTGGTGGAACACATCGCCATAGGTCACTTTGCCGAACGGGCCGTCGGCCCACACCAGGTCATAGACCGAATCCACACCTTGCAGGTACATGGCCAGGCGTTCCAGGCCGTAGGTGATTTCGCCGGTCACCGGGTAGCACTCGATGCCGCCCGCTTGTTGGAAGTAGGTGAATTGGGTCACTTCCATGCCGTTGAGCCAGACTTCCCAGCCCAGGCCCCAGGCGCCCAGCGTTGGCGACTCCCAGTTGTCTTCGACGAAACGAATGTCGTGCACCAGCGGATCAAGGCCGACGTGCTTGAGGGAGCCCAGGTACAGCTCCTGGAAGTTTTCCGGGTTCGGCTTCAGCACGACCTGGAACTGGTAGTAGTGCTGCAGGCGGTTCGGGTTTTCGCCGTAGCGGCCGTCAGTCGGGCGGCGGCTGGGCTGCACATAAGCGGCGTTCCAGGTTTCCGGGCCGATGGCACGCAGGAACGTGGCAGTGTGGAAAGTGCCGGCGCCTACTTCCATATCGTAGGGCTGAAGTACCACGCAACCTTGCTCGGCCCAGTATTGCTGGAGGGCGAGGATCAAGTCTTGGAAGGTACGCACGGCTGGCGTAGGCTGGCTCACGAAATTCACCTGTTTCTTGGGCTGCGATTTAAAGAGCGGGAGTATACCCGATTCGTTCGTGCGCACGCCCCCTGGAGCCTTATGCCACGCTGCTTTTGGTGTTCTGACGATCCTTTGTACATGGCTTATCACGATCAGGAGTGGGGCACGCCGCTGCGCAATGCGCAGGGTTTGTTCGAGTTGCTTTTGCTCGAAGGGTTCCAGGCCGGGTTGTCCTGGATCACCGTTTTGCGCAAACGCGAGCGCTACCGGGAAGTGCTGTACGGCTTCGATGTGCAGCGAGTGGCGCAAATGAGCGACGCCGAAATCGATGAACTGATGCTCGACCCCGGCATCATCCGCAACCGCCTCAAGCTCAAGGGCGCCCGCCGCAATGCCCAGGCCTGGCTGGCCCTGGAAGACCCGGTGGCGTTCCTCTGGTCGTTCGTGGGCGGCAAGCCCATCATCAACCATTTCAAGGACCGCACCGAAGTGCCGGCCATCACGCCCGACGCGCTGGCGATGAGTAAAGGCCTGAAGAAAGCCGGGTTCACCTTCGTCGGCCCGACCATTTGTTATGCGTTGATGCAGGCCTCGGGCATGGTCATGGACCACACCCAGGACTGCGACCGCTACGCCGAGCTGGCAAACGGTGGTTAGAATAGCCGGCTCGCGACACGCCCATGAATTCAGGAGTGACCTGTGGATAAGTTGAAAGGCGCCTTGCTGGTCGGCGCTCTGCGGTTGTTTGCGCTGCTGCCCTGGCGGGCGGTGCAGGCGGTGGGCTCGGCCATTGGCTGGCTCATGTGGAAATTTCCCAACCGTTCCCGCGACGTGGTGCGGATCAACCTCGCCAAGTGTTTCCCAGAGATGGACCCGGCCGAGCGCGAGCGCCTGGTGGGCCAGAGCCTCAAGGACATCGGCAAATCCCTGACCGAAAGCGCCTGCGCCTGGATCTGGCCGGCCCAGCGCTCCATCGAACTGGTGCGCGAAGTCGAAGGCCTGGAGATACTGAAAGAAGCCCTGGCCTCCGGCAAAGGCGTAGTGGGCATCACCAGCCACCTGGGCAACTGGGAAGTGCTCAACCACTTCTATTGCAGTCAGTGCAAACCGATCATTTTCTACCGTCCGCCCAAGCTCAAGGCGGTGGATGAACTGCTGCAAAAGCAACGCGTGCAGTTGGGCAACAAAGTCGCGGCGTCGACCAAGGAAGGCATCCTCAGTGTCATCAAGGAAGTGCGCAAAGGCGGCCAGGTCGGCATCCCTGCCGACCCGGAACCGTCCGAATCCGCTGGGATCTTCGTCCCCTTCTTCGCCACGCAGGCCCTGACCAGCAAATTCGTGCCGAACATGCTCGCCGGCGGTAAAGCGGTCGGCGTCTTCCTCCACGCACTGCGCCTGCCGGACGGTTCGGGCTACAAAGTCATTCTCGAAGCTGCCCCGGACGAGATGTACAGCACCGACACCGAAACCGCCTGCGCCGCCATGAGCAAAGTCGTGGAGCGCTACGTACGCGCCTACCCGAGCCAGTACATGTGGAGCATGAAACGCTTCAAGAAACGCCCGCCGGGCGAGGCGCGGTGGTACTGAAGACCCGTTCCCACATGCTTTCGGGCACGCCCCGAACCCTGTGGGAGCTTGCTCGCGAAGAAGCCGACACATTCACCAACGATGCTCACCCATATATCGCCATCGCAAACGAACTCCAACTTACCGACGTCACTCTCAACCATTACGTGCGGGCAGGCGCAATCATCAAACGTCCTATGATGAATGCCTGTGGAGTTGGCGGTGCCGGCGTATCGCCCAGCCAAACCTAGCGCATTGTCCCTTTGGTCAATTAATCAGGAGTTTCACTCATGAAAATCGACTTCACCGGCCGTCACGTGTTGGTCACCGGGTCTACCAGCGGTATCGGTTTTGCAACAGCCAAAGGCTTCCTGGAAGCTGGCGCCCAGGTAGTCATCAACGGGCGCAGTGAGAGCAGCGTGGAGGACGCGTTGCAGCGCCTGGGCAATCTCGCTTCCAGGGCGACGGGCTTTGTTGGCGATCTCAGCAACGAGTCGGGCTGCAAGGCATTGATCGCCAAGCATCCAAGCTTCGATATCGTCATTAACAACCTGGGCATTTTCAAGCAGGAAGACTTCTTCGAGACGCCGGACAGCGAATGGCAGCGGTTCTTCGAAACCAACGTGATGTCTGGCGTGCGGGTTTCCAGGGCCTACGCGCAGGGCATGGTCGAGCGTGGTTGGGGGCGGATCGTGTTTGTCTCATCGGAGTCGGGCGTGAACATTCCCGCCGACATGATCCACTACGGCTTCACCAAGACCGCCCAGCTTTCAATTGCTCGCGGCCTGGCCAAACGCCTCGCCGGCACGGGCGTAACGGTGAACTCGGTATTGCCTGGGCCGACACTTTCCGAAGGCGTTGCCAAGATGCTCCAGGCGGACGTCGAGCGCAGCGGGGAAAGCCTGGAAAAGGTCGCGGCAGATTTCGTCAACGAGCACCGCAGTACCTCGATCATCCAGCGCGCGGCACGGGTAGAGGAAGTCGCCAACATGATCATCTACGTCAGCTCGGAACAGGCCTCGGCCACCACCGGAGCGGCGCTGCGAGTTGATGGCGGCGTGGTGGATAGCATCGTCTAGCTGCGTTATCAAAAGCATGAACATAGTGCCCTCGCCACGGGATCGCTATGACGCCATGCAACAAAACGCCGCTTCCTCATCCGAGAGAAGCGGCGTTTTTTCTTTTCGAAGCAACATTGGTTGATTTGACCAACTATCGAAGCGTTGAAGGGATTGTTCAGCCCACCCCTGTTTTGCAACCAATCCGAGCCCCTTCAGCTAACCGTTCTCGCCCAGGCGATCCGAGCCAACTTCGGCTACCCGTAACTCGATAAGACGATCGGAACCACCTTCGGCTACGCGTTTCTCGATCAGGCGATCCGAGCCACCTTCGGCTATTCGTTTCTCGATCAGGCGATCCGAACCGCCCTCAGCGAATGTAGGTTGGACAAAAGAAGCCGCGAACGCATTGCCGAGCGACAGTACCAGAAGCGAGCCAACGAGCGTTTTGCTGAAAGTTTTCATGTCGTGATCCTTGTATTCGAAGTTAAGTGAGTTAGACGGTGACGTGCAAACGGACGTCGACGTTGCCGCGGGTCGCGTTGGAGTACGGGCAAACCTGGTGAGCCGCGTCGACCAGCGCTTGAGCATCGGCTTGCTCCAGACCAGGCAGGTCGATGTGCAGGTCGATGTCCAGGCCGAAACCGCCAGGAATCTGGCCGATGCCGACGTGTGCCGTGATCGAGGCGTCAGCAGGAATGCTGCGTTTGCTCTGGCTGGCGACAAACTTCAATGCGCCGATGAAGCAGGCCGAGTAGCCGGCGGCGAACAACTGCTCAGGGTTGGTGGCTTCACCACCGGCGCCGCCCAGGGCTTTTGGAGTGGCCAGCTTCACGTCGAGAATCTTGTCGCTGGAAACAGCACGGCCATCACGGCCACCGGTGGAAGTTGCGACTGCGGTATAGAGAACGTTCATGGTGTTTCCTCGCTTGCTGAAGGTGTGATTAAGTTTTGTTGGTTTGCGCTAAATGTTTGTGCGCTAACCAGTTGAGATAAAGTTAACGGATGAATAGTTTGCGCGCAAGATAAATTTCTAAAAAAATATTGATTTTTGATTAACTGTTTGATCTATAAGAGATTAATTTTCAGGCAAAGCAGTGTCGCCAGCTCGCGTGGGTCGCGTAGGTGAACCAAGAGGAAGGAGGTGCTAGCGGGATCAGCAGATCCAGTGCAATTGCAGACCTTCGAATAAAGGAAGTTCAAATCAGAAGGATGGGCTTCTCGATCGTTCCCACGCTCCTGCGTGGGAATGCCGCCAGGGACGCTCCGCGTTCCGCTTCTGGGATGTGACGCAGAGCGTCACGGGATGCATGCCCACGCAGAGCGAGGGAACGATCAACGATCAAATGCCCGTGTTAAGTCGCCCGTGGTTATTTAGCGAGGTGCGGGGCTGTCATCTGAGCAAATTGCTTTCAGAGCGAGGAAGGTGGTTGGAGTGGAGCCAATCTGAGTCGGAGTGCTGATGAGTGTGCGAGTGTCCGCATTACCTTCGAGGCGGTACGGCTTTCCGTTACACACCTTTTTGGCTTTCTGATTTATATCTTCCAACATGCCTTCCCTTGAATTGAAGACACTCCCGCTGTTGGTAAGCATATATTCGCCTGGACCCACCTTATCAACGGAGGTGAAGGTGCATCCTGCGAGAGAGGAAAATATAAATCCGATAAATGCTTTTTTTTCAACTGATCGTTCTCCAGTGCGAGTTTATACCGCCGAAACGGCCTTCTTCTAAGCAACAGCCACTCGATTGCGCCCCAACGCCTTCGCGCGATACAGCGCCTTGTCAGCATTGTTCATCAAACCGTGAAGATCCTTATGCCCCGACTCCATCGAAGCCACCCCAAGGCTGGCGGTAATTCGATGGATGGGCTCGATCATCAATCCGGCAATGCTTTGGATGAGCTCTTCTGCAATCTGGGTAGCGACTTCGATGGAGGTGTCCGGAAGCAGGATGGCGAACTCTTCCCCACCTAGCCGGCCGTGAATGTCCGTCGCCCGAAAGGACGAGCTGATCACCACCCCCATTTGGCGCAACACCTGATCGCCGACCTGATGACCGTAGGTGTCGTTGATGTGCTTGAAGTGATCCATGTCCAACATGACCGCACACAACCCCAGCCGGTTGGTCTTACATTCGTCATAAAGCTGCTGGGCATGTTCGAAAAAAGCCCGTCGACTCTTGAGGCCGGTCAGTTCATCGGTTTGTGCGGCGCGGGTTGAAATGCTGTTCGCCTGCTCCATTTCTCGAGTCAGTCGAAAAGCGGTTTCCAGTGCCTGGGACATTTTGTGTGTGGCGCGGGCCGCAAAGGCCGCGAACACCAGAATAGAAAGTGCCATGCCGACTTGAATCGCAGACGGCTGAAACAGCAGCCAGGCGGTGCAGGGAAGCAGCACCAGGCCGATGGAAACCAGCGTCATGTCGCGGTAGGCCGAATAGCAGGACACGGCGCTGACGGACATCCCCACCGTAAAGAGCATGACCAACGCTTGCGATAACAAATCATCCGCCGGCATGACAACGAACGCGCCGCCGCCCCAGATGCTGGCGGATAGCACCAGCGAGACCCAGTACCTGCGCTCCCAGCGTTGAGGCGTACGCTCGTGTTCGTCGCTGCGCAAATACGCAACGAACATCGCGATACGCAACAGCGTCGATCCGGTCAGGATGGCCAACCACCAAACCAACAAGCTGTGCTCAAAACGATCCCAACACAGCCAACTCAGCATGATGGCCGCGAGGTAACTGCCAAACACCGCGGAAACAGATTGGCGAAACAGTTGCTGCAACCGATCGGTTCGTACCTGCTCGGCTATAAAGGAATCCTGACCATTACGAGATCCTGGGCCATCCATGTGATCCACCTGATCGTGATGCAACAAGAAAAAGCGATTGTGGCACCCTGCCACTAACGCAAACAACCGAATTACGCCCACGGTCCGATATCTCGGTTTAGCCGAACCCCATGGCGAGGGAGTTTGCTCCCGCTGGGCAGCGTAGCAGCCCCAACCATTCCTACCGACAAACCAAGATCAGCCCGAATCGAATCGGATGTTGAATAGCACTGAACCGCCATAGCGGGTGAACCCACCAAAGAAAAACCCGACGCTTTACGTCGGGTTCTTCGTGGGGTACGGCTTTTCGCGTGCCTATCGCTTCTTCAAGAGTCAGCCCGACGTGCTCATTGTTTACGGGTTACTCGACTTGCGACAGCTTAGCGTCGTCGCAACCGGCAGCACGGCACTCGCGCTCGATAGCTTTGAGTATGACGATACGCGCTTCGGTCTTCTCATTGGCACAGTCCAGGTAAAGCAGGCCATCGTTGGAACAGGCGTTGTCGCGAATCTTGATCCACTGGATTTGAGCGGTTTTCACTTTTTTCTTTTGATCCGGGTTCAGGGCACTCATCGTCTTCTTGTATTGATCGTTGATGTCCTGATCCGACTGAACCATTTTCAGCGACGCGCAATAGGTCCTGTCATAGGCGTTTCTAGGGTTATCGCAACTCATGGCAGATGCCGATGCTGATGCCATAGCCAACAATGCCCCAACCAACAAAGACTTGATCACTCATTTCTCTCCCTGAATGCCTCTATTGATTAGAGGTCGCGGCGGGAATCTATCATGAGGGCTGTAGAACAATGAAGCAGATCCTTGGGTTGCGCAGCATACCCAAGCCGGTCAAATATTCGTGGCGAGGGAGCTTGCTCCCGCTGGGCTGCAAAGCAGCCCCACCCTCCCCGAAAAAATCCTACAGACAAAACCGTATCACCCACTTCGAGCCCCAACCGTAAACCCGTCTAGCTCCAATTTACGGGCCAAAACCGAGCCTTGTTTATCCACCCGCCACTTCCCGTCCGTCAGGCTACCCAACCTTGCGCCTTTACCTACAACTACGCCAGAATCCGCCCGCTTGTGCACCCTGCCCCCGGGCTCTATCGTTTCCCTGCCACTGCCCATCAGTGGTCGGGTTTAGTAGCCCGAGGTATTTAGTAAGGTGCAAAGCTCTATCAGTCAGGTATTTCCATGCCTGTATTTGATGGCGGTTGTGCGCAGGGCGCCCTCGGGCGCGCCGGCTTGCTAAGTCCCCGGTCTACTAACCTGCGTACAGCTGCCACCCCTTGTTTAGTAGCTAGAGGGTTGCGGCTTCACCTACAAGACTTAGTACATGTTCAAACCTACACCGAATCCGCCAGAGGCGGACCCAGCTTCCCCGCGAACCAAATCCAAAGCCAAAAAGCACGACGAAGCCACCAATCGTGCCTTGGATTACTACCTGCTACCAAAACCGGAAAAGTCCGAAGATACGTCCCAACCGGGCCAGCTCTTCACCGTCGCAAAAAATGCCGACAACGAATCCCTCCTCGCCAACCTCAGCGAAACCCTGGCGGCAGCCGACGCGATGGTCAGCAACCTGGCCTTCGACCTGGAAGGACCGCGTCGTCACATCCTTCTCGGCATCCAACAATTGATCGAATTGGGTTCATTGCTGACGAATCGGGTGCTGGATAACGTCGATCCGCGATAGCAGGTAAACAGCCGCCACAGAAAACCCGACGCCATGCGTCGGGTTTGCTTTTGGTTGAGGCACGCACTCTCGTTCCGAACTACAGGCTAAAGACGAACTCTGTTTATTCGCCCCCCACCAACCCTTCCACCAAGCTACTCATCCTAGCGCCTTTGCCTACAACTACGCCGGAACCCGCCGGCTTGTGCGCCTTGCCTGTGGTTTCTATTATTTGCCCGCACTTAATGGTGACTTGAATGTTGGATCGTTGCCTTCTGTAAACCTTTAAGGATCATGCTTTAGCCGCAGCGCAAGCTTTCGGTCGTCTTGTCGACCAGAGGCTTGATATTGATCAGCTCAAGGACGTTATGCTTGATTACAATCAACGTGTCGGAAGAGCTTTCCATGCCCTGCATGAAGCGCTGCTGTAATTTAAGGAGAGCAGCAAGCGGTTGCATTGGTTAAGCGTTCCCTCTCAGCGTGGCTTCTGGTGATATTGCGTAGGCAAAAAAATGCTATTAATCAATATTGATATCTCTTGAATGCTTTCCGAATATAATTCGGCCGAACTATCCAAAGATCGACTGTACATGCTCAGGTTTTTTAATTAGGTAATAATGCCCGATAATGAAGTTGATAGTGGATGATTTTTATGCAAATTGAATACGCCATGGTTGCGTTGGGTTTTTTTGCTTTTTGCGGGGGGATGATCGATGCTGCCGTGGGGGGAGGTGGGCTGGTTCAAGTACCCGCCCTCCTTCACGCATTGCCTCAGCACTCGCTGAGCACAGTTTTTGGAACTAATAAGCTGGCTGTACTTGCAGGAAATCTTTCTTCTATATTTAGTTACGTTAAAAGAATAAAAATTGTTTGGAGGCTGATGCTTCCGACTATGCTCTCGGCTTTTGTATTTTCGTTTGTGGGCGCTTTTTCCGTCTCGCTCGTTCCGAAGGCGATAATGGAATATTTTGTCTTTTTTGTATTGGTGGTAATGGCTGTTTATACATTCGCAAAAAAGGATCTAGGGCTTGTTCACTCGAACGCTCAATGCGGACCCAGAGAAGTGCTACTTGGGGTTTTTTTTGGTGGTGTAATTGGATTTTATGATGGGGTCTTTGGTCCCGGCAGTGGTAGTTTTTTGTTATTTATTTTCGTTAAGTATTTTGGCTACGATTTTCTTAATGCATCCGCTTCAGCAAAACTGGTTAACTTGGGAACGTTTAGCGCGGCGCTGCTATTTTTTATACCGTCAGGTCATGTGCTGTGGATAATTGGCGGGCTGGTCGCGGTGTGTAATATGGCGGGTGCCCTGACAGGCACATTTTTGGCTTTGCGTTATGGGAGTGGATTAATTCGTATATTGTTTCTTTTTTTATTGGTGTTCCTAATTGGCCGGATGGGGTTGTCCATATTGCTATGACAGGTCGCGCGTAACGCCATCAGATTTAAAAAAACGGGACCTTGCTTCCGCACAGCCCCGTTTCTTCACACCCAATCAGCTCAAAACGCCGGCAAAACCGCCCCTTTGTACTTCTCAAGAATAAAAGCCTTCACTTCCGGCGTATGCAACGCCGCCACCAGCTTCTTCATCGCCTCACTGTCTTTATCATCCTCACGAGCCACCAGGATGTTCACATAAGGCGAGTCGTTACCTTCAATAACCAGCGCATCCTTGGAAGGATCAAGCTTGGCTTCCAACGCATAGTTGGTATTGATCAACGCCAGATCCACCTGAGTCAGCACCCGCGGAATGGTCGCCGCTTCCAGTTCACGGAATTTCAGGTCCTTCGGGTTCTCAACAATGTCCTTGGTAGTCGACAGAATGTTGTTCGAATCCTTCAGCTTGATCACCCCAGCTTTCGCCAGCAGCAGCAGCGCACGGCCACCGTTGGTAGCGTCGTTAGGGATCACCACGTTAGCGCCACCCGGCAATTCGGTAAGTGCCTTGTACTTACTGGAATACGCGCCCAGTGGTTCCAAGTGCACACCCGCCACGCTCACCAAATGCGTGCCCTTGGCCTTGTTGAACTCATCCAGGTACGGCTGGTGCTGGAAGAAGTTGGCGTCCAGGCGCTTTTCAGCGACTTGTACGTTGGGCTGGATGTAGTCGGTGAAGACTTTGACCTTGAGGTCCACGCCTTCCTTCGCCAACGCCGGCTTCACGAATTCGAGGATTTCCGCGTGGGGGACCGGCGTGGCCGCGACGGTCAGGGTGTCGGCGTGGGCGGAAAACGCTGCGGCGGCAGCGAAGGCAACCAGTAACTTCTTCATTCAGCTAACTCCTTTTGAGGCGCCTGCTCTCGGCGCCTGCCAGCGAATGGCCGGCTCATGTTTATTGGCGCGAGGCCTTATTTTCTAGAGAAATGCACAACCAACTTGTCGCCCACGGTTTGCAGGACTTGCACCAGCACCAGCAGCAACACCACCGTGACCACCATCACATCGGTCTGGAAACGCTGGTAGCCGAAGCGGATCGCCAGGTCGCCCAAGCCACCGGCGCCGACCACACCGGCCATGGCCGTGTAGGAGACTAGCGTAATCGCAGTCACCGTGATCGCTGCAAAAATGCCTGGACGGGCTTCCGGCAGCAAGGCGTTGACGATGATCTGCCGCGTCGTTGCGCCCATGGCCTGGGTCGCTTCGATGATGCCGCGATCGACTTCCCGCAGCGCGGTTTCCACCAGGCGGGCGAAAAACGGTGTCGCGCCGACCACCAGCGGTGGAATTGCGCCGGCCACGCCCAGGGAGGTGCCGGTGATCAATACCGTGAACGGGATCATCACGATCAACAGGATGATGAATGGCAGCGAGCGCAGGATGTTCACGATCAGCGACAGCAGCGCATAAAGGCCCCGGGCTTCGAGCAGTTGGCGCGGGCTGCACAAGAACAGCAACACCCCCAGCGGCAGGCCGAGCAGCACGGTGAACAGCAGCGAACCGAACAGCATCAGGAAGGTGTCGCCGGTCGCCAGCCAGATTTCCAGCCAGTCGATGTTGGAGAAAAACGAATTCAACAGTTCCATCAGCGCAGCACCTCCATGTGGACATCAGCCGCGGTGAAGCGGGCGAACGCCGCCTCCATGTCACCGCCGGTGATGGCGAGGGTCAGTTGCCCGTAGGGGGTGTCTTTGATGCGGTCGATGCGACCGGCCAGGATGCTGTAGTCCACACCGGTTTCCCGGGCTACGGTTCCGAGCAACGGTGCGTAGGTCGCATCGCCTTGGAACGTCAGACGCACGATGCGCCCCGGCACGTGTGCGAAATCGTCGCGCTGTTCGCTTTCGTCGATCTGCTCGTCCTCCTGGACGAAACGCTTGGTGGTCGGGTGCTTGGGGTGCAGGAACACCTCGGCCACCGGTCCTTGCTCGACGATCACGCCGGCATCCATCACCGCCACTTGATCGCAGACTCGGCGGATCACGTCCATTTCATGGGTGATCAGCACGATGGTCAGCTTCAGCTCACGGTTGATCTCCGCCAGCAGTTGCAGCACCGAGGCGGTGGTCTGCGGGTCGAGGGCGCTGGTGGCCTCGTCGCACAACAGTATTTTTGGCTTGGTCGCCAGGGCGCGGGCGATGCCGACGCGCTGCTTCTGGCCGCCGGACAGCTGCGCCGGGTATTTGCGGGCGTGGTCGGACAGCCCTACCCGCGCCAGCAGCTCGGCGACACGGCGGTCGATGTCGCTGCGGGACAACTCACCGGCCAGCGTCAGCGGCAGCGCGACGTTGTCGGCCACGGTCTTGGACGCCAGCAGGTTGAAGTGCTGGAAGATCATCCCGACTTGCTGGCGAAAACGGCGCAGGCCGCTGGCGTCCAGGGCGGTGACTTCTTCTCCGTCGACGATGATCTTGCCGCCCGTGGAATCTTCCAGGCGATTGATCAGGCGCAGCAGGGTACTTTTTCCTGCACCGGAATGGCCGATCAGGCCGAAGACCTGGCCATTCTCAATCGTCAGATTGGTCGGGTGCAGGGCGGGGATATCCTTACCGGATACCCGGTAGGTTTTATGGACGTTTTGAAACTCGATCACGTAGCGAACCTTGTGGGGCGCGTTGGAAAAGGATCAGCGGTTAGCCGGGCGCGCATTTTAGCCTGTCCGTATAGAGGTTCTTAGCATTTATTTGAGATGGGACCAGCGAATTGGCAATAAGGCGATCAAAGGACATAAAAAAGGAACACAGCGAAACGGCATCGGTCACTCATTAAGCAACTCCAAACATGCCCAGGTACCGTGCCTGGCGCATCGAACTCACGGGTCCTGGCCACGGCGGGGATCGCAACGAGGAGTCATGCCTGATGAGCACCAAAAAACCTGCCGCCCCCAGCCAACTGGCCGGGACCGACACACTGGATCGCAGCAATACCAACGCCAAGCTCGAGAGTCTGGAGCAGTTTCGCTCCGACGCCACCGAACAGGCCTTGCGTACCAACCAAGGCGTGAAAATCGCCGACAACCAGAACACTCTCCGCGTCGGGCCGCGTGGGCCGTCCCTGCTTGAAGACTTCATCATGCGTGAAAAAATCACGCATTTTGACCACGAACGCATCCCCGAGCGCATCGTTCACGCCCGCGGTACCGGCGCCCATGGTTATTTTCAGACCTATGAAGCGCATTCAGCACTGACCAAGGCCGGTTTCCTACAGGACCCGAGCAAGAAGACCCCGGTGTTCGTGCGCTTTTCCACCGTGCAAGGTCCACGCGGTTCCGGCGACACCGTGCGGGACGTGCGTGGCTTTGCTGTGAAGTTTTTCACCGACGAGGGTAACTTCGATTTGGTGGGCAACAACATGCCGGTATTTTTCATACAGGATGCGGTGAAGTTTCCAGACTTCGTCCACGCGGTGAAACCCGAGCCCCATAACGAAATTCCTACTGGCGGTTCGGCCCATGACACGTTCTGGGATTTTGTATCGCTGGTGCCGGAGTCCGCTCATATGGTGATTTGGGCGATGTCCGACAGGGCAATTCCAAAGAGCCTACGGACCATGCAGGGCTTTGGCGTCCACACCTTCCGCATGATTAACGCTGAAGGTCGCAGCAGCTTCGTCAAGTTCCACTGGCGCCCCAAAGCCGGCACGTGTTCATTGGTATGGGACGAAGCGCAAAAACTTGCCGGTAAGGATACCGACTACCACCGACGCGATCTGTGGGAATCGATTGAGACGGGGGATTATCCGGAATGGGAGTTCGGCGTGCAAATCGTCGCCGAGGAAGACGAGCACAAGTTCGACTTCGACCTGCTCGACCCGACCAAGATTATCCCTGAGGAGCTCGTTCCCATCACCCCGTTGGGCAAGATGGTGCTGAACCGCAATCCGGACAATTTTTTCGCTGAAGTCGAGCAGGTAGCGTTCTGCCCCGGGCATATCGTGCCGGGCATCGACTTTTCCAACGACCCATTGCTGCAAGGCCGGCTGTTTTCCTACACCGATACGCAGATCAGCCGACTCGGTGGGCCGAATTTTCATGAGCTGCCGATCAACCGTGCAATCACCCCGGTGCACAACGGCCAGCGGGATGCCATGCACCGCACCACCATCGACAAGGGGCGCGCTTCCTACGAGCCGAATTCCATTGACGGCGGCTGGCCGAAGGAAACCCCGCCCGGCCCGCAGGATGGCGGTTTCGAAAGTTATCCGGAGCGCATCGACGCCCACAAGATCCGCCAACGCGGTGATTCGTTCGGCGATCATTTTTCCCAGGCACGGCTGTTCTACAAAAGCATGAGCGCTCACGAGCAAGAGCACATCATCGCGGCCTACAGCTTCGAGCTGGGCAAGGTGGAGCGGGAGTTCATCCGGGCGCGGCAGGTCAATGAAATCCTCGCCAACATCGACTTGGAACTGGCCGGGCGAGTGGCGAAAAACCTCGGCTTGCCGGCACCGACCGCCGGTACTGTCGATGTTCCGACGCCTTCGCTGGAGCAATCCCCCGCCTTAAGCCAGGCGAACCTGCTGTCCGGCGACATCAAGACGCGCAAAGTGGCGGTGTTGGTGGCTAACGGTGTCGATGGGGCGATCATCGATGCGCTCAAGCAGGCCCTGGAGGCTGAGGGCGCCCACGCCAAAGTGCTGGGGCCAACTTCGGCGCCGGTCACCACCGCCGATGGGCAGACGTTGGCGGTAGATGCGTCCATGGAAGGGCTGCCGTCGATTGCCTTCGACGCGGTGTTCGTGCCCGGTGGCGCGGAGTCGATCAAGGCCTTGAGTCGCGACGGCGTGGCGTTGCACTACGTGCTGGAGGCCTACAAGCATCTGAAAGCCATTGGGCTTCATGGTGAGGCCCGGCAGTTGTTGGTGGAGTTGAAGCTGGAGGTGGATGCGGGGTTGATCGAAGATGCGGATGCGAGCGGTTTTTCGCGGTTTTTTGCGGCGATTGCTCAGCATCGGGTTTGGGCGCGGGAGCCGAAGGCGAAGGCGGTTCCAGCCTAAACAGATTTGCTGTCTGGTAGGGCGCTATCGCGAGCGAGCTCGCTCGCGATGCTTTTACTGCTTGCGCGGCGTTAGAACAACCTGCGCCGGCACACTGCGCAAAATTTGCTTCTGGAGTTTCAACTCAAACCCCGGATCAAGTTTCTTGACCCGCTTGGTCAGCAAGGTGGCCAGCCAAGGGTAATCGTCGGTACGCGGCGCCTGGATGCTGACATCACATTGATAATTCACTATATCTGCGGCGATCGCGTCCAGTTGATGACGCATCTTCCGGATATCGCCGATGTTCAACGCAACCGTGGTGCTTTGCGCACTCGGATCGATCACCTTGGCGACCGGTTTTGCTTCGGCGGCCTGGAGCGCGGCTTCGGCTTTTTCCAGTTCGGCCTTGCGGGCTTCGGCAATTGCGCTGTTGACTTCGCCGGTTAGGGCTGGTGCTTTTGGCATCAGCGCGCGTGCCCGGCTCAGCGCCGTGGCGGCGGCATTCACGTCGCCTTTTTGCAGGTCGATCTGGCTGCGACGCAAATACGCCTCGGCCAATTGGCGCTGATAGGGTTCCAGCGAGGGATCTTCGGGCGATTGAGCCTGCAACGCGGTCAGTTGATTTTCGGCGGTGGCCAGTTCATTGGCAGCCAGGCTTTGTTCAAGCTGCGCGATGGCCGGGCCCCGTGTATCGGGAGCCTGGGTGACCGGCGGCGTGCTCTGACAGGCGCCCAGCAGTAGGGAAAACGCGACAAGGAGCAGATAACGGGAGGCGAACGGGTTCATTCCTGCGACTCTCTATTTGCGCAAAAAGCGAGCAAGTCTACACCCCTCGACGGGGCAGGACAAAACTCAGCAGAAACAACGCCGCGGCGCTGACCACGATCGACGGGCCGGCCGGGGTGTCCTTGAACCACGAAAGCGCCAGCCCGCCACACACCGCGAGCATGCCCAGCAGGCTCGCGCCCAATGCCATCTGTTCGGGAGAACGGGCGTGACGCTGCGCCGCAGCGGCCGGGATGATCAGCAACGAAGTGATCAGCAACACACCGACGATCTTCATCGCCACGGCGATCACCACCGCGATCAACAACATCAGCGCCAGCCGCAAGCCCACCACGGGCAAGCCTTCGACCCGTGCCAACTCTTCATGAACAGTGACCGCCAGCAACGGACGCCACAGCGCGACCAGTAACAGCAGCACTGCTGCGCTGCCGCCGAGGATCCATGAAAGATCCGTCGGGCTGATCGCCAAGAGGTCGCCGAACAGATAGGCCATCAAGTCGATCCGCACGTCACGCATGAAGCTGAGCACCACCAGCCCGAGGGACAGCGTGCTCGGTGCCAGGATGCCCAGCAGTGTGTCGGACGCCAGCGGCTGGCGCTGTTGCAGGGTGACCAGCACCACCGCCAGTAACAGGCAGCCAACGGTCACGGCGATAGCCGGGCTTACATCCAGCAGAAACCCCAGCGCTACGCCGAGCAGCGCTGCGTGGGACAAGGTGTCACCAAAATAGGCCATGCGTCGCCAGACCACGAACGAGCCCAGGGGACCCGCCACCAGTGCGAGGGCCAGGCCTGCGAGCAGGGCGTACAACAGAAAATCAGCCATGCTTGCAGCCATCTCCGTGAACGTGGGTAGAAACAGGTGAGGCACTGACCACCGAGCCATGCAGATCATGGGCGTGGTCATGGTGATGATGATAAATCGCCAGGCTTTGTGCGTTCTTTCCGAAAAGCTCGACAAACGCCGGATCACTGCTGACTTGCTCGGGATGCCCGGAACAGCAGACGTGACGGTTGAGGCAAACCACCTGGTCGGTGGTGCTCATGACCAAGTGAAGGTCGTGGGAGACCATCAGCACGCCGCAGCGGTGGCGGTCGCGCAAACGGGTAATCAAACTGTACAGCTCGGCCTGGCCCGCCACATCGACGCCTTGCACGGGTTCGTCGAGCACCAGCAGTTCGGGCTCGCGCAACAGGGCGCGGGCCAGCAATACGCGCTGCATTTCGCCACCGGAAACGCTTTGCACCGGGCTGTCGATGACCTGCTCGGCACCGACTTCCTTCAAGGCAGCCAAGGCTCGTTCGCGATCCACCCCAGGCACCAGGCGCAAGAAGCGCA
The DNA here is from genome assembly GCF_014268685.1 of Pseudomonas sp. SWRI92. Classification (NCBI taxonomy): domain Bacteria; kingdom Pseudomonadati; phylum Pseudomonadota; class Gammaproteobacteria; order Pseudomonadales; family Pseudomonadaceae; genus Pseudomonas; species Pseudomonas sp. SWRI92. Next base: position 213,731 of record NZ_JABWQY010000002.1, read on the forward strand.
GCACCGACAGTGGCAAGGTCGCATCGACATGAAGCTTTTGCGGCATGTAGCCGACACGCAACTTGGGCTTGCGCCAGACGCTGCCGCTGTCGGGCTTGAGCAGACCCAGCACGGCCCGCACCAGGGTGGTCTTGCCGGCGCCGTTGGGGCCGATCAACGTCACGATCTGCCCCGGTTCGACGCTCAGGTGAATGTTGTCCAGCACGTTCTGCCCGGCGAACGTCACGGCCACCTGTTCGAGGCGGATCAACGCATTGCCCATCAGGCCCCCTGGCAGCCGGAGCAGAGGCCAACCACTTCGACGGTCTGGGTATCGACCACAAAGCCGACGTCCTTTGCACTGGCGATGATGGCATCGCTGATGGACTTCTGTTCCAGCTCGATGGCGGCGTGGCATTCACGGCAGATCAGGAACTGGCCTTGGTGGGCGTGCTCCGGATGGTTGCAGCCGACGAAGGCGTTCAGCGACGAAATGCGATGCACCAGGCCGTTTTCCAAGAGGAAATCCAGCGCCCGATAGACGGTTGGCGGCGCGGCGCGGCGACCGTCCTGCTCGCTGAGCACCGCAAGAATGTCGTAGGCGCCCAGCGGCTTGTGGCTCTGCCAGACCAATTCCAGCACGCGCCGCCGCAGGGCGGTCAGGCGCAACCCTTGGCGCGCGCAGATGGCGTCGGCCTCGGACAAGGCGCTGTGCACGCAGTGGGAGTGATCATGTGGACGACTGGCAAGGGGCGTAATAGGCATGGGCAGCGACGAGTTTAGTGAGAGACGTTATTATGTTACTCGTTCTTGTCTCTCCGAGTGGTCATCGTGTCCCGAATTTTTTCGCTCTTTGTCGCTTTTGTCGCAAGTTTTCTACTGATTGGCTCGGTTCAGGCCGACGTCAAGGTCCTCACCAGCATCAAGCCGCTGCAACTGATTGCCGCCGCCGTGCAGGACGGCGTGGCCGTTCCGCAAGTACTGCTGCCGCCCGGAGCTTCGCCGCACCACTATGCGTTGCGGCCATCGGATGTACGCAAGGTGCAGTCAGTGGACCTGTTGTACTGGATCGGCCCTGACATGGAAGGTTTCCTACCGCGTGTGCTGAACGGTCGTACGCTGCCTTCCGTTGCAGTGCAGGACCTGCCAGGGCTCAAGTTGCGTCATTTCGCCGACGACAGTGCCTCCCATGAAGATGACGATCACGGCAGCGATGAGCATGATCACGACCATCGCCCCGGCACGGTGGACGCCCATCTTTGGCTCTCTCCGCTTAATGCGCGGGTGATCGCTGCCAAGATGGCGGCTGACCTGAGCGCAGCGGATCCGGCAAACGCGGCCCGCTATCAGAGCAACCTCAAGGGCTTCAATCAGCGCCTCGATGCCATGGATGCGCGTCTCAAGGCACGTCTGGCTGGGGTCGCGGGCAAACCGTATTTTGTCTTCCATGAAGCGTTCGATTATTTCGAAGACAACTACGGCCTCAAGCACGCCGGGGTGTTCGCCGTGGCCGCTGAAGTCCAGCCCGGCGCCCAGCACGTGGCGGCGATGCGTACGCGCTTGCAAGCCGTGGGCAAGACTTGCGTCTTCAGCGAACCGCCCCTGCGCCCGCGCCTGGCCGAAACCCTGGTGGCCGGCCTGCCGGTGAAACTGGCGGAGCTGGATGCACTTGGGGGTTACACCCCGGCGACGGCGCAGGGGTATGAGCAGTTGTTGGAGAAGTTGGGGAATGATTTGGCCGGATGCCTGGAGTCGTTGTAACCCCACCGCCGAGCGCCAAACCTGTGGCGAGGGGATTTAGCGAAACGTCGCACCGCCCCGCTGGGCTGCGCAGCAGCCCCTTGCTTTCGGTCTGATGAACCGTGGTGGTAGATATTTCTTGGGGCCGCTTCGCGCCCCAGCGGGGATAAATCCCCTCGCCACAAGAGCAGCCAGCGTCGCACCGGCCTGCTGCTATAGGGCGAACGGCAACACCGTGTGAACCGTCTGCCGCTGCGCCAACCGCTGCTGGAACTCCATCGGATCGTGGATCAACACATCCTGCCCGGCAAACGATTCGGCGGCGATCAACCGCGACAGCCAGAACCGCACGCACGCCACGCGCAGCATGGTGGGCCACAGCTCGGCCTCGGCGGCGGTGAACGGCCGTAGCGCCGCATAGGCGCCCAGCAACGCTCGCGCCCGGGGGCCATCGAGCCCACCGTCGTCATCTGAGCACCAATCGTTCAGGGCGATGGCGACGTCATACAGCATCGGCCCGGAGCAGGCGTTGTAGAAGTCGATCAAGCCGGTCAGGTGCGTGCCTTCGAACATCGCATTGTCGCGGAACAGATCGGCATGGATGTTGGCGCGCGGCAGCGCCAGGATGCCGACCTTTTTCAGCGTGATTTCATCAAGCGCCGCCTCAAGCAGCCGACGAGGCTCGGCATCGAGGTGCGACAACAGCTTGGCGCCCTCCTCCTGCATCCAATCCAGGCCGCGATCAGTCTTGCGCTTGATCATGTTGTCGCGGGTGGCCAGGTGCAGGTGCGCGAGCAATTCGCCGACCTGGGCGCAGTGCTGGGCGTTGGCCTGCTTGATGTGTTTGCCCGCCAGGCGCGGTTGCAGCAGCGCCGGCTTGCCCGCCAGTTCCCGCAGCGCGACGCCGTCGGTGGTGCGCAAGGCGTAAGGCACCGGCAGGTCGGCGTCGTGCAGTACATCCAGCAGCTCGATAAAGAACGGCATCTCCTGCACAGGGCCGCGCTCGACCAGGGTCAGGACAAATTCGCCCCGTTCCAGGCTGATAAAGAAATTGGTGTTTTCGCTGCCAGCGGCAATCCCCTGGAAATCAAGCAGGCGGCCGAGCCCATAAGGGGCGAGAAAGGTTTCCAGCTCGGGCCGAGCCAGGGGCGTGAACACAGACATGGTTAAAACTGCCAGTACGGGCGCTCTTCATCGAGCGCCGGTTGAAGTCGAGAGCGGTATTACCACTCAAAGATTTTCCACGAAGGGATCAGCATATCCGGCTGGTCCGATCGGATGAAGTTTGCATCGGTGCCGTCAGCGCGCACGAGGAAGTAAGGCTTGCCGTTTTTGGGCGTGACCTTGATCGCGTACAAGAAGCCGTTTTGGCGATACTCCTGAATGGTTCTGTCGCCTTCGGTGCGGATGGTGACATCCGGGTCCGCCGAAGGTGCGTCGTCCGCGGCCATGACGGCCAGCGGGGTGAATGCAAACAAGCCAGCCAGTAACAGGCGATTTAGTGTACGCATGATAACCTTGTCCCTTTGTCGTCAACGGTCCCGCTATTCTAGCCCCGGACCCGCCGAAAAGGTTGATCCTGCTCATGAGCCAAGCCCCCCTCGTCCTGGTGGACGGTTCTTCTTATCTGTACCGCGCCTTTCACGCGCTGCCACCGCTGACCACTTCCAAAGGCCTGCCGACCGGCGCGGTCAAGGGCGTGTTGAACATGCTCAAGAGCCTGCGCAAGCAGTATCCGGACAGCCCGTTCGCGGTGGTGTTCGACGCCAAGGGTGGGACGTTTCGCGATGCGCTGTACGCCGAATACAAGGCCAACCGCCCAAGCATGCCCGACGACATGCGCGTGCAGATCGAGCCGTTGCACGCCAGCGTGAAAGCCTTGGGCTTCCCGCTGCTGTGCGTGGACAACGTCGAAGCTGACGACGTGATCGGCACGCTGGCCCGCAGCAGCGCGGCGGCCGACCGCCCAGTGGTGATCTCCACCGGCGACAAGGACATGGCGCAGTTGGTCGATGGCCACATTACCTTGGTCAACACGATGACCGGTAGCGCACTCGACGTGGCTGGCGTGAAGGAGAAGTTTGGCGTCGCTCCGGAGCAGATCATCGACTATCTGGCATTAATGGGCGATTCGTCCGACAACATCCCAGGTGTGCCGGGCATCGGGCCAAAAACCGCTTCCGGCCTTTTGGTGGGTGTCAACGGCGGCCTGAGCGAGTTGTATGCGCAACTGGATATCGTTGCAACGCTGCCGATTCGTGGCGCCAAGACGTTGGCCGCCAAGCTGGAAGAGCACAAGGAAATGGCGCTTCTTTCCTACGAGTTGGCGACCATCAAGACCGACGTTCCCTTGGACATCGGCCTCGACGACTTGCAGATGGGCGCGCCGGATCACGAGAAGCTTGCCGAGTTGTACACGTTGCTGGAATTCAAGAGCTGGTTCGAAGATAACCAGCGTGACGCCAAGCGTGCCGGGCAGGAAATCATTGAAGTTGCCGACGAGCTGCCGGGGGGCGCCGAGGCGAAGTACGAGGTCATTCTCGATCAGCCGAGCTTCGATGCCTGGTTGTCCAAGCTTGAACAGGCGCCGCTGTTTTCCCTGGTCACGCAAACCAACGGTGGCGATGCCCAGCATTCGCAGCTCGTTGGCTTGTCGTTCGCCGTGGCCCCGTTCGAGGCGGCTTATATCCCGCTGACCCATTCCTACATGGGCGTGCCGGAGCAGCTGGACCGCGACACGGTGCTCAACGCTCTCAAGCCGTTGCTGGAAAACCCGAACAAGCTCAAGGTCGGCCAGCATGCCAAGTTCGAAACCAACATCCTGGCCAATTGCGCCATTGGCGGTGATCAGGGCAATGGCATTTTCATGCAAGGTATCGCCTTCGACACCATGCTTGAATCCTACGTGCTGGACTCCACCGCGACCCGCCACGACATGGACAGCCTGGCGCTGAAATACCTGGGCCAAAGCAAGACGGATTTCCAGGACATCGCCGGCAAAGGGGTCAAGCAATTGACCTTCGATCAGATCTCCCTGGAACTGGCCGGGCCCTACGCCGCTGAAGACGCCGACGTGACCTTCCGCTTGCACCAGGCCCTACAGGAAAAATTGGCCGCCACGCCGAGCCTGGGCAAAGTCCTCAACGAAATCGAAATGCCGTTGATGCCGGTCCTGGCGCGCATCGAGCGCCAGGGCGCGTTAGTCGATGCCAACCTCCTGGGCGTGCAAAGCGTCGAGTTGGGCGAAAAACTGGTGGCACTGGAGCGTGAGGCGTTTGCCATCGCCGGCGAGGAATTCAACCTGGGCTCGCCGAAGCAATTGGGCGTGATCCTGTACGAAAAGCTTGGTTTGCCGGTGCTCAGCAAAACCGCCAAGGGCCAGGCCTCCACTGCCGAAGCGGTACTTGCCGAACTGGCGGAGCAGGATTACCCGCTGCCCAAGGTGCTGATGCAGTACCGCTCCCTGAGCAAGCTCAAGAGCACCTACACCGATCGCCTCCCCGAGCAGATCAACAGCCGCACCGGCCGCGTCCATACCAATTACCAGCAAGCGGTCGCCGCGACCGGGCGCTTGTCGTCCATCGACCCGAACCTGCAGAACATTCCGATTCGCACCGCTGAAGGCCGGCGCATCCGCCAGGCGTTCGTCGCGCCGAAAGGCTACAAGCTCCTGGCGGCGGACTATTCGCAGATCGAACTGCGGATCATGGCGCACCTCGCCAAGGACGAAGGGTTGCTCCACGCGTTTCGCAACGACCTTGACGTACACCGAGCCACCGCTGCCGAAGTTTTTGGCGTCGAACTGGAAGCCGTCACCCATGATCAGCGTCGCAGTGCCAAGGCGATCAACTTCGGTTTGATCTATGGCATGAGCGCCTTCGGCCTGGCCAAGCAGATCGGTGTCGATCGCAAGCAGTCCCAGGCTTACATCGACCGCTACTTCACCCGCTACCCTGGCGTGCTGGAATACATGGAGCGCACCCGTGCCCAGGCAGCCGAGCAAGGCTTCGTCGAAACCATCTTCGGCCGTCGGCTGTACTTGCCGGACATCAATGCGAAGAACCCGGCGCTGCGCAAAGGCGCTGAGCGCACGGCGATCAACGCACCGATGCAAGGCACCGCCGCCGACATCATCAAGAAAGCCATGGTGGCTGTGGATGGCTGGCTGACGGCGTCAGGTCTGGATGCGAAAGTCATCCTGCAGGTACACGACGAATTGGTGCTGGAAGTGCGCGAAGACCTGGTCGATCAGGTGCGCGAAGAGGTTCGCCTGCACATGAGCGCCGCCGCCACCCTGGACGTGCCGCTGCTGGTGGAAGTGGGCGTGGGCAATAACTGGGACGAGGCGCACTGACGCTAAGTCTAGAGGGGTTCTCGTGGCGAGGGAGCAAGCTCGCTCGCTACGGGGAGTCTGCGCAAAGCCAGGAACGGCTTGATTAGCTCGGAATATTCCTACGGTTATTTCCAAAAATAATCTGAACTAAACCCGTGAATTGCCACTCAGAGATTCTGAATGGCTGGTGAAGCCCTTCAATGCTCCTATGTTGTGTTAAGTGTTGGCAGATATCTGGACCCCGCCCTAGCGGTCCGGAACTTGGACCCCGAACTTCCCCCTCCCCATAAGAAGTCCGGGGTTTTTTTTGCCTGCGATTTGGCTTATTCAGCTTCGTCGCTGCCTTTGTCCGCCAGTTCCATCCAATTGGCCAGCACCGTATAGGCTTCTTCCAGGCCCATACGCTTGGGCGCCGAAAACAGCTGGATGGTGATCGCGTCGCCCCATCCCTTGCGGATTTCCGATTGCACTTTGAGCAGCGTGTTCTTGGCTGCGCCGTAAGTGAGCTTGTCGGCCTTGGTCAACAAAATATGCATCGGCATGCCGCTGGCGACTGCCCAATCGAGCATCAACAGGTCGAAGTCGGTCATCGGATGGCGGATGTCCATCATCAGGATGAGCCCTTTCAAGCTCTCGCGACTGCCCAGGTAGGCTTCCAAGTGGCGCTGCCAATGCTGCTTGAGCGGAATCGGCACTTTGGCATAACCGTAACCGGGCAGGTCGACCAAACGCCGTTCATCGTCTAGCTTGAAGAAGTTCAAGAGCTGTGTGCGGCCTGGGGTTTTCGAGGTGCGTGCCAGGCTGGCATGGGTCAGGGTGTTCAGCGCGCTGGACTTGCCGGCGTTGGAACGCCCGGCAAAGGCCACTTCGAAACCTTCATCGTCGGGGCACTGGTCGACTTTGGCGGCGCTGAGCATGAAGGTGGACTGTTGGCACAGGCCAAGGATGGGGTTCTTCAGTTGCATGGGATTTCCGATGTGGGCGGCGTCGGGAATGGACGCGGCAAGCTGTGTCGTTTCCGTTTCAGTGACGCCAGTATATAATGCCGCAGATTTTGTGTGCGCTTTGTCCCAGCGTAGGATGAAGCTCACGGGAGCGACCGACCGAAATTGCGCACTAGAACGCAGCTCGCTCTCAACCCTGAAAAGGTCGTTTTATGACGAAATGGCTGCTAGCTGCCGGTGTCTTGATGCCGCTTTACAGCGCTCAGGCTACACAGGATCCGGAAGCTGTGTACAACCGTGTTTGTGGTGCCTGTCATTCCGGCCAACTACCCATGGCGCCCCGCAAGGGTGATCAGGCAGCTTGGACGCCGAGGTTGGCGAAAGGTATGGAGACGCTGGTGCAACACGTGACCCAGGGTTTCAAGGCGATGCCGCCGCGTGGTTTGTGCATGGACTGCAGTGCCGAGGATTACCGAGCCATCATCCAGTGGATGAGCGAGTAAACCCGGCCCATAACTCTTTAACCCTTAGCCGTAGTTGGATTAGCTGATGAACAAACTGATCGTGAGTCTGCTGTTGACCTTGGGGATATCCGGCGTAGCCCACGCCGCTGGCGATGCCGCTGCCGGTCAGGCGAAAGCGGCCGTATGCGGGGCCTGCCACGGCCCGGATGGCAATAGCATGGCGCCCAACTTTCCGAAACTGGCGGGCCAGGGCGAGCGTTACTTGACCAAGCAGCTTAAGGAAATCAAGGACGGCAAGCGTGTCGTGCTGGAAATGACGGGCCTGCTGAACAATCTGAACGATCAAGACCTGGCGGACATCGCGGCTTATTTCGCTAGCCAGAAGGGCAGCGTAGGCGCTGCCGATCCAAAACTCGTTGCGCGCGGCGAAGCACTGTTCCGCGGTGGCAATCTGGAAAAAGGCCTGCCAGCCTGCACGGGCTGCCACTCCCCGGATGGCAAAGGCAACGCTGCCGCCGGCTTCCCGCACCTGGGCGGCCAGCATGCCCAGTACATCACCAAGCAGCTGACCGATTTCCGCAAGGAAGAAGGCGGTCGTGCCAACGATGGCGATGCGATGACCATGCGCACCATTGCTCGCAAGCTGAGCGACGAGGATATCGCAGCAGTATCCAGCTACATCCAGGGCCTGCACTAAGGCCGTTGCGAGGGGATGCCCCTCGCAACGTTAACGCTCGATTAATCTGTCGATGCGAGCATCAAAAGGGTGGCTTTGGCCGCCCTTTTTTGTGGCCGCTGCCGTTACACTAGAGAACTTGAACCCGCCACGGCCTGTCTTAGAAACAGGTCTCGCGAGGCCACCCATTGTCCAGGAGTAAAGCATGCGTAATCTGATCATCAGCGCCGCGCTCGTCGCCGCCAGCCTGTTCGGCATGGCTGCCCAAGCCAACGCCGAAGAATCGAAGGCCCCCTACGTCGAGTTGACCAACCCCGTACCGGTGGCCGTGCCTGGCAAAATCGAGGTGGTGGAGCTGTTCTGGTACGGCTGCCCGCATTGCTACGCGTTCGAGCCGGTCATCAACCCTTGGGTTGAGAAGCTGCCTTCCGATGTGAACTTCGTCCGCATCCCTGCGATGTTCGGTGGCCCATGGGATGCCCATGGCCAGATGTTCCTGACCCTTGAAGCGATGGGTGTCGAGCATCAAGTCCACGCAGCAGTGTTCAATGCAATCCAGAACGAAAAGAAGCGCCTGACCGATCCTGAGGACATGGCCGAGTTCCTCGCCACCCAAGGCGTCGACAAGGACAAGTTCCTCGCAACCTTCAACTCCTTCGCTATCAAGGGCCAGATCAACAAGGCCAAAGAGCTGGCGAAGAAATACGAAATCACCGGCGTACCGACCATGGTCGTCAATGGCAAATACCGCTTTGACATCGGCTCTGCTGGCGGTGCGAATGAAGCGCTGCAACTGGCCGACAAGCTGATCGCCAAAGAGCGAGCGGCCACCAAGGCTGCCGCCAACTAAGCGCGGCCCTCGCCCATGGCCCGCTGGAGTACCGAACGCATCGTTGGCCTACATGAACCACGGGTCAACGAGCATCATGTCGCATCCACGGGCCTGCCGGCTGACAGCCGCCTGCGGTTGCTCAGTTTCAATATTCAGGTCGGCATCAGTACCGAGCGCTACCGGCATTACCTGACTCGCGGCTGGCAACATTTGCTGCCGCACACCGGACGTGCCGGCAATCTGCAGAAAATCGGCGACCTGTTGAAGGACTTCGACTTGGTCGCGCTCCAAGAGGCCGACGGCGGAAGCCTGCGGTCCGGCTACGTCAATCAGGTCGAACACCTCGCCCAACTGGGCGCCTTTCCTTATTGGTACCAACAACTCAATCGTAACCTCGGCCGGCTCGGCCAGCACAGTAACGGCGTGCTCAGCCGCCTGCGGCCGTGGGCGATCGAAGACCATCCGTTGCCGGGCCCCAAGGGGCGCGGAGCGATCCTGGCGCGTTTCGGCGAAGGGCCAGAGGCGCTGGTCGTGGTGATGATGCACCTGGCCCTTGGTGCTCGTACCCGAACGATGCAACTGGCCTACATTCGTGAATTGATTGGTGGCTACAAGCACCAGGTATTGATGGGCGACATGAATACCCATGCCAACGATTTGCTGCAGACTTCTCCTCTGCGGGACCTTGGCCTGCTTGCCCCGCAACTGGAAGCGACATTTCCCAGCTGGCGCCCCCAGCGTTGCCTGGACCATATCCTGCTGAGCCCGACCCTGACCCTCGAACGGTTCGAGGTGTTGGCCCAGCCCATTTCCGATCACCTGCCAGTCGCGGTCGAAATACGTTTGCCGGGTTCGCTCACGGCTGACGCGTTTCCCGCCCTGAGTCCTGCCCCTCGCGGATCCGATGAATGAGCGACGACGCCGAACGCTGGAGAGAGAAATACCTCAAGAGCATCGAACAGCAGGAAAAGCTTGAGCGCCGTTGGGACGCTCGGCTCGACTTGCTGCGTCGCGGCCTGGTGCGCAGTACTTTGGCCGCCGAGGGCACTGACCGGGTTGTAGATCAGTGTATGAAAGAGATGCGCGAAGTGGTGCGCACCGACGATATGGACGCCGCCCTCGCCGCCCTGCTGCCGCGGCTGGAGAAAGCCGTACTCGATTCCGAGCAGCGCCGCGAGACTCGGGTCGAACAAATGAGCACTGCACTGACCGCCTTGGTCGCCCAGTTGCAAACGTTGCCGCTGCCGAAGGACGTCAGCCGGCCCTTGAAGAAATTTTCCAAGCAGTTGGAGGCCCGGGTCGGCCAAGCTCGGGAGATTCCCCTGTTGCTCAGCGAATTGAGTAGCTTGCAGGGCAAGGCCCTGAGCGTGCTGGATACGCCTGATGAGCCGAGCCGCCCGGGCCTGCTGCAACGATTGTTCGGTGGCCATGGCCATGACGAGGTGCCGCCCCAGCCGCCCGCGCCTGTGCAGGCGAGCGCAGCGTCCACAATGGAAACGGCGTTGCCGGCCCCAGCACCGCTCGCCCCTCCACAGCCGGAAGCCGGTGCAATCTTCGAGGCCCCTGCTCCCGCTCCCTCACCGATAGCGGAGCCAGTCCACGCGCCTGATACGCCGCCCGAGCCGGTCATATCCACCGCTCCCGTCGAAAAGCCTACCCCCGCGCCGGTAATGCCCAAGCCAGTGGAGTCGCCGAGCTTGGAGCCGGCGCCGACCGACAGTGAACACGTCGAACCCGCGCCGACACTGGAAAATCCCGACGAGTTGACGCCAGAGGCGCCCCCGCTCAACGAGACACCGGTTGCGCCCGCAGAACCCACCGAGCTTCCCGCAACGGTTGAATCCGAAGAGGCTCACTATGCCCTGCCCGACTCCCCGGAGCCTTCCTACAGTTCGGTCGCCAGGCATATCGAAGACACCCTGCTGGGCCTGCTGGGCGACCTGACGCTGCCCGAGCGTCACCGACCCCAAGCGGAAGCCATGCGTGAGCGCCTGCAAAACGGCTTGAACTGGTACGAACTGCTGCCGATCCTCGACGATCTTGCGGTCTTGATGCTGGCGATCACCGACAGCGGCCAGCATGAATTCGAAGCCTATCTGCAGCGACTCAATGATCGGTTGGAGTCATTCCAGAGCACCTTGCAGGCCGCCAGTGAAGACCATGCCGACAATCTGTCCGCCTCCATGGAAATGGATACGCAGATCCGCGAGCAGGTCGATGGCTTGCAGAGCAGTGTGCAGCAAGCCGACGACCTGGAAGGCCTCAAGCAAGTTTTGGAAAATCACCTCGAAGGCCTGCTTGGCACGATGGATCAGCATCAGAAGCAGCGTGCCCAGCGTGAGAAAGAGGTCTCGGCCCGCCTGAAAAGCCTCGCCGAGCGTGTGGCGCTGATGGAGCAGGACGCGCTGATCGTGCGTGAAAACCTGGAAGAACAGCGGCAAAAGGCGCTCGTCGATCCGCTGACCGGTTTACCTAACCGGGCGGCCTGGACCGAGCGCCTCGAACGGGAAGTTGGCGAGTGGCAGCAACACGGCAACAGCTTGCTGATTGCCATGCTCGACCTCGATCACTTCAAGCGGATCAACGACAACTATGGCCATCTGGCCGGCGACCGCGTGCTGAAACTCATCGCCTCGGTGTTGCGCAAGCGCGTGCGCGGCGGGGACTTCATCGCCCGCTTTGGCGGCGAGGAGTTTGTCTTGCTGGTACCGGATACACCGCTGGCGGCGGGGGCGAAACTGGCCGAAGCCTTGCGCGCGGCCATCGAAGCCTGTCCGTTTCATTTCAAGGGCGAACCGGTAACGATCACGGTGTCTATGGGCATGACGGCATTCAAGCCAGGAGAACACAGCGATACGGTGCTTAAAAGAGCCGATCAGGCGCTTTATCGTGCAAAAAATGCCGGGCGTAACCGAGTGGAGCTAGGCTGAGGCCAATTGTTCCATTTTGTTTAATATCTGGGCTTCGGTCGGTCATCCACGGGGCTATACGTTACACTGTTGCACTATTTTTCTGCGTGTACGCTCTTCGCCATGAAATTTCTCCCGCTCCTCGTTGCGTTGCTTGTGCTGGCCGGTTGCGCGAGCGGTCCCCGGCTCGACACCAGCCATCCGTCCGTCAATCATGACAGCCGCATCCAATTTGTCGTGGTGCACTACACTTCGGCGTCCCTTGAGCGTTCCCTGTCGCTGCTGACTCACGGCGAAGTCAGCGCCCATTACCTCATCGGCGACGATAAGGACGCGACCATCTACAAGTTGGTCGATGAAGGTCGGCGCGCATGGCATGCCGGTGAAAGCGAATGGCAAGGCCGGACATGGCTCAACTCCAGCTCCATCGGGATTGAAATCGTCAATCCAGGCTACATCGATACGCCGACCGGGCGTCTCTGGTTTCCCTACAGCGAGGCTCAGGTGCAATCCTTGATAGTCTTGCTCAAGGACATCACCCAACGTAACGCGATCAACCCCGTCAATATCATCGGGCACAGCGACATTGCGCCCATGCGCAAGCTGGATCCGGGGCCGTTGTTTCCGTGGAAACGCCTGGCACAGGCCGGCCTGGGTGTCTGGCCAGACGAACAGGCTGTGGCACGGCAGCAAGCCGCTTACGCCGAGCAGCTACCGAGCGCCAGTTGGTTCCAGGCCGAGCTGGCCCGCCTCGGCTACCCCACTCCGCGCACTGGCGAATGGGACGTCGCCACTCATCAGGTCCTGGCGGCCTTCCAGATGCGCTACCGGCCGGCCCGGTTCGACGGCGTGCCAGACGCGCAAAGCGCGGCGATTTTGCAGGTGCTCAACCAGACAAAATAATGACGCCCGTCCGACTGGCCGGGCTAAATTCAAAACAGAAGCTATAACTCATTGGTAACTTTCGGATTACCAATGATGACGGCTGCCCGCGAGACTCTGCAAAGCTGGCTCCATCGCCCTATCTTACTGGCGATGATAGCGGCTGCCCTGAGTACGGGACTGTTGCTGGCGGGAAGCCTGTTTGTGGTAGTGCAGCAGATCCAGCAGCGTGAAAGCGAACAGATGAATGCCCAAGGCGAACGCTTCCTGCAACGCTTGGAACAGCTTTTCGGGCAACTGCGCGAAAGCCTCGACGACTTGCAGGCGCAACCCTTGCGCGGCTGCAACGATGACATGATCGCCACCCTGCAACAGGTGAGCTTCAACTATCGTTTTGTATACGAGGCGGCTTATATCGACAGCAACGGCGTATGCTCCAATCGCCCGCGCCAGAGCGGTTTGTCGTGGGCTCGCCCACCTGACTTGCGGGGTCCGGCCTACAGTTACTGGCTCAACACCACCACGGAGCCCGACGAAAATCGCGCGGCGTTGATGTTGGGGCGCGGCAATTTCCGAGTCGCGACGTCTCGCGGACACCTGACCGACGTTGTCGACCTGCCCCCGGGCAGCAGTCTGTTGGTGGTTCTTGATCAAGGTGAGCGAGCCATTCCGGTACTGGGTACCCAGCAGCGTTGGCCGCCGACGGAACCTTGGCCACCCAAAAGTCAAAGCGCCTTGCAAGTCACGCAGACCCGGCTGATTTACCGGATGTCGACCGACAATCCGGAATATCAACTGGTGTTGATAGCGCCGCGCAGCAGCCTGCAGATTCCGACTAATGCCTGGTGGTTGCTGCCCATCAGCCTGCTGCTGGGGCTGGGCATTGGCTTCCAGGTCCTGTTGCTGGCACGTCAGCGCCAATCCATGGACGCGGAACTGCACGGGGCCATCCGGCGCGGTGAAATGCAGGTGCTTTACCAACCGATTTTCGACCTGCACAGCCGCAACTGCGTAGGCGCCGAAGCCCTGCTGCGCTGGCGTCGACCAGACGGGACCCTCACCAGCCCAGACCTGTTCATACCGATGGCTGAAGACACCGGGCAGATCCGCCAGATAACCGATTTTGTCCTCCAGCGGCTATTCGACCAGTTGGGCCAGCTATTGCGGGCCAATCCCCACCTGTACATCTCGGTGAACCTGGCGGCATGTGACGTGATGGTGCCGCGCATCGGCGAAGTGATCGCCCGTTTGCTGGCGCTGCATCGCGTGTCGGCGCATCAGATTGCCTTTGAAGTGACCGAGCGCGGGCTGGTTGATGCACTGGTTGCCCGGGACAACTTGCAATCGCTGCGTGATGTAGGGCATCAGGTGCTGATCGATGATTTCGGCACGGGTTATTGCAGCCTGGCTTACCTGCAAACACTGCCAGTCGATTGCCTGAAGATCGACAAGGCGTTCATCGACGCCCTGGGTCATGATGCCGCCAGCAGTGGCGTGGCCCCGCACATCATTCGCATGGCCCATGCATTGCAGCTCAAGGTGATTGCCGAGGGCATCGAGCATGAGGCCCAGGCGTCATATTTGAGCAGCGAAGGCGTGAAGTTTGGTCAGGGTTGGTTGTTCGCCCATGCGCTCAGCGCGGTGCAACTGATCGAATTGATTACCCGCGGGCGGCGTCGGCTTGGACGACGCCTGGACGACGAAGCCTGACGCCTGCTCAGACGGTCAGGGCCATATAAAACTGCGTGCCCTGCCCTGGCCGGGAATAGACGCCCATGCGTCCACCGTGGAGCTGCACGATCTCCTTGCACAGCGCCAGGCCGAGGCCGGCACCGCCCTTCTTGCGTCCGACCTGGACGAAAGGTTCGAAGATCCGTCCTTGCTGGCCGTAGGCAATCCCCTCGCCGTTATCTTCAACGCTGATGATCACCCGCTCGCCATGGCGTCGGGCCTGCAAACGAATCTGGCCGTCGTCGTTGGTGTGGCGCATGGCGTTATCGATCAGGTTGTCCAAGACCCGCTCCAACTGCGCGGCATCGGCGTGCAGGCGCGGCAAAGGACCCTGGATTTCCACAAGCAACTCGATGCCCTTGGCCTCGGCCTGTGCGGCAAAGCGCATCCTCGCCGCTTCCAACAGTTCCTCGATGGAGCAAGGCGCCAGGGTGAGCTTTTGCAAGCCGTTCTGGTAACGGGAGAAATTAAGCAGGTCATTGATCAGCTGCATCAGCCGCTGCATTTCTTCATTGACCGTATTGAGCAGGTCCGCCTCGCGGGAGTCCTCGGCGAAATGCATGCGCTCCTGCAGCAACCCGAACGCCATGTGCATGCCCGTCACCGGAGTGCGCAGCTCATGGGACGCCCGCAGGACGAACTCACTGCGCACGCGTTCGAAGGCCCGTTGCTCGGTGACGTCATGCAAGACCATCACTGCCCCGAGGATTTGGCCCTGGGTATGGATAACCGGTGTCAGGCTGTAGGTCAGCACTCGCGACTCGCCATCCACCTCAATGCTCAAGTCATCGGGCGCGCGTTCCTGTGTGCCTCCGCGTAACACCAGTTGCAGCTCTTCATCCAATTCCACACGTCCAAGCGCCTCGCTCAGGCCTTGGCCCAGACGCTCCTCGTCCCAGCCCAGCTGACGTTGGGCCACGGGGTTCAAATGCTCCAGCCGGCCTTGGCGATCAATCATCAGCAAGCCGTCGTCAATGCTGTCGAGCACCGCTTGCAGGCGCTGCTGCCCGGCGAGCAATTCATCGACATTGGTCGCCTGATGTTCGCGCAGCGCCTGGGCCATGATGCCGAAGCGGCGTGTCAGAAGATTCAGTTCCGCCGCCGACGAGACCGGCAGAGTCACCTCGAAATTACCTTGGCCGATGTCATCGGCCGCAGCGGCCAAGGCTTCGATCGGTGCGCCGAAACGTCGGGCGATGCCATGGGCAGTCACGAAGCCAATGATCAGCACCGCCAACCCCACCAGCCCCAGCAGGGCGGAAATCAGTAGCGCGCGTTCGCGGGCGCGGTCCTGGGTTTCGCCGATGTTATTCAGGGCATGTCGGTACCCTTCGATCAGGCCTCCACGCAATACGTTGAATTTTTCAGTGAGGTCCTGGATGCCGGTCAACTGGGTCGGTTGCTGGCGAGAGGCATCGAAGGCCTCGAGGAAACTGACGTAGTCAGCCTTGGCGCGGGTGAAACTGGTTGCGGGGTCATCCAGTTCCCGCTCATGGGCGATACCTTCGTCCAACAACTCGAAATACTCGCGTTTGGACTCTTCCAGCGCCGCCAGGTCGGGCTTTTCCTCAAGCATGATCATCAGTTGATCGCCCAACGTCTGGCGCAACTTGAGGCCCAGGTCCAGCAAGACGAAGTTGTCGCGTACCGATTGTTCCTGGGTATTGGCCATCTGCAACACACTGACCAGGCCAAGCAACAATCCCAGCAATGCCACGGTGATCAGCGCCGAAATACTGAGAAACAGCCGGGTACGGAGCTTCATCGCCAGTTTCATAAGGTGCCGCTCACAGGTTGTATTGCTTGCGTTTGCGGTACAGCGTAGAGGCGTCGATACCCAGGGTCTTGGCCGCCTGGTCGAGTGTGTCGGCGGTGGCCAATACTGCGCCAATGTGGGCCTTTTCCAGTTCGTCCAGGCTCAGCGCGGCGCCAATGCGCGGCGCATTGTTGGTCGGTTGCTCGGCCATGCCCAAATGACTGATTTCGACTTTTTCCTGCGGGCAGATGATGCTGGCGCGCTCGACCACGTTGCGCAGCTCGCGAATATTGCCTGGCCAGCGATAGCCTAGCAGGGCCTCGCGAGCCTCATCGCTGAATCCTCTGGCAGGGCGCGCGTACTCCTTGACGAAGCGCGCCAGGAAGCGGTCGGCGAGGGTCAGGATGTCCTCGGTCCGCTCGCGCAGCGGCGGCAGGTGCAAGGTAATGACGTTCAGGCGATACAGCAGATCTTCCCTGAAGCGCCCATCACGCACCATGTCCTCAAGATTCAGGTTGGTGGCCGCGAGAATGCGCACATCGGCCCGACGGGTGACGGGGTCACCGACCCGCTCGTACTCTTTGTCCTGGATGAAACGCAACAACTTTGGCTGTAAAGCCAGGGGAAAATCGCCGATTTCGTCAAGAAACAGCGTGCCGCCATCGGCCTGGTTGACCCGACCCAACGTGCTTTCGCTGGCTCCGGTAAACGCACCGCGGCTGTGACCGAACAATTCGCTTTCCATCAGTTCGGTGGTCAACGACGGGCAGTTGATGGTGACACAGGATTTTTTCGCGCGTTTGCTCCAGCCATGGATGGCCCGTGCGAGTTCGCCCTTGCCGGTGCCGGACTCGCCGAGGATCAGAATGTTCGCGTCGGTATTGGCAACCTGACGGGCAGTCTCGAGGACCACTTTCATCGCCGGACTGTGGGAATCGAGGCCGTCCTTTGGCTTGCGCACCTCGCCTTCCAATGCTTCGAGCCTGGCGGACAGCTGGCGTACTTCCAGTTGCTTGGCGGTCGCCAAGCGCAATTGGTCCGGGCTGCAAGGCTTGACCAGATAATCGGCGGCCCCGGCCTGGATCGCATCGACGGCGGTGTCCACAGCCGAGTGGGCGGTGACGATAACGACGCGCATCCAGGGCGCCTGGATACGCATCTGTCCCAATACATCGAGGCCGTTGTCCTCACCCAGGCGTAAATCAAGGAAGCACAGGTCAAACACCTGGCGTTGCAGCAGGGCTTCGGCCTGCGCGGCACTGTTGGCGGTGGCGACGCTGTAGCCTTCGTCTTCCAGGCAATAACGGAAGGTACGCAGGATGGCGGACTCATCGTCTACCAGCAGAATGCGGCCTTGATGCTCAGTGGCGGATTCCATTTTTCCTACGCTCCTTTAGTGAATGATGATGGTTAGTGTCAGAAAAATCGGGCAAGTTGCATGGTCGATTCTGACCGAATAATACCCATCGAAGGCTTCGTTGTGGACGTTCTGAATATAAGAGCCTGATTTTCATCAATTTTTTAGTTTCTCTTCGCTTCCCACGGTTCGGCTCGCTCATTCCGACATCCGTTTCCGACTGTCAATTCAAAAAGAATCTTATACCCGAGTTTCTGAAGGGTCGTGCAGAACGCACGACGTGCATCTGGCCCATCGTGCAGGATGCGCCCTCAGCTCTTTTGGCGGCGCCATTAACTAGTTGATTTTAAAGGCATTTATTGAGAGCAAATTTCTGGCATGCCGACTGCAATGATCCGATCAACGTGGCGTTTTAGAGCGCCTCAACCAGATCACCGCTAGGGTGCGGAGGAATTTCAGGATGAATCGTCAACGTGCCGCCCAGTTTCGCATTACCTCCCTGCATATCCAGCAGGGTCTGTGGGCCGTCCTCGCATTGCTGGTCACGCTTGTGGCGGGTCAGCAGTTGTTGCTTTGGCATGAAAGCCAACAACCGGAAGCGCCCCTGGTCTCGACGTACCGTGCTCCCCAAACCCATTTCATCGCCGCCGGCAACCTCGCGCAAGCCTCGGCTTCGATGCGAATGATGTCCGTCGACGAGGCGCAGCCGTTGACTGAGATGCCTCGTGAACAGCGCTGGGTTTTCTAATTCGATAAACCGGCTGTCCGTTACGCCGGAACCATCATCGCCAGACCCTAACTAAATAGAAAAGCGTAAGGAGAATCACCATGTTGAGCTGGGCAATTACCTTCCTGATCATTGCCATCATCGCCGCAGTACTGGGCTTCGGTGGTATCGCGGGCACCGCCACGGGCATCGCCAAAATTCTCTTTGTCGTGTTCCTGGTCATGTTCATCGCCTCCTTCTTTTTTGGTCGTCGCGGCCGAGGCTGATCATGAGCGTGTCATTCAAAGGACTGGCCGCCGCCCTGCTACTGGGCGGCAGCGCCATGGCAATGGCTGCCAATGATGGGCAGATGCGGGTCAATCAACTGCTTCAGGCAGACCCGCAGTACCGTGAGACCTGGCAGGGAGTGGTCAAGAAGGAAGAACGTCTGCCGGAGTGGGTCATGAACCTGACCGGTGCCTCCGAGCAAATGAATGCGGTCGAGGAGGATGGCGACCAATACCTGGTCGGGCCATTGTGCGAAACCCAGGATACCTGCAAGAGCAAGCGTCTGATCGTAGCCGTCAGTTTCGACAAGGACGATGCCTACGCCATGTTGGTCGAGGTGCCCGTGGGCCTCCCGACCGACAAGTCGCCAACCCGTCATGCGGACTATCGCTTCCTCGGCAATCCCGATGAAGGTATGCAAGAACTGTTAATGGAACAGCTCAAGAAAGATCCAAACTGGTACTGATTTCTTGAAACGAGAAAAGCAGCCCTGCTTTTCTTCCTGCGAAGCCCGAGGAGGGCCTAAGCATGACCAGGGGGCTGGGACGTTCTGACCATCAGGGTCGGAGTGACCTACGGGCACAAGGGGTGCCTGCGAAAGGGCCGGGTCAGGTAAAAAGCTGCAACGCAAGTTCGCAAAGTCGCGCAGACTTGGCGAACTTGCGTAGAGCTTGAGTTCGCTAAACCCTTCGCTAGAGCGGTTGGCTATTTTTTGGCCTCCCCGGCACAACGCCGCGGCATATTGTCTCGCTCGGTCGCCACGACCATCGGCGCGTGACCGTATATCGGAGAGCGCTGAAGCTGTTTGGCCGGTCAAAGCCCTTTACCCGGGCAGCCTTTCATCGAATCCTCCTACCTGCGAAACCAAGCCCTACTACGCTGAAATGGCCGGTTGACGGCGTTTATGCCTGATTGAATGTCGTATCCGAACCGCTTGGGACGAACGTTTCGATTTGTAAATCTCATGCCGATTCGGCATAGGGTAGGCGTTTACGGCATTAGACGATCCCCCCTTGCATGGCAATAGTTGCGCCTTTTTTCGCCTGCCAGTAAGCGCGCCGTACGCGCTCCGGGTGATCTTGTACGGGGCGGAAGCATGGCTACTGACGTCATTGGCGGTCAGTCCGCGCCCTGCCCGAGTCCAACTGAAGTAAGGGTAATGATATGAAGAAGGCAAAATTAAGCCTCGCCTGGCAGATCCTCATCGGTCTGGTACTCGGGATTGCAATCGGCGCGCTGCTCAACCACTTCAGTGCCGAGAAGGCCTGGTGGATCAGCAACGTGCTGCAACCGGCAGGCGATATCTTTATCCGTCTGATCAAGATGATCGTGATCCCCATCGTCATCTCCTCGCTGATTGTCGGCATTGCCGGGGTGGGAGATGCGAAGAAGCTAGGGCGGATCGGCTTCAAGACCATCGTTTATTTCGAAGTCGTCACCACGATCGCCATCGTCGTCGGCTTGCTCCTGGCGAATTTCTTCCAGCCGGGCAATGGCATTGATATGAGCACCCTGGGAACTGTGGACATTTCCAAGTACCAGGCCACCGCCGCTGAAGTCCAACATGAACATGCGTTCGTCGAGACCATTCTCAACCTGATTCCTTCCAACATTTTCGCGGCCGTCGCGCGTGGCGAAATGCTGCCGATCATTTTCTTCTCGGTTCTGTTCGGCCTCGGGTTGTCCAGCCTGCAATCGGATCTGCGCGACCCGCTGGTAAGAATGTTCCAGGGCGTATCGGAAAGCATGTTCAAGGTCACTCACATGATCATGAAATACGCCCCTATCGGCGTGTTCGCCCTGATCGCAGTGACCGTCGCCAATTTCGGTTTCGCTTCCCTGCTGCCGCTGGCGAAGCTGGTGATCCTGGTTTATGTCGCCATCGCGTTCTTCGCCTTCGTGGTGCTCGGCCTGATCGCGCGCCTGTTCGGCTTCTCGGTGATCAAGCTGATGCGCATCTTCAAGGATGAGCTGGTGCTGGCCTACTCCACCGCCAGCTCCGAGACGGTGCTGCCGCGCATCATCGAGAAGATGGAAGCGTACGGTGCGCCAAAGGCCATTTGCAGCTTCGTGGTGCCTACCGGTTATTCCTTCAACCTTGACGGCTCGACGCTGTATCAAAGTATCGCGGCGATTTTCATCGCCCAGTTGTATGGCATCGACTTGTCCCTCAGCCAGCAACTGCTGCTGGTATTGACCCTGATGGTGACCTCCAAGGGCATCGCTGGCGTGCCGGGCGTATCGTTCGTGGTGCTGCTGGCGACCTTGGGCAGTGTTGGCATTCCGTTGGAGGGCCTGGCGTTCATCGCGGGTGTCGACCGCGTCATGGACATGGCACGCACGGCGCTGAACGTTATCGGCAACGCCTTGGCCGTGCTGGTCATTTCCCGTTGGGAAGGCATGTATGACGATGCCAAGGGCCAGCGCTACTGGAACTCCCTGCCGCACTGGCGCAGCAAAGAGTCGCTGCCGGCCGGTGAAACGTCCAACCGTTGATTCATTTCCTGGATCATCGCAAGCGTATGTAACGTACAGGCCAACCCCGGAGAAATCCGGGGTTTGTCGTTTCGGCCAGCCCCGCTATCATTCGCCGCATCTTCCGGGGGACTTTACCGATGCTCAATGGCCTGTGGCTTGGCTTCTTTATCGTGGCGGCCGTGTCGGCAATGGCGCAGTGGCTGATCGGCGGCAACGCCGGGATTTTCGCGGCCATGGTGGAAAGCATCTTCGCCATGGCCAAGCTCTCGGTCGAGGTCATGGTCTTGCTGTTTGGTACCTTGACGCTGTGGCTGGGCTTCCTGCGCATCGCGGAAAAAGCCGGCATCGTCGATTGGCTGGCCAAGGCCCTCGGCCCGCTGTTTTTACGTTTGATGCCGGAAGTCCCCGCTGGCCATCCGGCGATCGGCCTGATCACCCTTAATTTCGCTGCCAACGGCCTGGGACTGGACAACGCCGCCACCCCCATCGGCCTCAAGGCCATGCGCGCCTTGCAAGACCTCAACCCCAGCCCGACCATCGCCAGCAACGCGCAGATCCTGTTCCTGGTCCTCAACGCTTCGTCGCTGACACTGCTGCCGGTGACGATCTTCATGTACCGCGCCCAGCAAGGCGCGCCGGACCCGACCTTGGTGTTCCTGCCGATCCTGCTCGCCACCAGCGCGTCGACGCTGGTGGGGCTGCTTTCGGTGGCCTTCATGCAGCGCCTGCGCCTGTGGGATCCGGTGGTGCTGGCTTATCTGATCCCGGGTGCGCTGGTGCTGGGCGGCTTCATGGCGTTGCTGGCGACGCTCTCGGCCACAGCGTTGGCGGGGCTGTCGTCGATCCTTGGCAACCTGACGCTGTTCGGCCTGATCATCCTGTTCCTGGTGGTGGGCGCGCTGCGCAAGGTCAAGGTGTATGAGGCGTTTGTCGAAGGCGCGAAGGAAGGGTTCGACGTTGCGAAGAACCTCCTGCCGTACCTGGTGGCGATGCTCTGTGCCGTCGGCGTGCTGCGTGCCTCGGGCGCGCTGGACTTCGGCTTGGACGGCATCCGGCACCTGGTGGAGTGGGCCGGCTGGGACACGCGCTTCGTCGATGCGCTGCCGACCGCCATGGTCAAGCCGTTTTCCGGCAGTGCCGCCCGGGCGATGCTGATCGAAACCATGAAGACGTCCGGGGTGGACAGCTTCCCGGCCCTGGTGGCGGCGACCATCCAGGGCAGTACCGAAACCACGTTCTATGTGCTGGCGGTCTATTTCGGCGCCGTGGGTATCCAGCGGGCGCGCCACGCCGTGGGCTGCGCGTTGCTCGCTGAACTCGCCGGTGTGGTGGCGGCGATCGGGGTTTGCTACTGGTTCTTTGGTTGAGGGGCAGGGTTCAAGGATTCACCTTGAACCGCAACACGCCGATCAACTGGCCATTCTCGGTCAGCACCCGCACTTGCCACTTGCCCGTCGGGTCGCCGGGGAAGTTCTGCTTGTGGGTCCAGGCGCGATAGCCTTCCTTGCGCCCGCCATGAATATCCAGGGCGATACGGTCCACCTCTTTGCCGTTGAATTGCCAGACGTGGTAAATCCGCTCATCAAGGCCCCGCGGCGCGTTGATGGCGGTGTAGGCGTACAGGCCATTGCTGCGAATCTGGGCGGCGCTGACTTCCTTCAGGCTGGCGCCCGGCGTGCGGTCTTCCAGCTGGGTGCTGATCGCGACTTCGGTCATCCACAGCGTGGCGGGTGGCACCCAGGAGCGCAGCACCCAGCCGGCGGCGCCAATCCCCAAGGTGATGCACAGAATCGCCAGGGCGTTGCGCACGGTGCGGATCGGAAAGATCGAGGCCAGGCTTGGGAACGACAGCAGCATGGCGATGCCCAGCGCCAGCTTGAAGCTCTGGTCGGTGGTCAGGTGCAGGATCACCGGCAGCGCGGTGAGCAGGGCGGCGAACAGCGTCAGCGTATGCAGCGCCAGGAAGGCCCAGCGCCGGGGCGCGAGCCATTTGTAGTACAGGGGATCGATGATCGAGACCAGCGCCGCCGCGGCGAGCAGGCCGGTAAACAGCAGTTGGCTACTGTTCCAAGTGGTGGTGATGAAGAAAAACGGCAGGACGAAAAACAGGCTTTCCTGGTGAATCATCTGCGTGGCGTAACGCAACAGCGGCTGGGGGATCTCCCGTTTGAAAATCTTGGTGAACAGCCGGGTCAGGCTGTTTTCCAGCATCAGCCAGAGCCAGCTCACCAACATCATGATGGCGATCCAGGTCGCCAGGCCTTGCTGACGGTCCACCAGCATGAAACTGCCGACCCCGGAAATGAAACCGCCGAGCGCGATGACCCCTGGGTAGCGCTTCATCAATTCGAGGATGCGCTGGATTAAATGAGTCAGGTTCGGCATTCGGCAGTTTCACAGTAAGTCGTAGAAATATCGCTGACAGAGTACCACTGCCCATTCATTCCGGGTTCCGTCGCGCCCTGCGACGCAGTCGCCAGGCCAGCAGCAACAGTAACAATGCCACCAAGGTGGCCAATCCCCAGACCAGTTGGTCATCACTGACCAACGGCTTCTCGATCCGCAAGTAACCCGGGTCCTTGAGGAGCTCGCGCAGGGCCTGGTTGGCTTGTTCCAGGCTGACCTCCTGCAAGCGGGCCGCTGGATTGGCGAAGCGGCCGTCTTCGTAGTCGCCCAGCGCGCTCCAGTAATAATCGGCCAGTGCGCTGTTGCCTTGAACGGCCCAGGATTGATGGGCAATGGCCGCGCGTTTGATCCGCACGAAGCTCTCGGGGTCCAGGCCGTCCTTGAGCAAGGTGGTACGCAGCGCTTCCAGCGCCTGCTCGGCCTGGGGCAGGTCCTCGCGGCTCAGGTCGGCGTTCAGGCCCATGAAGCCGACGCCACCCAACACTTCCCGTTCCGCCCAAGGGCCATAGGACAGGTTGTTGGCCAGGCGCAGCTGACGATAGAGCGCCCAGTCCAGGTAATCCTTGAGCAAGTCGAAGGTTTCGTCGTGTTGCTGCTCCAGCACCGGCTCTGGAAACAACCAGTGAAGCTTGGCGCCATCGCCGACCAGGCCGCGGATCAGGTTGCGTTTGGTGACCGCGCTGTAGCGGATTTGCGGCAGCGGTGCGTGGACGCTGGGCTCGACCGGTTCGAGTTCGCCATACGTACGCTCCAGATAGGCCGGGAGCAGACGGTCGAGGTCGCCGACGACAATCAGCGTCATGTTGTTGGGGGCATACCAGGCCTCGCGCACCTGCTCGATTTTCGCAAGGGTGAGGTGCTCGACTTCGGCCCGTTCCGCGCAGCGCAAGCCCAGTTCCACGGCCAACTGATTGCTGGCCTTGTGGCCGATGTCCTGGCGATCAAGCCAGCGTTGGAGATGGGTGTAATGCCCGCCGTCTTCGCGTTCAACCACTCGTTTGGCCGCTTGCAGGGCCTTGTCGTCAATGCGGGTGCGGGTCAGCAGCGCCAGCAACAAATCCAGGACCTTGCGTTGATTGCTCGCGGGCGCCTCGATAACGAATGTGGTATCGGCATTGCTGGTAAAGGCGTTCCATTCGCCGCCCAACGCCTGCATGCGTTCTTCCAGGCCGCCTTCGCCGCTATCGTCGACACCGCTGAACAGCAAGTGCTCAAGCAGATGCGGCAGCTCCTTGTCGGCGCACTTGAAATCATCAAGGCCCACGCCGACCACCAGCCGAATCGCCACGTGTCCACGGTCGTTGCCGGGCTTGAGCAACAGCTGCATGCCATTGGGCAATGTGTAGCCTTCGACCTGGAACCGGTCCAGGGCAGCCACGGGTAGGGAACCGAACAAAAGCAGGGCGAGTAACAGGCAACGCATAGCGAGCTTCCTGGCGGCTGAATGAAGATCCATGATTGCGGACCAGCCCTATCGCGAGCAGGTGCGTTCCCACTTTGGGTTTACGCTGTGTTCATGACCGTGGGAGTAGTCTGGCTCGATTGGCTTGAGGTCCGGCCCTTTTTAATGACTGGCCCAGGCGCCAGTCGTTCAAGGCGAATGCGTGATGTCGGAAATTTCATCAACGGCCAGCGCGCCGATCTCCGAGGTTTCCAGCACCACATAGGCGCTGCCGCAGAACAGCGAATTCAAGCGCCTCATGTCGGCGATCAGCTCCAGGTGCAGGGAACTGGTCTCGATACTCTGCACGACCTTGCGGTGCAGGCGGCTGACATGGGCGTGGGCCATTCGCCGTTCCTGTGCGCGAAAACGCCGTTTCTCCCGCAGCAGTTGGCGAGCGCTTTCCCGGTCGGCGCTGAGGAACACCGACAACCCCAGGCGCAGGTTGGCGATCAGATGGCTGTGCAACCCCGCCAGTTCTTCCAGGCCCACCTCGGAGAAAGATCGACGTTGCGAGGTTTTCTGTTGCTGGACCTTGCGCAACATGCGCTCGATGAGGTCGCTGGCCAGCTTGAGATTGATCGCAAGCTCGATGATTTCCGCCCAGCGACGACTGTCCTGCTCGCTGAGGTCCTCACGCGGCATTTGCGCCATATAAAGCTTGATGGCGCTGCACAGCGCTTCGACATCGTCGCTCATGCCGCGCACTTGCTGGGTGATTGCCGTTTGCTCGCCACGCAGCACGCCGAGCATGGCTTCGAGCATGTTTTCGATCAGGTCGCCGATGCGCAAGGTTTCCCGGGCCGCGTTCGCCAGCGCCAGGCTCGGGGTGGCGAGGGCGGCGGGGTCCAGATGCCGAGACGCGGCCGTACCATTGATTTCCGCACGTTCCGGCAGCAGCCAGGCACACAACCTGCCCATGGGTCCCACGCTTGGCAGCAGGACCAGGCAACGCACGGAGTTGTAGAGCAAGTGGAAGCCAATGACGGTTTCCTGGGGACTGAAATCCAGACTGTCCAGCCAGCCCACCAGTGGATCGAGCACCGGAATGATCAGCACCAGGCCGATCAGCTTGTACAGCAGGCTGCCCAGCGCTACTTGGCGTCCGGCGGCGTTCTGCATGCTGGTGCTGAGGAAGGCCAGGATGCCGCTGCCGATGTTGGCACCGATCACCAGGCCGATGGCCACTGGCAAACTGATCACGGCGGCGCCCGCCAGTGTCGCGGTCAGCAACACGGCCGCCAGGCTGGAATAGGAAATCATGGCGAACAGCGCGCCGACCAAGGCATCGAGCAGGATGTCGCCGGTCAGCGAGGCGAAAATCACTTTCACGCCCTGGGCCTGGGTGATCGGCGCAGCGGCTTCGACGATCAATTGCAGGGCCAGGATGATCAGGCCGAGGCCGATGCCGACCCGGCCCATTTGCCCGACACGGGTCTGCTTGCGCGACAGAAAGAAAATCACCCCGAGGAAAATCAGCAGCGGTGACAACCACGACAGGTCCAGGGTAAGCACGCGGGCCATCAAGGCGGTGCCGACATCCGCACCGAGCATGGTCGCCAGGGCAGGGGTCAGCGTCATCAGCCCTTGGCCGACGAAGGACGTAACAAGCATCGCCGTGGCATTGCTGCTCTGGACCATGGCCGTGACCATGATCCCTGCGATAAACGCCAGCCAGCGCTTGGACATGTTCTGGCCAATGACATGGCGCAGGTTCGAGCCGTAGACCCGCAAAATGCCGGTACGGACGATATGTGTGCCCCAGATCAGCAAGGCCACGGCGGAGAGTAGATTCAGCAGGGTCAGCATGAGGAGCCCCCTGTTAGCGTCCCAACGGGACAAATTGACGGTGCCACATCGTTCTACTTGTACTTAAGCTGTAGTTGGCGAACGGTTCGGGCGCCAGCATTGCACAGCTAAAGAATCGTTTGAAACAAAACTGTCATAAGACGGTTTCGGCAAGGACGTTGCGGATCTTGAATGTTGCGCAACAGCTCACTTATCTGCAGGTATGAAAAAGGGGCTCCAAGAGCCCCTTTGTTTATCGCCCTACACCATTACTGACCGGGAAAATCCTTGCGCAGTTTCACCGGATCCTGTTGCTTGCGCTTGCGCGCCATGGCGATACGCATCTTGATGTTGATCGCTTCCACCGCCAGCGAAAACGCCATCGCGAAGTAGACGTAGCCTTTTGGCACATGCACCTCGAACGACTCGGCGATCAGCACGGTACCGACCACCAGCAGGAACGACAGCGCCAGCATCTTCAGCGACGGATGCTTGTCGATGAAGCTGCTGATAGTACCCGCCGCCAGCATCATCACCAGCACAGCCACGATGATTGCCGCCACCATCACCGGGACATGGGAGACCATGCCGACTGCGGTGATCACCGAATCCAGCGAGAACACGATGTCGATGATCGCGATCTGGACGATGGTGTAGATGAAGCTGCCGCCCTTGCCCGAAGGCTCATCGTTGGTTTCGTCTTCACCTTCCAGCGCGTGGTACATCTCCTGGGAGCTTTTCCACAGCAGGAACAGGCCACCGAAGAACAGGATCAGGTCACGACCGGAAATGCCCTGGCCGAACACTTCGAACAGATCGGCCGTCAGGCGCATGACCCAGGTAATGGACAGCAGCAACAGGATCCGCGTGATCATGGCCAAGGCCAGGCCGAAAATCCGGGTGCGCGCCTGCATGTGCTTGGGCATGCGGCTGACCAGGATCGAGATCATGATGATGTTATCGATGCCCAGGACGATTTCCAGGGCGGTCAGGGTAAAGAAGGCAACCCATATTTCCGGGTTGGTCAGCCATTCCATGTGAGTTCCTTTGAGCGAGTGTTAGGCCGCGCCGTGCCCCTTCGGTTGTCCGACAGGGGCGCCGCAGCGGGCGATGCTTTTATAGAGTGCTGAACAGCGGAAAAATCCCCATCAGCAAGGCGGCGAACATTATGCACAGGCAAACCAGCACTGCCCACTTCAAGGTGAAGCGTTGGTGATCGCCGAACTCGATCCCGGCCAGCGCCACCAGCAGGTAAGTCGACGGAACCAGCGGGCTCAGCAGGTGAACGGGCTGGCCGACGATGGAAGCACGGGCCATTTCGACGGCGGTGATGCCGTAATGGCTGGCGGCTTCGGCCAAAACCGGTAACACCCCGTAATAAAATGCATCGTTCGACATGAAGAAAGTGAACGGCATGCTCACCAGCGCGGTAATGACCGCCAGGTAAGGACCGAGGAACTCCGGAATAACCGCCAGCAAGCTCTTGGACATGGCATCGACCATGCCGGTGCCGGTCAGGATGCCGGTGAAAATCCCCGCCGCGAAAATCAGCCCGACCACCGCCAACACGCTGCCGGCGTGCGCCGCGACGCGGTCTTTCTGCTGTTGCAGGCATGGGTAGTTGACGATCATCGCAATGCTGAAAGCCACCATGAATAGCACGGGCAATGGCAGCAAGCCGGCAATCAGGGTGCACATCAGGGCCAGGGTCAGCGCGCCGTTGAACCAGATCAACTTCGGACGGCGGGCATCCGGAAACTGCGAAACGCTGATTTCGCTGTGGTCCATTTCATCACCGGCCAGGTGCAATTCACCCAGGCGGGCACGCTCGCGTTTGCCGTACATATAGGCAATCGCCAGGATCGCCACGACGCCGGCCAGCATCGCTGGGATCATCGGCACAAAGATGTCGGACGGATCCACATGCAGCGCACTGGCTGCCCGGGCGGTCGGGCCACCCCACGGGGTCATGTTCATGACGCCGCCGGCGAGGATGATCAGGCCGGCCATGATGCGTGGGCTCATGCCGATGCGGCTGTAGAGCGGCAGCATCGCGGCTACGCAGATCATATAAGTGGTCGCGCCGTCACCATCGAGGGAAACGACGAGCGCCAGGACGGCGGTACCGACCGAAACTTTCAACGGGTCGCCCTTGACCAGCTTGAGGATCTTGCGCACGGCCGGGTCGAACAGGCCGGAGTCGATCATCAGGGCAAAATAGAGAATCGCGAACATCAGCATCACCCCGGTCGGGGCGAGCTTGGTGATGCCTTCGAGCATCATCGGGCCGATTTTCGGCGCGAAGCCACCGAACAGGGCGAACAGGATCGGGATGATGATCAGGGCGATCAGCGCGGACAGGCGCTTGGTCATGATCAGGAACATGAACGTGATGACCATGGCGAAGCCAAGGAAAGTCAGCATGGGAAATACTCCAGGCGTGGCGCGGCTATGAAATGCGAACCGGACAGGTCAGCGCGAAATGCAAAGCACGAGGGGGACGGATGGAGTGGGTGCAGCGGGACGGGAAGCAGCGGACATCAGAATCACCATTGTTGTTGTTAAAAGGGCCGCACGAGCTAACGAAGACTCGTTTTAGGCCACCGGTCTATTGCCGGTAGGTGAGGCGATCCTAATCGCGCAAGCTTTCAGCAGCCTTTCGCCACAAAAATGGCTGATGATTGGCCAAGCGTGCCTGTGTTGCTGATGGATTGCTGTTGTGCTGTTGTGCTGTTGTGCTGTTGTGGCGAGGGAGCTTGCTCCCGCTGGGCTGCGCAGCGGCCCCATGATTTTGCGGCCGCTGCGCGACCGAGCGGGAGCAAGCTCTCATGGAACAAATTGCAACCATCTGATTTTTAAGGCTGGAAATACATACCGATCGTTCCCACGCTCCTGCGTGGGAATGTCGCCCGGGACGCTCCGCGTTCCGCTTCTGGAAGGTGACGCAGAGCGTCACGGGATGCATTCCCACGCAGAGCGTGGGAACGATCAAAAAAATTGCGCGATGACAGATTTAGGGGCCGCTTCGCGCCCCAGCGGGGATAAATCCCCTCGCCACAAAAACAATCAGCGTTTCACTTCAAATGCCGAAAGATTCAGCGGCCGCACCGCGCCCATCCAGATCGCATGATCAGTGTGATCGGCCAGGTCATCGCCAGTCTCCGGGTGCATGAAAATCACCAGCCCCTTGCGGTTGAGGGCCAGCCACGGCAAGACGACGCCGATGTACTGCGGATCGAACGCCAACTGACAACTCCAGTCCGGATGCGGGCCGACCGGACGCTGATGGACGCGGCCCATTTTCAGCGTAAACAGCTGCGCCGCTTCCTCGCACAGGGCTCGCGCCTGCTCGAGAGTTTCTGCGTCGAAATATACGTGGGCGTGATAGCCCTTGATCCGTTGCATCTGTCACTCCTCGAAAGACCAGCCGAACCCTCGCGGTAAACCACGGGTCAGAGCCATTACACGCTGTAGAAAAGGAAAGTCAGCCAATGAAAAACGCCGAAACCCCGGTCATTAAAGTGGTGCTTTACGGTGCCATGAGCAGCCTCGGCAGTGCGTTGATGGCTGAAATGCTGCGACGTCAGCATGAAGTCATCGCCATTTTGGATGATCTTACCGCCCTGGCGCCGCGCCCGGGCCTGCGCGCCAAGACCGGGGATCTCTTCGACCCCGAACGAGTCAAGCAGAGCGTCGCCGGCGCCAACGCTGTGGTGTGCCTGTTGAACGCGCCGGGACTGCCAATGAACAGCGAACAAGTGGAGCGCACGCTCATCCCCGGTCCTGTGGAGCAGGTCCTGGCTGTGGATGCGCTAATTGCTGGCATGCAGGCGGTGAAGATTCCCCGGCTGTTCCTGGTGGGCAATTTTGCCGTGCTGGAAGAAGAGCAGACAGACGATGACTTGCAGCGCCACGCCGCCGAAGAAATCCTTGATGCCCTGAAAAACAGTGCCCTGCAATGGACACTCGTCAATGCGCCTTATGCCGTGCAGGGGTTGAGCATCGAACATTTCAGCCACGTCAGCACCAGCCTGGAGCCCGGCATGGCCGAATCCCTGGAGCGCCTGAGCCGTGTAGCGGTCGGCATTGCCGACGAACTGCGCCTCAATCTGCACATCGGTGAGCATGTCAGCTTTGTCTCGGCTACTTGAGGTGCTCAAACCGCAATAGAAGGCAGCGGCAACCCCGTCAACGACTCCGCACTATTGGCCTGTTCTTCCATCAGCCAATCCACGAACAACTTGATCAGCACGCCACGGCGCTTACGCTGGGGCAGGACCACGTAGTACCCCAGCCGGGAAAGCACCGTCTCGGCGATCGGTCGGCACAGCAGCCCCTGCGCCAGCAAGTTATCCACAAGGTGTCGCCAGCCGATGGCGACGCCTTGGCCGCCGATTGCCGCCTGGATAAGTAGCGTGTAGTTGTCGAAGCGCAATTGACCGGGAGCTGGCAGCGACGTGATGCCCAGCTCACGGAATACGCCACTCCACTCGAACCAGCTGCTGCTGCCGCCGCGCAAATGCAGCAAGGGGAATTCCGACAGGGCCTGGGCCGGCAAGGGCAGGGGGCGTTCCTTGAGCAGCAGCGGGCTGCATACGGGATAGACTTCTTCGCTGAAAAGCCAACGACTTTCGCCCTGTTTGAAGCGACCGTCGCCGAACAGGACCGCAACGTCAATATCCGTGCGCAGCATGTTGTGGTTGCGCTCGCTGGTCACCAGGCTAACGTCCACCTGTGGGTTGGCTGCATGAAATCGATGCAGGCGTGGCATCAACCAGTAAGCGGCGAAGGCAAAGTCCGTCGCGACTTGCAGCACCTCGTGCTGGTGCTGGGCAGTGATCGCGTTGAGCCCGGCGTCGATGCTCTGCAAGCCGGCCTGGACCTGTTCGAACAGAATCGAACCGGCCTCGGTCAATTCGATGCCTCGGTAGATGCGATCGAACAACCGTGCGCCGAGTTGTTCCTCCAATCGTTTGATCTGCTGGCTGATGGCCGGTTGTGTGGTACCCAGCTCAATCGCGGCTGCCGTGAAGCTTTGCTGGCGAGCCGCTGATTCGAAGGTGCGGAACAGGTCCAGGGACAGGTCACCCAAGGCGTCATACATAAGCTGTGCTTATCCTAGTCATTATCTTGCATGGGCTTTACCCCAAAGAGCATGGGCTACATGCTCAATCGCAGCAATATCGCATAACCGCTCACTATGGAATGCCGCGAATACATGAAGCGCAAGAACATTCTTTTTATCATGGCCGATCAAATGGCCGCGCCAATGTTGCCGATCTACGGTCCGTCGCCGATCAAGCTGCCGAATCTGTCACGCCTGGCCGAGCAGGGCGTCGTGTTCGACGCTGCGTATTGCAACAGTCCGCTCTGCGCGCCGTCGCGTTTTACATTGGTGAGCGGCCAGTTGCCGAGCAAGATCGGCGCCTACGACAACGCGGCGGACTTCCCTGCGGACGTTCCGACTTATGCCCATTACCTGCGCCGCCTCGGCTATCGTACGGCGCTGTCCGGCAAGATGCATTTTTGCGGGCCGGACCAGTTGCACGGCTATGAGGAACGCCTCACCAGTGACATTTACCCGGCCGATTACGGTTGGGCCGTGAATTGGGATGAGCCGGATGTACGGCCGAGTTGGTATCACAACATGTCCTCGGTGTTGCAGGCCGGGCCCTGCGTGCGCACCAATCAGCTGGATTTCGACGAAGAGGTGGTGTTCAAGGCCCAGCAATACCTGTTCGATCACATTCGCGAAGACGGCGACCAACCGTTTTGCCTGACCGTATCGATGACGCACCCACACGATCCGTACACGATTCCCAAGGCGTTCTGGGATTTGTATGACGACAAAGACATCCCGCTGCCGCAAACCCCCGACCAGGCTGAGCTTGATCCACACTCCCAGCGTCTGTTGAAAGTCTACGACCTGTGGGACAAGCCGTTGCCTGTGGATAAGATTCGCGACGCCCGTCGCGCCTACTTTGGTGCCTGCAGCTACATCGACAGTAATGTGGGCAAGTTACTGCAAACCCTGGAAGAAACCGGTCTGCTGGATGACACCATCATCGTGTTCTCCGGCGATCACGGGGACATGCTTGGGGAAAAGGGCCTCTGGTACAAAATGCACTGGTTCGAAATGGCCGCGCGCGTACCACTATTGATCAGCGCGCCGGGCCAGTTCGCCAGTGGCCGCGTCGGCGCCGCAGTGTCCACCGCCGACTTGCTGCCGACCTTGGTTGAACTGGCCGGCGGTACGCTGGAACCGGGATTGCCGCTGGACGGTCGCTCGCTGGTGCCGCACCTGCAAGGGCAGGGCGGACATGACGAGGTCTTTGGTGAGTACATGGCCGAAGGCACCATCAGCCCTTTGATGATGATCCGTCGCGGCCCGTGGAAATTTATCTACAGCGAGGATGACCCTTGCCTGCTGTTTGATGTGCGCAATGATCCGAAGGAACTGGAAGACCTCAGCCATTCACCTGAGCATCAATCCCTGTTGGCTGATTTTCTCGCTCAAGCGCGGGCCAAATGGGATATTCCAGCCATTCACCAACAGGTGCTCGCCAGCCAGCGGCGCCGACGTTTTGTCGCCCAGGCGTTGACCCTGGGCAAACTCAAGAGCTGGGACCACCAGCCGCTGGTCGATGCCAGTCAGCAATACATGCGCAACCACATCGACCTGGACGACCTGGAGCGCAAGGCCCGTTATCCACAACCCTGCCCAATAAACCAATAACGTAAGGGGAAGCACATGCAAAAGTTATCCACAGTACTGACCGCCGGGCTGTTGGCGTTGAGCAGTGTGTCGGCGTGGGCCGAGCAGAGTTGCGAGACGGTGAAGATGGCCGATCCGGGCTGGAGCGACATCGCCGCGACCAATGCCATTACCGGTTTCCTGCTGGAAGGCATGGGCTACAAGCCCAAGGTCGACACCCTGGCCGTGCCGATCACCTTTGGCGGGCTCAAGGACGGCCAGGTTGATGTATTCCTGGGTAACTGGATGCCTGCGCAGCAGGGTTTCTATGACAAATTCGTCGCCAACGGTGACGTCACGCAACTGGCAAAAAACCTGGATGGCACCGAATTCACTTTGGCGGTGCCGGACTATGTCTGGGATGCGGGTGTGCATAACTTTGCCGACCTGAACAAGTTCGCCGACAAATTCGATAAGAAGATCTACGGCATCGGCTCTGGCGCCCCGGCCAACCTTTCGCTCAAGGAGATCATCAAGACCAACGATTTCAGCATGGGTGACTGGAAACTGGTGGAATCCAGCGAGCAGGCGATGCTGGCGGAAGTCTCCCGGGCCGTGAAGAAACAGAAATTCGTGACCTTCCTCGGCTGGACCCCGCACCCGATGAATGTGCAACTGAAGATGCATTACCTCAAGGGCGGCGAGAAATACTTCGGCGACACCGGCAGCGTCTACACGCTGACGCGCAAAGGTTATGCACAGGCCTGCCCGAACGTCGGCAAGCTGCTGACCAACCTGAGCTTCACCCAGGAAATGGAAAACAGCATCATGGCCGAAGTGGTGAACAAGAAGGTCAGCAACGCCGAAGCGGCCAAGGCCTGGATCAAAGCTAATCCGGCGGTGCTGGATAAATGGCTGGACGGCGTGAAGACCGTTGATGGCAAGGATGCGCTGGCGGCGGTGAAGGCCAAGCTCTAGGCATAATGGCGAGCCGGCTTTTGTGGCGACGGAGCAAGCTCCCTCGCCACATTGGCTCACCTGATACTCTTGCGCCAAACCCCGTTTTTTGAGGCCCCATGGCAATCCCCACCCGCCATTCGCTTTTCCCTTTCCTGAGCTGGCTTCCTCGGCAGACCCGGGCCAGTGTCGGCCGTGACCTGATCGTCGGCCTCAGCGGCGCGATTCTCGCGTTGCCGCAGTCCATTGCCTACGCCCTGATTGCCGGTTTGCCGCCGGAGTACGGCTTGTACGCGGCGATCGTGCCGGTGCTGATCGCCTGCCTGTGGGGCTCGTCGTGGCACTTGATCTGTGGTCCCACGGCAGCGATCTCCATTGTCCTGTACGCCACTGTCAGCCCTTTGGCCGTGCCCGCTAGCCAGGACTACATCATGTTGATCCTGTTACTGACGGTGTTGGCGGGAATTTTCCAATGGCTGCTTGGACTGTTGCGTTTCGGGGCGCTGGTCAATTTTGTTTCGCACTCGGTGGTGCTGGGTTTTACGCTGGGTGCGGCGATTGTCATTGCGCTGGGGCAGTTGCCGAACCTGCTGGGCCTGGACTTGCCGAATGAAGCCACAGCCCTGAAGAGCCTGCTCATGTTGTTCAGCCACATCGGGGCTGTGGATAAACCTTCGTTGCTGCTGGGTCTGGGGACGCTGGTGGTGGGAGTCGTGCTCAAGCGCTTGCTGCCGCGTTGGCCGAGCCTATTGATAACTTTGGTCATCAGCAGCCTGGTGGTCTGGTTGTGGCCTGGGATGTTCGGGCATGTGGCGCTGGTCAGCGCCTTCGCCGGGCGCCTGCCACCGTTCACCCCGCTGCCATTGGACCTCGAGTTGATCCTGCGCCTGCTGCCCGGTGCCGTGGCGGTGGGCATGCTCGGGTTGGTGACCAGCCTGTCCATTGCCCGTTCGCTGTCGGTGCGCTCCGGGCAATTGCTCGATGCGAACCAGGAAGTCCGGGCGCAGGGGCTTTCCAATATCGTCGGAGGTTTTTTTGCCGGATCACTGTCAGCCGGTTCCTTCACCCGTTCCGGCCTCAGTTATGAAGCGGGCGCGCGCTCACCCCTGGCCGGCGTGTTCTCGGCTTTGTGGGTGGCGTTGTTTGCAGTCGCCGGGGCGAAACTGATCGCGCACATTCCCATTCCCGCCATGGCCGGCAGTATCTTGCTGATCGCCTGGGGCCTGGTGGACCACCGGGGTATCCGTGCGTTGTACCGCGTGAGTCGCTCGGAATTCCTGGTCATGGGCCTGACCTGCCTGGCCACGCTGCTGCTCGAACTGCAAACCGCCATTTATGCCGGCGTACTGGCCTCGCTGTTCTTTTATCTCAAGCGCACCTCACAGCCGCGGGTGCAGCAATTTCGCGAAGGCGAGGCGGATGTCCTGCGAGTGGGCGGCTCGATCTTTTTCGGCGCCAGCCATTATCTGCAAGTGCGCTTGCAACGCATGACCGCGCAACAGGTGGTGATTGATGCCCAGCAGATCAACTTCATCGATTATTCCGGCGTGGAAATGCTCCACCAGGAGGCCCGTCGCTTGCGCGGCCAGGGGCGCAGCCTGACCTTGCGCGGGGCAAGGCCACAGGTGGTAGAGGAATTATTGAAGCTGGAAGGACCGGAGCGATGCCCGATCCTTTTCAGGGACTGACCGCCGCGAGCTGACGACGCAACTCCGCCAGCACCGGCGCGGTGTCCGGGCGCACGCCACGCCACAGGAAGAACGCTTCACCCGCTTGTTCGGCGAGCATGCCCAAGCCATCCATCGCCACCGCCGCGCCTTGCTCCCTGGCCCAGCGACAGAACGAAGTCGGTTCCTTGCCATACATCATGTCGTAGCAAAAGGTCTTGCCGGGTTCGATCAAACTTCCGGCAATCGGCGGTACATCGCCTGACAGGCTGGCGGACGTAGCGTTGATAATCAAGTCCACCGGTTCTCTCAACCAGGCGAAATCGCTCGCCGAGACCGGCCCGAGGTCGGCGAACAGTTCGGCCAGCCTCTCGGCTTTTTCCACCGTCCGATTGGCAATGATCACCGAGGCCGGCGCTTCTGCCAGCAGCGGTTCCAAGGCCCCCCGTACCGCGCCGCCGGCACCCAGCAACAGGATGCGCTTGCCCTTGAGGCTGAAACCGGCGTTGACGATCAGGTCCCGCACCAGCCCGGCGCCGTCGGTGTTGTCACCCAACAGGCTGCCGTCGGCCAGCTTGCTCAAGGTATTGACCGCCCCGGCCCGCTGCGCACGTTTGGTCAGGCTGTCGGCCAAACGGAAGGCGTCTTCCTTGAACGGCACGGTGACATTCGCCCCACGACCCTCGAGGAAAAATGCCCGTGCGCAACCGGCGAAATCCCCCAGGGGCGCCAGCAACGTGGTGTAGTCCAGCGCCTGCCCGGTCTGCTCGGCAAACAGGCGATGGATCAACGGCGACTTGCTGTGGCCGATCGGGTTACCCATTACAACGTAGCGGTCCATGGTGTCCCCTGTTCAGGCTGTCGCCAGCCAATCGCGATCCTGCAGGAAGTATTCGGTCAACCGCGCCTCTTCGCTGCCCGGTTCGGCTTTCCAGTCGTAGCTCCAGCGGACCTGCGGTGGCAGCGACATCAGGATCGACTCGGTGCGGCCGCCCGACTGCAGGCCGAACAGGGTGCCGCGGTCATACACCAGGTTGAATTCCACATAGCGCCCACGGCGGAATTCCTGGAACTCGCGTTGCTGGGCGGTATACGGGTCGTGCTTGCGGCGACGCACGATAGGCAGGTAAGCCTCGATGTAGGCATCGCCGATGGCGCGCATGAAGGCGAAGCTGGTGTCGAAGTCCCACGCGTTCAGGTCATCGAAAAACAGGCCGCCGATGCCCCGGGGCTCGTTTCGATGCTTGATGTGGAAATAGCTGTCGCACCAGGCTTTGTAGCGCGAATACACGTCCGGGCCGAACGGCTCGCAGGCCTGCTGGGCGATGCGGTGCCAGTGCACGCAATCTTCTTCGACGCCGTAGTAAGGGGTCAGGTCGAAGCCGCCGCCAAACCACCAGACGGGTTCTTCACCTTCCTTTTCAGCGATGAAAAAGCGCACGTTGGCGTGGGACGTTGGAATGTGCGGATTGTGCGGATGGATCACCAACGACACGCCCAGGGCCTCGAAGCCGCGCCCGGCCAGTTCCGGCCGGTGGGCGCTGGCCGACGGTGGGAGGCCGCTGCCGAAGACGTGGGAAAAGTTGACGCCGCCCTTTTCGATCACCGCGCCGTTTTCAATGACTCGTGTACGACCACCGCCGCCAGCGGGGCGGGTCCAGGCATCCTCGACGAAGCGAGTGCCGCCGTCCTCGGTTTCCAGGGCTGCGCAGATGCGATCCTGCAGGTCGAGCAGATAGGCTTTCACGGCCTTGGTGCGAGTAGTCATGACATCACCTTGATCAGGGCTACGTTACGCGACGCACAAAGGGTCGCCGGCAAAATGGGCGCACAGGATAACACCGCATCCACTCACACCACAGTTGACGAAGATCAAGCTTAGGAGTCCGATAGCAGGCTTGGTAAAAAGTCCCACGATAAGGAGAAGGTGAAGATGGCCAAACGTATCCAGTTCAGTTCCCACGGCGGTCCGGAAGTGCTTGAGTACGTGGAGTACTCGCCCGCCGAGCCAGGTCCGCAGCAGGTGCGCGTCAGCAACCGGGCGGTCGGCCTGAATTTCATCGACACCTATTATCGCAGCGGTCTTTATCCGCCACCGGCCCTGCCGTCGGGGCTCGGCGCCGAAGGAGCGGGTGTGGTCGAGGCCGTCGGGTCGGACGTGACTCGCTTCAAGGTCGGCGACCGCGTGGCTTATGGCAGCGGGCCGCTGGGCGCCTACAGCGATGTGCACGTATTGCCTGAAGCCAATCTGGTTCATCTGCCTGAGGCGATCAGTTTCGAACAGGCCGCCGGCGTGATGCTCAAGGGCCTGACCGTGCAGTACTTGCTGCGTCAGACCTACGAGCTCAAGGGCGGCGAAACCGTGTTGTTCCATGCCGCCGCCGGTGGCGTGGGTTCCCTGGCCTGCCAGTGGGCCAAGGCCTTGGGCGTGAAGCTGATCGGCACCGTCAGCTCGGCGGAAAAAGCCGCCATCGCCAAATCCCACGGCGCCTGGGAAGTCATCGATTACAGCAAGGAAAACGTCGTACAGCGCGTGTTGGAAATGACTGACGGCAAGAAGGTCCCGGTGGTGTACGACGGCGTCGGCAAGGACACCTGGCTGACTTCACTCGACTGCACCGCCCCCCGTGGCCTGGTGGTGAGCTTCGGCAACGCATCCGGTGCGGTAGACGGCGTGAACCTGGGAGTTCTCTCGGCCAAGGGCTCGCTGTACGTCACGCGCCCGACCCTGGCGACCTACGCCAACAACGCCGAAAACCTGCAACGCATGGCCGATGAACTGTTCGCCATGATCGCCAGCGGCAAGGTCGTGGTGGACATCAACCAGCGTTTTCCCCTGGCGGACGCGGCCAAGGCCCATACCGAACTGTCGGCACGGCGCACGACGGGGTCGACCATACTTTTACCTTGAGCCAAATGCTCTTGTGGCGAGCGAGCAGGCTCCCTCGCCACAAGGTATCTAGTCTGGCCGAACAATCTGCCCGGTCGCCAGGTCGCGAATCACGCTCGGGTTCTTGCGTCCGCCCAGATTGCCGCCCAGCACCAGATCGATCTGCCCACGGAAATATTGCTCGACGCGGATCCGCGTCCTGGCCGCCGGGCGGCCTTGGGGGTTGGCCGAGGTGGAGACAAGCGGCCCGACCAACGAGCATAAATCACGAACAATGGGATGATCGCTGACCCGCAGCGCGACGGTGTTGTGCACGCCGGTGATCCATTCCGGCAGCATGTCCTGGTGCGGCACCAGCCAGGTATTGGGCCCAGGCCAGGTGCTGGCCATGCGGTCCATCCAGGTTTCGGGGAAGTCCTCGAACAGAAAGTCGAACTGGCGGATATTGTCGGCCACCAGTATCAGCCCCTTGTCGGGCCGACGGGACTTGATCGCCAACAGGCGTTCCACCGCGTCCTCATTCCATGGGTCGCAACCCAGGCCCCAGACCGCTTCGGTTGGATAGGCAATCACCGCCCCGGCGCGAATTTCTCGCGCGGCTTGTTGCACACGCCAACTGTTGACCATGAAAGATTCTCCGCAACGCAAATAAGGCTGTGCGCAGTTTACCGATCTTCCCCATAAAACCTAGCAAGCAAAACCTAGCTTGTTCGCGCGAACCAGCGCCCGTGCTCACACGTTGCTCGTCCCTCCATTTCCAGATCGGTCAACGCCGCCAGGACCTTGGACAAGCCCCAGCCGCTGGCATCGGCCAATGCCTCACTGGTCAACGGCGCCGCATGGAGCAGGCGCAACAGCGGGTGCGTCACCGGTGTCGGCTCCGCACCGACGGGTAGCCGCTGCCAACCCCGCAAGGCTTCGAGGATGTGCTCGACGGTTTCCACCAGCGCCGCGCCGTCACGGATCAGTTGATGGCAGCCCCGGGCGCCGGGGTGATGGATCGACCCCGGAATCGCATACACCTCGCGGCCCTGTTCCGCCGCCAGGCGCGCAGTGATCAGCGAACCACTGGCGACACTGGCCTCGACCACGAGCACGCCAAGGGACAAGCCGCTGATGATTCGATTGCGGCGCGGGAAGTTGCTGGCGTGAGGCGGCGCGTCCAGCGGGAACTCCGAAAGCACCGCGCTACCCTGGGCGATCATCGCTTCCGCCAGCCGGCGATTGCGCTGTGGATAAAAATTTTCAAGACCCGTGCCCAGCACACCGATGGTTTGCCCGCCGACATCCAACGCGGCTTGATGAGCGGCCGCGTCGATGCCCAAGGCCAAGCCGCTGGTGATGACAAATCCGGCCCCGGCCAGGCTTCGGGAAAATGCCGCCGCCGTGTCCATGCCCGGACGCGATGCCCGGCGACTGCCAACCATCGCCAGCTGCGGTTTTTCCAGAATCGTCGGGTCGCCAGCCACGAACAGCAGCGGTGGCGCGCCGCTGATCTGCGCCAGCAGTGCCGGGTAGTCTGGCTGGTCCCACATCAACAAATGCTGGGCCTGGCCCTCTAGCCAGGCCATCGCATGAGCGGCGCCGTCACGGATTTCCGCAAGGCGCCGGGCCTCGGCGCACTGGGCGGGCAATCCCAGTGCGCGCCATGCGCTGGCGGGAGCGCTGATAGCTTTGGAGGCTGAGCCGAAAGCTTCCATCAGGGTCATGAAGCGTCTAGGTCCCAGGTCCGGCAAGCGATGCAAGCACAGACGGGCCTCCAGTTCCGCAGGCGGAACCGAAGCGGATTCAGGCAATGGCATAGATCAATCCTTGATCGTTAGTGACCCCGTTCAAACGAGGACAAGCTGTGGATAACTCTGTTGGTAACTTGTGAGACCCGTTATGGATTGCGCACCTTGTCGAGCACCGCCAGCGACCGCGAGGCATACAGGACCAGGCCATAACTGAGCTTGTCGTAGGTGCGGAACACCATCAGCAGGCCGGCGCGCTCGTCGGGGATCTTCACCGGCGCGCCGGTGATCCGATCACGCACCGTTTCGCCGGTCTTCATCACGGCCAGGACGTTGCCTTCGGCCAGCCCGTCGCGCCGCCCCTTGTTCAGGGTGACCACGTCCAGCGCGCCGATCTGCGTTACACCCCGTGGCACGTCGAGAATCAAGCCATTGATGTCGGATTTCGGCGCGCTGGGCATGAACGTCGAATTGATCGAGCGTTCTTCGCCGCTGAACAGGCGATCACCGAGGCGCACCTCTTGCGTGGTGCGTTGCAGGGCCAAAGTGGTGACGTCGCCTTCGGTGGCGATGATCTCGCCGCTGCCAATGTCATCGGCGTTGATGCCCAAAAATTCCTTGGTCTCAGGGTCGGTGTAGACCTTGCCCTGGCGGAAGATGCCGTACGCCGGCTGGCTCGGATCGAAATCGCCGCGGGCGAAGATACGATCACCGGTGCCGCTGAGCACGCGCTCGGCATCGCCTGCGACGATATACGGCGCCGTGTTGAAGGCTTCCGCTGTGTCGACGATGCGGTTGCTCAGCAAAAAACTGTTGATGGCTTGCAGGGGAATGCTGGGGATGGCGTCGGCTACCGGCGAACTGCGCACGCGCGGCGATAATTTGATGGTGCCGCGCGAGACGCCGCGATTGAGCGTCAGCCGTGGCTGGCCGTTGACGTAGACCAGCGACAGGGTGTCGCCCGGATAGATCAGGTTGGGGTTTTCGATCTGCGAGTTGGCCTGCCAAAGCTCGGGCCATTTCCAGGGTTCGCGCAGGTATTTGCCGGAAATGTCCCACAGCGTATCCCCCTGGACCACTGTGTATTGCTGCGGAAAACCTTCCCGAAGTTGCACTTGCCCGTGCGCGATACCGGCCGAGGCCAGGAGCAGCAGGGCGAGTAGTGATTTCCTCATGCGGTGAATCCCTTTATTATGTGCGTTCGCGTAAAACGCCAGAGCCCCCGTGGCTCGCTGCTCAAGGAGCTATTCTCCACAAGCGCATCGTTTTACAACGGTAGCCTGCATCCCAAGACACGCCAGGCCAGCCACCCGACTTTACCTCACACGTGCATTTATCAAGCTTATGGCCATTTTGAACATTCTCGAATTTCCGGACCCGCGCCTGCGCACTATCGCCAAACCGGTGGCCGTAGTGGACGACGAAGTGCGTCAGCTGGTCGATGACATGTTTGAAACAATGTATGAGGCGCCAGGCATCGGCCTCGCCGCGACCCAGGTCAACGTGCACAAGCGTATCGTCGTCATGGACCTCTCCGAAGACCGCAGCGAGCCGCGGGTGTTCATCAACCCCGAGTTCGAAACCCTGACCGA
The DNA here is from genome assembly GCF_014268685.1 of Pseudomonas sp. SWRI92. Taxonomy (NCBI): domain Bacteria; kingdom Pseudomonadati; phylum Pseudomonadota; class Gammaproteobacteria; order Pseudomonadales; family Pseudomonadaceae; genus Pseudomonas; species Pseudomonas sp. SWRI92. Next base: position 255,974 of record NZ_JABWQY010000002.1, read on the forward strand.
CGAGATGGAGCAATACCAGGAAGGCTGCCTCTCGGTGCCGGGCTTCTACGAAAACGTCGACCGCCCGCAAAAGGTCAAGATCAAGGCCCTGGACCGTGACGGCCAGCCTTACGAACTGATCGCCGAAGGCCTTCTGGCGGTGTGCATTCAGCACGAGTGTGACCACCTCAACGGCAAGCTGTTCGTCGATTACCTGTCTAATCTCAAGCGTGACCGGATCAAGAAAAAACTGGAAAAGATCCATCGCCAGAACGCTTGATGCCCTTCTTCAAAGGCTTGCTGCGGCAAGCCTTTTTCTTTTTGCGACTGCTTTGTAACTGAGAGCTTCCCATGACTGAGCCACTGCGCATCGTCTTTGCCGGCACTCCCGAATTTGCCGCCGAACACCTCAAGGCCCTGCTGGCCAGCCCCCACGAGATCGTCGCGGTCTACACCCAGCCGGACCGGCCGGCCGGTCGCGGGCAAAAACTGATGCCCAGCCCAGTCAAGCAACTGGCCTTGGAACATGGCATCACCGTGTTGCAGCCGCCGACCCTGCGCGATGCCCAGGCCCAGGCCGAACTGGCAGCCCTGAAACCGGACTTGATGGTAGTGGTCGCCTACGGCCTGATCCTGCCGCAAGTGGTGCTGGACATCCCGCGCCTGGGTTGCATCAACAGCCACGCCTCGCTGCTGCCGCGCTGGCGCGGTGCCGCGCCGATCCAGCGCGCCGTGGAAGCGGGCGATGCCGAGAGCGGCGTGACCGTGATGCGCATGGAAGCCGGCCTGGACACCGGGCCGATGCTGCTCAAGGCCAGCACCCCCATCAGCGCCGACGACACCGGCGGCAGCCTGCACGACCGCCTCGCGCTGATCGGCCCGTCCGCCGTGGTCGAAGCCATTGCCGGCCTGGCCGCTGGCACGTTGGAAGGCGAAGTGCAGGACGACAGCCTTGCCACCTACGCGCACAAACTGAACAAAGACGAAGCCCGCATCGACTGGAGCCGCCCAGCCGTCGAGCTGGAGCGCCTGGTTCGGGCCTTCAACCCGTGGCCGATCTGCCACAGCACCTTGAACGGCGAAGCCCTCAAAGTGCTGGCGGCCAGTTGTGCCGAAGGGAAGGGTGCGCCGGGAGAAATCCTCAGCGCCAGCAAGGACGGCCTCATCGTCGCTTGTGGCGATCAGGCATTGTGTCTGACCCGTCTGCAACTGCCCGGCGGCAAGGCGCTGAACTTCAGCGACCTGTTCAACAGCCGTCGTGAGAAATTTGCCGTCGGCACCCATCTCGGCCAAGCGGTGGACGCCTCATGAACCCGCGTCTGGCCGCCGCCAAGGCACTTGCCGCCGTCCTCAGCGGCAAAGCCTCGCTGAACAGTTCCTTGCCGACCCAACTGGACAAGGTCGAAGACCGTGATCGCGGTTTCACTCAGGACCTGGCGTTCGGCACCGCCCGCTGGCAACCGCGCCTCTCGGCCCTCGCGGCCAAGCTGTTGCAGAAACCGTTCAAGGCCGCCGACGCCGACGTCGAAGCGCTGCTGCTGGTGGGGCTCTATCAACTGCTCTACACCCGCGTCCCGGCCCACGCCGCCATCGGCGAAACCGTGGGCTGCGCCGACAAGCTGAAAAAGCCCTGGGCCAAGGCCCTGATCAACGCCGTGTTGCGCCGCGCCCAGCGGGAAAGCGAAACCCTGCTGGCCGAGCTGGAGCACGACCCGGTGGTGCGCACCGCCCACCCGCGCTGGTTGCAGAAATCCCTCAAGGCGTTCTGGCCCGAGCAATGGGAAGCCATCTGCGCCGCCAACAACGCCCATCCGCCGATGATCCTGCGGGTCAATCGCCGTCATCACAGCCGCGATGCCTACCTGGCGTTACTGGGCGAGGCCGGCATCCCGGCCATCCCATGCCAGTACAGCCGCGACGGCATCGTCCTGGAAACTCCGGGCGACGTACGTGCATTGCCGGGTTTTGCCGAGGGCTGGATCAGCGTCCAGGACGAAGCCGCCCAACTGGCCGCCGACCTGCTAGAACTCGCGCCTGGCCAACGGGTGCTGGACGCCTGCTGCGCGCCGGGGGGCAAGACCTGTCACATCCTCGAGGCCGAACCGAAGCTGGCCGGCGTGGTGGCGGTGGACCTGGAGGCCAAGCGCCTGGTGCGGGTGAAGGAAAACCTTGCACGCCTGGGCCTGGACGCCGAGCTGTTCGCCGCCGACGGTCGCAACACGGCCGCCTGGTGGGACGGCAAGCCGTTCCAGCGCATCCTGCTCGACGCGCCTTGCTCGGCCACTGGGGTCATTCGTCGCCATCCCGACATCAAGCTCACCCGCCAACCGGACGACATCGCCGCGTTGGCGCAGTTGCAAGGTGAATTGCTCGACGCTTTATGGCTGACCCTCGACGTGGGCGGCATGTTGCTGTACGCCACCTGCTCGACCTTGCCGACCGAGAACACCGAAGTGATCGAAGCGTTTCTGGCTCGCACGCCGGGCGCCCGGGAGCTGGACATCGCCACCCAGGCCGGGCTCAAGCAGCCCCACGGCCGGCAATTGCTGGCCCAGGAAGGCGGGCATGACGGGTTCTACTACGCCAAGCTGATCAAGATCGCCGCCGCACGCGGTTAACCGATTCGATAGGAGTGACTGGATGAAAATCATCATCCTCGGTGCAGGGCAGGTCGGCGGTTCGCTGGCGGAACATCTGGCCAGCGAGGCCAACGACATCACCGTGGTCGACACCGACGGCGAACGCCTGCGCGACCTCGGCGACCGTCTCGACATCCGCACGGTGCAGGGGCGCGGCTCGTTGCCGACCGTGCTGCGCCAGGCCGGAGCCGACGACGCCGACATGCTCGTGGCCGTGACCAACAGCGACGAAACCAACATGGTCGCCTGCCAGGTCGCCCACACGCTGTTCCACACCCCGACCAAAATCGCCCGGGTGCGCGAAGCGGCGTACCTGACTCGCGCCGACCTCTTCGACAACGAAGCGATCCCGGTGGATGTGCTGATCAGCCCCGAACAGGTGGTGACCAACTACATCAAGCGCCTGATCGAACACCCCGGCGCCTTGCAGGTGATCGACTTCGCCGAAGGCAAGGCGCAACTGGTGGCGGTCAAGGCCTACTACGGCGGCCCGTTGGTGGGCCAGCAACTGCGCCAACTGCGCGAGCACATGCCGAATGTAGAAACCCGCGTCGCCGCGATTTTCCGCCGTGACCGGCCGATCCTGCCCCAAGGCGACACGGTGATCGAAGCCGACGACGAAGTATTCTTCATCGCCGCCAAGGCGAATATTCGCGCAGTCATGAGCGAAATGCGCCGCCTCGACGAGAACTACAAGCGCATCGTCATCGCCGGCGGCGGCCAGATCGGCGAACGCCTGGCCGAAGCCATCGAAAGCCGCTACCAAGTCAAGATCATCGAAATGAACCCGGCGCGCTGCCGCTACCTCTCCGACACCCTCGACAGCACCGTGGTGCTGCAAGGCAGCGCCTCCGACCGCGACCTGCTGCTGGAAGAAAACATCGCCGACGCCGACATCTTCCTGGCCCTGACCAACGACGACGAAGCCAACATCATGTCGTCGCTACTGGCCAAGCGCCTGGGCGCGAAGAAGGTCATGACCATCATCAACAACCCGGCCTACGTCGACCTGATCCAGGGCGGCGACATCGACATCGCCATCAGCCCGCAACTGGCAACCATCGGCACCTTGCTCGCCCACGTACGCCGCGGCGACATCGTCAGCGTCCACTCCCTGCGCCGCGGCGCGGCCGAAGCCATCGAGGCCATTGCCCACGGCGACGCCAAATCCAGCAAAGTGATCGGCAAAGCCATCCGCGACATCGGCCTGCCGCCCGGCACCACCATCGGCGCGATCATCCGCGACGAACAAGTGCTGATCGCCCATGACGGCACCGTGATCCAGACGGGCGACCATGTGATCCTGTTCCTGGTGGACAAGAAGCACATTCGCGACGTCGAGAAGCTGTTCCATGTGGGGTTGAGTTTTTTCTAACCCCCACCGTACTGATCGTTCCCACGCTCCGCGTGGGAATGCAGCCCGGGACGCTCCGCGTTCCCTCAAGAGCCGAACGCAGAGCGTCCGTAGAGGCATTCCCACGCAGAGCGTGGGAACGATCTCAACCGGTCAATCACTGACACAACCGATAAGGACGCCCCATGCTCGACTCCCTGGAAAAAATGCTCGCCAAGGGTGTGGACAACTCCCTGCTGCGCTTCGGCCTGGGCAAAGGCTACCTCGACCTAGGCGACTTCCCCCGCGCCGCCGAACACCTCCAACGCTGCGTCGAATTCGACCCCAAGTATTCGGCGGCGTGGAAACTGCTGGGCAAGGCTCATCAGGGCCAGGGCGATGCTGCGGCGGCCCGCCAAGCCTGGGAACAAGGTTTGGAAGCGGCCCGGGGACATGGCGATAAGCAGGCCGAAAAAGAAATGACTGTGTTCCTGAAAAAGCTGGATCGCCATTCCTGAACGCCACGCACCTGTGGCGTGGGAGCTTGCTCCCGCTTGAGTGCGAAGCACCCACAAAAAGCCCACCGCGTTCTCAATACCAGCCCGCCAAACAGTCAACACACAAAACCCCTGTGGCGAGGGGATCCATCCCCGCTGGGCTGCGTAGCGGCCCCAAACAGTTAGAGCGGTCTGTCTGATATATCAATGATTAACAATGACTTTTCTTAATAAATGTCTGCTTTCGGCCGATTCTGTTGAAAAAGTCGGCTTCGAATTCCGGGCGAGAAAAGTACGCGCCTGAGATTGAAATCTGAATTTTTGGCAGACAGTTCAGGACTCGGGTTTCACGTAGCCGCGTGCAACTGAGGTGTTTTCGTCCATCAATATTCGAGTGTTTCGGAAAAGCCGACTTTTTCAACACAATCGGCCAAGGAGCAGTCATTCGGCCCGTTAGATAGACCTTCTCGCTTTCCGTCTCCTTTTCCCAGAGGCATTGATGTAATCCGAATCCGACAACGAGCAAGCGGTCGCCGTGTGGAAACAAATTAACGTTTTGATGGCTGAGTGCCTTTACCCACACGGTCGGTCCGGTTACTGTTGGGGAAGAACAGGCCTTATACCTACGTGCGGTGCTGGCCTTACCGCGCCGCGATTTTGCACAGGGCTAGGCTGGGTCGCCACGGAGTAGGTATGGAACTGGACTGGAAAGCGCTATTAGACGAACTGTGGAGCTACGCCGTTTCGGATCCCAAAGAGCTGGAGGCGAAGATTCGTACGTGCCTTAAAGGGCACTCCTTCGAAGGATTACTTCAAGCCATTTCGCTTCTGATTACGCAAGGGCAGCAGGCCACCGCCAGAGCGCTTCTTACCGAATTCTTGAAAAGTCACCAGTCAGCGGATGATATCCAGCGCAGGCTTGAGCGGATTCTCCACTTCAAAAAACATCGCGCACCGCAAATGCTCTCGATTAAGAGCAAGCTACGCGGCAAAGAACAGCTCATCAAAGATATAAACGACCTCGTCGCGTCTGGCAAGTTGCAGGCTGCCGAGTCGCTCCTCCTAGAAGCTAATGATACGTTTGAAGAGCCTGAATTCCTAAATCTGCTAAGCCGTGTGTACATATTGCAAAGCCGCCCCATAGAAGGGGCTAAGGTCATGCAGCGTGCTCTCGTCCTCAGACGCCAACATCAGGCTTTTGTTGAGATTGAGCCTGAAGAACTGACAGACGATCTGCCAACGGATATTGATCTAAAATTTCTCAATGATTCAGCTGAGTATCTGACACCGCTAGGAAACCCAGCAGCTCCGACAAATAAGGCGTTGGCCGAGACAGCCGATGATTCGTTTACCTTCATTCAGCATGCGGCTTCTCAATATCCCTCGTTGAAAACTGACGGCTGGTGGGTGGAACAATCAGAATCGGTGCAATCCCAAGCTACGGAAATCCTAGATGAATCTGAGGTCGATGATGCCTCTGATACGGCTCCTGCTGCCACAGACCATTATTCTGATGAGCATGCGGCAGGAGACGAGAACACCCAGTCCGCCTCAAAAAAAACCATTCTCAAGCTCGCTCAACCACGGAAGGAGACGGAGCCTGAAGAAGGGTTAGCCAAAGTTAAGGTACTCAACAAATCGGGGCGTTCAATAATTTCTTTTCAACCAACAGATTTGAGCGACCCAGACCTACTGGATTCTGATGAGTTTCGATTGCGGCCAGCGACATTGTCAGGGATGGAGGTTCCTGCTTTCACCTCACAAGCTCACGACGAAATATCTTGTGACAACGATGAAGATGACGATGAGGATAAGGATGTCGAATACCTCCCGCTCACCGACCTAGAGCTAAACTCTCCTACTTTCCCCCTGCCAACCTTTGGGCTTGAAGATCAGGAAGATCACTTCCACTTCGACTTCGATCATGATCTGCAGGGACTATCGATCTTCGAACCTGAGGCTGAGCACGAAGATATTCATAGTGTCGTAGACGATTTTCGTGCTCTTGAAGACGATTATGCGGCTTACGCTTTTGACCCAGATGAAGTCTTTGATGGCGACGAGGCGCAGGCTAACGAGTCCGACGATGGGCCTGCTGACAAACTTTCCCGCGAAGAACGCGCACTTCAAAAAGCCGCTGAATTAATTGGAAAGGCCAATTGGCCGCTCAGTACGCTGCCTCTGATCCAACAGATTTTCGTTATGAGCGGTTGGGCGCAGACCCGGTTGGCCCTTGAGAGAGAAATCGAAAAAGGGCTCATCCCTGACGAATTAATCCTAGCTGCCCATCTCAAAGTGATCTGGTCTGAAAATGATATTTACTGGATCTCATTTGATAAAACCGGTAGCAGTCGCCTGACCCACTACGTGCTGTCCTGGCCAACAGCCTTGCTGATTGTCCGCTCCTTTGAATCTCTGCCACAGGTTGAAGAAATCGAAGTCTTCCTCGTAAGTCTTTTTACATCGTGGTACGAGAACTCCACTCTTCGTCGCGCATTTAAAGCGTTTGCCCGATATCTGTGGTTCAGGTTTGCCAATTTGGAAGGCTGCTTGCCTGCTAACCAGCCCTTTGATTTCTGTGATCCTCATGAACTCCCTGCTGAGGAATACAGCGACCTGGGGCTGTGCGACACACTGGAGTTTGAAAAAACAGAGATCCTTAGGGCCTATGGCGTATTTCAAACCAAGCACCCACAGGAGCCCGGTTGCTACTTCAGTGATAAGCCACCAATTGAAGAAACGCCTTCGCTTAATGCCGAAAAGCGCTCAAATAAAGAGGCTAGTGTCGCGGAGATACCTAGCAACATTGAGGCCGAGGAAGAGAGCATTAACAACGATGCAGATAAAGCACCGCCTCAATGGGCAGCAGCGCCGCTCGCATCTGCCTTACAGTTACAAAACGCCGACCAGTCTTCGGCAAGCATTGAGCCGTAAGGATAAGGGATTAGTCTATGAAGCCTTTCAAATTTACCCACGTTTCAGGCTGCTGGGTCAGACAAATATTACCCGGTGGCCAGAATGAACGTCGGGGCATCGTCAAAATGGCCATTGCCAGAGAGGCCGAGAATCAGCTTCAGGTTCACTGGTTCAGTCCTGAGAGGATGTTGTCGTATGTCGACGCATCTGCCGTGCGCTCAGGCTTTCAAAATGGCATGGACGTGGTCGACGAAACCCCTGGTAGTGGAGTTCGCTCGCTGGGGCACGGCATCATCATGCAGCAGCGTACTTTGGCAGGCAGCGAGCAAGTACTGGTCGATTTTCCTGAACGCGGTGAGCGCCATTGGCTGCCTTATCAATATCTGCGTCAGGTGAAAGGTGTTAAACATCGGTTTGTCACTGCCAGCAAAGGTGAAGCACACGATGCCGAGCGTATGCGGCTGCGTATGCTTGCCCACGCCATAAAAGTTTGGAATGAAAACACTGGTGCCCTTTCCCATCTGGAAATTGAGCCACTGCCTCACCAGATCCACTTAGTGCACCATATCCTCGCCTCCGGTAACTTCAACTGGTTGATTGCGGACGATGTAGGTTTGGGTAAGACCATCGAGACCGGCATGCTGCTGCATGCCCTGCGGCAACGAGACTTAGTCAAACGTATCCTACTAATCACGCCCGCTGGGCTGACCAAGCAATGGCAGGAAGAGCTTTTTCACAAGTTCAAGATCGAAGACTTCGAGATCTATGGCGAAGACTTTTTCATCAATGAACCCCGGCAATGGAAGATGCACGACTGTGTCATCGGGTCCATGGATCGGCTTAAGCAAGAAAACCACTTGGAAAGCTTGCTGCAGGCAGAGCCTTGGGATCTGGTGATTTTTGACGAAGGACACCGACTCAGCCGCCGCCAGTATGGACAAAAACTAGAAAGCTCTGAGCGTTATGATTTAGCGAAGAGGTTACGCAGCCAAACCAAGCACATGTTGCTGCTGAGCGCGACTCCTCACCAGGGCATGCAAGACAAGTTCGTGGCACTGCTAGAGCTACTGCGTCCTGAGCGCCGTACCGAACTGATGGCACTCAACTTGAAGCCTGAAATTCTGCACGACATGGTATTTCGAAACCATAAAGCCGACGTAACCGACGCAGAAGGAAACTTCATCTTCCAAGGCAAGATCACCAAGGCTTTGAAGGTGCCCAGCAGCCTCGAGTCCGTCGAGTTCGATAAGACGCTTCAGAACTATCTGCGCAAGGGCTATGCCGCGGGCGAGTCGTTAGGCCGTACAGGAAACACCATTGGATTCGTCATGACGGTTTATCGAAAGCTAGCGGCCTCCAGCGCAGCAGCCATTCATCGAGCCCTGTGTAATCGTCTTCAGCGCTTACTCGACGATCAAGCAAATGGTACTTCCACAGACGAGCCCAGCGATGAGCGCTACCTCGGTGAGTGGGAAGAGCAGTTCACCAGCGATGCACGTGAGTTCTTCGCCGGTGAAATCCAATTGCTGAAAGACCTCATTGAAGAGGCCGCTGTACTGAAGGCCAGCGACCTCAAACTAAAGCGGTTCATTGACGAAATCATCGGGAAAATTTACGCAGCTAATCCTAACGAGAAAGTGCTGATTTTTACCGAATACCGCACCACTCAGAATTATCTGCGGGATGCCTTGGCTAAGCATTATGGCCCCGGTCAGGTCGAGCTAATCAATGGCTCCATGCAACATGCTGAACGAGGTGAAGCCATTAAACGCTTTGAAGAGCAAGGGCGCTTTCTGATCTCAACTGAGGCTGGTGGAGAAGGCATCAACCTCCAGAGCAAGTGCCACATCATGGTGAACTACGACTTACCTTGGAACCCCATGCGTCTCGTACAGCGAATTGGCCGCCTGTATCGCTATGGTCAGAAAAAGAAGGTTGTCGTGTTCAACATCCAGCAAACCGACAGCCTAGATCAAAATATCGTTGACCTGATGTATGAACGAATCGACAGTGTGGTGACTGACCTCGCCGAGGTCCAGCAGCATGAATTCAATGATGGTTTGAAAGACGAAATCCTCGGTCAACTGGCCGAGTTGATTGATGTAGAAGACATCTTGCAACAAGCGACTAAGCTCGGCATTGACCGAACCCGAGAGCGTATCGATGAAGCGTTAAAGCAGGCCCGTACTGCTGCCGTCAAACAACGGGAACTGTTTGCCCATGCAGCTACCAGCAATCCAAATGAGCTACGCGACGAGTTAGAAATCACTGCCGAGCACCTCTACAGCTTTGTGGTGGGGATGTTCGAGCAATTGGGTATAGAGGTAGCGGAGCGCAGCCATAAAGATCGGCTTTTGCGTATTCGATTGTCCGAGCAGGTAATGCGCGATATGGGACTCTCCCCAGAAGTCTCGCAACGTATGGATGTGACCTTGGATCGCTTGTTGGCTGCAAACCGGCCCGACACGCACATGCTCGACCTTAGTTCTAAACTTATGCAGTACCTGCTGGGTAAAGCCTGTGAATACGACTTTGGAGGTTTGAGCGCGATGCTCAAAGCACCAGAATTAGAAGGGGAGGCTCTGCTCGGCGCCATGTTGCGCTGGCAGGGCCCCCAAGGGAAACGTATGCGGCAAGAGTTTGTAGCTATTCAGGTTAATGAAGGCAAAGCCAAACTGAACCCTGCAAAAGCCAGTCAATGGCTGCTGGCCCTTGCCGAGCACAGCACACTGTGCCCCGAGACTGAAGCCTCAAAATTGCTTTTCAAAGTTGCAGAAGAGATGGCTAACCAGCGACTGGCCGATGCCAGCAACCGCTATTTGATACCTGAGAATTTGGATTGGGCTGCGGCAGGCTGGACGCAGCAGCGCTGAGTTCACACACTGTGCATCTAGGCGCCGAAAGTTTAGTTAGGAAAAGCGGTAAGGTTCTTATTTTACCCTAAGCCCCTTTCTTATTAATGCACCTAAATATGAGTTTATAGAATGTCAAGAATCAAGGATCACTTGATTGGGCTCTGCAATGAACGAGATGAAGCGCTTTGCGCGCTCGGTGGTTTGGTGTTCGACAATTCGTCTCCACTTTTTTATGGACACGGAACGCTAATACCTCCTTCACTTGAATTCGACCAGTCTTTTCCTCACTGCGGCTACTATGCGCTGCTGTTAACCCAGCTAGAGAACATAATGGATGTGGCCAGACTCAACAGTGAGCATAATTTCAAACGTGTGGTGTACAGTATGGCGTACTCGCACTCTATTACGCTATTTGAATCATACATTAGTCAGTCGCTTGTAGCATTGACTACTCAATATAGCAACTTTTCCATAAGAATAACCCAGCAATACGATCCGAGCGGCACGATCAAAAAGGATGGGTGGAGAAAAGTGCTCGAGTCAGAGGGCGGCTTAAAAGGTCTAGTTATCGAAGGGCTTTCTAAGGACGTATTTCATAACCTAAAAACGGTTAAAAATGTTTTCGGGTTGATGTTTGATGAAGCGGGAAGGGGCATCGACATAGGTCCATTGGAGGCCGTAATTGAGCGACGGCATGACATTGTTCACCGAAACGGCACGTCCGTAACAGGCGAAACCTTGATGGTTGAGTTCGATATGCTTGAAAGGGATGTGATGTTGATTAGAAAATTTGCAAACGATTTGAAAGAGCGAATGACATCTGCCGTTCTAGTTGAGGGATTCTCAACTGGGTTGGCTGGGGAGAAGAGGGCAGACTAAATGTAAGAACATAAGTATGTTCCTTTATTCCCTTGATGTGTTTTTCATTGAGTAAATAGTATTGAAATTATGGCGGGTGATTAAGTGGCGGAATTATGGGAGCCAATAGCTGGTGTTTTTTGGAAGAGCGTCCCCTTAATGCCGAGCTGGGTATCTCTGAGTGTTTTTTTTGAGTCTCCTTTTTTTATAAGTTTGATGGGGGCTCTCGCTGGCGCATATTTTGGTGCATGGGCTGCGCAGCGAAACGCAGCTAATAATAAACTTCGAGACGAATTACTGCGTGAAATACGATCATCTAATCGTGGGGTAATGCTTGGGTTGTCTGTTATTAATGTGGCTCTTGCAATGAAGCGACAGCAAATTTCGCCACTTAAATGTTCTTATGATGAAGACCTTGAGCGACTGAAGCAGTACAAGAACGCTCCTGCACCAAGAGGAATACTCCAGGTCTCACCCATGCTAATGCGTTTGCAGGGAATGAGCTCACCAGTTGCCTCGCTCAACCAATTGCTATTGGACCAGTCCTCAGGAAAGGCATACCGTGCGATTATGGCGCTAATAGAAGCTATAGATAATCTCAATGCCACCATTGATCTACGAAATAGCATTCTGGATAACATTAAGAATGGGGATTTTCCGAAGGACTTCAAATTTGAGGATTTGTACTTTGGACTTCCGGTCGATGGTAATGTGAATAATGAATACGGCGACACCGTGAAGGCTATCTTTCTATACTGTGATGACGTCGTTTTTTTCGCATTAAAAACTTGCGAGTATTTGAAGAGTCAAGGAGAGCGTTGCTCGTCTAGGTATAAGAGGCTAGCCCGTGAAGAGATTCGCATCTGCTCTGTGGATATGAGGGCGGCGAGCGAGGCGGGACTTTTGCCTGATGAGAAGAACTATGAGAGTTGGCTCGCTGGGCACAGTGAAAGCAACGACACCGCTACGACCTAAAGCAATAAAAAGGGGCGTGTTTGATTTTTAACCGTATGACGGAACCAAAACCCGGCGCAAACGCCGGGCTTTTCCATTGGCAAACCCTTGCCTACTGCCGAGGCTCCACGTTATCCAGCACCCGATTCGCCAGCAACGAACTCAGCTCAATCAACTGCTGGATCCCCTGCGCCACATGACGCCTCGATCCCTCAAGGTCAAACGCCAGGTCACTCACCATGGCATCAGCCGAAGCCAGCGTCTCACTGAGGTTGGCGAGCAGGCATTCGTTATCGAGGCCTTTCACGACGGCATACAGCTGCCCCGGTTTGGGGTCGTCTTTGGATTTATCCGGTTTCGGCCGCAAGTAGTGATCGAGCACGCGTTTGGTGGTTTCGTCTTGCTGCTTGGCTTTGGATTTCGCGGATTGTGGGGTGGAACCTGTTTCCGGTGGATTCGGAGTTATTTTGAACATCGATGTGATCCAAATGTGGGCCGCACCATCTCGCTACTAAACGAAAGGGTGGCGGCTGTGCGCAGGTTAGTAGACCGGTGATCACATCAAACCCGGCGCGCCCGAAGGCGCCATGCGCACAGCCACCATCGAGAACAGGCAAACACCTGAACTGATGAGACTTGTACAACCGAGATGTGAACCGGGCTACTAAACCCGACCACTGATGGGCAGTGGCAGGACGACAATAGAACCCAGGAACAAGGCGCACAAGCCGGCGGATTCTGGCGTAGTTGTAGGCAAAGGCGCAAGGATACGTAGCTAGATGGACGTTGTAGGCGGGGGCTGTAGGAGAGGAGTGTTTTGGCGATGCAGGTGGGTTGTTTTGCTCAGTCCAGCAATACGAAATGATTGAATCCAATCCGCCGCTTGCAGAGAATCGCGACCCTAAAAGGATGCGGGCGATGCGGCCCGCAACGCACTCTCTCGACACTGATCATCAAGGCCTGACCGGAGACGTATATGTCCGAACTTACACAATTGGTCATTGCCTTGGTGGTGTCCTTTCTGCTCGATCGATTCCTCAAACCCTATCTGCTACGCAAGTGGCTAGGCGTGGTGTTGGTGGTGGCGGGTGCGGTTGGCTGTGTTTTGGCCGGTCAGACCCGCGTGTTGGGGTTTGACCTGGGGTTGCTGTCGATTTTTGCCGTGGCGATAGGGATGGGGTTGTTCATGAAGCGGCGGCGGTTTGAGGAGGTTGGCTGAGTGGCAACCCGACCAAGCCATGTCTATAGTTTTTCCCCCAGATACCTATCGGAGGCATGGACATGAGCCAGAGCATTTCGCCCGCCGCTTCAGCTGCGCGGAACACCGGCATGGTCGCCACGACCTTATGGGGCTCGGACAAGATCGCAGGTATCACGGTCGATCCGGACGGTGCGATCTGGCTTGGCGCTTTTAGTCGCCTGGGACTGGGAGGCGAAGAAGATTCCGGCTTCACCGCCAGCCTGGTCCGGTTCAATGCCGACGGTAGCCTGGACCGCAATTACAGTGGAGACGGTAAATCCCTGCTCCCGGTGGCGCTCGATATCGAGGACGGCGGTAATGGCGCCGTGCAGCCGGGAGGGGGTTACCTGGTGGCGCGCTACGTGAAAGTCGGCGATGCCTGGGTGTCGGGCGTCAGTCGTACCTTGGCTGACGGCAGCCTCGATACGACTTTCGGGAACGGCGGCGCTGCGACAGTGCCTTTCTACTGGAATGAAGATCTAGGCCAGCAAGCGTCGTTCTCCGTGCAACGCGACGGCAGCTTTTTCGCAAGCGCCGCGTATCCCTCTGGGGAGATCTATATCGCTCGCTTCGACGCGACGGGGGCCTTGGTTTCGTCTTTTGCAGAGGCTGGGGTCCTGCATCTGCCAGCGTCCGTCGGCATTCACCCCAGCCGCACGATCGACGTTTCGCTGCAGGGAGACGGGAAGGTATTGATCACCGGGCAAGCTACCCTGACCCGCCTGAACCCCGACGGTACGCTGGACGGCAGCTTTGCCAACGGCGGCAGCCTGGCCCTGGATGTTCATGCAGAGGCCCTCGTCATCCAGGACGACGGCAAGATCCTGCTGGCGGGCGCCTTGGGCGGGGTGGCGACCATCATTCGACTCAACGCCGACGGCTCGCTCGACACCGATTTCGGTGATCAGGGCCAGGTACGCTGGGGCTCGGAAAGCGCTCCTTTCGCAGTCGCCGACATGATCGTGCTGGCCGATGGCAGGCTATTGATTGGTGGAAGCCAAGGTACCCGCGCGGACGGCTATTTGGCTGCCTTGGTTCAGTTGAACCCCGACGGTAGCCTGGACCACAGCTTTGGCAATCCCGACGACGGCTATTACCACCTCGACGGTGGCCGCGATGATGACTTCTTGCTCGGTACCGCCTCGTTCGACGATGCGATCTCTGGCGGGGCCGGCAACGATCTGCTCGATGGCCAGCAAGGTCGTGACCTGCTGACGGGCGCCGCCGGGGCCGATACGTTCCATTACCAATCAGTCGCAGACAGTTACCGAACCGCAACCGCGGCCCATAGCGACCGAATCACCGACTTCGACCCCAGCACCGATACGCTGGACCTTTCCTCCCTGGGCTTCCTCGGGCTGGGCAATGGCTATGACGGAACACTGGCGATACGCGTCAATGAAAGCGGGACGCGGACCTACCTCAAAAGTTTTGAGGCCAATGCCGATGGGGAACGCTTCGAAGTGGTCTTCGACGGTAACTTGGGCCAAGCGCTGAATGAAACCAACCTCCTGTTCCAGCAAGCCAGGTTGATGGGCACCGAAGAGACCGATCGTTTACAAGGCAACGCTCGAGGCGAAATCATCGAAGGGCTCGCGGGCGACGATCGCCTTTATGGAGCGCTCGGTAATGATGTATTGGTTGGCGGAGCGGGCCGGGACCTATTGGCGGGTGGCGGCAATAACGATGTGTTCCGCTTCGATGCCCTGAGCGACAGCTACCGTACCGCCACCGAAAACCACACCGATCGCCTGTTCGACTATACGGTGGGGGAAGACACGATCGATTTGTCTGTCCTGGGCTTTACCCGTCTGGGCAATGGTTACAACGGCACGCTGGACGTGGTTTTCAATGAAGCCAAGAACCTGACTTACTTAAAGAGCTACGAAGCCGACGCCTCCGGGGCTCGATTCGAGTTGAGCCTGGTAGGGGACCACTCCGGTTACCGTAACTTGAACATCATTTTCGCCGAGCCCCCGGAAGAGGACGTCTTTAAATTGATCGGCGTGGCTGACTCCCTGGCGTAAAGATTATTCCTTGCCTTGGGCCGCTTTCCGGGCGGTCCAAGGCGCTATGAAGCAACAGCTCGACTGCTGCCATTTGCGAAAAAAACCGAATGCCGCTTGGTTTGCAAACGCATCCACGCTCGTTTCACACGGGGCCCGCCAATCTCTTAGCCATACGAGCCACGCCCCCTTCCCACTGAAAAGGGGCGGATCTAACATTGGAAAAAATTTGATCCCATACTAGATGCTAGCGATACATAGCCAGGGCTAGCTAAATAAGCTAGCGTTAACTATCTTTCAGTAGATTTTGATATTTTTATGAGGCCGACATGGATCCCTACCGTAATCCGTTTGCGCCCGGCGCTGGAAGCAGGCCCCCTGAACTGGCGGGGCGCGACTTAATTCTTGAGGCGGCAAGAGTTGCCTGTGGACGAGCCCTCAATGGGCGAAGTGCTCGCTCCATCATGCTTCTTGGCTTAAGAGGCACGGGTAAGACGGTCCTGTTGAACGAGATAGGAAGAATTGCGAAGGAGGAAGGTCTTTATGTCTCCAAGGTAGAGTCGCCAGAACGTGAAAGCCTTGCACGTCTTCTTTATCCTGAAATGCGAAAAGTCATGCGTGCGCTTTCCAGCCTTGAGGCTGCCAAGCAAATTGCTAACCGTGGGCTGAAAGGACTCCGCAGCTTTGCGTCAATCTTCAAGATTGATGTTGGCGGTATTGAGATTGGTGTTGAGCCGGAGCCTGGACTCGCGGACAGCGGGAATCTTCAATACGATCTTCCAGATCTTTTTACTGTAATAGGTGAAGCGGCACAGGCCGCCGGCAAAGGCTGGATTCTTCTCATTGATGAAGTCCAATACCTCACCGAAGCCGATCTATCGGCACTGATTGTCTCTATCCATCGCATGTCGCAAGAAGGGCTTCCGGTTCTGCTGGTCGGTGCAGGTCTTCCGCAAGTTGCTCGGCTGGCGGGCGAGGCGAAGTCATATGCCGAGCGGCTTTTCCTTTACCCGGAGGTGGGGGCGCTTGATCAACCGTCGGCGACTCAAGCCGTTCAAAAGCCGATCTTGGAGGAGGAGGCTTCTATCGACGCAGCAGCGCTGGACAGCATTGTCGATCGGACGCAGGGCTATCCGTTCTTTCTTCAAGAGTGGGCATCCACGGCATGGAACATCGCCGAGGGGCCTGAAATCACTGTTGATGATGTCGAACATTCTTATTCCGAAACATTAGCTTCTCTTGATGCAGGTTTCTTCAGGGTCCGCATCGATCGGCTTACACCTTCTGAAGTGCAGTTTGTGAAGACCATGTCCGAGCTCGGCGACGGCCCCTATGCCATCGCTGATATTGCGAAGGCGATGGGACGTCCTCAATCATCACTGGGACCGACTCGGGCCAACATCATTTCCAAGGGAATGATCTACAGCACCGATCACGGTTACCTCAATTTTACGGTTCCACTTTTCGCGGAATATATGCGTCGCCAGGAATGAACGCAGCAGTGGGTGGCGAGGGGAATATTTCCTCGCCACACCCCTGCCCCTCAGCTCCCTTCATTGTTGCAGCTGGCCGCGTGCTTGAGATACGTCAGGGCTTTCCGCTCACCCATCGAATCAAGGTAGGTGATTTGCGCATTCACCAACCCGCAATTCTGACTGCTGTCTTCCGTCAGCGAGATCACTTTGTCGATGTCCAGGTGGGTACCGTAGGAATAGCTTTCGCCGGCCGCTTTATCCTGGGCCAAGGCGGGTAATGCGCCGGCGCTCAAAGCGGTGATCAGGCAAGCAGTAGCGATGGTCTTCAGGTTCATGGTCGTTTCCCTTCAATGAGTTCGATGGCTTCGTCGAGGCGATGTTTGTTGTCTCGACGGCGCTCATTAAAGGCCCGTGAGGTATCTCGGCTGTGTCGAAAAACGCCGTGATTGGATGCGTACGTATCTGAGGTGAATTGCGATACAGATCGATACAATCGCCACTGTTTTTGCTTGGTTCTGGCTTGATCTCGGGCTGGACAAGCTGAACGACGGTGCGTCGCCAACCGGCAACCGGGCATCGTCACACTGCGCAACAGATGCGCGCATTTCGGAGAGCTGGGCATGGAACATGTCGATCACGTATTGATCGTGGATGATGATCGGGAGATCAGGGAGCTGGTCGGCAACTACTTGGTGAAGAACGGTTTGCGCACCACCGTCGTCGCCGATGGCCGTCAGATGCGGGCCTTTCTCGAAGCCAATCAGGTGGATCTGATCGTGCTCGACATCATGATGCCGGGGGATGACGGGCTGTTGCTGTGCCGCGAACTGCGCGCTGGCAAGCATAAGGCGACACCGGTGCTGATGCTGACGGCTCGCAGCGACGAGACCGATCGCATCATTGGCCTGGAAATGGGCGCCGACGACTATCTGGCCAAACCCTTCGCGGCCCGGGAGCTGCTGGCGCGCATCAACGCGGTGCTTCGACGGACCCGCATGCTGCCGCCCAACTTTGTTGTCAGCGAAAGCGGCCGCATGCTCAAGTTCGGCCGGTGGCGCCTCGACACCACCGCCCGCCATCTGCTCGATGAAGACGACACGCTGGTCTCGCTGAGCGGCGCCGAGTACCGGCTGCTGCGGGTATTTCTTGATCATCCCCAGCGGGTGCTGAGCCGTGACCAGTTGCTCAACCTGACGCAGGGCCGTGACGCGGACATTTTCGACCGTTCCATTGATCTGCTGGTCAGCCGCGTGCGCCAGCGCTTGCTGGATGACGCCCGCGAACCGCTCTACTTGAAGACGGTGCGCAATGAAGGCTACGTCTTTACCTTTGCGGTCGAAATGCTTGAGGAGCAGGCATGAAACTCGCGTTGCAATGGCCTCGCACGCTGGCCTCGCGGCTGTGGCTGGTGTTCCTGGTCGGTCTGATACTGGCCCAGGCCCTGACGTTCGCAGCCCAGTACTACGAACGCTACGAAAGTACCAAGACGGCGATGTTGGGCAATTTCGAGCACGACACGGCGACCTCCATCGCCATCCTTGATCGCCTGCCTGCCGACGAGCGCTTGGAATGGACCAAACGCCTGCAGCGTCGCAACTATGACTATTTGCTGCGCGAACACGATCCCGGCATTCCACTCACTTCGAACGACCTCGCGGCGACGGCGGCGCAATCCCTTCAAGTCTCGCTGGGCCGCAACTATGACCTGACCATTGTCGAAATCCCGGGCCCACGCCAGCATTTCCAAGCCCAGGTGCGACTGGCTGACGGCAGCCCAGTCACCATCGATGTGCGTCCCTCGGTCAGGCCGTTGTCGCCCTGGTTGCCCTTTGCCCTGTTCGGTCAGTTGCTGTTGATGATCGGCTGCACCTGGCTTGCCGTGCGGATCGCGATACGCCCGCTCAGCCGCCTGGCCGAGGCGGTCGAGAACCTCGACCCGAACACCCATCCGGTGCAGTTGGATGAAACCGGTCCACGGGAAGTGGCCTACGCCGCCCGCGCCTTCAACAGCATGCAGGCGCGCATTGCCGCTTACCTGAAAGAGCGCATGCAGTTGTTGGCGGCCATTTCCCATGACTTGCAGACGCCCATCACGCGCATGAAGCTGCGCGCCGAGTTCATGGACGACTCGGTCGAGAAAGACAAACTGGGCAACGACCTGAACGAGATCGAGCACTTGGTGCGTGAGGGCGTCGCTTATGCGCGCAGCGTCCATGGTGCGACGGAGACCAGTTGCCGCATCAGTCTGGATTCTTTTCTGGAAAGCCTGGTGTGCGACTACCAGGACACCGGTCGGGAGGTCAGCCTGCGTGGCCAGAACGGTGCGATCATCGAGACAAGACCCCATGCGCTGCGGCGTGTTCTGGTGAATCTGGTGGATAACGCGCTGAAGTACGCCGGCACCGCCGAGGTGGAAATCAGCGGCGATGCGAGCACCGGCGTTTCCATCAGCGTGCTTGATCGAGGCCCGGGCATTCCTGAGGAGATCCTGGCCGAGGTGGTCAAGCCGTTCTATCGGGTGGAAAGCTCACGCAACCGCAGCTCTGGCGGCACCGGCCTGGGCCTGGCCATCGCCCAGCAGTTGACCGTCGCGATTGGTGGTTCACTGAGCCTGCGCAACCGCGACGGCGGCGGTCTTTGCGTGACCCTCGACTTCGGCGTCGATCGGTAGGCCGCGCTGGCTGCACGTCAGGTGCAGCCTTTTTTACGACTCATTGGAATGCATTTGTAAGCCACTGTATCCAGCGCATCTACAGACTCAAAAGAACGCATAACGGCCGGGTGTCGAACATCTCCGGTATACATGCCGCTGCAAGAATGCTCCCCATCAACTCGCCATCGGATCCCCCGAATGGCGAGCCCTGACCTAAGGAGATCTTGCCATGAATACCCAGTCCTCCCTCGCTCAAGCAGGCAACCAAGCCCAAACCCAAGCCCAGGCCGGCAGCTACATCACCACCCAGGACGGCGTACAGCTCTACTACAAGGACTGGGGTCCGAAAGATGGGCCAGTCGTCACCTTCAGCCATGGCTGGCCGCTGAATTCCGATAGCTGGGAATCACAGATGCTGTTCCTGGCGGACCAAGGCTATCGAGTGATCGCCCACGACCGCCGCGGCCATGGTCGTTCCAGCCAGCCGTGGGAAGGTAACGACATGGATCACTACGCCGACGACCTGGCCGCGTTGATCAACGCCCTGGATCTTAACGACGTCACCCTGGTGGGTTTCTCGACTGGCGGTGGCGAAATCACCCGCTACATCGGCCGCCACGGTACCGATCGGGTGAAGAAGGCCGCACTGATCAGCGCCGTTCCGCCAATGATGCTCAAGACTGAAGACTACCCAGGCGGCCTGCCGATCGAAGTGTTCGACGGCCTGCGCAAGGCCTCGCTGGATAACCGCTCGCAGCTGTATCGCGACATCGCGTCCGGCCCGTTCTTTGGCTTCAACCGCGACGGGGCGAACGTCTCCCAGGGGCTGATCGATTCGTTCTGGGTGCAGGGCATGCAAGCGGGCCACAAAAACACTTACGACTGCATCGCGGCGTTCTCGGCGACAGACTTCCGTGCCGACTTGGCCAAGTTCGATGTGCCGACACTGATCGTGCATGGCGACGATGACCAGATCGTCCCGATCGACGCCTCCGCCCATGCCGCCGCCAGACTGGTGCAGAACGCCGAGTTGATCGTCTATCCGGGTGCGCCGCACGGCCTGACCGACACCCACAAAGACCGCCTCAATCAGGATCTGTTGGATTTCCTGGCCAAGTGAACCCATCGCTGCAGCGTCACCCCTCCAATCAATGAAAAAAGGAATGATCATGCTCAATCTCAAATCGCTGTTGGCCGTCACCATCACCGCTGCGCTGGCGCTGACATCAGTTCAAAACGCAACCGCCGCGCAACCTGACGCCACCAAGCCCACCATCGTGCTGGTGCATGGCGCCTTCGCCGAATCGTCCAGTTGGAATGGCGTTGCCGCTCAGTTGCTGACCCAGGGCTATCCGGTCGTTGCCGCGGCCAACCCGCTGCGCGGCGTGAAGCAGGACGCCGATTATGTCGCCGACATCGTCGAGCACACCGCCGGCCCGGTGATCCTGGTGGGCCACTCCTATGGCGGAGCCGTGATCACTAACGCCGTGCACAACAACCCCAAGGTCAAGGGACTGGTCTACGTCGCAGCCTTCGCGCCGGACAAAGGTGAAACCGCCATCGAACTGTCCGGTCGCTACCCTGGCGGCACCCTCGGCCCGACCTTGGCCGCTCCGGTGCAGTTGGACGATGGCAATAAAGATCTCTACATCCAGCAGGACAAGTTCGGCCAACAGTTTGCCGCCGACGTTCCAGCGGCGGACTCCGCCCTGATGGCTGCTACACAACGCCCCATCAGCGAGGCGGCATTGAAGGAAGCGTCTGGCGACCCGGCCTGGAAAAAACTGCCGTCCTGGTTCATCTACGGCTCGGCGGACAAAAACATCCCTGAGGCCGCCTTGAAGTTCATGGCCGAACGCGCGGGCTCGAAAAAGACCGTCACTGTCCAGGGCGCCTCCCATGTAGTGATGACGTCCAATCCGGAGAAAGTTGCAGAGCTGATCATTGAAGCGGCTCAGGCCAGTTCCAAGGGGTGATTACTTAAAGCGGGCCTTCGAGAAGAACCAAAAACCCGGCGCAAGACGTCGGGTTTTTTTCGTTGGGGAAATCTCCAGGCAAACCGCATTGTCCGGTTTTGCGGCTGCTGCGCAGCCGAGCGGGAGCAAGCTCCCTCGCCACGGGGATCGGGGTGTTGCGGATACTGTATTTCCACAGGGGGGATGCAGTATCTGCACACCCCAGGCTGGATGTGTGCGACTTGGCCTTTGATCGTTCCCACGCTCTGCGTGGGAATGCATCCCGTGACGCTCTGCGTCACCTTCCAGAAGCGGAACGCGGAGCGTCCCTGGCGACATTCCCACGCAGGAGCGTGGGAATGATCGGCAGGGTCAGGGCCTGTAGAGCGACCTGGCGCAGAGCAGCTTTTGTGGCGAGGGAGCTTGCTCCCGCTGGCCTGCGCAGCAGGCCCCTGCGTTTTTTCAGGCAAACCGCATTGTCCGGTTTTGCGACTGCTGCGCAGCCGAGCGGGAGCAAGCTCCCTCGCCACGGGTCTTGCATCGTTTATTTGTGTTTCAGCATCTCCGGCAACTGCGCCACCAACTTCTGGTTATTCAACGGCGCGCGAATAAACCCACGCTGGGTGCCGTCCGGGCCAATCACGGCGAGGTTGCCGCTGTGATCAACCGTGTAGTTGGGCTTGCTGGTGTCCGCCGGAATGAACGGGATGCTCACCGCATTCGCCAGTTTCTGCAGGTCTTCGACGGATGAAGCGGTCAGGCCTTTGAATTGCGGGTCGAAATAGCCCAGGTACTGTTTGAGCTGCTTGGGGGTGTCGCGGTTCGGGTCGACGCTCACCAGCACGATCTGCAACTTATCCACAGCCTCTGGCGGCAGTTCGCTCTTGATCTGGCGCAGTTGGGCGAGGGTGGTCGGGCAGATGTCGGGGCAGAAGGTGTAGCCGAAGAACAGCAGGCTCCATTTGTCTTTCAAGCCATCCATCGCCACCGGCTGGCCGTCCTGGTCGGTCATTTTCACGTCCGGCAGGTTGCGGCTTTGCGGCAACAGGATGATGCCGGCGTCGATCAGCGCGGTCGGGTCGCCCTGGCCTTTGCTGGAAAGCACTTTATTGATGGTCAGGCCGAGGATCACTGCGATCACGGCCGCAAGGATGAAGACGGTTTTATGGGTTCGAGTCATAGGCTCAACAGTAGGTAGTGATCAACAAGCAGGGCGATGAACAGCAGGAACAAGTACCAGATAGAGTACTTGAACGTATTGATCGCCGCGTGCGGCCGACTGCCACGGTACAGCACCACGGCCCATTGCAGGAACCTGGCACCCAGCACCAAGGCACAAATCAGGTAGAGCATCCCGCTCATCTGGATCACGAATGGCAACAGGCTCACCGCCAGCAGCACCAGGGTGTACAGCAGGATGTGGATCTTGGTGTAGTGCTCGCCGTGGGTCACCGGCAGCATCGGGATATCTGCCTTGGCGTATTCCTCTTTGCGATGAATCGCCAGCGCCCAGAAATGCGGCGGGGTCCAGGCGAAGATGATCAGCACCAGCAGCAGCGGTTCGGCGCTGACATGACCGGTGGCCGCGACCCAGCCCAGCAGTGGCGGCGCGGCGCCAGCGAGGCCGCCGATGACGATGTTCTGTGGCGTCGCCCGTTTCAGGAAACCGGTATAGACCACCGCATACCCTAGCAACGAGGCGAGGGTCAGCCAGGCCGTCAGCGGGTTGGTGAATGCCAGCAGCATCGCCTGGCCGGCCACCGCCAGGGCCAGTGCGAAGGTCAGTGCGGCGGCCGGTGAGACCCGGCCCTCGGCCAGCGGTCGCTTGTGGGTACGGGCCATCACCGCGTCGATGCGCCGGTCCACCACATGATTGACCGCCGCCGCGCCACCGGCGCACAGCGCAATCCCCAGGTTGCCGAACACCAGCACCGTCCACGGCACGCCGGCACGGGTGGCGAGGAACATACCGACCAGCGAGGTGATCAGCATCAGCACCACTACTTTCGGCTTGGTCAGCTCCAGGTAATCGCGCCAGATCGCCTGGCTGTGGCGTTCGCCGGTCAAGGTTGCCATGGCATCGCTCCTTTAATCGTGATGGGCCCGACGCTGTGTTTGTGCGGGTTGAAGCGCCAGCGCAGCGGGACCTGATGCTTGACCCGGACCAGGCTGGTCCGGGCGTGATAGTTGACCAGCACCAAGGTCAGCAACAGCGCTGCGCCCCCGGCGTTGTGCGCCACGGCCACCGGCAGCGGCAAGTGAAATATGACGTTGCTGATACCCAAGGTGATTTGCGCGGCGAGCGCGGTGAGAACCAGCCCCGCCAGTCGGGTCATGCCCACCGTTTTCAGCTGCCAGGCCAGTCCCAGCAGCACGAGCGTCACCAGCACTGCGCCGATGCGATGAGTCACATGGATGGCGGTGCGGGCGTCGCTGTCCAGTTGCCCGCCCAGGTAATTCGGGCCGATGTGCTGGGTCAGGTGAAAGCCATTGGCGAAATCGGCGGGCGGCATCCATTGGCCGTGGCAGGTCGGAAAGTCGATGCACGCCACGGCGGCATAGTTGGAACTGACCCAGCCGCCCAGGGCAATCTGGCCAATCACCAACAGCAGTCCGGCGGTGGCCCAATGTTGCAGGCGCTTGGGCACGGTCAGCGCGGGTAATACGCCAGACAATCTCAGCGTCAACAGGAACAGCAGGCTCAAGGTCGCGAATCCGCCCAGCAAATGCCCGGTGACCACTTGCGGCCAAAGCTTGAGCGTCACGGTCCACATGCCGAACGCCGCTTGGGCGAATACCACCGCCAGCAAGAACAGCGGCAATTTCAAAGGCTGGCCGGGCCGGCGACGGTTCATCCAGGCCCGGGCGGCCAGCGCGGTAATCATCAGCCCCAAGGCTCCAGCGAAATAGCGATGGACCATCTCGTTCCAGCCTTTATGGGCTTCCACCGGAGCATCGGGAAAATGCAGTTCGGCATGGGCCAGTTGGGCTTCGCCCTTTGGCACGCTGATGAAACCGTAGCAACCGGGCCAATCGGGGCAACCGAGGCCGGCGTGAGTCAGGCGGGTGTAGGCGCCCAACAGTACGACAATCAATGCCAGCAGCGTGGCAAACAGCGCGAGGCGAAATCCTGGCTTGGCCATGTCGATGCCCTTATCCGATGTTGGACAATTTCAGCAGGTGCCGCAGATCGTTGAGCAGGTCCTTGCCCTTGACCCGGGCGTCGTAGCGCAGCACCAGGTTGCTGTGGGGGTCGATAATCCACAGCTGGGCGCCGCCGGAACCCTGGGCGCCTTTCTGATACGCCGGGAGGTCCAGCGGGTAGCGCTGCAATTGCGGATATTCGCGCAGCAGTTGGGCGTCGTATTCGGCGTCCAGCGGTTGCGCAATCGCCAGCGCGTGGCTGGCGCGTCCGGCCTCGCGGCCCAGGCCGATCTGTACCTGCCGGGCCAGGTAGACCAATTGCCGGCAGTCCACCGAACACGCCTGCGGCGCCGTCACCAAGATCTGCCAGCGTTGCTCGTCGGCCTGTACGCCAATCTCCGCGCGGGTCTGGCCATTGCCAATCAGCTCGCCGTGGTAGCTGCGGCTGTCGGGCACCCAGAACTGGAATTTGTACATGCCGGTGGCCAGGATCATCGGGCCGATCACGCCCAGCACAATCAACAGCAATTGCACGCGCCCCTTGCGCCGGCTGCGCGCCGTGGGTGCCTCAGACATGTTGGTTGGATTCATGGTGGTGCCCATGGTGTCTCCCTGCGTTGTGCCATCCGAGATAAAGGAAAAGACCGAACAGTGCCGCCGCCATGGCAAACCACTGCACGGCATAACCGAGGTGTTTTTCCGGCCCCATGGCCACGACCGGCCAATCGGTCCGGTAGGCGCCGGGGCCGCTTTGTTGTCTCAGTTCGTAGGCGAAGCCGCCGCGGCCCAGTTCGGCCCAGAGCTTGTCCGGCTCGACGGTGGTGACCAGTCGCGGCCACGGTGCGCTGGCCGGGTCGGCATGCAATTGGAACGTGGCGCCAGGCGCGACATAGACCCACGCCTGCAAGTCGACCGTTTGTCCGGGGGTGCTGAAGACCGGCGGGGTGCGGCGATCAGGCCACGGCAGCCAGCCACGATTGACCAGCAGCCACAGTCCGGTGGCATGGTCGAGGAACGGTTGCAGCAACTCGACCCCGACCTTGCCGTCGTGCTGGCGGTTATCCAGCAGCAGGCTGTGCTCGGCGTCGAACTGGCCGTGCAGGCTGACGGGGCGAAAGGCCGGGTCCGCCGTGCGTTGCAGTTCGGCACTGTCCATCGGCGCCGCCACGCGACGCTCGGCGTAGGTGTCCATGAGCACGCGCTTCTGTTCGCCCCGGCTCAATTGCCAGAACCCCAGGCACACCATCACCGGCACCAGCACGGCGACCACCAATGACGGCACGATGCCCGGCCGGAAGCCTTTCATGGCGCCGTCCAAAAGCTGTTGAACGAGATAGCTATACTCACGTGCATCGCGTCCCCCCGGAGTGTCCCTAATGCTCAAAGCAGCCATCGCCCTGATGCTGATCGCCACGGTTGCCAGCCTGTTCAGCGGCCTGTTTTTTCTGGTCAAGGACGAAAGCAATTCCAATCGCCTGGTCATCGCCCTGGCGATTCGAGTCAGCTTGGCCGTCGTCACCGTCGGCTTGATCGCCTGGGGCTTTTTCAGCGGCCAATTGGTGTCGCATGCTCCTTGGTAAAGAGCCGCCCTGATAACGGTTGCTTCAAAGTATGTAGACGAAGAAGAACAAGCCGATCCACACCACATCGACGAAGTGCCAGTACCAGCTCGCGGCCTCGAAGCCGAACTGGTGCTCGTTGTCGAAATGCCCGCGCATGACGCGCATCAGCATCACGAACAAAATGATCGTGCCGATGGTGACGTGGGCGCCGTGGAACCCGGTGAGCATGAAGAACGTCGCGCCGTAGATCCCCGAGCCCAAGGTCAGGCCCAGCTCTTTATAGGCGTGGATGTATTCCTCGGCCTGGAAGCCCAGGAAGGCGCAACCCAGCAGCACGGTGATCGCCAGCCAGATTTTCAGCGCACCGCGATGACCTTTTTTCAGGGCATGGTGGGCGATGGTCACGGTGACGCTGGAGGTGACCAGCAGGATGGTGTTGAGCAGCGGCAGGCCCCAGGGACTGATCACGTCCTTGGGCGGTGGGAAGAGTTTCGGATCGGGGTTGTTCAGCAGCGGCCAGACGTACTCGAAGTTCGGCCAGAGCATCTCCGACAAGCCCTTGCTGCCTTCTCCGGCCAATCCCGGCGCCGAGATCGTGCGCACATAGAACAGCGCACCGAAGAAGGCGATGAAGAACATCACTTCGGAAAAGATGAACCAGCTCATGCCCCAGCGGAAAGAGCGATCGAGCTGTGCGCTGTACAACCCGGCGCGGCTTTCCTTGATGACCGCGCCGAACCAGCCGAACAGCATGTAGGCCACCAGCAGGCCGCCGACGAAAAAGATCAGCGGGCCGTTGGAGTCCGGGCGGTCGGCTTTCAGGTCGTTGAACCAGGTTGCCAGGCCATACACCGTGACGAACATCCCGACCGTGGCGATGATCGGCCATTTGCTCTGGGCCGGAACGTAATAGTGTTCATGAGTTGCCATTTATTGTTCTCCTTATCGGGCACGCTATCGCTCAGTGTTTACGGCCACCGGTGGATGACGGGCAGTGATGTCGAACAGCGTGTAGGACAGCGTCAGGTGCTTCACTTCCTTGGGCATGTCCCGGTCGACGATGAAGCGCATGGGCATTTCGATGCGTTCGCCGGGTTGCAGCACTTGCTGGGTAAAACAAAAACATTCGGTCTTGTGGAAATACGCCGCGGCGTTGCTCGGTGCGATGCTCGGTACCGCCTGGGCACTCATCGGCCGGTTGGTGGGGTTGTGGGCGACGAACACCATCTCGTTGACCACCCCCGGCTGGACCACCAATTGATCGCCCTTGGGGTAGAAGTCCCAGACCATGTCCACGGAATTGGTCGACAGGAACTGCACCCGCACCTGCCGCGATTCGTCGACGGTCTGCTCGCCTTCGTACTGCCCGCCGGTCTTGCCGTTGATGCCGAACGCCTTGCACATCACGTCGTAGATCGGCACCAGGGCAAACCCGAAGATGAACATGGCCACCACCACCAGCAGCAGGCGGGTGACCAGTTTTTTCAGTGAAATCGAATCAGCCATGGCGTCCGGCCCTCATCGAAAACCCTAGGGGAGCGGTGTTCATTTCACTTCCGGCGGCGTGGTGAAGGTGTGATACGGCGCCGGCGACGGCACGCTCCACTCCAACCCTTCGGCGCCATCCCACGGCTTGGCCGGTGCCGGCTCGCCGCCACGGATGGTCTTGATCACGATGAACAGGAAGAAGATCTGCGTGGTGCCGAACATGAACGCGCCGATGGACGAGACCATGTTGAAGTCGGCGAACTGCAGGTTGTAGTCGGGAATGCGTCGAGGCATGCCGGCCAGGCCGACGAAGTGCATCGGGAAGAACGCCAGGTTCATGCCGACGAACGACAGCCAGAAATGCAGCTTGCCGAGGGTTTCGTCGTACATGTGGCCGGTCCATTTCGGCAGCCAGTAGTAGGCCGAGGCGAAGATCCCGAAGATCGCGCCAGGCACCAGCACGTAGTGGAAGTGCGCAACCACGAAGTAGGTGTCCTGGTACTGGAAGTCCGCCGGGGCGATGGCCAGCATCAGCCCGGAGAACCCGCCGATGGAAAACAGGATCACAAACGCCACGGCAAACAGCATCGGCGTCTCGAACGTCAGCGAGCCTTGCCACATGGTGCTCGCCCAGTTGAACACCTTCACCCCGGTAGGCACGGCGATCAGCAGGGTGGCGTACATGAAGAACAGCTCGCCCACCAGGGGGATGCCGACCACGAACATGTGGTGCGCCCAGACGATAAACGACAGGAACGCAATCGCGGCCGTCGCGTAGACCATCGAGGTGTAGCCGAACAGCGGCTTGCGGGAAAAGGCCGGGATGATCGAGCTGACGGCACCGAAAGCCGGCAGGATCATGATGTACACCTCGGGGTGGCCGAAGAACCAGAACACGTGCTGGAACAAGACCGGGTCACCACCACCGGCGGCACTGAAGAAACTGGTGCCGAAGTGGATGTCCATCAGCATCATCGTCACGCAACCGGCCAGCACTGGCATTACCGCGATCAGCAGGAATGCGGTGATCAGCCAGGTCCAGACGAACAGTGGCATCTTCATCAAGGTCATGCCTGGGGCACGCAGGTTGAGAATGGTGGCGACCACGTTGATCGCGCCCATGATCGAGCTGATGCCCATCAGGTGGATGGCAAAGATGAAGAACGTCACGCTTTCCGGCGCGTAGGTGGTGGACAGCGGGGCATAGAAGGTCCAGCCGAAGTTAGGCCCGCCGCCGGGGGTGAACAACGTCGACACCAGCATCAGGAACGCCGCCGGCAGCAACCAGAAACTGAAGTTGTTCATGCGCGGCAGGGCCATGTCCGGCGCGCCGATCATCAGCGGGATCATCCAGTTGGCCAGACCAACGAACGCCGGCATGACCGCGCCGAAGACCATCACCAAGCCGTGCATGGTGGTCATCTGGTTGAAGAACTCCGGCTGGACGATCTGCAGGCCAGGCTGGAACAGCTCGGCGCGGATCACCATGGCGAACGAGCCGCCCAACAGGAACATCGAGAACGCGAACCACAGGTACAGCGTGCCGATATCCTTGTGGTTGGTGGTCAGTACCCAGCGCATCAGGCCCTTGGCGGGGCCGTGGGCGTGGTCGGCACCGGCATGACCGTGGTCATCGATCACAGCACTCATGTCCTGTCTCCTTCGAACGAGTGGGCTGGACGGTGCGGGACGATGAGCCCCGACCGGTTACGGGAACAAACGTCAGGCCGGCTCATTGGCTGTCCGCCTGTTTGAGTTCCAGCACTTCTTTAGGCGTCACCATGTCGCCCTTGTTGTTGCCCCAGGCGTTGCGTTCATAGGTCACGACGGCGGCAATATCGACTTCCGACAACTGCTTGCCGAACGCCGCCATGGAGGTGCCGGGCTTGCCGTGGAAGACGATGTCCAGGTGATCCTTGATCGGCCCTGTGGCGATTTTCGAGCCCTTGAGCGCTGGGAACATCGGCGGCAGGCCCTGGCCTTCGGCCTGGTGACAGGCCACGCAGGTGGTGTGATAGACCTTGTCGCCACGCTCGACGAGTTCTTCGCGCGTCCATTCCTTGCTGGTCAGCTCCTTGAGCTGCGCGGCTTCGGCCTTGCGTTCGCCCAGCCATTTCTCGTAGTCGGGCTTGCTCTTGACCTCCACCACGATCGGCATGAACCCGTGGTCCTTGCCGCACAGTTCGGCGCATTGGCCGCGATACAGGCCGGGCTTGTCGACACGGGTCCAGGCTTCGTTGACGAACCCGGGAATGGCGTCGCGCTTGACCGCGAAGGCCGGCACCCACCAGGAGTGGATCACGTCGGCGGAGGTCACCAGAAAGCGCACCTTGGCATCGACCGGCAGCACCAGCGGCTTGTCGACTTCCAGCAGGTAATGCTCGCCCTTGGCGCTCTGGTTATGGATTTGTTCGGCGGGGGTCGCCAGGTTGCTGAAGAACTCGACGTCCTGGCCCAGGTATTTGTAATGCCACTTCCATTGATAGCCAGTGACCTGGATATCGATTTCCGACTCGCTGGAGTCGTACATCTTGATCAGGGTGGCGGTCGCCGGAACCGCCATGGCCACCAGGATCAGCAGGGGCACGATGGTCCAGAGGATTTCGACGCGGGTGTTTTCGTGGAAGTGCGCGGCATTCTGGCCGGTTGAGCGGCGGTGCATCATCATCGACCAGAACATGGCGCCGAAGACGATGACCCCGATGACCACACAAATCCAGAAGATGGTCATGTGCAGGTCGAATACTGCGTTGCTGATCTGTGTCGCTCCAGGCGCCATATTCACAGTCCAGGCCGCTTGTGCCTGACTGAAAATCGACCACAACAGGAGGCCCATCCATACGTGTGGATGTCGCGTCATTGCGGGTTCCCCTTATCGTTCTTGTTATCCCGTAGGCTTAACGCCTGCGGCAAGGGATCGGCTATTGCAGACTGCTTACTTGACTCGCCGCGCCTTGCTGCACTTGCAATCGGGTGTCATCAGCTAACTCCATTCCAACCCGAGTATAGACAGCACCTGCAACCTCGCAACGCGATGGCGTAAATCGTTTGAAACAGCCGGGGCTTGCGCTAGAGCCCACGAATGGAGAAGGATGCGAACCTGAGTGATGGCAAACCGATATAACAGCGACGCATCAAGGAAGGGGCAGTTATGAAAAATAGGTCTTAGGAGTCGATTTGCGCCAGCTAAGTTATGTCATTCCTATTTCATTGCCGTTGTTTCCTGGAGTTGTCATGAACACCGCCGCATTGCGCGAGCAGATCCAAAAAGCCCAACAACACGAGGCCGAGACCGGCCTGTTGAGCCGCCAACTGACGGCCCAGCTGCCGAGCCTGCACCGTGCCATCCAATTGCCGGACGCCGACGCCAATGACGTCTTGGCGCGGTTTGTCGCTGCCTACATCGAAGAAGTGCCCGACCTGCTGGACGCCGCCAATGACGTCGCCAAGGAGGCAGGTATCGAGTCGCAAATCAAACCCGTACTGAAAATTGCCGAACAGTACTTCCTCCAGCCGCCGACAATCATGGCCGGGCATGTCGGGCTCGACAGCCTGTTGGACGAAGCTTACCTGGCGCACCGGTTTGTCGAAGAGGTCAACGACCTGTACATCAAGCATTTCGGCCAGCCACTGATCCCCTTGGACATGACGGTAGCCAACCTGATTGCGCACCAGTTGATCGGCGAGGCATTTGCCAACCAACTCGATGAGGTGGTGCATCACACGTTCGATGAGATGCTCAACGACGAGACGTTTGCATTGGAGTCGGTAGAAACCTACCGCGAGAAACTCAGCAGCCCGGAAACCGGCGCGGCCTGGAAGCGCTGGCCGTGCATGTCACGCCGCTTGGGCGTGGGTCTGGAGTTGGATCAGCCGGCGGCTTGATCCGTAGCGACAGCGAGAACCCTGGAAGCGAGCCAGCTCGCTTCCAGGGTTCTTGATGGAGATGTCAGGAAGCCGTTGCGCCCACCCCAACGGTTGTACGCAATCGTCCTTCCAGCCGGCGCTTGAGTCCGCGCGATTCAATCAACAGCTTCGAACCCTTGCTGGCATTCGCCCGGCCCCATTCCTCCAGCAGTTCCAGGCACGAGTGGTCGATGTAGCTCAGGTTGTTGAGCGGCACATGCACGGTCGCGCCTTCCGGTACGGCATTCAGCACTTGGGTCAGCGCGGGTACCTTCAGGAAGGTTGCCGCGCCCACCAGGCGCAATTCCATCTCACCGTCCTGGGGCAGATCGATCAGGCTGATCTTCAGGCGCGAGGCTTTCCACGCCAGTTTCGCCAAGGTCAGGCCGAAACCGATCAGCACGCCGGTCAGCAGGTCGGTGAAGATAATTGCCAGCGCCGTCGCGGCGTAGGTAAACATCGGCATCCGCCCATAACGGCCCAGACTGCGAAACGCCTTGAGGTCCACCAGTTTGAAACCGGTGTACACCAACACGCCCGCCAGGCTCGCCACCGGAATGCTTTGCAGCACGCTGGACAACAGGAGCACGAAGAGCAGCAGCCACAGGCCGTGGAAGATCGTCGACATCCGCGTGGTTGCGCCGGCCTGCACGTTGGCGGAACTGCGCACAATCACACCCGTCATCGGCAGGGCGCCGAGCAAGCCACAGAGCATGTTGCCGATACCTTGGGCGGACAGTTCGCGGTCGAAATCGGCGCGCTCGCCGCTGTGCATTCGGTCCACGGCGGCGGCCGAGAGCAAGGTTTCGGCGCTGGCGATGAAAGCGACGGCGAACGCCGCGATCAGTACCGACGGGTCGGCCAGGTTCAGCAGATCGGCCGGGCGCAGCCAGTCGATGGCTTCGGCCATATTTTCTGGGACTTCCACGCGCTTGACCTGCAACGCCAGCAACAGGCTCGCAACCGTTGCCAGGCCGACGCCGAGCAGGGCGCCGGGAACGAAGCGCAGACTGTGCGGACGAAATTTTTCCCACAGCCACATCACGGCAATTGTCGAAAGACCGAGCAGACCCGCCTGCCAGCCGAACGACGGCAAAGCCTGGGCCACTGCCGCGGGGAACGCCGCCAGGTTATCCAGTCCCGAGGGCTTGGGCGCTGCGTCGAGCATCACATGGACCTGGGACAAAATGATCAGCACGCCGATACCGGCCAGCATGCCGTACACCACCGCAGGCGCGGTGACCCGGAACCAGCAACCGAGGCGAAAGCGTCCGGCCAATAGCTGCAGAAGACCGGCCAGCAGCAGGATCGGCCCGAGCATTGCCACGCCATGCTGGCGCACCAGCTCGAAGACCAACACCGCCAGGCCGGCGGCTGGACCGCTGACTTGCAGCTTGGAACCGGCCAGGAAACCGACCACCAGCCCACCGATGATGCCGGTGATCAGACCTTTGGCGGGCGGCAGCCCGGACGCGATGGCGATGCCCATGCACAAGGGCAGCGCCACCAGAAACACAACCACGGAAGCCAAGAGCTCCCGTGGCAGAACAGCTTTTAATTGAGCAGCACGCATGGCGACTCTCCCGAAGATTTCTTCAGGCATGGCGAGGCCCGCCCGCGAAAAAGCGGGAAGGCTCGAACCATGCAAGGATTTTTAGGAGCGCTTAGAAGCGCGCTTTGGGCGTCGCCACCGGTATCGGGTGGCTGCCATCGAGCGGCAGGAAACAGCCGCGGTCCGCGTCGAAGGCTTTGATCTCGCTGGTCTCGATGTTGTACACCCAGCCATGGATGAACAACTGGCCGCTGGCCATGCGAGAAGCCACCGAGGGGTGCGTTCGCAAATGCTGCAACTGCGCGATCACGTTCTCTTCGGTGAGGATGGGCATGGTCTGCTTCTCATCACCGCACGGGCAGTTGTCGTGAACCATGGTCTTGGCCACTTCGGCGTGGCGCAGCCAGGCTTTTACCGTGGGCATTTTTTCCAGGGTGTCGGGATTGAGCACCGCACGCATCGCGCCGCAATCGGAATGGCCGCAGACGATGATGTGTTGCACACCGAGGGCCAGCACGGCGTATTCGATGGCGGTGGAAACGCCGCCGTTCATTTGCCCATAAGGTGGAACGACGTTACCGACGTTACGGGTCACGAACAGGTCGCCGGGGGAGCTATGGGTAATCAGCTCGGGCACGATGCGCGAATCGGCGCACGTGATGAACATCGCCCGTGGTGTCTGGGCGGTGGCGAGTTTCTTGAAGAGTTCTTCCTGCTGGGGAAAGATCTCGTGATGGAAATGCAAAAAGCCGTCAACTATATGCTGCAGCGCTGCATCGGCGGTTTCCGCCTCGGGTTGGGCTGAAGCCGACGCAGCCAACGGCTGTTTATCCTTGTCACTCATAATTCATCCTCTTGACGGTTACGCCAGTGGCTGGTTAAAAAACATCCAGGTCGAGATGCCCGACCCGTCAGTCACTCGCTGAACAAGGTAGCCGCCGAAACTTAACTCAAACTGAATCGAAGGCTCTAAACCGTGTCTTACAAGGCATAAACAGGCCGTTCCGGCGCGTTTGTCCAGCCATGGCCAAAGATTCAATTTAAGGCCAATTGCAGTTAAATCAATGACATCTGTCGGCCCGGCGGACAGAACGCATCGCAGTCAAGATTGTAGCTATCGCGTCGATCAAAGCTCAAACGCTTCAGCATTTTGCTGAAGCGCTGGGCCAACAGGTCGGCAAACGGTCCCTCGCCGCGCATTCGCGCACCAAACCGGCTGTCGTACAGCTCACCGCCGCGGCTCTGGCGCACCAGGCTGAGCACGTGAGCGGCGCGTTGCGGATAGTGCGCCTGCAGCCACTCTTCAAACAGCGGCGCCACTTCCAGCGGCAGGCGCAACATGACGTAGGAGGCGGTCTGCGCGCCGGCGGCCCGGGCTTCGGTCAGCAGGCTTTCGATTTCGCTGTCATTGATCATCGGGATGATCGGCGCGCACAGCACGCCGACCGCGATGCCCGCCTCGCGCATCACCTTGATCGCCCGCAAGCGCGCCTTGGGTGCTGCCGCGCGCGGTTCGAGGATACGTTTGAGCTCATCGTCCAGGGTGGTGAGGCTGATCATCACCTTGACCAGGCGCTGTTGCGCCAGCTCGGTCAGTAGGTCCAAGTCCCGCAGGACCAGCGAACCTTTAGTGACGATGGTCACTGGATGCCGATAGCGCAGCAGCACTTCAAGGATTCGGCGGGTAATCCGTTGCTCGCGCTCGATCGGCTGGTAGGGGTCGGTGTTGGAGCCCAGGGCGATCGGTGCGCATTGATAGCCGCGCTTGGATAATTGTTCTTCCAGTACATCGGCGGCGTTGGTCTTGGCGATCAGCTTCGTTTCGAAATCGAGTCCGGGCGACATGTCCCAATAGGCATGGCTGGGCCGCGCGTAGCAATAAATACAGCCATGTTCGCAGCCACGGTAAGGATTGATCGAGCGGTCGAACGAAATGTCCGGCGAGGTATTGCGGGTGATGATGGTCTTCGCCGTTTCGATGCGCACCTCGGTGCCTTGGGTGGGCGGGACTTCCTGGTACCAACCGTCATCCTCAACCACCGAACGACTCGGGGCGAAGCGGTTATGCGGGTTGGTGGCGGTGCCGCGACCGCGGGGCGGTAGGGAGACGGACATGGGGATACTCCGAAAACTGTATGTGCATACAGTATTGCGCAAATCCGGTTTAGGCCAGTGCCATTCGGCAGGCCGCGCCCTCGGCCCCTGGCTGATTCACAGCGCGTTGACATCTTTCTCACAGGTCTTTAACCGGAGCGAGCCGAGACTGCAGCCTTTCCAACTTGCTGGTTAACGTCATGTCCAAGCGCTTCTCCGTGTTGATGCTCTGCCTGGCCTTGCTCGCGGTGGCCGACTCCGGGGCGCAAGCCGCTGATGGTGCGCAGAGGCCCGATGAATGGGCCCAGCCAGTGGCCGAGCGCTACCACCTGTTCCAGATGTCGCCCACGCTTTATCGCAGCGCCTTGCCGGACGGCGCTGCATTGCCCTTGCTGGCCAAATTCAATATCGGCACCGTCATCACATTCCTGCCCGACTCGGATGCCAACTGGTTGTCGACCTCTGGCATCCGGCAAGTGCAGTTGCCTTATCGCACCAATCACGTCGACGACAGCGACATCCTCAACGCCTTGCGCGCCGTCCAGGCCGCCGAGGCCAACGGCCCGGTGCTGATGCATTGCAAGCACGGCTCGGACCGCACCGGGTTGGTGGCCGCCATGTACAGGGTGGTCGTCCAGGGCTGGAGCAAGGAAGACGCCCTGGACGAAATGACCGAAGGCGGATTCGGCGACAGCCACCACTT
Organism: Pseudomonas sp. SWRI92; assembly: GCF_014268685.1. Lineage (NCBI taxonomy): Bacteria > Pseudomonadati > Pseudomonadota > Gammaproteobacteria > Pseudomonadales > Pseudomonadaceae > Pseudomonas > Pseudomonas sp. SWRI92. Next base: position 291,783 of record NZ_JABWQY010000002.1, read on the forward strand.
CAAGGATGGCGTTCGGTATGTGATGCAGGCTGATGTGGATAAGCTTCGTCTCGCCTTGAAGAACGGCGATTGCAGCACCAGCGTCTTCGCGCTCTGCTCGTTGAAAAGCTGGGTGAACTCAACGACCACCGCACACCACCTCGACCCTCAGGAGCCCGCGCCGGCACGATGATCGGTCGCTTGCAGGAACGCGGCGATGGACTCGGACAGCGGCCGTGAATCGCCCCGTTCGAAGATCGCCTCGCGCAAGGCTTTGGCCGTCTCCCTATCGTATAGCCCGTTGCGTTTGAATCGCTTGAACACAATGTCGGCCAGCCGTTTCGACCAGGCATAGGCATAGATGCCGGCGGCGTACCCCGTGACGATGTAATCCAGGCCGTTGGGCCAGCGTTCGTTTGCAAACACCGGTAGATGCCCGACTTGGGCGTTGACTTGATCAAATACCTGCTGGGCCGTTCGGCCGTCGCCATGGCTGCGGTGCAGCTCCATGTCGAATAAGGCATCGCGCAAGAACGCAGCCGTGTCCCAACTGGTCTGCATGCCGAGGTATGCCAGCAACTGATCGGCGATCGGCTCTGGCAGGGGCGCGCCAGTTTGGTAATGCCTGGACAACCGAACCAGGCATTCCTTGGAGAAACACCATTGTTCGAACAATACGCCAGCAAATTCGGCGGCATCCCGGGACAGTTCGGAAATGCCCGACACCGCACGGTACTCGACCAGGCTCAACACATGGTGCAAGCAATGGCCCAGCTCGTGAAAAAGCACTCGCAGTTGACGATGGTCCAGCAGCACGGGGCTGTCACCAGGAACACGCGGCAACCAGCCGTGCAGCGTGGCAATCGGATAGCGGGGCCGTCCCTCGGCGGTGATGCGGCGGTTTCGCAGGGTGCTGGTGTTGGGGTAGCTATCCTGGTTGGCGTCCTCGAACGGATCGAAATATAGGTAGCCGAGGATCTCGCCCCGTTCGCGAACCTCAAGAAGGCGCACCTGCGGATGCCAAGTAGCCACGTCCCGACGTTCGATGATGTCCACGCCGAACAGGTCCTTTGCCATCAGCAATAGCTGTGAAAATGTCGACTCCAACTCAAACCAGGCGCTGACGGTCTGTTCCGAGACGCCCGTCATTCGATGGCGGAGTTTTTGCGCCAGATATCGGTAATTCCAGGGCTGCAGCCCGCTGAAACCTTGGGTTTCAGCAAATGCCTGCAACTGCGCGGCGTCTTCGATAAACACGCTTTCCTGCTGTTGCAGCATGCCTTGCAGGAATGCCTGGACCTCTTCCGGCGACCGAGCTTGTTCCGGTTCTAGCGCCAACTGAGCGTAATTCGAATAGCCCAGCAGGGTGGCCAACTCATGACGATCCCTGAGCAACTGCCACAGCACATCGCCGTTGTCGTACACGCCGGCATGTGGCCCTTGATCGGACGCGCGCGTGCTGTAGGCGACATATACCTGCTTGCGCAGCACGGCATCGTCCGCGTAACGCATGACGATGCGAAACGATTCCTCATTGAGGGTCAGCAACCATCCCGTGCGCCCCTGTTCACGAGCCTGCTCGGCCATTCGCTGCCTGAAGGAAAGCGGCAGGCCACTCAATCGGGCTGGGTCGTCAAACGTCCTGCTCCAGGCTTTGTTGGCCTCATGCAAATGTTCCAGGAACAGGCTACGGGCGCCTTGGATGCGCAGTTGCAAGTCCTTCAGGGCCGGCTGCGAATCGGACCCCAGTCCGTCGCGGCGAAACTGCCTGAGGATCTTTTCCAGGGTTCTCGTTCTCACCGAGGAGAAATGCTTGGCGATCTCGCTGTCCGCCAAGCGTTGATAGAGCTGAAACAGCTCGGGGTTCTGCCTCAACGACCGCTTGAACTGCTGCAAGCGTGGGGTGCAGTCGAGCGAAACCTGTTCCCAGGCTTCTTCGGTCCTGGTGGTAGCCAAGCGCTCCAGCACATAACCAAATCCCTTGAGTCGCGCATGAATTTCATCCATGGCCAGCACCAAATCGTCCCACGTGGGAAAGGGTGCTTGGGTCTTGATGATCTCGGCGACTTTGGCGCGGCTCTCGGTGATTATCCGATCGAGGGCCGGGGAAAAGTGTTCGGCTTGGATCTTGGAAAAAGGCGGCAGGTCATGGCGCTGTAACAGCGGGTTTTCGGTGGGGTGCATGGAGACTTCCTGTCAGTCTGAACGTGTCGGACCAGTCTGAAGAGGAAGGGGTTGACGCGGCGGTATATAAGTATCGCTTCCGGGCCAGGCGGCCCGGAAGGTGATGCCGAAGATTTCAGTCGGTTTTTTTCTTCAACTTGGGGTTGGGGAAAAACTGTACCGCCTGGACCTTCACGTCGGGTGTCTTCAGCGCCGAGGTGTTGACCCGGGTGCCCAATTCCTTGGGCACCGACAGGCCTTGCTCGTTGAGTGTGTCGGAATAACCGCAGGCCACACATTCACGGTGCGGCACGCCATCTTCGTTCCACATCATCAGCTTGTCCGGCTCGCTGCATGCCGGGCAGACCGCCCCGGCGATAAAGCGTCGCTTGGTAATCACAGGCCCCTCGCTCATGCTGCCGCGTCCTCGGTCAGGCCGCTATGGCGCAAGAGTGCGTCAATCGACGGCTCACGGCCACGGAAGTCGACGAACAGCACCATCGGTTCCTGGGAGCCGCCACGGGCCAGGATCGCCTCGCGGAAGGCGCGACCGGTGTCGGCATTGAGCACGCCGTCTTCCTCGAATTTGGAGAAGGCATCGGCCGACAGCACTTCTGCCCACTTGTAGCTGTAATAACCCGCCGCGTAGCCGCCGGCGAAGATATGCGCAAAGCTGTTCGGGAAGCGGTTGTAGGCCGGTGGGCGCATCACCGACACCTCGTCGCGCACGCCTTCGAGCACTTGCAGCACGCTGCGGCCGTCGCCGTGGGTGGCGTGCAATTCGAAGTCGAACAGCGAGAATTCCAACTGGCGGACCATCATCAGGCCCGATTGGAAGTTTTTCGCCGCGAGCATTTTCTCCAGCAGGTCCTGGGGCAGCGGTTCGCCGGTTTCATAATGGCCGGAAATCAGCGCCAGGCCTTCGGGCTCCCAGCACCAGTTTTCCATGAACTGACTCGGCAGCTCGACGGCGTCCCAGGCGACGCCGTTGATGCCGGACACGCCGGCATGTTCGACGCGGGTCAGCAGATGGTGCAAGCCATGGCCGAACTCGTGGAACAGGGTGGTGACTTCGTCATGGGTCAGCAGTGCCGGCTTGCCACTGTCAGCCGGGGTGAAGTTGCACACCAGGTTGGCAACGGGGCTTTGCAGGACGCCCTCGAAGGTGCGACGACGGTCGCGGGCACCGTCCATCCAGGCACCGCCACGCTTGTTGGCGCGGGCGTAGAGGTCGAAGAAGAAGCGACCAACGTGCTGGCCGTTCTCCTTGATTTCAAACAGGCGCACATCCGGGTGCCAGCTGTCGAAGCCTTTCAACTCGGCGATCTCGATGCCATAGAGGCGCTGGACGATGGCGAACAGGCCGCTCAACACCTTGTCGATCGGGAAGTAGGCGCGCAGGGCTTCCTGGGCGACGCTGTAACGCTGCTGGCGGAGTTTTTCACCGTAGAAACCGCTGTCCCAGCTTTGCAGGTCGGGGCAGCCCTGTTCGGCGGCGTAGGCTTTCAGTTGTTCCAGGTCCTGGGCGGCGAACGGTTTGCTGCGCTTGGCCAGGTCGCGCAGGAAGCTGAGCACCTGATTGCTGGATTCGGCCATTTTGGTTGCCAGGCTCAGTTCCGCGAAGTTGGCAAAACCCAGCAGCTTGGCCAGTTCCTGGCGCAGGTCGAGGATCTGCTCCATCACCGGACCGTTGTCGTTCTGGCCAGCATTCGGGCCTTGGTCCGAAGCGCGGGTGCAGTAGGCCGCGTAGACTTCTTCGCGCAGGGCGCGGTCTTCGGCGTAGGTCATCACGGCGTAATAGCTGGGGAATTCCAGGTTGATCAGCCAGCCGTCCAGCCCTTTGGCCTGGGCCGCGGCGGCCATTTGCGCCTTGGCCGAGTCGGTCAGGCCGGCGAGGGCGGCTTCGTCTGTGACGTGCTTGGTCCAGGCCTGGGTCGCGTCCAGCAGTTGGTTGGAGAAGCGGCTGCCCAGCTCGGACAGTTTGCTCTGCACTTCGGCGTAGCGCTTCTGCTGCTCGGGCGGCAGGTCGATACCCGACAGGCGGAAGTCGCGCAGGGAATGTTCCAGGATGGTTTTCTGCGCCACATCGAAACCGGCGGCCTCGGGGCTGTTCGCCAGGGCTTCGAACGCTTGGAACAGCTCGCGGTTCTGGCCCAGTTCGGTGGAATAGGCACTCAGCGCCGGCAGGCAAGCCTCGTAGGCTTCACGCAGTTCCGGGCTGTTGCGCACGGCGTTCAGGTGACTGACCGGGCTCCAGGCAGCGCCCAGGCGATCATTGAGCTCGTCCATCGCCAATACCAGGCCGGCCCAGGTAGGCTGCTGGACTTGGGTCTTGAGGATTTCGGCGATGGCGGCACGGTTGTCAGCCAGAATCTGCTCGATGGCCGGTTGCACGTGTTCGGCACGGATCGCCGAGAATGGTGGCAGGTCGTAGGGCTGCAAAAGAGGGTTGTTCACGCTCACGGTTGACACCTTGGCTGGAAGAAACATGCGCCCATCTTAATTACAATCGACGTTCACCGCAGCTAGCAGCGCCTATCACCGGATAAGAGAGAGCCTATCGTGACCCTTCGCACGTACCAGAACCACAGCCCGCGGCTTGCCCGTGGGGCTTTTGTCGACAGCACCGCGGTGGTGATCGGCGACGTCGAAATCGGCGAAGACAGCTCCATCTGGCCGCTGACGGTCATTCGCGGCGACATGCACCGCATCCGCATCGGCGCCCGCACCAGTGTCCAGGACGGCTGCGTGCTGCACATCACCCACGCCGGTCCGTTCAACCCCGATGGATTCCCGTTGCTGATTGGCGACGACGTGACCATCGCCCACAAGGTCATGCTCCATGGCTGCTCCGTCGGCAGCCGGATCCTCATCGGCATGGGCAGCATCGTCATGGACGGCGCCGTGGTCGAGGATGACGTGATCATCGGTGCTGGCAGCCTCGTGCCGCCGGGCAAACGCCTGGAAAGCGGCTTCCTTTATGTCGGCAGCCCGGTGAAGCAGGTCCGGCCGCTGACCGATAAGGAGCGGGCCTTTTTCACCTACAGCGCGGCGAACTACGTAAAACTCAAGGATCTGCATCTGGCCGAAGGCTACGACCAGCCCTGAACCGTCCCGCCATTGCCCAGGATTTTTCATGCACTACCAAACCGTACTGTTCGACCTCGACGGCACCCTCACCGACCCACGGGAAGGCATCACTCGTTCGATCCAGTTCGCCTTGAGCAAACTGGGCATCGATGAGCCCGACCTGACCCGCCTCGAACACTTCATCGGTCCGCCGCTGTTGCAGGCGTTCATGCAGTTTTATGACTTCGACGAAGCGAAGGCCTGGGAAGCGGTGAACTTCTATCGTGAACGCTTCAAGGTCACCGGCCTTTACGAAAACCGCGTCTTCGACGGAGTGCTGCCCCTGCTGGAAACCCTCGGCGGCCAGGGTCGGCAGCTGTACATCGCCACGTCCAAGCCCTGGGTCTTCGCCCGGGAAATCGCCCGCCATTTCGACTTCGCCCGACACTTCAAGGTGATCTACGGCAGCGAACTGGACGGCACCCGCACCAATAAAGTCGAGCTTATCGCTCACCTGATGGCCGAAGAAAACCTCGACCCGAGCAACACCCTGATGATCGGCGACCGCAAACACGACCTGATCGGCGCCCGCAGCAACGGCCTGGACGCGGCGGCGGTGGGGTACGGGTTTGGCAGTTTCGAAGAGCTGAGCGCTGAAAACCCGGTGCATCATTTCCAGACGCTGGATGAGTTGCACCGGGCGTTTTTGCGGGGGTGACGGTGTGGCGATTAGCGTGGGTCGACGTTATCCAGCACACGGCTGGCCAGCATTGAACTCAGTTCGATCAGTTGCTGGATGCCGAGGGCAATGTGGCGGCGGGGGCCTTCCAGGTCAAAGGCCAGGTTGCTGATCATCGCGTCGGCGGATGCCAGGTTTTCGCTGAGGTTGGCGAGCAGGCATTCGTTGTCGGCTTTTTTTGACACGGTGAAGAGCTGGTCCGGTTTGGATGCCTCGTCGGACTTTTCCGGTTGCGGTAGCAGGTAGTAATCCAAGGCGCGCTTTTCTGCTTCGTCTTGTTTCTTGGTCTTGGATTGAGTGGACGCAGAGGTGCGATCTGCTTCTGGGGGATTCGGTGTGATTTTGAACATGGTGCAGCTCCTTTCGTAAGAGGAACCATCACCGTCTGCCGCCAAGCAGATGGGGTGACGGATTACACAAGGTTGGCGGACCGGAACGAAAGGAACCCGGTATCCCCGAAGGGATCCTTGCGCAACCCGCCATAACATGGGAGTGCCAATGCCAGAGGCATCGCAATCACGTTGAGGGGTTGTTGCGCCTTTCGTGTACCGGGCCGCCAAGCCCGACCACTGATGGGCAGTGGCAGGGAAACGATAGAACCCATCGGCAAGGCGCACAAGCGGGCGGATTCTGGCGTAGTTGTAGGCAATGGCGCAAGGATTCGTAGCTTGGCGGAAGCGTTGCGGAGGGGGAATAAACAAGCCTTCGTAATGCCCAGGATTTGGGGCAAGGAAGCGTGCTCTCGCTCAATGGCGCAGCGGTTTTTCTGTAGGAATGCGCCGGCCTTTTTGGGGCGGCTTCGCCACCCAGCGGGAGCAAGCTCCCTCGCCACGAGATCTGTGTTTCGGATCAGGCCCTGTGGTGTTGGCTCGATCGGCATTTCGCCCTTTGGACAGCTGTCAAAGCTTGTCCAAGCTAGAAACCGTGGTGGTGTAGAAGGCCACGCCCGATTTGTCGATGACCTTGATTCTGCCGCCTTCTTCCTTGAGGTCTTTGAGGTACGGACCGAACGCTATTTCGTCGGGTGCGGTTCGCAGAATTTCTTTATCGAGTACTGCTGTGTCTTTCCTCAAGACCTTAAGGTTCATGAGGAAGCAGTCAATGGTTAACTGGCACTCCAGGGCGCAGACATAGTCAGACCCTTTTATTTTTTTCTGCTTGAAAGTCCACTCGTTTTTATAGTGGTTGCGGCGGAACTCATCCATTGCGTTTTTCAGCAAATCAAGGGGCAAGGCAATGTGTGGGCGGCATTTTTCCAGGCCTTCCATCAACAGTTGTATAAAGAGCTCATTGAGCTCGTTGAGCGATGTGCATTTTTTATACTGTTCGGTATCCAGGCTGACATTGACGATGAGCGCGCCGCTGGAGTTTACATAGGGCTCGTCGACGGCTTGGCGCGTGCCGACAAAGCAGATTTTCTTGAAGTTCGGCGTTTCGAATTTTTCTGCACTCAGGTGGCGCTCAAGAAAATTGCAGATCGAGCGGCTTTGGTCGCGAAACGGATGAATAATTTCGTCGCTGAATTCGCCCAAGTCGGGGTACAGGTAGATTTCTTTTAAGATCATGGTCTTGAATGCCTTAAAGCCCGCTCACGCCGCCGGTCTATCGAAGCGGCACAGGTAAGCGGCGGGTTAACGGCCTTAGGCTCTCACGGTCCGTCCAAAGCCCTGGGAAGACTTCGAACTTCAGATCGTCGCGGTTAACGCCAGTATCGAAATAGCGGCACAACCTGTCGCTCAAGTCTTCATCCCCCCACATATTGGTGAGCTCGTATTTCTCAATGACGTCGCGGTTTTTCGAAAGCGTCAGATCTTCTTTCAGTGCGGGCACCAAGCTGTAATCGGCAGCGCAATCTGTGCCGATATCGATCAGGTCGGCGCCCCGAAACGGGAAACCACCTTCGAAGTTGACGTGTGGCCTGAGCCAATAACGTTCATGGTCTGACAGGATCAAGGAGGTTGTGCAGGTTAGTTTTTCCACCGCCAGCCGTTGGGTAATCACTTTCCCTACGAAGCCGCTGAATAAAATCATGCTGTTATCCAGTACGAGGTCGGGCCAGGTGCCATCCTCGCTTTTCACGTCGTAAAAACGCATGACTGAATGCTTGGTCATTTGACCCAAGGTGTATAAATCGTCTCGCAGTTTGAGGCTGACTAGATCGCCTTCCTTCAAGGTGATGCGCTTGGCCATGGGTTCACTCCATTCCGAATATATTGATGATGCTCACGAGCACCGGCCTGCCCGTGCTCCTCGACCTTTGCTGGCCCCTTTGGCGGCGGCTTTGGCTATGGCTTTATTTGCCGCTTTGATACGTTTATCCAGCGCCTTGCCTGCCGGTGTCTTGGACAGATGTTTATCCGCCGCCGCCAGGTATTTGTCCCTTCGGGCATTGCCTTTGCCGACTGGGTTCTGTGCGTTGGCGGTGCCGTCTTTTCCACCCAAGCCTTCATAAACGCGTTGCTCGAGTCCTCGGGTAGTGTCCTTGCCGTCCTGTCCGTAGGCGGTATGCAGGACTTGAGGTGCCTGGCCACCAAAGCGGTCAAAGTTTGATCCATAGCGATAGTTCAGCACGTCTGAACCTACCTGCTTGCCTTGCATGCTGGCATAGCCTACGTAGGGTTTTCCTGTCGCCTTATCGACGCCCAAGTAGGTGATGTGGGTCGCTGTGGTCGGACTGCCCGCCAGCCCCCATGCGTCACTCCAGCCCATTGGGTTAGGGCCATACTGATAGAGATTCAGGCCCCCAGCGAGTCCTATGGGGTCCGGCGTAATAAACCGACCGATGTCAGGGTCGTAAAATCTGAACGTGTTGTAGTGCAACCCGGTTTCCCGGTCCAGGTATTGTCCCAGGAACCTCAGGTTCTGTTCTTCGATGTAGTAAGGCTCGCGAATTTCTTCGGCGGTATTACCCCAAACGTAATAGCTGGCCTGCCAGACGCGGCGCCCGTCCTGTTCGGTCAATTCTTGCGGCAACCCGTTGGGGTCGTTGTGGTAGTACCTGACCTTTTGCAGGGCCCCAATGCCATCTACGCGTGCCAGCGGCTCATAGCTTTCATCTTCGTAGAGGTACAGGCTGGTCTGGCTATTGCGGTGTTCCTGGACCAGTTGCAAACCGTCCCAGACAAAGCGAGTGGTGCCTAATGGATAGCCATGGCTGTCTCGCTCGGTTTTTTCAATGCGACGACCTAACGGGTCATAGCTCATCGTGACGATGGTTTCGCGGGCGGCATGCTGGTTTCGTACTTCGATCACTCTGCTTTCAGCGTCGTACTTGAATCGTTGAACCCCTCGGCTAGCACTGCGTTTTTCGATCAGTCGACCGAAGCCGTCATACCGATAACGTTTGTCTTGGTAGGTCAATAATTTGTTATGCACGACCAGGCCGGCACTGGGTTGCGGGCCGTCCAACAGGTTGGCTGCCGCATCATAGGCAAAAGCTTCATGCTGCCCTTGAGCGATGTTTTGGCTGGCAATGATTCGATCGGTGGCGTCGTAGTGAAACAGTTGTCGAGACGTAGCACCTTTTTTTTGTTCGAGGCGGCTTATCAGGTTGTCGCCAGGGTCGAATTCGAAATGTGTTTGCCCCGTTCCAGGCAATGACCGTGGCTGGCTGTTTGAACGTCGAACGCGTGAACGCAAGCGCCCTCCACGATCATATTCAGTCCTGGTATTGATCTGACCCTGGGTGCGAAGGACCTCACGATGCAACCGATCACGCTCGAAGTCGCAGACGACCTGGCCGTCGAGGTTGATCTGGTGCAGGTGGCCGCTGCCGTAATACAGGCGGTTGATCCAGCGGCCATCGGCCAGTTGGGTCTGGATGAGATTGCCGAGTTCGTCGTAGCGATGTTTCAAGCTGCCGGCTGAGCTTTGCTCTTCGAGTGGCTGGCCCACGGCGTCATAGAGGTAAGCCAGCTTCTGTTCGTGGCCCTGGGTATCCCTGAACGTAATTGCGATGAGTCGGTCCAGCGGATCGTAGGTGTATTCGGTGCGGCCATCATCTGTAATCTTGGCAACCAGACGCCCCACGGCGTCACGCTCCAGACAATGAATAATGGGTGCTTGCGGTGTTTGCGGGACGACACCGAGCCCGTCACCATATTGCGCAGGCAGCGAGGTGACGCGGGTAATGCTGTTGAGTACATCGTAGTCATAACGATGGGCGCTCCCATCAAGATCCGTCTGCTCGACCAGACGATCATTGGCATCCCAGGCAAACCGATAACGCTCGCCGTTCTCGTTGGTCAGCGATTGCAGTCGTGCGTAGTGGTCATAGCTGAACTGCACGTTGCGACCGTGGGCATCCGTTCGCTGGTGAATTCGGCCGCGAGGGCTGTACTGATAATGGGTGGTATGGCCAGACGGATTGGTATGCGCCGTCAGTTGCCCGCAGAGATTGCGCTGAAAATGCTCGATACGACCATCGGGCAACTGGCGGCTGAGGATTCTGCCCATGGTGTCGTAGGTGAAGGTTATCCGTTCGCCAAGCGGATCGGTAATGACCTGTAAATAACCCCGCTGGTCATAACTGAAACGCGTCGGGTAACCCGAGCAATCGACGTGTTCCACCAATTGGCCGAACGGGTTCCAGCGTAGCTTTTTGCTTTTGCCGGTGGCGTCGATGATTTCCACGACCTGGCCGTGGGCGTCGTAGCGGTAGCGGGTGATGTGGCCCAGCGGGTTGGTTTGCGCCGTGCAGTTGCCGCGTTGATCGTAGCGGTACTTCCAGCTTTGGCCGGCGGCGTCGGTGTCCACCAGCGGCAGGGCCCAGTGTTCGAGCCAGAGGGTGGATTCGCTGCGGCCCAACGGGTCGGTTTCGCTGATCAGGTTGCCGGCGTCGTCGTAGCTGAATTGATACTGGCCGCCCTGTGGATCGGTGGCGCTGAGCAACTGGCGCTCATCGTTCCATTCGAACAACCAGGTCTGGCCGAGGTTGTCGCTGTACTGGGTGATCTGGTGCTGGCTGTTCCAGTACCGAATGCTGACCCGTTGCAGGCTGTCGCTGATGCGGGTGATGCCAGCCTTGAGGTCATAGTCGAACTGGTAGGCGTCGCCTTCGTCGGTCCAGTGGCGGACCACGCGCCATTCCTGGTCGTCGATCAAGGCCCATTCGTAAAAGCAATGCAGGCCGGTGGGCAACTGGTGCTCGACCATTCGTTGCCCGGCGTCGTAGCTGAAGCGCCGTTGCAGCTGGCCGGTGGCGTCGCTCACTTCGGCGAGGGTGTTCGCCGCGTCGTAGGCGTAGCTGACCAGCACTTCGCGGGATTGGTCGGGGTAGAGGCGCTCGATGTGGGCGACGCGTTCGCCTGCGCGGATCAGCTCGACCTGCACCAGGTCGAAGGTGTCGCGCAGTCGCACCAGGCGTCCGGCGTCGTCGTAGTCGAGGTGGATGCGGTTGTCGTTGCGGTCGCCCAGTTGGCTCAGGCGCAAGTGTGATGGGTTGGCTGGCGAAGGTTCGAACAAACGGTACAGGCCGTCTTCGCTCTCGATCAGCAATTGCCCGTTCACATGGCGGCGCACGGCCAGGCCTTCGCCGGCGCTAAACACCGCGCCGCCCAAGGGGATGGAGCCCATGTCGATGGGCCTGCCCTGTTCGTCGGTATAGATCAGGGTTTCGCCGCCCTCGGGGTGGGGCAGGATTTCCACTTGGACTTCGTAGGCGACGCTCCAGCCGGCGCCGAACAAACTGTCGCGGCGTTCGTCGCGGCTGTTGTACACGCGCTGCCAGTCGATGGGCAAGATGCCGGGCAGGACGAAATCCAGGTCTTCGTCACCGCCCAGCACCTTGGCGCCGGTGGCGGCGTGCACCGGGTTCGACGAACCCATGGCCGCATTGGCGGCCGCGTTCGCCGCGCTGCTGGCGGCCATGGACACCGCGCCGCCCACCAACATGCACGGCAGCTTGCTGAAGAACTTGCCTTTGCCGCCCTTGAGCATCAGCAGCGCGGTGACCGCCAGGCCCACGCCCGGCGTCTTGCCGCTGCGAATCTCGCGCACCACCACCGAACCACCGCCAATGGTCACGTCAGGGGAAATCAGCCCGGACGACACCACCGTCGCATCGCAGGTGCTGCGGTCACCGCTGCGCACGGCGGGCTGGCCGTTGATGGTGACTTTGTCCGAGCCTTCGGCCATGAACTGCGGTGGCATCGGCGGGTGCTTCATGCAGATGACCAAGTCTTCCGGCTTGGGCACGGCGCCAGGGGCGGGCGAGGCAACGGTGGGGCGCCACATCTGCGAGAAAAAATTCCCGGCCATGTCCAGGTAGCTGGGTTCTTCGTCAGGCTCGGGGGCCTCCAGCTCCGTACCGGCGGGGGCAACGTGGGACTCAATCGCTCCGGCGGCGCGAGCGGCGGGGATGTTGTTGGTGAGGGTGTCGGTGGAGCCGGTAAGAATGTTGGCCTGCACCGTGGGCGGAAAGAGGGCGTTGCCGATGCCCTCGCATATATTACTCAGGCCCTTGTCGGCCCCGGTCTTGCTCATGGCCAGGCCGACAATCGTGCCCACCACCAAGCCGAGGACGAAGCAACCCAGCCCGCCGGTGACCACGGTAATACCCGTGGCCGCCACTACGGCAGCCGTCGCCACGGCCGTGATTGCAATGTTCGCCGCCACTTCCAGCACGCCGCCGAGGATGTCGGCCATCATCGAGGTGTGGTTCAACGCATCGCCCAGTCGGGCGGCCCAGAGTGCGTCAGACATGCACGTTGCTCATCCGGCCGGAGCGTCGAATATCAGCGAACCCTTGATCGTCGCCCAATGTGCCGCCTCAGCATCCCCCAGCTTCTCGGCCTTCACGTAACTCAAGGCAAGCATTTTGCGAGTACCTGGCAGTACCAGCGCCAATTGAAACTGGAAGACCTTTTCGTTGCCCTTGTTGAACTGGCTGCGCAGTTCGATGGCTTCGACTTCCTGATTGGCCCCCACACGCAACGTGGCGCCTGGTTGGCAGCGCAGGTCCTGGACTTGTTTTTCCAGGCGCTTGAGCTGGTCATCCAGGTTGCTTTGCAAGGTTTCACCCTCGGCCAACAGGCTGCGGCTGACGATCAAGGACGTACCCAATTCGGGGAACTTGAGGATGTTGATCGAGGCGTCCAGCAGTTCGCTGGGCGGTAGCTGGAGCTGGAATTCGTTGAGACGGTAAGTCATGGGGCATATATCTCGTGGTTAGCCCTTGGGCGGCGGGAACGCGGCGGCGACGTTGGCGTCGATGCTTGCCTTGACGCCCTGGCCGTCCGGGGTGGCGCCGGGACCGCCGCCGTTGTTCAGGTGCAGCACGCCGCCGGTGTTGAACTCGGCATCGCCGCTGGCATAGAAGCTGATTTGCACGCCGGTCAGGTTGATCTGGCCGCTGGCGTTGAGCTCCAGGATGCTTTCTCCGCAGACCAGGCGCAGGTTCTCGCCCACTTCGATGACGTAGCTCTGGCTGATACTGTCGGTCTTGCGCTGGCCCACGGACAGGATGTCTTCCTGCTTGACGATACGCAGCCGGTTGTTGCCGATGGTCACCGTCTCGTTGTGGCCGATGCTTTTGTTGCGGTCGTGGCCCACCGAATGGCTTTCATCCACCTCGACCACGATGTCCTGGTTGCGCTCGGCATGGATGTACAACTGCTCTGCGCCTTTTTTGTCTTCCATGCGGATTTCGTTGAAGTTCGCCGGCGTACCGCCCTTGCTGGAACGACTTTTCATACCGCTCTGGGTGGCGTTTTCCGGCAGGTCGTAGGGCACGGTCTGCTCGGCGTTGTAGACGCGGCCGGTGATGATCGGCCGGTCCGGGTCGCCTTCGAGGAAGCTGACGATGACTTCCTGGCCGATGCGCGGAATCTGCATCGAACCCCAGTTTTTACCCGCCCAGGATTGCGAAACGCGGATCCAGCAGGAGCTGTTTTCGTTGGACTGGTCGTGACGGTCCCAATAGAAATGCACCTTCACCCGGCCGAACTGATCGGTCCAGATTTCCTCGCCCTTGGGGCCGACCACCAAGGCGGTTTGCGGTCCCTTGACGATGGGGCGGTGGGTAATCGCCATCGGGCGAAAGCTGTGCTGGGCGTCGATGCAGGTCAGGCTGCTTTCGAATTGCGCCGAAGGCGCGCCGACACCGGATTCACCGCTCTCCTGGGAGACGTAGTAACGCGCGCCGACGATCAGGTATTCGCGATTCTGGTCCTGGCGAGTGAAGCCGGTGAGGCTGAACAGGTGCCCCGAACCCAGGCCGCGGGCGTTGCCCGCCAGCTCGACCTGCTCATGCAGGGTCTGCAAGGCTTCGATGCGGGTGCGCGCATAATGTTCGCCATCTTCGCTTTGCACGTAGGTGCCGGGGTAGTCATACAGCGGATAGTCACCAGCGGCATGCGGGCGCGGCATGGCCGAGCGCACATCGATGCGGGCGCTGGGGCGCTGGAAGTCGTAGTCGTTAAGCTCCAGCGAGCCGGGCTGGACTTCCTGGGCCAGGTGCCAGTCGTGAATATGATCGCGTTCGCGCTGCTGCTCGTTCTTCGGATAATAAGGCACCGAACCGTAGCCGGGCACGGTGGTGTGCGCGCCATAGGCGTCGGCCAGCACCAGCACATGGCGACCCTGCTCGTGGCGGAAGAAGTAGTAGATGCCTTCCTGTTCCATCAGGCGACTGACGAAATCGAAGCTGGTCTCGCGGTACTGGACGCAGTATTCCCACTCGCGATACGGGCGGCTGAGGGCGTCTTCAAAGTCCGAGAAACCGAGGTCGCGGAACACCTGCTTGATGATCTGCGGGATGGTCAGGTTCTGGAAAATCCGGCAGTCGGAGGTGCGCGTCAGCAGCCACAGCCATGGTCGCAGCGTGGCCTGGTAGCTGGCGAACTGGCCTTGGTCGATGTTTTGGCTGAAGCGCGCAACGATGCCGTGGAAATGCCGCTCACCACCGCCATCCAGTTGAACGCTCACGCACATGGGCTTGCCGAGCACCTGGTTGAGATCGATGGCGTTGTCCAGCGAGTGCAGCTGCAACTCATAGTTGAACAGCCGCCCCAGCTCTTCGCCGCCACCCATGTCCTTGAGCAACAGCACCTCGGGTCCCAGGGGGCTGGTGATTTTTGCCAGGCGTGAGGCTTGGTTGAATAACATCGAGTGTCCCGTGCAAGTTGTATTAGCTGACGGCGCCGAGTTCCATGTGGGCGCAAGCGCGCGCCCACATGGTTATCGCGTTCCTGCAGGTCAGGCCGCGTCGCTGAAATCGTATTGCAATTCATTATCCCGAGCGCTGATCCGTACGCCGGCCAAGGCTTTGCCTTCAAGCATGCGGGTCAGGAACTCGCGGCTCATGTCCGGCAGCAGGCTGTTGGTCAGCATGGTATCGATCATGCGCCCGCCGCTTTCGGTTTCGGTGCAACGCGAGACGATCAGGTCGATCACCGCGTCGTCGTAGTCGAAGGCCACTTTGTGGGTGCTCTCCACGCGCTTCTTGATGCGGTTGAGTTGCAGGCGGGTGATGGCCTTGAGCATCTCGTCGCTGAGCGGGTAGTACGGAATCGTCACCAGGCGTCCGAGCAATGCCGGCGGGAAGATCTCCAGCAGCGGCTGGCGCAGGGCCTTGGCGATTTCTTCCGGCTCGGGCACGTTCTGCGGGTCCTTGCAGACCTGGGCAATCAACTCGGTGCCGGCGTTGGTGGTCAGCAGGATCAAGGTGTTCTTGAAGTCGATCACCCGGCCTTCGCCGTCCTCCATCACGCCTTTGTCGAACACTTGGAAGAAAATCTCGTGGACGTCCGGGTGAGCTTTTTCCACCTCGTCCAGCAGCACCACGCTGTACGGTTTGCGCCGCACGGCTTCGGTCAGCACGCCGCCTTCGCCGTAGCCGATGTAACCCGGTGGCGCGCCCTTGAGGGTGGATACGGTGTGGGCTTCCTGGAACTCGCTCATGTTGATGGTGATGACGTTCTGCTCGCCGCCGTACATGGCTTCGGCCAGGGCCAGGGCGGTTTCGGTCTTGCCCACGCCGGAGGTGCCGGCGAGCATGAACACGCCAATGGGCTTGCTCGGGTTGTCGAGGCCGGCGCGGGAGGTCTGGATGCGCTTGGCGATCATCTGCAAGGCGTGATCCTGGCCGATGATGCGTTTTTTCAGGTGCTGGTCGAGGTTGAGCACGGTTTCCAGTTCGTTGCGGGCCATGCGGCCCACCGGGATACCGGTCCAGTCGGCGACCACCGAGGCCACGGCCTGGTAATCCACGGTCGGCAGGATCAGCGGGGTTTCGCCTTGCAGGGCGGTCAGGCGCTGTTGCAGGTCCACCAGTTTCTCGCGCAGTTGGTGGCTTTCGTTGTCAGAAGCTTCGCTGTTGTCTTCGCTGTCCACCACGCCGACGCGTTCGCGCAGGGTGGCGCGGGTTTCCAGCAACTCGTCCACCAGGGTTTTCTCTTCGGCCCAGCGGCTTTCCAGTTCGGCCAGGCGTTCACGCTCGGCGCTCAACAGGCTTTCGCTGTGGGTCTGGCGAGTGCCGATGACCACGCCAATCGCGTGCTCACGGGCGATGATCTGCAGTTCGGTTTCCAGGGCTTCGATGCGCCGACGGCTGTCGTCCACTTCGGCCGGCACGGCGTGCAGGCTGATGGCGACGCGGGCGCAGGCGGTGTCCAGCAGGCTTACGGATTTGTCCGGCAGCTGGCGCGCGGGAATGTAGCGGTGGGACAGCTTGACCGAGGCTTCCAGGGCTTCGTCGAGGATCTGCACCTGGTGGTGTTTTTCCATGGTCGAGGCCACGCCGCGCATCATCAGCAGGGCCTTGTCTTCCGAAGGCTCAGCCACTTGCACCACTTGGAAACGCCGGGTCAGGGCCGGGTCTTTTTCGATGTGCTTCTTGTACTCGGCCCAGGTCGTGGCGGCCACGGTGCGCAAGGTGCCGCGGGCCAGGGCCGGCTTGAGCAGGTTGGCCGCATCGCCCGTGCCGGCGGCGCCACCGGCACCCACCAGGGTGTGGGCTTCGTCGATGAACAGAATGATCGGCTTGGGCGAGGCCTGGACGTCTTCGATGACCTGGCGCAGGCGCTGTTCGAATTCACCTTTCATGCTCGCGCCGGCCTGCAACAGGCCCACGTCGAGGCTGCGCAGTTCCACGTCCTTGAGGGCCGGCGGCACGTCGCCGGCGACGATGCGCAGGGCAAAGCCTTCGACCACGGCGGTCTTGCCCACGCCGGCTTCGCCGGTGAGGATCGGGTTGTTCTGCCGGCGGCGCATGAGGATGTCCACCAGTTGGCGGATCTCTTCGTCACGGCCGACGATGGGGTCGAGCTTGCCGCTGCGGGCCTGCTCGGTGAGGTCGACGGTAAAGCGCTTGAGGGCTTCCTGCTTGCCCATGGCGGCTGGGGCCATGGCGCCGCTGGCTTCGCCCGGCACGGCGCCGGCATTGAAGCCGTCGCTGGCGGTCAGGGCGTTTTCCGGCGAGTCGCCGACGTATTCGTCAAAGCGCTCGCTCAGGGCTTCGACCTTGACCTTGTCGAACTCCGACGACAGGCCCAGCAGCGCGTGGCGCAGGCTTGGGGTCTTGAGGATGCCCAGCACCAGGTAACCGGTGCGCACCTGGCTCTCGCCGAACATCAGGCTGCCGTAGACCCAGCCGCGTTCCACCGCTTCTTCCACATGGGAGGACAGGTCGGTGATCGACGTCGAACCCCGTGGCAGACGGTCCAGTGCTTCGGTCAGGTCACGGGCCAGGCGCGCCGGCTCAATGTTGAACTGGCGGATGATGCGGTGCAGGTCCGAATCCTGCAGTTGCAGCAACTGATGAAACCAGTGGGCCAGTTCCACATAGGGGTTACCGCGCAGCTTGCAGAACACGGTGGCGGCTTCGATGGCTTTGTAGGCCACGCTGTTGAGTTTGCCGAACAACGCGGCGCGACTGATTTCACCCATGCTCATGGCTCCTTGAGGTCTGTGAGGTGTTGGCCTGATCGGCGTAGTGCCGGGCCAGTATTAGATCGTTGGCATCTGTTTCGGGGCGTCCCAGCCAGGTGTTGAAACCCAGGCGGAAACGCCCATTGAGTTGTAGCGCCGGGACTTCAGGCTGCTCCAGGACCAGGTTCAAATCCCAGTCCAGTTCATGGCCCAGGTATTCGGCGACCCAGGCCACCAGTTCGTTGAACGGTTGGCTGCCAGGGAGCATGCCCATGTAGTCGACGAGCTTGAGCGGGCCCAGGCGGATGCGGAATTTGTGCTGGCGATCCCAGACGAAACGACCCAGGCAGAAATCCATGCCCAGTTGATGAGCGCTGACACCGACGCGGCTGCGCTCCGGCAGTTCCAGCCATTGGCCGACGTATTCTTCGATCTCCACCGGCAAGCCGAAGTACTCACCGAGAATCGCCTTCAAGCCGTCCGGGTAGCGCGTTTGCGCCGAGAGGTGGCCGCTGTAATGCAGCTTCGCCGTGTCGGGGATCAGCCCCTGATCGAGCAGGCTCGGCATGCCCCGGCCGCTGAGTGCCGCCAGGCGCGCCGACCAATAATCGTCGTCCGGACGATCATGGCTGACGGTTGGCCGTGCTTCGGCCCAGGCCCGGTAGAACAGGCTGAGCAGGCGATGGTGGAACACATCGAGGAAGCGTTTGCTGGTGCTGTCGCCATTGTTGCGCTGGCGTTCGCGCACGTATTCAGTGATGTGCAGCGGCATCGGGCCGTTGGGGCCGCCGAGGCCGAAGAAGAATTGCTCCAGGCGCGCCGGCGTGCCGTCGACGCCCGGTTGTACCGAGGCCAAAGTCGCCGGGGCGAAGGTGCATTCGGCCTGTTGTCCGAGACGCAACGGGTCATCGGCCAGGCGCAGGGAATGGCCCAGGCGCGGCAGCTCGGGGGATTCGCACTCGATGCGCCGCAACGCCTGGAAGAAATCGTATTCCCAGGGTTCCTGGTGCATCGCCTCCAGGGTACTTACAGGGTCGGACGACGTCCGGGCTTGGCTTTCCATCGCATGATCTCGCCGCGTTCGGTGGTACGGATCACCGTCTCGGTAAAACTGTTGATCGACACGTAGCGTGCCAGGAAGCGCTCGAACACTGCGCCGAGCAGGAACACCCCGGTGCCGCGAAACGCGTTTTCATCGAATTCCAGAGTGATCTCCAAGCCACGACCGAACACGATCGGCCCAGGCATCGGCAAGCGCCGGGTGCAGGCCTTGCTGCTGACTTCGCGCAGGCCTTCGATCTGCAATTGCAGCGCCGCGTCATTGCTGTCGCCGTACAGGCGCAGCAGTTCGCGCAGGGCGGCGGCGCCTTGGCCTTGCTCGCTCAGCGACAAGTAGTTCAGCGACAACTGGCTGATCAACCGCCAGGCCTTGGCGTCATGGGCATGGCTGGCCCGTGGACGACTGGGACCTGCCACACAGCGCACGGCGCCGACCGGCGCGCTGTCGGCGAGGGTGAAGTCGGTCTTGCCGTTGCCCACGCTCATGAACAGCGGCAGGTCGCGGTTGGTGCACAAAGCGGTGACGCCCAGTTGGCGCAAGTCGTTGCGATAGGGCGCCTGCTGACTGTCCACCAGGCTGACGAAGGTCTCGCTGCCGACGTAAGTCGAGCGCGGACCATTGCGCCGCTGATCGCTGGACAGCACGCGCGGTTCGCGCCTTACGGTGTAGTAAGCCTGGTCGCGGCCATAGCGGGACGGATCGCGCACCGCATAGAACGGCAGGAACGGCTGCTCCGGCCCGGTGCCATGACCGGTCAGACCGGTCAGCGAATGCACCTCGAAATCCATCGGCCGGGTGCGGTCGGCGATCACGTGGTGTTCGTTGACTCGGTCCGACAAGTGAATGCGGTCCAGGCGCTTGGGAAACAGATTGATCGCCGGGGTGCAGAACGGCAGGAATTGCGAGGCGCCGACGCTGCCTTCCAGGCTCGGATCGTGGCGGTCGAACAGCACGATCAATTCCAGCTCCTGGCCATCGCAGCGCTTGACCGCACGGCCGAGCTGGGTGAAATCGACAAACAGGAAGCGGTGCGGCAGGGCGAAATATTCCTGTAGCAAGCGATAGCCCTGGAACGCCCGCGGCACCACTGGCAGCGCGGCCTCGGCGTCATCGAAGCCCTGGGAGCGCAACGCATCCTGCGGCAGCCGTTCGACCCAATCGCCGCCCGGCTGGCGAGCGAACACCGCGCAGGCGTTACTCAACAGTTGTTCGTAAAGGCGGAACGGTTGTTCGTCAGCGCCGCTCAAGTACAGCGGCAGGTTGTCCAGGGCCAGGCTGTTGAACGGCAGCTCGGCGCCAGTGCGCAGGGTCAGGCGCAGCCCGGCCTTGGCTTTCGGTTCGCTGGCGGCCAGGCGCCCGAGCACGGCGGACGGGTTGCCGAAATACTCGGCCTGGCTGACCTGCAACGGCCACAACGTCACCGCGTGAGCGGTGCGGTACTCGCAGCAGGTCTGTGATTCACGACCCAGGGCGGCGCGCAGGATGGTGTCGCGAGGCAGCGGGAATCCACTGCTCAGCGAGCCTTCGTCCGGGTCGGCCTGCATCTGCACCACGGTCATCGACGGCGTCGGCGCAAGGTAGTGCGGGTAGGCGATTTCCAACAAATTGTGGGTGAAGGTCGGGTATTCGGCGTCGAGCTTGAGCTGCACCCGCGCCGTCAAATAGGCAAAGCCTTCCAGCAGGCGCTCGACGTAGGGGTCGGCGCAGTCCATGCCGGCCAGGGTCAGCCGACTGGCGATCTTCGGGTATTCCTTGGCGAACTCCGCCGCGCTTTCGCGCACGTGGTGCAGTTCCTGGTTGTACAGCTCGAGCAGGCGCGGGTTCATGGCCGTCTCCGCTGGTCGGCGTTGACCACCCGCACGTGACCGGTTTCCAGGTCCAGGTCGGTTTGCAGCATCAGGCGCAGCGGCACCGGCTGGGCCCAGAGGTCGCCTTCGATCTCGAAACTCAAGGCGTTATGGTTCATCTCGGCGGTCGCCCGGGCCCGCACGCGCAGGGTGTGGCGCAGGATGCGCGGCTCGAACGTGGCGATGGCTTGGTGGATCAGGCTTTCCAGCGCGGGAACATCGATGTTCGAAGCACTGTTGCCCGCCAGTGCCGGCAGCCCGAAATTCACCACCGAGGTGCCCGCCGGAGTATGCAGCGTGGCGTCGGCGTCAAGCAAAGACGTGGTGTTGAGCAGCCACGCCAGATCCCGCAGCACCGAGGCTTTCAGCTGGGTCAGGGAGAGCACACGCTTGTCGGCGCTTTCCTTGGGGTTGCTCGGATCGTCGTCGGTCAGCCGGTCCAGCAGGGACGGTTGCAGGCGATCGCGGGTGGCGATTTCGGTTACCAAGTGAAAAGGCCCGTGTAATTCTTCTGGTCACCTGTGCCAGTCATGCAGCTGGCGGTACGAGCGATTATCGAGGGTTCGAGTTGTCCATTGATCTGGCGTATGGCGCGATACTCGGATCGACACTCCTGATTGTTATGGGGGCCAGCAGATACATGGACAACGATGACAATAGGCACCTCACCGAAGGTCTCAACGTGGGGTTTGCCTTGTCGATCGACCCTGAACTGGCAGGGCCAGGCCAAGTCGAGTGGCATCAGGGTCTGGTCGGGTTTGCGCAGCGCGCAGCGCGCCTGGTTGTTCTCCAAAGTCAGCGTTTGCCCGCCCATCGAGACGACATGCTCCACCGGGACGGAGGAGATTGCCGATGGCGATTGCTGCTGGGCACAGGCGGTCAGGCTGGTCAACAGGCAGCCGACCCATATCGCGCAATGGGCCTTGATCATACGAGCTCCCAGAACCAGATCGCTCGGGATCGATAGGCCGGATCGTCATAGCCTAGGGTCAGGCCACGGTTCCAGAGGTCGATATGATCGCCGGTGCGACCTTCCGAGGCTTCTCCCACTTGCTGGAAACAATCCTTGAAGAAAATCAGGCCGGTCTTGTCTTGCAGCTTGCGCCGGTCCGCGGCCGTTCCGCCAAGGATCAACGGGCGGCCCAGATGATGTTTCCACAGCCAATTTGCCAATGACTCGGCCCCACGAGCATGCCCATGGGCACATTTGGGTTCGGTGTAGGTGGACTTGTTGACCTTGATGGTCAGTTCGGTATTGAGCGTGATGCTCATGCGAATCGCGCATTGGTTCGCCCAAGGGCCGTCGCAAGGTTTCGCGTCGGGATGGGTGACCAGCAAATCGGAATAGGCTTTCCACAAATTGATAAACGCAGGCTTGGCCATGACTCAGACACCGGAGGGGAAAGGATTGGTTGCGAGCAAGCACCAAACACCCCCGGCGCGTGGCGCCGGGGGCGTGTTCGATTACACCTTGACGTTCTGACGGATGTTCCAGCCGAACTTGACCGGCCCGCCTTCCTTGGTGCCGTCGGCTTTCTGCGGCTGGTAGTCCACCATCACCTTGGCGAAGTTCAGGGTGACGTTTTCGGTCAGGCGATCATCGCCGCCCGAACCGCCAGTGCTCAGGGACGTGATCAGCACTTCTTCCAGGTTGATGATCATGTACTCGACCTGGCTTTCGCCACCGGCCTTGCGCACGGTCAGCTTGACCTTGTCGACGTGCTTGCCGCTGGCGCAGTGCATCATCAGGTTCGGCGAAGCCTTGTCGACGTACTTGGTCAGCGACAGGTCCTGGATGCTCACCTTGCCCGCACCACCGCCACTGCCAACATGCATGTTGCCGGTCTGGGACATGCCCCAGCTCCAGTTCAGGACGTCGATCTCGTCCTTGTGGGCCTTGTCCATGGACTCGCCCTTGATGTCGCCGATCTTGATGAAAATATCAACAGCCATGTTTTCTCCCTGTGTGGCACTGGCCACTTGATTTGGTGATCGTTCCTACGCTCTGCGTGGTAACGCATCTTGTGACGGTCTGCGTCGCTGGGACGCGGAGCGTCCCGGGCGGTATTCCCACGCAGAGCGTGGGAACGAGCGAGTCAAGGTCGGTGTTATGCGCCCTTGGCCGACGGCAGTTTCGATACCAGGCGCAGCGACACGGTCAGCCCTTCGAGCTGGTAGTGCGGGCGCAGGTAGAACTTGGAGTTGTAGTACCCCGGGTTGCCTTCGACTTCTTCGACGATCACTTCAGCGGCAGCCAATGGATGCTGGGCCTTGGTGGTCTCGGTGGAGTGCGCCGGGTCGCCGTCGACGTAGTTGAGGATCCAGTCCTGCAACCAGCGCTGCATCTCGTCCTTCTCTTTGAAGGAACCGATCTTGTCGCGCACGATGCACTTCAGGTAATGGGCGAAGCGGCAGGTGGCGAACAGGTACGGCAGGCGCGCGGCCAGGTTGGCGTTGGCGGTGGCGTCCGGGTCGTCGTATTCGGCTGGCTTTTGCAACGACTGGGCGCCGATGAACGCGGCGAAGTCGGTGTTTTTCTTGTGCAGCAGCGGCATGAAACCGTTCTTCGCCAGTTCCGCTTCACGGCGGTCCGAAATGGCGATCTCGGTCGGGCACTTCATGTCCACGCCGCCGTCATCGGTCGGGAAGGTGTGGGCCGGCAGGTTCTCTACTTCACCGCCCGACTCCACGCCACGGATGCGCGAGCACCAGCCGAAGTGTTTGAACGAACGGTTGATGTTCACTGCCATCGCGTAGGCAGCGTTGGCCCAGGTGTATTTGGAGCTGTCGGCACCGTCGGTGCTTTCTTCGAAAGCGAAGGCTTCCACCGGGTCGGTCTTGGCGCCGTACGGCAGGCGTGCCAGGAAACGTGGCATGGTCAGGCCGATGTAGCGCGAGTCTTCCGATTCGCGCAGCGAACGCCAGCCGGCGTATTCCGGGGTGGTGAAGATCTTGGTCAGGTCGCGCGGGTTCGACAGTTCCTGCCACGAGCCCATGCCCATCACGGTCGGCGAGGCGGCGGCAATGAATGGTGCGTGCATGGCGGCGCAGACTTTCGACAGCTCGCCCAGCAGTTCCACGTCCGGCGGGGACTGGTCGAAGTAGTAGTCGCCGACCAGGCAGCCGTAAGGCTCGCCGCCGAACTGGCCGTATTCTTCTTCGTACATCTTCTTGAAGATCGGGCTCTGGTCCCACGCGGTGCCCTTGAATTTCTTCAGGGTCTTGTGCAGGTCGGTCTTGGAGACGTTGAGCACGCGAATCTTGAGCTGCTCATCGGTCTCGGTGTTGTTGACCAGGTAGTGCAGGCCACGCCAGGCGCTTTCCAGTTGCTGGAAGTCGGGGTGGTGGATGACTTGGTTGACCTGGGCGGTGAGCTTGGCGTCGATGGCGGCGATGATCGACTCGATCGACTTGATGGCGTCGTTGGACACCAGGTCGGTCTGCGCCAGGGCCTGTTCGGCCAAGGTCCGCACGGCGGTCTCGACCGCTTCGCGGGCGCGCTCGGTCTTGGGTTTGAATTCTTGCATCAACAGCGAGGCGAACTCGCTGGTTTCTTCGGTGGCGCCCAGGTTCTGGGGCTGATTGTCGCGTACCAAATCGTTCATGATCGTTAGTCCTTAAGCCTTGGGCTCAGCGTCGGCGGGCTTCGGCGCGCTCGCCAGGGCTTGCAACAGCGCTGGGTCCTTGATCGCCTTCATGATGATTTCCTCGGCACCGGTCTTGCCGTCCATGTAGGTCAGCAGGTTGGCCAGTTGGGTGCGCGCTTCGAGCAGCTTGTTCAGCGAATCGATCTTGCGAGCCACGGCCGCAGGGCTGAAGTCGTCCATGCTTTCGAAGGTCAGGTCCAGGCTCAGGTTGCCTTCGCCAGTCAGTTCGTTCGGCACGTGGAACGCCACGCGAGGTTGCATGGCCTTGAGGCGCGAGTCGAAATTGTCGACGTCGATCTCGAGGAACTTGCGGTCGGCCACGGGTGCCAGAGGCTCGGCAGGCTTGCCGGCGAGGTCGGCCATCACCCCCATGACGAAGGGCAACTGGACCTTCTTCTCGGCGCCGTAGAGCTCGACGTCGTACTCGATCTGCACTCGAGGCGCGCGGTTGCGCGCGATGAATTTCTGAGAACTTTGCTTCGCCACGTTGCTGCTCCTGGTCGCTTGAGCGACGGTGTTGGCGTCATCGGGGGTACCTATGACGTGACTGCGTGATCCGCTGGCTTTTATTCGCTATCTGGGCCGCGCAGGTTTTCAAATTGACTCATGCCGTCGGGAATCAGGTTGCGCACGATGGCCGCGAAGTCGGCGTGCACCAGATTCTTGGCCCGATTCAACAGCACCGGCAGCGGGCTGGAGGGCTCATGACGGGTGTAGTACGCGAGGATCCGATCCAGGCTGCGCAAGACGTCGTCGCGGTTGTTGATTTCTCCCGGGACGGTACTGCGCGGCGCGCTGGGGGCGCTGGCGTATTCAACCGGCGCGGCGCTGTCTGGTTCGACAGGATCAGCCAAAGCGCCGTCGCCGCTCTGCGGGGCGAACTGACCGAGAATCTGCAAGGCCATTTTCAGCGGCTGTTTCAACGGGCCGAGGTCCACGCCTTGGGCGGAACCGACCTGGTCGCTGACCTGCTGTTCAATGGCTTCGGCGGCGCTGCGGGCTTCCAGCAGGGCGGCGCGGATGACTTCCAACTGCTCGGGATCGCTGTCGAGCAGGGCGCCGGCGAGCTGCTCGGCACCAAGGCTTTCATCGGCAAAACTTTGCAGGCCGCTGGCGTTGGCGGCGGCGCGCAGGCTGACGGCACCAAAGGTCCGGGAGCGGGCCAGGATGCTTTCGCGCAGCAGGCGAATGGTGACGTCCGACGTCAGGCCGGCGAGGGCATTGATGCGCACGGTAGGATCGTTGTCGTCATCAGCATCCAGGCGTGGATGCAGGTCGGCCCAGTATTGCTTGAGCAATTCGCTGATCAACGTCAATACGCGGGCAAGGCCGGGAATGCCTTCCAGGGCCAGGGAGCTTTGCAACAGGAAATGGGTGATGCGCAGGTCTTTGCTGCGTTGCAGCAGGTCCAGGCTTTGCTGCTGGATGCTGCGCCATTCAGGGGGTTCGGCCGGCAGGATCGAGTCGCCCATGCTGCGCTCGGGCTGGCCTCGGGAATCGCGTTCCAGGCGCAAGAAATCCGCGTCATATTCCAAGTCTTCACCGCAAGGCGAATTCGCGGAAACGGCGGCGAGCAACAAAGGCACATCCACTTGGATCGATCTCCCTATCACCCGCTGAAGAAGTCGGGCAGTGCACACGAAAGTTTCGGATGAAACTTCACATGTTCCTTGACGGTAATGGCGCTATAAATGCGCAATGATCTTATAGTGCCATCATGTATATTCAAGAAGTTGTGCATTTTTGGTGTAGTACTTATCCGTTGTCAAGGTAAGCTATTTCGCCGATGTGACAGTTGTGAGGTGCTTAACAACCCGCGCGACTCGCAGGTCTGAGTAGGTACTGATGCAGGTTTTTTGTCACGCAAGCCGGTTAAGATCAGCAATCATGCTGGCAAAAAGCCGTTTCGCGGTGGTTGGCAAGGTTTGTTGGCGCGTTCGTGGCTTAGGCCCGATGTATCGCCGCCGACAAGAAGTATTCAGCAAGGAGGCGAAATGCCGCTGTGTTTGACTATCACTAGTTATCACAAGATTACCCCCGGCCAGTGTTCTGAAAAGACGCTGGACCAGGGAATGATGGCAATTGGCCGTAGTTCCGATAATGACTGGGTATTGCCGGATCCGGAGCGTTTGGTCTCGGGTAAACATTGCGTTATCCAATACAAGGACGGACGTTATTACCTGACCGATAACAGTACTAACGGTGTGGAATTGGTCAAGGCCGGTATTCGCCTGCGCAAAGGAAACAGCGAGCCGCTGCAGGATGGCGAAATAATCCGCATTGGCGACTATGAGATTCAGGCGCGGGTGGACTTCAACCTGCCGGTGACCGACAGCAATCCGTTTGCCGAAGCGCCCAGCAGTTTCGAAGCCTTGATGGGACGCCAGAATGCTCCAGTGAACTCGCCGTCGCCGATGCCCGTGTCCGTGCCCGCGCAATTCCAAGGCGTGTCGGCCATGGACACGCTGCCTGATTTGTTCGACTTCCTTGCCCCGACCAGCGTCCCCCCAGCCCCTCAGCCTGACCATGTGCCGGCCGAGCAGCATGATTTTCGTCCGCCTACACCAGTTCCCCGCCCAAGCCCGCCGCCAGTGGTTGAGCCCGTGGCAATGACGTCTGCTCCAGTGATCCCGGATGACTGGGACCTGTTCAGCGACAAGCCCGCACCGATGCCGGTGGCGCCCATCGCCGTCGCGCCGCAGCCGGTGGTTGAGCCCGTTGCCGTGCCGCCAGCTCCACTGGCTGAAGCCAGCTCGCCAGTCGAGCCTGCGCCTGTGCGCGAAGCGCCGATTACTCCCATTGATGCTCCCCAGCCGGACTTGCTGCAAGCCTTCCTGCGTGGCGCCGGACTGGATCAGTTGCGATTGGACAAGGCCCAGGCCGAAGCGCAGATGGAGAGCATCGGGCGTAGCTATCGGCTGATGGTCGAGGGACTGATCGATGTACTGCGCGCCCGTAGCAGCCTCAAGGGCGAGTTCCGCATCCAGCAGACGATGATCCAGCCGGTGGAAAACAACCCGTTGAAGTTCGCTCCCAATGTCGACGAGGCGCTGCTGTTGCTGTTGCGCCACGGCAACCAGGCGTTCATGGCCCCGGACGTGGCGGTACGCGACAGTTTCGATGATTTGCGTGCCCACCAACTGGCGGTGATGGCCGGCGTGGAAGCGGCGATCAAACACCTGCTGGCGCGTTTCGAGCCGGCGCAGTTGGAGGCGCGCATGGGCAAGCCCGGCGGACTGTCGGGTATTTTCAGCGGTTCGCGACAGGCCCAGTACTGGCAGCAATTCACTGAGCTCTACAGCAACATCTCCCGCGAGGCCCAGGAAGATTTCCAGGACCTGTTCGGTCGTGAATTCAGCCGTGCCTACGAAGAACACAGCACACGACAGCGACGCCCTTGAGCGTCGCCGGGCCAAGACACTTTTCATAACGCACACAACGGATAGCTCAAACGTCATTGAGGACGCAGGATGATTCCCAGGTTTTTACTCGTCGTCGCCACAGCGCTGCTGCTGACGGCGTGCGCCAAGGATGCGGCCGCACCCGAGCCCGAAGAGGCCCAGGCCGATACCGCGGCGGTCGAGCTGCACTTTCACGCCATCTCCGGCCTCAACCCCGGCGCCACTGGCCAGCCGGCACCGGTCCGGGTGCGTATCTTCGAGCTCAAGAATGCCGCGACCTTCGGCCGTGCCGATTATTTCGCCTTGGCCGAACGGGCCCAGGCAACGCTGGGCACCGACCTGATCGACCAGGACGAAGTACTGATCCAGCCCAACCAACAGTTGAGCCTGCAACGCGACCTCGACCCGGCCACCCGTCACATTGGAATACTGGTGGGCTATCGCGAGCTGGACCAGTCGCTGTGGCGCACGGTGATGAATGTCCCGGCGCGCCAATACACCGAATACCAGATCAGCCTCGACGTGCGCGCCGTACGCAGCGCCGTTGTCGTCCCCCCATCCAGCCCTGCCCAATAAGCAATCGGAGCCCCCATGTCCTGGAACAATCGCGTGGTCTGGTCGGAAGGCATGTTCATTGGAACGCAGCACTTCCAGCAGCATGACCGTTACCTGGAAAACCTTATCGACGCTCGCAGCCGTCCATTGTCGGCCGGTGCCTGGGGTTTTTCCGAATTGCTGATCGACCAGGGCCTGTTGGCCCAGGGCAAGCTGGCGATCATTTCGGCACGCGGCCTGTTACCGGATGGCACCCCGTTCAACATTCCCCAGGATGACCTCGCGCCGACGCCGCTGAATGTCGACGACAGCCTGCGCGACGGCGTGGTGTACCTGGCCCTGCCGCTCAAGCGTGCCGGTGCCCGCGACACCGTCGATGAAGGTGAAACCCTCGGTGCCGCGCGCTACGTGAGCCAGGTCTGCGAAGTGCGCGACGACAACGCACCGTTCGAAAACCGTGCGCCGGTGGCCGTGGGTTCACGGGCGCTGCGCTTGTTGACGGCCCAGGATGGCCTCGGCGATTACGCCGCGATTGGCGTGGTGCGCATCAAGGAAAAACGCGCCGATCGCGCCTTGGTGCTCGATGACACTTACATCCCACCGCTGCTCGATGTGGCGGCCTCCAAGCCGCTGACGGCGTTTCGCAGTGAACTGCTGGGCCTGCTGCACCAGCGCGGTGAAGCCCTGGCCGGGCGCGTGGTGGCTTCCGGCGCCGGCGGTGCCTCGGAGATCGCCGATTTCATGCTGTTGCAGCTGGTCAACCGTGCCCAGCCGTTGATTCAACACCTCAGCCAAGTGACGCCGCTGCACCCTGAGCGTTTCTACAGTGAACTGGTGAGCCTGGCCGGGGAGTTCTCGACCTTTACCGCGTCCGGGCGACGACCGCAGCAATACCCGCAATACCAACACGACGACCTGGCGCTGAGCTACGCGCCGGTGATGCAGGCCCTGCGCGAGGCCCTGTCGATGCTGATCGACAGCAGGGCCACGCCGATCCCGATTGTCGAGAAAGCCTACGGCATCCACGTGGCGATGCTGGCCGACAAGACCTTGCTCGACAGCGCCAGCTTCATCCTGGTGGTGCGCGCCGACGTGCCGGCCGAAACCCTGCGCGGCCGCTTCGGCCAGCAGAGCAAGGTGGGTTCGGTGGAACACATCCGCGACCTGGTCAACCTGCAACTGCCGGGCATCGGCCTGCTGCCGTTGCCGGTAGCGCCACGGCAGTTGCCGTACCACGCCGGTTCCACCTACTACGAACTCGACCGGGGCAGCGATCACTGGCAGCAATTGAGCAACTCCGGCGGCTTCGCGTTCCACATCGCCGGCCAGTTCCCGGGGCTGAACCTGGCTTTCTGGGCGATCCGAGGATAAACCGCGATGAGCAACGACGATCGTACCCAGTTCATGCCGACACCCGGTGGCCGTGGCGCGGACCCTTTCCGCCCGGACCCGGGACGGGGGCAACCGGCACCCTCGCCGGCGCCGCTGTCGATGCCGGCCGCGCCCGTCCTGACCGGCAAGGCCCAGGGCCTCAACCCGCTGGAAAGCGCCGCCGGCCCGCTGCTGGCGCTGTTGACGCGCCTGCGCAGCACCATCGCCCACCCGGCGCCGGCCAGTTTGCGTGCGCAGCTGCTCGCCTACCTTCGCCAGTTCGAAGAGCGCGCCGAGGCCGCCGGCGTGGTGCGCAACGAGGTGTTGCTGGCCCGCTACGCCTTGTGCACCGCGCTGGACGAAGCCGTGCTGAGCACGCCGTGGGGCGGTGCCAGCGACTGGGGCAAGCAGAGCTTGTTGATCACCGTGCACAACGAAGCCTGGGGCGGCGAAAAAGTCTTCCAGCTGCTGGAGCATTGCCTGCAAAGCCCTCGCGAGCGCTTGTACCTGCTGGAGCTTCTGTACCTGTGCATGTGCCTCGGATTCGAAGGCCGTTATCGGGTGATGAACGACGGCCGCAGCCAACTCGAAGCATTGCGTGAGCGCACCGCTGGCGTCATTCGCAGCGCGCGTGGCGACCACGAGCGCGAGCTGTCGCCGCATTGGCGTGGCGTCACCGTGGCTCGTGATCGCCTGGCGCAGTTCATGCCGCCGTGGATTGCCGTGGCCATCGGCGTGGCCCTGCTGCTGGCGCTGCTGTTCGGCCTGCGCATGAAGCTGGCCTCTGACGCCGAACCGGTGTTCAAGAACATTCATTTCCTGGGCGAGATCCCGGTGCAGACCATCGACCGTCCAGTGGTGCAGCCGAAGGTGATCGAGCGTCCACGCCTGGCCGGTTTCCTCGCCGATGAAATCAGGGCAGGGCGGATTGCCGTGGAAGACGCGGTGGACCGTTCCGTGGTGACGATCCGTGGCGATGAACTGTTCGCCTCGGGCAGCGCCAGCATCAAGGATGATTTCCAGCCGTTGATGCTGCGAATCGCTGACGCGGTGCGCAAGGTCAAGGGCCAGGTCCTGGTCACCGGCCACAGCGACAATCGTCCTATCGCCACGCTCCGGTTCCCGTCCAACTGGGCCTTGTCCGAAGCGCGGGCCAGGTCGGTGCTGGACATTCTTTCGGCCAAGACCGGCCAACCCGAGCGCTTCAGCGCCGAGGGTCGCAGCGACACCGAGCCGTTGGCTTCCAATGCCACGACCGAAGGGCGTGCGCGTAATCGTCGGGTTGAAATCACAGTGTTGGCGGAGGGGGTCGAGTGAAGGCGTTTTTCAGTTTTATGATCCGCTGGGTCATCCCGTTGCTGGGCCTGATCGCCCTGAGCCTGATCATCTGGTTCGTCGGCCCGCTGCTCGATTGGCTGGTTCCCGAAGGCCGCCGCTGGGCGCTGATCATCCTGGTGTTCGCGGTATGGATTGCCTACCGCGTGTTCCGCATCATCCAGGCCCGTCGGCAGGCCGCCGAAGTCATGCGCAGCCTGGCCGAGCAAACCCCTCCGGACCCGACCAGCGTCGCCACCGCCGAAGAACTCGAAACCCTGCGCCAGCGCATGGACGAAGCCTTGGCCTTGCTCAAGAAAGCCAAGCTGGGCGGCGACGAGCGTCGCAACCTTTATGAGTTGCCGTGGTACGTGATCATCGGTCCGCCGGGTTCGGGCAAGACCACCGCGCTGGTCAATTCCGGGCTGCATTTCCCGCTGGCCGCGCAACTGGGTGCCGGTTCGGTGCGTGGCGTGGGCGGCACGCGTAATTGCGATTGGTGGTTCACCGACCAGGCGGTTTTGCTCGACACCGCCGGCCGCTACACCACCCAGGACAGCGACGCGACGGTCGATAAGGCCGCGTGGCTGGGCTTCCTCGGCCTGCTGAAAAAACAACGGGCCCGACGCCCGATCGATGGCGCGTTCATCGCCATCAGCCTGTCGGACCTGTTGCTCGGCAGCGACGCCGAGCGCGCCGCCCACGCTGCGGCGATCCGCTTGCGCATCCAGGAGTTGTACAGCCAATTGGGCGTGCGTTTCCCGGTGTACCTGATGCTCACCAAGCTCGACCTGGTGCCCGGCTTCATGGAGTACTTCGACAACCTGAGCAAGGAGGAGCGCGCCCAGGTCTGGGGCATGACCTTCGCCCTGGATGACGGCAAGAGCAACGACAGCCCACTGGCGCATCTGCAAAGTGAGTTCACCCTGCTGGAGCAGCGCCTCAACGACCGCTTGGTCGAACGCCTGCAACAAGAGCGCGACCCGGCGCGGCGCGACTTGATCTACGGTTTCCCGCAGCAGTTCGGCGCGCTGAAGGATTGCCTGCAAAGCTTCCTCGACGGCGTATTCAAGCCCAACGCCTTTGAAGAGCGCGTGTTGCTGCGCGGTGTGTATTTCACCAGCGGTACCCAGGAGGGCAGCCCGATCGATCGCCTGATCGGCTCCATGGCCCAGAGCATGAACCTGGACCGCCAGCACCTGGCGCGCCAGACCGGCACCGGTCGCAGTTATTTCATCGAGAAGCTCTTCACCGCCGTGGCCTTCGCCGAGCGCGGGTTGGTAGGCGTCGACCCGAAAGTCGAGCGTCGGCGCAAATGGATCGCCCGCGGTGTGCTGGCCTCCACCGTCGTGCTGGTGCTGGTGGTCAGCACCTTGTGGTGGGTCAGCTATCGCGCCAATCAGGCCTACATTGCCCAGGTCGACCAAAAGGTCGCGCCACTGGGCCAGACCGTGCAGAACCTCAGCCCGGCACAGCGCGATGTGCTTGCAGTATTGCCGCTGCTCAACGCCGTGAAGCACCTGGCCGACGACGCTCCGGACTGGGCCGAAGGCCTGGGTTTGTATCAGGGCGACATGCTCGAAGCCGAGTCCGGCAGCGTCTATCGCAAGCTGTTGATTGCGGTGTTCGCGCCACGGCTGCTGACACGTATCGAAGAGCAGTTGCACAGCGGCGGCAATTCGGACTTCCTCTACGAAGGGCTGAAGGCCTACCTGATGCTTGCCGACAACGAGCATTACGACGCCGACTTCATCAAGGCCTGGATCGCCCTGGATTGGGATCGCAGCCTGCCGCGGGATTTGCCCGCCGAGCAGCGCCAGGCCCTGAGCGGGCATTTGCAGGCGCTGTTCGAACGGCGTCCGCCGACCGCGCGCCTGGACCCACGCCTGATCGAAGACTTGCGCCGCCAGTTGCAACAACTGCCGGTGGCGCAGCGCGTCTACGACCGCATCAAGCGCCAGAAGCTGCCTGAAGGCATCCCGGACTTCCGCATCAACGAAGCCGCCGGGCGCGATGCGGCGCTGGTGTTCAGCCGCAAGAGCGGCAAGCCGCTGGGCGAGCCGTTGAGCGGGTTCTTCACCGTCAAGGGCTACCGCCAGGGCTTCTTGCTCAGCAGCCTGAGCCAGACCGGCACCCTCGCCGAAGAGCAATGGGTGTTGGGTCATGAAGAGGCTGATCAACAAAACGTCGCCAGCCTGGCCGCCGACGTGCGTCGCCTGTATTTCCAGGACTACCAGCGCCAATGGGACGCCTTGCTGGCCGACATCGACTTCGTGCCGATCACCAGCGTGGCCCAGGCCGCCGATGTGCTGCGGGTGCTTTCCGGCCCGACCTCGCCGTTGAAAAAACTGTTGGTGGCGGTGGCGAAGGAAACCGATCTGCAACAGGACGAACGCTTGCTGGCCGCCCAAGGCGTGCCGGCGGGCGACGGTGTGGACAAGCTCAAGGAACGCCTGGGCAGCTTGCTCGGCCAGGAGCAGGCCACGCCAAACGCGCCGACGACCAGCGATGACCCGATCACCGCGCATTTTGCCGAGCTCAACAGCATCGTCAGCAAAAGCGAAGGCGAACCGGCGGCCATCGACGGCTTGCTGGCGGACATGAACGCCCTGTACGTGCAGGTCAGTGCCATGGTCGGCGCCAGCGGCGACGCCTTGCTCGGTGAAGCCAAGAACCAGGCATCGGCCGCCGCTACCCGCGTCAGCCTCAACGCCGAACGCCAGCCGCCGCTGGTGCAAGGGTTGGTCAAGTCGGTGGTCAACTCCACCACCAACACCATGATGGGTGGGGTGCGCAATCAACTGAATGCGGCGTGGACCAGCGAAGTGGTGAACATCTATCGCCAGTCCCTGGCCGGACGCTATCCGATGTCGCCAGGCAGCGCGCGGGACGCGACGCTGGATGACTTCGGCCAGTTCTTCGGCGTTGGCGGGGTGATGGACAACTACTTCCGCAAATACCTGCAACCCTACGTCGACACCTCGACCCAGACCTGGCGCTGGCAGCCGGGCGCGGCGCAGAAGCTCGGTATTTCTCCAGGCGTGCTGCAAACGTTCCAGCGCGCGGCGACCATTCGCGATGCGTTCTTCCGTTCCGGTGGCACCCAGCCGATGGTGCGTTTCGAACTCAAGCCGGTGGCGATGGACTCGACCATCACCCAGTTCCTGCTCGACCTCGACGGCCAGCAGTTGAGCTATGACCACGGCCCGAGCCGGCCGACCGCCATGCAGTGGCCGAACCCCGGCAGCATCGGCGTGGTGCGGATCTCGATCATGCCGCCGTCGTCCAGCGGTCGTTCCGGTATCACCCTGGACGGGCCATGGGCCTGGTTCCGCCTGCTGGAGCAATCGGACCTGACTGCCGGCAATTCTCCGGACCGCTTCAACCTGCGGCTGCGGGTCGATGGCGCCAGTGCTTCTTATGAGCTGCGGGCCAACAGCGCCTTCAACCCGTTCAAGAGCCGGGTGCTCAGTGGCTTCAGCCTGCCGGAGCGTCTATGAGTACACCGGGTTTCTATGGAAAGTTGGCCAGCCGCGGGGATTTCGTCAGCCGTGGCTTGCCGCAGAGCTTTATCGCCCCGTGGGATTCGTGGCTGGCGGCGGGTTTGCTCGCCAGCCAGACCAGCCTCGGCGAGCGCTGGCTGGATGCCTACCTGGTCAGTCCGCTGTGGCGCTTCATGGTCGCGCCCGGCGTGTGCGGACCGGACGCCGCCGTGGGTGTGGTGATGCCGAGCATCGACCGGGTCGGGCGCTATTTTCCGCTGTCCGTCGCGGTGTTGCTCGACCCGGAGGCGGACCCGGCCTCGGTGGTCGGTGGTGCGGACGATTGGTTCGAGCGGGTCGAGAATTTGCTGCTGAGCACGTTGAGCGTGGAGGCCAGTTTCGAGGCGTTCAACGAACAGCTGGAAACCCTCGGCAGCCCGATATGCCTGCCGCGCACGCCAAGCAGCCGCTTCGCCAGCCTGCATCGTTTCGATGCCACTGACCCGCAACGACGGATGAGCGCCCTGGCCGAGTCGGCCTGTGAAGGCGTCAGCCTGTGGTGGGGCCAGGGTTCGGAGCGCATCGCGCCCGGTTTGATGCGGTGCCAGGGATTGCCAGCCGCCGCCGATTTTGCGCAATTTTTGCTCGGCCAAGAAGGTGTTGTGTAGATGCGTCCAAGTGCTGGAAAAACCTTCAAGTCGGCAAGCAAGAGCCATGTCGGCATGGTCCGCCAGGTCAACGAAGATGCCTGCCTGGACCTGCCGGAAAACGGCCTGTGGGTGGTCGCCGACGGCATGGGCGGGCACGCGGCGGGCGACTACGTCAGCAGCCTGATCGTCGACAGCCTGCGCGGCATTGCCGTGGGTCGTTCTTTGGACGAATACGTCGCGGCGCTGCAAAGCGACCTGCTGCGGGTCAACGCCGCCGTGCGTGAAGAAACCGCCAACCGTGGCGTGACCATGATGGGCAGCACCGTGGTGGTGCTGGCCACCCGCGACTTGCGCGGCATGTGCCTGTGGGCCGGTGACAGCCGCTTGTATCGCCTGCGCAACGGCGTGCTCGACGGCATTTCCCGGGACCACAGCTACGTCCAGGATTTGCAGGACAGCGGCCTGCTCAGCGAAGCCGAGGCGCGGGTGCATCCACGGGCCAACATCGTCACCCGCGCCATTGGCGTCGAGGGGCAACTGAACCTGGCGATGACCGAGTTGCTGCTGGTACCTGGCGACAGCTACCTGTTGTGCAGCGACGGCTTGACCAAGACCGTCGAAGACGAAGAAATCCGCGAAGTGCTGAGCCACGACGAGCCCGGCGAAATTGCCAGCAGCCTGGTGTCCCTGGGCTTGATGCGCGGTGCGCCGGACAACATCACCGTGGTCGTTGTGAAGGTGCCGTCATGAGCTTGACCCTGAACATTGTCATCCCCGGCTACGACATTGAAGGGCCGATCGGCGAAGGCGCGATGGCCAGCGTGTACCTGGCGACCCAGCGTTCGCTGGAGCGCAAGGTGGCGTTGAAAGTCATGGCCGCCGCCCTGGCCGCCGACCCGACCTTCTGCGAGCGTTTTTTGCGCGAGGGCAAGACCCTGGCGCGTTTGTCGCATCCGCACACCGTCACCATCCATGACATCGGCAATGTCGGTGAGCTGTACTACATGGCGATGGAATACCTGCCCAACGGCACGCTCAAGGAACGCATCGCCGCGGGCCTGACGCCGGAGCAGGGCCTGACCTACATCCGCCAGATCGCCTCGGCCCTGGGTTATGCCCACGGTTTGGGGCTGGTGCACCGGGACGTCAAGCCGGCCAACATCCTCTTCCGCGCCGACGGCACGGCGGTGCTCTCGGACTTCGGCATCGCCAAGTCCCTGGATGACCGCACCCAATTCACCCAGGCCGGCTTTGCCGTCGGCACGCCCAGCTACATGAGCCCGGAACAGGCGCGCGGGCAGGATATCGATGGCCGCGCCGACCTGTATGCCCTGGGCGTGGTGCTCTACGAAATCCTCGTCGGCAAACTGCCGTACACTGGCAACGACGCACTCTCCACGGCCCTGGCGCACCTGACCGAGCCCTTGCCGGAATTGCCGGTGCACCACGGTCGCTATCAGGACGTGTTGCGCAAGTTGCTGGCGAAGGACCCGGCGGAGCGCTTCCCGGATGCGACGGCGTTGTTGCGGGCGTTGGATAACCTGCCTGAGGCATCGGTGCAAGCGACGCTGATCCGGCCGTTGTCGTTTGAACTGCCGGCCACGCCGCCTGCCGTGGACGACTTGGCGGGCCTGACGCCGATGTCCATCGACATTCCCAGCGGCCCGGCGCAACCGCAATCACAGCCACAACCCAAGCCTGTCCCGCCGCCGATCAAACCGACGCCGCACTCCACGGTCTCGGAGCAACGCAAAGGCCCGGTGTTCGCCCTCGCTGCCGTTGCGGTGGCGGTAGCCCTGGCGTTGGGTGGCGCGGGTTATTGGTGGTTGTCGGGTGATGACGCAAAAGCGACGAAGCCGCCCGTGGTTTCAACGCCTCCCGTCTACAAGACAGCCGAAAAAACACCTGAAGCGCCGCCGGCCAAACCTCCCGTGGCGCCACCGGTGACGCCGCCCGTGGCGCCCGAGGCCGACGGTGGCCAGCGCCCGCTGTTGATGGCCGGCAAGAAAACCCTGTTCCAGCGCGTGCTCAGCAAACCGGGGGCCAAGCTGGCCGCCGAACCGGGCGCCGCGCCGGGCAAGGCATTGCCGGCGTTTTCGGTGCTGTACGTCTACCAGCGCAAGGACGTCGACGGCGGCGCGTGGGTGCGGGTCGGCGCGGCCACCGACGGGCGCAGCGACGGCTGGCTGCCCGCCGCCCAGGTCAGCGATTGGAAGCAGAGCCTGGTGCTCAAGTTCACCGAGCGCTCCGGCCGTGCGCCGGTGATGTTCCTGCGCCAGCCCGGCGAAGTGGAGAAGCTGCTGGCGAACCCGTCAGCCGCCAAGAATGCGCTGCTCAAAGCCCAGCACAATCCCCAGGACAATCAGCAAGTGCTGGCCCTGGAGCCGGCCGCCAGCGCCGTACCGCAGAATCAGTTCTACCTGTTGCCGATCTTCGATTCCCGCGAAAGCTTCGACGATAACGGCCAGCCGGTGCAGTTGCTGAACGTGGCCTCCATCGACCCCGGCAGTGCGCAAAAAGCCGCGACCAACACGCCGATCACCGCCGCCAATGCCGATGCGTTCCGCACCGCCGTGGTGTTGGTGGTGGACACCACCGTGTCGATGCAGCCCTACATCGATCAGGTCCGCGACGTGGTGCATCAACTGCAAACCCGCATCGGCGAACGTGGCGAGTTGGACAGCGTCAGCTTCGCCATGGTGGGTTTTCGCAGCAGTACCAAGAAAACCCCGGGCCTGGAGTACACCGCCAAAACCTTGATCACCCTGGAACAGGGTCGCGACCCACAACGCTTCCTGGAAATGGCGCGGCAGGTCAAGGCCTCCACCGTGTCGAGTCATTCGTTCAACGAAGATGCGTTTGCCGGCGTCATGGAAGCGGTGGAGGGCATGGACTGGTCCGGTTACGGCGGCCGTTTGATCCTGCTGGTCACCGACGCCGGTGCGCTGCGCAAGAACGACCCGTTTGCCGCCACGCAAATGAACGAAGCCGAAGTGCGCCAGGCGGCGTTGGGCAAGCAGATCAAGATCTACGCCCTGCACCTGCTCAGCGACGCCGGCAAGAAAACCCATGCCGGCGCGCAGGTCCAGTACCGCACACTGACCGCCGACGCCAACCCGCAAATCGGTGACCTGTACATTCCGGTGCCGGGCGCCGATGTGCGCAAGTTCGGCGAACGCGTCGACGAGATCGGCTCGGTGTTCGCCGACCTCGTCCATCAAGTGCGCAGCAACAAGCCGCAGAGCGTACCGTTACTCAGCGCCGCGCCAAGCCTGGCCGACAAATCGGCAGCGGTCGGCTACGCGATGCACATGGATTTTCTCGGGCGCAAATCCGCCAGCCAGGCGCCGCAGCTGGTCAGCGCCTGGACCGCCGACCGCGACCTGACCAACCCGGCGCTGCCGGCGTTCCAGGTCTGCGTGATGCTCACCAAGCTGCAACTCAACGACCTGCAGCAGTCGCTGAAGCTGATCGTCGATGCGGCCCGCAAGACCCAGAGTTCGCCCAAGGATTTCTTCCAGGAAATCGCCAGCGCCAGCGCCTATATGAGCCGCGACCCATCGGCCTTGCGCAAGGGCGGCAACCTCGCCAACGGCGGAGTTCTCGGCGAGTACTTGGAGGGGCTGCCGTACCGCAGCAAATCGCTGAGCATGACCCAGGACTTGTGGCTGTCCTTGAGCGTGGCCGAGCAGGAAGACTTTATCGACGAGCTGGAATCGAAAATCCGCCTCTACGAAACCTTCCACAATGACCTCGCCAACTGGGTGCGCTTCGGCGATGCCGAGCCGGGCGATGCCTT
Organism: Pseudomonas sp. SWRI92; assembly: GCF_014268685.1. Taxonomy (NCBI): domain Bacteria; kingdom Pseudomonadati; phylum Pseudomonadota; class Gammaproteobacteria; order Pseudomonadales; family Pseudomonadaceae; genus Pseudomonas; species Pseudomonas sp. SWRI92. Next base: position 330,727 of record NZ_JABWQY010000002.1, read on the forward strand.
GTACCGCGTTCCGTTGTCGACGCTGCCGTGATGCTGAACCTGAGCGCAGTGCACAAAAGCCGGGGCGCCGGCAGCCAGCGCTACAGCCTGGTGATTCCACGGCTGCAATTGCGCGGCGGTGAACATCTGGCGGTGGTCGGCCCTAGCGGGTGCGGCAAGAGCACGTTGCTCGATTTACTGGCATTGGTGCTGGCGCCGGATCAGGCCGCTCAGTTCGACTTCACCCCCGCCAGCGCGCCGCTGGACATCGCCAGATTGTGGCGTGCGTCGCAACAGGACACCTTGGCCGAGCTGCGCAGTCGTCACCTGGGTTATGTTCTGCAGGCCGGTGGCCTGTTGGGCTTCCTGGACGTACGCGGGAACATCGAGTTGTCGCGCAAACTGCTGGGTTTGAAGGATGACGGCAGCGTGAAGCGCCTGGCCGGACAATTGGACATTGCCGATCAACTGGACAAGAAACCGGCGGACCTTTCCGTCGGCCAGCGCCAGCGGGTCAGCTGCGCCCGTGCCTTGGCCCACGGGCCGCGCCTGCTGCTGGCGGATGAGCCGACCGCCGCGCTGGATCCGCTGAATGCCGAGCGTGTCATGCAACTGCTGGTGAGCCAGGCCCGCGAACACGGCGTGGCCTGCGTGGTCGCCACTCACGACGAGGCGCTGGCCCGCGCCAGCGGTTTGCAGGTGCGGCGTATCAGTTGCCGTCGCGACACGGACGGCGGCGTCACCGCCACACTCGGGGAGGCTTGCTGATGCGCGGCGCGCTGGTGGCTTCCCTGGCCTGGCAGGACTATCGCAACGACGCCTGGCTGTCGGCCTGTTCGGTGCTGGCGTTGGTGGCCGTGGTGGCGCCGTTGCTGGTGTTGTTCGGCCTCAAGTTCGGCCTGGTCAGTAGCTTGACCGAACGCTTGCAGAACGATCCGGCCACCCGGGAAATCATCCCGTTGGGCGGCGGTCGTTTCAGCGCCGGACTCGTCGAGCAGTTGGGGCAGCGCAGCGACGTCGCCTTCGCCTTGCCGCGCACCCGGCAGATCGCGGCCACGGCAGATTTGTCCACCGAGGCGACGGTCGTCACGGTCGAGATGATTCCAACGGCGGCGGGTGATCCTCTGTTCGATCAACGGCCGGTGCCTCAAGGCTTGGAACAAGTGGTGCTCAGCCAGACCGCCGCGGAAAAACTCGGGGCCAAGGCCGGCGATTGGTTGCAGGCCAGCTTCGGTCGGCAAGTGGCCGGCCGCAGCGAGGCGCAGCGTACCCGCGTGCAAGTGCTGCATGTGCTGCCACTGGAAGCCTTCGCCCGGGACGGCCTGTTTGCCCCGCTGGCATTGCTGGAGGCTGCCGAGGATTACCGCGACGGTCGCGCCGTGCCCGCGTTCGGCTGGCCGGGCGACGCGGTGGGAGAGGCCGGGCAGCGGGTCTATCCGGCGTTTCGCTTGTATGCCCGCAGCCTTGGCGATGTCGAGCCGCTGCGCCAGTATTTTGTTGGGCAGAACCTGCTGGTATCGACCCAGGCCCAGACCATCGCACAAGTGCAATCGTTGAGCCGCAATCTGTCGATCGTATTTTGGATCATCGCCGGGTTGGCCTTGGCTGGCGCGTTCGCGGCGATTTTTGCCGGTGCCCTCGCAGCAGTCGAACGCAAGCGCCGGGAGTTGTCGGTGTTGCGCCTGTTGGGTGTGTCCACGGCGGCGCTGTTGTTGTTCGTGGTGTTGCAGGCGCTCTACAGCGCCACGTTTGCCGCCCTGCTGAGTGCCGGCCTGTATGGCCTGGCACAGTCGGGCCTGAATCATTTATTTGCGCAGATGCCCGGCGAATACGCCAGCCATCTGCTGGTGCGTCACTACACCTTGGCCCTGGTGGCCGTGCTCGGCATCAGCGCCGTCGCGGCGGCCTGCGGTGGCTGGCGGGTGGCGCGCATCCAGGCGTCTGAAGGAATTCGCGATGTATAAGTTATTGGGCGCCGCCGTGGCGCTGAGCCTGGCCAGCCTGACATGGGCTGATGAGGCCACGGACAAGCTGGACAACCCCAAGCCATTGCCCGACGACGTCAGCCTGCCGCTGCCGTGCGAAGGGCAGATGGTGTTCCGCTACGTCTACATCCTCGCCCAGGGCACCCTGGACGACCGCGAGATCAGCCTCGGCTACCCGTTCAGCGAAGGCGAGGCGGGTTATCAGCAGTCGTTCATTTCCGGCTACCGGCGCGATTTCATCAACGGCCAGTTCACCCTCAAGGACTTGCCGAAGGATTGGAACAAGACCATCACGCCGTTGATGCCCAAGACCGACGCCAAGACGCCGCTCAAGCCGATGCTGTACTTCATCGGCAAATACGAAGTCACCGCCCGCCAGTACGCCCAGGTCATGGCCCAGGCGCAATCGCTGGCCAGCGGTGAGCCCGCGCCGGCCTGCGAGGCGCTGCTGGCCGAGCTGCCCCAAGGCATGGCCGGGCGGTTGCCCAAGGTGAAACTGTCGAAGTTCGAGGCCGAGCGTTTCTCGGCGGTGTACAGCGCCTGGCTGATGAAATACCACAAGGACTTGCTGCCAGTGAGCGGGCGCGGCAGCTCCGCGGAAGACGGCGGGTTGGGCTTCGTGCGCCTGCCTACCGAAGTGGAATGGGAGTTCGCCGCCCGTGGCGGCCACGCCGTCAGCCGCCAGGACCTGGAAGGACGCCTGTTCCCCCGGCGCCTGGAAGGCAGTGAAAGCGACGGACCGCTGGCCGATTGGGCGGTGTTCAACCAAGTCGCCGGCGGCACCGGCCAGGCAGCGCGGCTGATGCCCATCGGCACCAAATTGTCGAACCCGATTGGTTTGTTCGACGTGGTGGGTAACGCAGCCGAGATGGTCCAGGAATCCTTTCAATTGGTGCACGCCGGTCGCCGCCAGGGCGCCTATGGCGGCTTCGTGGTCAAGGGCGGCAATTACCTGGAAGGCGAGGGCACGCTGTTTACCGGCATGCGCCGCGAGTACCCGTTGTTCGCCGCCGATGGCACCGAGCAAAGCAACGAAACCACCGGGTTCCGCGTGGCCGTCGGTGCCTTGTCCGCACCGCGCTCGCGCTACAAGGAACTGTTTGCCCAATGGCAGAAAGAGGGGCGGCTCGCCTCACTGACCGACGCCATCGACGACGCCGACGACCCGACCAAGCGCCTGGACAGCATCATTGCCGCCAGCGCCGATCCGCGCTTGCAAGCCGAACTCGGGCTGGTCAACGAAGAACTCAAGCGCAACGTCTCGCTTATCGCCCAGCAGCGCGAGGAAGCGGCGGGCAACCTGATCCAGTCTTCGGCCCTGGTGGCCGAGACGATCAACAACTACAACATTCGCCTGACCAATTTGCAGAACAGTCGGCAGATCGCCTTGGACGCCAAGGATGAGGCCAGCGCCCAACTGTTTGCCACGGCCATCGACAACGGCCGTAGCGCGCTGGATGGCGCGGTGGCGATCTACATCGACAACCTGGCAACCGGCACGCGCTACACCGATGCCGTGATCCAGGCGCAGTTCCAGCGCATCAAGGAAGAATTGGAGCGCAAACCGGTACTGGGCAAGAGCCTGGTGGCGCGTGCAACGTTATTCGTTCGTCATGTCGGGGATTATCGTCAGCAAAAACGAGCCGACCCGGCGGCGATATTGAAGGAATTGCTCGCATCGAGCGCTCAGCGGTCTTGAGTGTTCGTTGTCAGCGAGCTTGGAAGGGACTCAGGCGGCGATAGCGCCGTGCTGAGCTGGTCAACACTTAAAAGAGAACACAACTATGCTTTTCTCCCGTAAACCTTTTGCTTCGGTTTCCAAGCGTCACTTGCTGATGGTCGCTGTCGGCTTCAGCACTGTACTGACCGGTTGCGCCACGTCGCCGACTTCCAAGGTCGCCTCGAGCACCAAGGTCGAGTACTACCCGAACTGCTACGAGCCGGTGCAGCACTTGCGTGCAACCGAAGGCAGCATGACCAAGTCGGTCGTCACCGGCGCAGCCGTTGGCGCTGTTGGCGGTGCACTGTTGGGCGCCCTGACCGCTGACAAGGAAGACCGTGGTCGCAACGCCGCCATCGGTGCTGCTGGCGGCGCACTGGCCGGCGGTGCAGCCGGTTACTACACCGAGCGCCAGAAGCAGATCGCCGATGACAACATGCGCATCGCCTCTTACGCTGCCGACGTCAGCAAAAGCGCTTCGGACATTGACCGCAGCACCGCCTACGCCAGGACCTCGCAGCAGTGCTACCAGAACGCGTTCAGCAAATTGGTTGCCGACCGCAAGGCCAAGACCGTCAATGACACTGAGGGCCGCAAGCGCCTGGCAGAAATCGTTGCTGGCCTGAAAGAGTCGAATGACCTGATCGTCGCGGTGAACGGCAAGGCGTCCGAAGACCTGAACAACTACACCCAGGCTTATGAGAAAGATCTGCAGCAAGTGGGTGTGCAGCGTACTGACGTGGTGACCGTAGCGACGGCTGACACTACCCAGGTTGTGGCTCAGACCACCAACAAGAAAAAGAAGATCGTACAGCCGGCGAAGAAGAAGGATTTGCCAACCGTTCCGAAAGAAGCGGTCGCTACTGAGAAGACCTTGCAGGACGCCAAGGCTAAGCAGGATCAAAGCAAGCAGATCGCCAATGCCGGCACCACTCAGGTGAACAGCATGTGCAAGAGCCCGGACCTGGGTGATTGGGCACCGGTGCCTTGCCCGAATGTTTGATTGAGAGCATATCCATTGCTGCGGTGATGGCGGCTGGCGGTTACGCCCTTACGGCGTGTCACTTTTGGCAGACGCCCCAAAAGTAACCAAAAGGTCTTGCCCCACCACTCGGCACCTCGCCTAGGCTCGGTGTGCCCGAACGCAGGCATTGCTCCGTGGGCCCGCCGCGAAGGACCATCCATGGTCCAGCGCGGCTATCCCGGCATCCATGCCGGGATGCCCACTGCGCAATACCTGCGTTCGGCCAGCGTGGTTAACGGGGCGCCGAGATCAACGTCCACCGCGAGGCGGCCTTATAGCCGACCTGTCTCTCTTGTCATACTTCGATCCAATTGCGGGGGTTTCCCCCAAAGGCGTCGCAAGCACTATCCCTCGGCGCCAGGCGCCACTGTTTCCCTTGTTTCCAAATGATCCAACGCTCGCTCAACCAACAACTTAACCCCGTCGGCCATGCGGCTGATCGCCAGGGCGACGCAGCGGCGTGAGTCGTCGATGTCGTCGGCCAGGTCGGCGGCGATGGTGCTGATCGACAGCAGGTCTTCGGAGGCGTTGGCGAGCAGGGTTTCGGTGTCGATGTGCGGGGAGACGATGAAGAGCTGGTCTTTGTCGGGTTCCGGCGGCGGGGCGGGCTGGGGTTTTAGGTAGTAGTCGAGGGCGCGGTTGGTGGCGTCTTCGAGGCGTTTTTCTTCGAGTTTTTCGACGCGGGATTTGTGTTCGTTTTGCGGGGGATTCGGAGTTGCCTTGAACATAGTGAAGCTCCTGAGAGATGGAGCCGACACCATTCGATTGCACTTCGAATAAAGGTGGCAGCTGTACGTAGGTGTGCAAGACCGGTCTCAGGTACCCGGCAGACCCGAAGGTCTCCCACGCGCAGCCGCCATAACGATCGGCGAGCATAGAAAAATGCACGACGAATAGCCATAACCGAATGCACCTGAGATCGGACTTGCACGTCCGGGTCACCGTTTTTTGCGGTGACGAACAGAGGTTAGCCCTGCTTCGAAGTGCTGCCTAGTTCATGAACAGCCCGGCGTCTTGAAGGAAATGTCCGAAGAAGTTGAAGGTCAGCGAATGCCACTTCTAAACGTGACTTGGCGGTCATCATGCGCAAAATAAGGCCTATCTCCCGCTAAACTGATTCGATGATGGCGTTCCGCTGGGGAATCGCTAAACTGCGCCAGCCGTTCATTTTTCTCACGAGGCTGTGCCGATGAAATTTCGTTTCTTGTTGTGGATGCTGGGGTGGTTGATGGGCAAGGCCAGCCGCACCAACCCTGCTTTCCAGCAGCAATTGGGTGACAAGGAATTGGTGTTCCAGCTGCAAACCCTGGACGGCAGGGTCGCCCGCCACTTCACCGTGAAGAACCAGCGCATCACCAGCCAGTCGGGTGTTTACCCAACGCCGGCCTTCGCCATCGCATTCAAGGATGCAGGCTACGGTTTCGCCACGATGCAGGCGAAGAACAAGCAACTGGCATTCATGACGGGGATTCAGGACAAGTCGATCCAGATCAAAGGCAACCCGGCGCTGGTGATCTGGTTTCAGGGGCTGATGAAATATTTGAAGCCGAGGAAGCCTAAAGCCTAGTGAAGCCATAGTGGCGAGGGAGCTTGCTCCCGCTGGGCTGCGCAGCGACCCATGGGATTGACGCGGTGCTCCAGGCGGACCGCGTCTGCAGGTTTTGCGACTGCTGCGCAGCCGAGCGGGAGCAAGCTCCCTCGCCACAAAAGCCCATCAGCCAGCCTACAACCTCGATCGTTCCCACGCTCTGCGTGGGAATGTCGCCAGGGACGCTCCGCGTTCCGCTTCTGGTCAGATCAATGGCTGAACTGCGAAGCCAGTTCCCGCAGCAGCGTTTCAGCTTCAAGCACTTTGCTGACCACGTCATTGGCCTTTTCCCGAGTCAGCCCCACGCGTTCGAGCAACGCGTCGGGGATGTCTTCGTCAGGGCCGGAGCCGATGCTGCGTGAGCGCAGCAGGCGCACGGCCAGGCAGACGAGGTTCGGGTAGGCGGCGTATTCGCCGTCGTAGTGCGGGTCGTGCTGGAAGCGCAGGGCGGTGGCCAGTTCGTCGGGCATGTCCCAGTAGCGCATCAGCCAGGCGCCGATCTGTTCGCGACTGATCCCCAGCAGATGCTGTTCCACGTAGCTGTGGCACAGGTGCGGGTTGACCTCCAGGTGCCGGCAGATCAACGAGAAGTGCGGCGGGAACACGTGGGCCAGCAGCAGATAACCGAAGTTGTGCAGCAGGCCCGACAGGTAGGTCAGGCCGCCTTCGGGGCGCTGGGCGCGCGGCATGGCGCGGGTCAGGCCTTCAATCACGGCGGCGGTGTAGATCGACTGCTGCCAGTACGGCGTGGTGTGTTGCGGGTGATCCTTGGGCAGGCTCAGGGTCTTGCCCAGGGCCAGGCCCAGCGCCAGGTTGATCACCAGGTCGAAGCCCAGCACCCGGACAATGGCGTCTTCCACCGAGCGAATCTTGCCCGGGGAGGCGTAGTAAGGCGACGCAGCCCAGCTCACCACTTGCGCGGCCAGCGCAGGGTCGGTTTCCACCACGCCAGTGATGTCGTCGATGGTCGCGTCAGGGTCGACCCGCAGCTTGATGATCTTCTGCGCGGTTTCGGCCAGCGGCGGAATCTCAATGGTTTCTTCCAGCCGCTGCTGGATGCGCCGCGCGGTGAATGCCTGCACGGCCAGGGTGATTTCCTTGCGGTCGTCGTCCGGGCGGTCCAGGTTAGGAGTGATGTTGCTCACAGGCTCGCCGAATGTTGCGGCGCTGGCCTTGGTGAGCATGGTCTTGAAGGCTTCGCTGGTGACTTCCAGCAGCAACCCCGGCTCGCCCGAGTTGATCAGCAGCTTCGGTTCGCGCAGCAGGCCTTCTTCGTACAGGCAAGGGGAGCTGGTCAGCGCTGGCAGGCCGGGGAGCAGGCTCAGGCTGTGCTTGCCGAGCATCCGTTCCAGGCGTTCGGTTGGCACCGCCGTGAGTTTACGACCGGTAAGCTCGGCCAGCCGGTTGAGGTCCAGCAGCTGGTTTTGCGGAAACAGGACCATGAGCGCGCCCACGGCATCGTGCAACAGCACGGCCTGCACTTTGCGAGCGGGGTTGAGGCCCGGTCGCTCGATGACTTCGTCAAAGGCGATGCCCAATTTCTCGAGCAACTGCCGAATAACAGACGGAGCGTGCGGAGTTTCGGGGACGAGGGCAGCTTCAGTCATGGTCTGTATCCGTTTTCCTACAAGTTGGTCAGTATAACCAGCTTGTCCAGCGGGCGCGTCCAGAAAACTGAGCGCGTGCTCACACTTGGCCGTATTGCTGCCCGTGACGCAGCCAGCGGTCCAGCAGCGGGCTGACGTGGTCGGGCCAGCGTTCGAGCAATGCCTGGGCGGCGTCGCGTACTGCCGGGAGCAGATCGGCGTCGCGCATCAGGTCGGCCACCTTGAATTGAAGCAGACCCGTCTGGCGCGTGCCGAGCATTTCGCCGGGACCGCGCAATTCAAGGTCTTTTTCCGCGATGACAAAACCGTCGTTGGTTTCGCGCATGATCCCCAGCCGCTGGCGACCGATCTGGGACAGCGGCGGGTGGTACAACAAGACGCAATGGCTGGCGGCGCTGCCCCGGCCAACCCGACCACGCAGCTGATGCAGCTGCGCCAGGCCCAGGCGCTCGGGGTTCTCGATGATCATAAGGCTGGCATTGGGCACATCGACACCAACCTCGATCACTGTAGTGGCGACCAGCAATTGCAGGGCTCCGGCTTTGAATTCGGCCATGACCGCGGCTTTCTCGGCGGGCTTCATGCGGCCATGAATCAGCCCGACCTTCAACTCGCCGAGGGCGGCGGTCAGGTCTTCGTAAGTGGTTTCGGCCGCCTGGCAGGTCAGCTCTTCCGACTCTTCGATCAACGTGCACACCCAATAGGCTTGCCTGCCTTCGGCGCAGGCGCCGCGCACGCGCTCGATTACTTCGACCCGTCGGGTGTCGGTGACCAGCACGGTGTTGACTGGCGTGCGACCGGGGGGCAGTTCGTCGAGGATCGAGGTGTCGAGGTCGGCGTAGGCGCTCATCGCCAGGGTCCGCGGGATCGGTGTCGCAGTCATGATCAACTGATGGGGACACATGCGTCCGCCCACGCCTTTCTGCCGCAGGGCCAAGCGCTGCTGGACGCCGAAACGGTGCTGTTCGTCGATGATCACCAGGGCCAGGTTCTTGAATTGCACCTCGTCCTGGAACAAGGCGTGGGTACCGACCACCATCGGCGCGCCTGCGGCGATCTGCGCCAAGGCGGCGACGCGGTTCTTGCCCTTGAGCTTGCCGGCCAGCCAGGCCACTTCGATGCCCAAGGGTTCGAGCCAGCGCTGGAAGGTGATGAAATGCTGCTCGGCCAGGATCTCGGTGGGCGCCATCAACGCCACCTGATAACCGGCCTCCAAGGCCTGCAACGCGGCTAGGGCGGCGACCACGGTCTTGCCAGCGCCGACGTCGCCCTGGATCAACCGCAGCATCGGCTCGGGTTGGCTCAGGTCATAGGCGATTTCATTGCCGACCCGTTGCTGGGCGCCGGTGGGGGTGAAACCGAGATTGGCCAGGTATCGGGTCGGCAGCTTTTTTGCCTTGGGCATGGCCGGTGCGCGCAGCGAACGCAGGCTTTCGCGCAGGCGTTGTTGCGACAGTTGATGAGTCAGCAATTCTTCAAAAGCCAGGCGATGCTGGGCCCAGTGATGCCCGAGGGCGAGTTCTTCGACGTCGGCATCGGCGGGCGGGTGGTGCAAATAGCGAATCGCGTCGGCCAGCGGCGCCAAATGGTAATCGCGCGCCAGTTCCTTGGGCAGCCAGTCGGGCAGGCTGGTGGGGCCGAGCAGGGTCAGGGTCTGCTGGCAGAGCTGGCGCAGGCGTTGTTGGGTCAGGCCTTCGGTGAGCGGGTAGACCGGCGTCAGGGTTTCAGCCACAGGCGGCGGTTCGTCACCGGTGATGGCGCGGTATTCCGGGTGATAGATCTCCAGCCCGGAGGCACCGGGCCGCGCCTCACCGTAGCAGCGCACGCGGGTGCCGCGCTTGAGACCTTCCTTTTGCGCGTTGCTGAAATGATAGAAGCGCAGGCTGAGCCCGCCGGTGCCGTCCTGCAGGCGCACCACCAGGCTGCGCCGGCGACCCATGACCACATCGGCGCCGCTGACGGTGCCTTCCACCACTGCATCCTGCCCCGGCCGCAAATGACCGATGGGCACCACGCGGGTGCGATCCTGATAACGCAGCGGCAGGTGAAACAGCACGTCCTGAAGGGTTTCCAGGCCGACCTTGGCCAGTTTCTCGGCCATGGCTTCACCGACACCCTTGAGTGTCGTCACCGGCACTTTCGACAGCTCAGTCATGGCAGCGGCTTACTTGGCGGCGGGGGGCTTGGCCACGGAGCACAGGCGGATCGAGTCGGCGAGGATCTCGATGGCCTTGGGTCGCGGGAAGCTGGCGCGCCAGGCGATGGCAACGGTGCGGAACGGCACGGGGGCGGTCAGCGGACGGACTTCGATCACGCCTGGGGCGTAGTGATGGCTGTCCACCGCCGACAGCGGCAGGATCGAAATGCCCAGGCCCGAGGCGACCATGTGGCGAATGGTTTCCAAGGAGCTGGATTCCACGGTGGTGTGCTTAGCGCCTTCGCTGCCCTTGGTCAGTGTAGGGCAGGCTTCGAGCACCTGGTCGCGGAAGCAGTGGCCTTCACCGAGCAACAGCAGGCTCTTGTCGTTGAGCAGGGCAGCGTCGATGGTTTTTTTCTGAGTCCACGGATGTTGCGCTGGCATCAAGACATAGAACGGCTCGTCGTAGAGCGGCAGGGTCAGGACATCGGCTTCGTTGAACGGCAGGGCGATGATGATCGCGTCCAGTTCGCCGTTGCGCAGCTTGTCGCGTAGTACGTGCGTGAAGTTTTCTTCGATGTACAACGGCATCTGCGGGGCGACCCGGTGCAGTTGCGGGATCAGGTGTGGGAACAGGTACGGGCCGACGGTGTAGATCGCGCCGACTTTCAGCGGGGCAGTCAGTTGGTTCTTGCCGGCCTGGGCCAGTTCGCGAATGCCTTGGGCCTGCTCCAGCACTTTCTGCGCTTGAGCGACGATGCCTTCGCCAACCGGCGTCAGGCGCACCGCGCTTTTGCTGCGCTCGAAAATCAGCACACCGAGTTCGTCTTCAAGCTTTTTCACACCCACCGAGAGCGTCGGCTGGCTGACGTGGCAACGCTCGGCCGCATGGCCGAAGTGCTGCTCCTGGGCGAGGGTCACGATGTAGCGTAATTCTGTGAGGGTCATGGCGAAACGTCCGTGAAGTTGCGAGCCAAGCATACCGGCTGCAATCGATAGACGCACGTTATCAGACTGCGGGCGCGGTGTGACACTGGCGAATGCCTGATGTGGCGAGGGGATTTATCCCCGTTGGGGTGCGAAGCCCCCCCAAAATAGGACTGTCGGCAGGCCGTCCGGAAGGTAATGTCAGCTGTTTTTAGGGCTGCGCACCCCAGCGGGGATAAATCCCCTCGCCACAAAACAAGAAGCCCCTGTAACAGGGGCTTGCAATTTGAAATCAGCGCCGGCGCTTGTCGATGGAATAGAGGAACGGTGCCGTCAGTTCCACCGTGCCGTTGGTCAGCAGATCGGCCGGTGGCTTGGGCAGCGGCTGGGCGCGACGGATCATTTCCAGGGTGGCCCGGTCCAGATCGGCGTTGCCTGACTTGCCCACCAGTTCGAAAGACACGACGTTGCCTTCGGCATCCACCACGAACCGCAGGCGGTTCATGCCTTCTTTACCGCGTGCCTGGGCGCTGGCCGGGTATTTCTTGTATTTGCCCAGATGCGCGAGCAGCGTGCCTTGCCAACTGGCCTTGGCCGCCATCTGTGCCGGGGACGGGCCAGGGGCAGGTTGCGCGGATTTTTCGGTCGGGGCCTGGGTTGGCTGAGTGTCGCTGGGTTTCTGCTCCGACGGCGGTTCCTTGGGCGGCTCCGGCTTTTTCTCCACTGGCTTGGGCTTGGGCGGTTGTGGCTTGGGCTTGGGCTTGACCGGCTTGGGCACGGCGATTTCCGCCTTCGGTGCTTCGGCCAGTTTAGGCAGCGGCAATTCTTCGACCGGCTCAGGAGGTTGCGGCGGTGTGACGACTTTCGGTGGCGCAGGCGGTGGTGGCGCGGGAACTGGCGCCAGTTCGACCATCATCGCCTGGGGAGGCAATTCGATGGGCGCACGTGTCGTCCAGTTCAGCGCCAGCGCGATGGCAAGCGCATGCACGCCCAGCACCACGGCCAGGCTACCGCTGTAACGCGTCAGCTTTTGGCGCGTCGTGATCATTTCTTCGGCGCCGTCTCGAGTCCGACCAGGCCGACTTTCAAGTAGCCGGCACCGCGCAGGGCGTCCATCACACTCATCAAGTCGCCGTAATCGACGCCTTTGTCGGCCTGGAAGAAGATCGTCGTGTCTTTTTTGCCCTGGGTCTTGGCATCCAGGGTCGCGCCGAGGCTTTCGACCTTGATTTCGTCTTCGCCCAGGAACAGGCGCTGGTCGGCCTTGACGCTCAAGAACACCGGTTTCTCAGGGCGTGGCGACGGCTTGGCCGTCGACGCGGGGAGATCAACCTTGATGTCCACGGTGGCGAGCGGGGCGGCCACCATGAAGATGATCAACAGCACCAGCATCACGTCGATGAACGGCGTGACGTTGATTTCGTGGTTCTCGGCCAGATCGTCGTCTGCGCCTTCTTTCAAATGCAGGCCCATGGCCGATTACCCCACTTTCACCATGTGCGGTTGCGCGCCGCGCTCGGGCGGCAGGTGATCCAGATCGCGGCTGACCAGCAGCAGGACTTCGGCCGAAGCATCGGACACCTGCGCCTTGTAGCCAGCGATGGAGCGGGCGAAAACGTTGTAAATGACCACGGCCGGGATTGCCGCGACCAAGCCCAGTGCCGTTGCCAGCAGGGCTTCGGCGATGCCGGGGGCTACGACGGCGAGGTTGGTGGTCTGGGTCTTGGCGATGCCGATGAAGCTGTTCATGATCCCCCAGACGGTGCCGAACAGGCCGACAAACGGTGCGGTGGAGCCGATGGTGGCAAGCACGCCGGTGCCGCTGCTCATGTTGCGGCCGCAGGCGGCGACCAGGCGCTCGAGGCGGAAGCTCACGCGTTCCTTAATGCCTTCTTTCTCGCGGCTGTTGGCCGATAGCTGCATTTCTTCGAGCGCGTCGTGCACCAACAGGTTGGCGAGGGTGCCTTCCTTCGCAGCGGTGGCGCTGGCTTCCTTGAGGGTGGTGGCTTTTTTCAGCGCAGCGATTTCACCCCGCAGGCGACGCTTGGCGCCCAGCAGCTCGAAGCCTTTGGCGATCCAGATGGTCCAGGTGATGATCGAGGCGATGGCGAGGCCGATCATTACGGCTTTGACGATGATGTCGGCATTCTGGTACATGCCCCAAGGCGACAGGTCGTGGGCCATGCCCAAGGTGTTATCGGCTTCGAGCACTTGAGGGGCGTCTGCGGCGCTGGCTTCCACGGCCTGGGTCGGGTCGGTGGCTGCTGGCGTCGCTACGGGAGCGGCAGCATCGGTCGGCGCCTGGGTAGCGGCTGGCCCCGTGGCGGGAGCGGTGGCCGGCGTTTGCGCGTCGGCAAAAGCGCCGGGCGCCAACAGCAGGCTAAGCAGCAAGGCCGCCGTGGCGCTCCAGGCGCGAGGGCGGTTGGTTGGCGAAGCGGAGAAGAGTGAGCGTGTCATGCTGGCCGGACCTGAGAAAAAAAGAAGGTTGATGCTCTTCCAGGCCTCGTGAGGCCGAGAACAAAAGTGGTACGCATTATTGCAAGTAATTCTTGTTAACAAAAGTAATACAGTAACTTTTTTTCTCACATGGCTAGCCGCTCGTCTCCCACGGAGGCTAGTCTGCGGCTTTACCAGAGGAGTTCTTGATGTCCGCGCCTTCTGTTTTGATCGCCGGCTGCGGTGATATCGGCGGCCGCCTGGCCAGCCAATTAGTGGCTGGGCATTGGCGGGTCCATGGCTTGCGGCGCACGGTTTCGAACCTGCCAGCCGGGGTCATTGGGGTGGCGGGGGATTTGTTCAGCGAGCAGTGCCCCGCCGATTGGCCCACGGATCCGTTGGATTATCTGGTGTACAGCGCCGCCGCCACCGACCATGACGAAGCGGGCTATCGCAAGGCTTATGTCGAAGGACTGCAGCATGTGTTGAGCTGGTTGAAACAGCATGGCCAGCAGCCCAAGCGCCTGCTTTTTGTGTCCAGCAGCAGCGTTTATGGACAGCAGCAGGGCGAATGGGTGGATGAAACCTCGCCTACCGTAGCCGGCGGCTATTCCGGTCGGCTGATGCTCGAAGCCGAACAAGTGGCCTTGGACAGTGGTATCCCGGCGAGTCGCGTGCGCTTGACCGGCATCTATGGTCCAGGCCGTGAGTGGTTGCTGAGCCAGGTGCGCCAGGGTTATCGCGTAGTGACCGAGCCGCCGCTGTATGCCAATCGCATCCACGCCGACGATGCCGCCGGCCTGCTGGCGTTCCTGCTGGAAGCCGATCGCCAGGGCCAGGCGCTGGACGACTGTTACATCGGCGTCGACGATGCGCCCGCGTCGTTGGCGGAGGTGGTGGGCTGGCTGCGGGAATACATGGGCATTACCGAGTGGGCTGAAGACGCCAGTGTGCGCCGTGCCGGCAGCAAGCGTTGCAGCAACGCCAGGGCCAAGGCCTTGGGCTGGACGCCGCGTTATCCGAGTTTTCGTGAGGGGTATGCGGCGATTCTCGAAGGGCGTTGCTGATTCGTTATCCCGGTGACGAATAGATCATCCGCCGCAGGCAGGCGAGCCCTGCCGCGTCGGCCAACCATGCACTCTCAAAAAGGCGACGGCGGCAAGAATCGTCCCCATGCTGAAATCCGTTCGGCGGTCACGGCGCCCATCATAATTAAGGTGAGAAACCCCAGGCAGAGCACCACGAGGGGAAGTTTGGTAAAGGCGAACCGGATGCCGCCCAAGGGGCCGGGGTATTGTTTCAAGTAGGCCTTGGCGACCCGACGGTAACCGTCGCCCGACAGATAACCCCATAGGAAAAACAGCGCGGTGACGATCATTGCGAAGGGACGAGGATCGGGGAACTGCAAGCAAGTGAAGCCAGCGCTGATGCCAAACAAGGCGCCAATGTCCTGGGAGGAGCGAAAGTAGCGCTCGGCGATCAACTCGTCATCGGTTTTGAATAGCATCGTTTCTCTTCCAAACGGGGTGGTAGGTTGCGCCGTTGGTTCGGCGAGCAGAGCGATTCAACGCCTTAGAGTAAAGCTTGGCAGCTAGGACAAACCAGACGTTCACGCAGTGCACTTTATCCCCTGACTGCCAAGCTTCCAGCAAGCCACGCCGCCTGGCGTCTTTGCCTACAACTGAGCCAGAATCCGCCGGCTTGTGTGCCCTGTCCTCGGGGCCTATTGTCTTCCTGCCGCGGTTTCATCAGTCGTTCATCGTTGTCAGAAACCGTCGATGACGGATGCCTGCTCGCTAGCCTCACCGAAACCCTGGAAAAATACTTAAAAAAAACCGATGCGTCGCATCGGCTTTTTCATCCAAGGTGCCTGACACGCATTTACCCGAATTAAATGGAAATCAGCATGGATAAGGAAGAAATCAAGAGCCGCCTGGCTCGTCCAGCTACAAGGTTCTTTGCGGGTGGATTCAGGCCCACCTACAACGATGAGGAAAGCTGGCTTGGGAAGGTATTTCTTTTTCGGCCCGATGAGGGCATACCGCGAAATGAGGTCGGGGGCGAGATGCTGCCTTATGCGCAGTTCCATCTGCCCAATCTGCCGTTTTGCAGCCCTGCGCTGAAGAACACCCGCGTCCTGACAGTTTTCGTTTCCGAGCCTTTACCGGAAGCGTTCGAGCCCATGGGGCGCAATTGGTTGATCAGGGAATATGGTCCTGGGGATGTGCTGGTCCGCAAGGACCTGTGCGTTGCCGCGTCTCACCTCAAGCCCTTTCCCTTGAAGGCCGAATTTGTCGCAGAAGATTACCCACTGTGGGATGGAGGTGGCGTGCCGGCTGACCTTGAGGATGAGGTGCTCAAGCTGGAGCGTGAGGGCAAGTTAGAGAGCTATTACGACTTGGTGACTCATGCCTACGAACACAAGATTGGTGGATATCCCTCGTTTTGCCAGTCGGGGGTTGAAGCTGATGAGGGTTACGAGTTCATGTTCCAGATATCGTCAGATGCAAAGATAAACCTCAATGTGGTGGACAGCGGAAGCCTTATGTTCTGGAAAAACCCGCTTACTGGTGATTGGGTAATGTATTACAATTTTTATTGAGGGTCTTGGCAGCCTAAGGTTGGCTGTCACACTCAGGGCGCCCGACTTCCTCGCAATGGCATGTATATAAAGGGCAATTTCTAGAGCGCCACATACGGGTGAAATCGATGTGATGCAGGGGATCTTAGGGGGCTGGCGAAAACCGATTGCTCACGACAGCTACGGTGCATCCACCGCACTATCATGAGCATGGGGGTCGGTCTGAAGGCTCAGATCTAACTTACTGCTTTTCAAGCACCCATTTGCGATCACCCGGCGTGAACGACGGCATCTCATCGGCCAGTGCCGCATTCACGGTCTGGAAGATTTCCAGTTTCTTGCCGTCACGGGCAAAGATCCAGGTGTTGCCCTGGCCGTTCTGTTGCAGCCAGATGTTGTCGTTGCCGCCGCTCATGGAGGCGCAATCGCCGGCCAGGCACAATGCGTAGCGATCAGCGCCGGGCAGGCCGCTGACCTGGCCGTCGGGTTGAAATTGCACCGTGGCGCCTTGGCCGGGACCTTCGCTGATGTTCCAAGTGCCACCCAGGTAGGCGGCATATAATGCGCGCTCGAAGCTGGCGCCGATCGGTGCGCCTTCCGGTACTTGGACTTGCGCTCGGTCGAACACCTGCTGCGGTTCGTTCTCGGTGGCGGCCTGGCTCAACTGGTTGCCGTCGCGCTTGAGTTCGCTGGCCGAGCTGCCGTAGAAGTCGACCTTCCAAGCGCCGTCCTGTTCGCCGAGCAACTTGCCTTCGACGTTTTCGAAGCCGTTGGTGTAGCGCGCCTGGCCGGCCCGAGTGTTGACGTCCCACTCCAGGTTCGGGCCGTAGCCCTGCAGCGCTTCGCGAAGCGGGCCGCCCTTGGCGGCAGCGTCGATGGCCGCCTGGTTGATCCAGGTGCCGCTGATGTCACGGTCGGCAGGGTCGCTGGCGCAGCCGCCGAGAAGTAGGGCGAGCAGCGAGAGAGCAAGCGCTTTGCGCATGGTGGATTCCTTTCAGAACGAAAACGGCGCAGCGGGGGACGCTGCGCCGACCTGTATTACTCGATGACCAGGATGGCATCCATCTCGACCTGCGAGCCCTTTGGCAGGGCGGCCACGCCAATGGCGGCGCGGGCAGGGTAAGGCTGGTCGAAATATTTGCCCATGATCTCGTTGACCTTGGCGAAGTGGCTCAGGTCGGTGAGAAAGATGTTGAGCTTGACGATGTCCTTGAACGAACCCCCCGCAGCCTCGGCCACGGCCTTCAGGTTCTCGAATACCTGCACGGTCTGGGCTTCGAAGCCCTCGACCAGCTCCATGGTTTTCGGGTCCAGTGGGATCTGGCCCGACATGTAGACCGTGTTGCCGGCCTTGATCGCCTGGGAATAAGTGCCGATGGCGGCCGGGGCCTTGTCGCTGGAAATAACGGTCTTGGTCATGGATGACTCCTTGTAATGGGGGCGGCTGTTGAGGCGCTATGCGCGCATCCGGGTGATGCGGATGACGCCGGTCAAGGCGCGCAGTTTCTTGATCACGCGGGCCAGGTGCACGCGGTCGTGCACGCTGACCACCAGTTGGACGACGCTGATGCGGCCATCGCGTTCGTCCATGCTGATCTTCTCGATGTTGCCGTCGGCGGCGTTGACGCTACTGGCCAGCAAGGCGATCAGGCCGCGCTGATGCTCCAGCTCGACCCGCAGCTCGACGTTGAATTCGCCGGTGACATCCTTGGCCCAGGAGAGCTGGATGCATTTTTCCGGGTTGTGGCGGATTTCGCTGATGTTGCGGCAGTTGTCCAGGTGCACCACCATCCCTTTGCCGGCGGACAGATGACCGACAATCGGGTCGCCTGGAATCGGCGTGCAGCACTTGGCATAGCTGAGCACCAGGCCTTCGGTCCCGCGAATCGCCAGGGGACCTTCAGGGCTTGGCAGCTGTTCGCCTTCGCCCAGCAGGCGACGGGCGACGACGTAGGCCATGCGATTGCCCAGGCCAATGTCTTCGAGCAGGTCTTCGATCAGTTCGAGGCGGTATTCGTTGAGCATGATCTGCACGCGCTCGGCCGGGATCTTGTCCAGCGAGCTGTCGAACCCGTTCAGCACTTTGTTCAGCAGGCGTTCGCCGAGGCTGATGGATTCGGAGCGACGTTGCAGTTTCAGCGCATGACGGATGTGGGTGCGGGCCTTGCCTGTGACCACGAAGTTGAGCCACGCCGGGTTTGGCCGTGCGCCGGGAGCGCTGACGATCTCGACGGTGGAGCCGCTTTGCAGCGGTTCGGACAACGGCGCCAGGCGGCGGTTGATGCGACAGGCGATGCAACTGTTGCCGACGTCGGTGTGCACGGCGTAGGCAAAATCCACTGCGGTGGAGCCTTTGGGCAGCTCCATGATCCGGCCCTTGGGCGTAAAGACGTAGACCTCGTCCGGGAACAGGTCGATCTTCACGCTCTCGATGAATTCCAGGGAGTTGCCGGCCCGCTGCTGCATTTCCAGCACGCCCTTGACCCATTGCCGGGCGCGGGCATGAGTGCTCTTGGGCTGTTCGTCGCCGCTGGATTTGTACAGCCAATGGGCGGCGATGCCGTTGTTGGCCATTTCTTCCATTTCACGGGTGCGGATCTGGATTTCGATCGGTACGCCGTGCATGCCGAACAGCGTGGTGTGCAGCGACTGATAGCCGTTGGCCTTGGGAATCGCGATGTAGTCCTTGAAGCGCCCCGGCAGTGGTTTGTACAAATTATGTACAGCGCCCAACACGCGGTAGCAGGTGTCGACCTTGTCGACGATGATCCGGAACGCGTAGACGTCCATGATCTCGTTGAAGGCCCGACGCTTGCCGCGCATTTTCTTGTAGATGCCGTAGAGGTGTTTCTGTCGTCCGCTGACTTCGCCTTCGATGCCGTCGATCGCGAGGCAATGGCTCAGGGACTCTTCGATCTTGTTGACGATTTCCTTGCGATTGCCCCGGGCGCGCTTGACGGCCTGGTTGATCCGCGCCGAACGCATCGGATGCATGGCCTTGAAGCCGAGGTCTTCGAACTCGATGCGGATCGCGTGCATGCCCAGGCGATTGGCGATGGGTGCGTAGATCTCCAGGGTTTCCTTGGCGATGCGCCGGCGTTTTTCGCCGGACAGCACTTCCAGGGTGCGCATGTTGTGCAGGCGGTCGGCGAGCTTGACCAGGATCACGCGGATATCGCGCGCCATGGCCATGGCCATCTTCTGGAAGTTTTCAGCCTGGGCCTCGGCCTTGGTCTCGAAGTTCATCTGGGTCAGTTTGCTGACCCCATCGACCAGTTCGGCCACGGTTTCGCCAAATTGCGCTTGTAGCGCTTCCTTGGCAATGCCGGTGTCTTCGATCACGTCGTGCAGCATGGCGGCCATCAGGCTCTGATGGTCCATGTGCATGTCGGCAAGAATGTTCGCCACTGCAAGCGGGTGCGTGACGTACGCTTCGCCGCTGCGGCGGCGCTGGCCGTCGTGGGCTTGTTCGGCGTAGAAATAGGCTCGGCGGACCAGATTGACCTGGTCCGTGCCGAGGTAGGCCGATAAGCGATCGGCGAGGGCGTCTATGCTCGGCATGATGATGACTCCTGCCGTTTGCTGTGACCCCGCGCCGTGCTACGTCGACCAGGCATAGGCTTAGACCGCCTCGTTGGACTCGTCCTCGAACGCTGCGAACAGCGGTTCGTCTTCAACGATTTCAGCGTTGGCAATGAACTCGTAGCTCATCAGGCCTTCGGCGATTTCACGCAGCGCTACCACGGTAGGCTTGTCGTTTTCCCACTGGACCAATGGCTCTTTGCCGCCGGTGGCCAGTTGACGGGCACGCTTGGTAGAGAGCATGACCAGCTCAAAGCGGTTTTCCACGTGTTCTAGGCAGTCTTCAACGGTTACGCGGGCCATGGTATTCCTCGGAGCGAATGCAATATGCGCGCTGCCCGGTTGGGCGAGCGGACTCGACAGTTTAAAAAAACACCAGCGTTTAGGGAAGCGCTGATTTTTTGACCAGCCCCTCGGCGCGCTGCGAGTACCAATGTAAAGCCCTCGCAGCGGTTTTGGGAAGAGCGGTTCAGCCCAGCAGTTCGGCCAATAATTTACCGAAACGTTGCTGCTGGCGTTTCTGCTGGAGCTGGCTGGCGCGGAAAATGGCCTTGAGGTCGTCCAGTGCATGGGCGAAATCGTCGTTGATGATCAGGTAATCGTAATCGACGTAATGGCTCATTTCGCTGACCGCTTCGCGCATCCGGCCCTCGATGATCTCGTCGCTGTCCTGGCCACGGTTGGTCAAGCGCTGGCGCAGGGCCTGCTGGCTCGGCGGGAGGATGAAGATCGAACGGGCCTGGGGCATCAGCTTGCGCACCTGCTCGGCGCCTTGCCAGTCGATTTCGAGGATCAGGTCGTGACCTTCGTCGAGGGTCTGCTGCAGGTAGCTTTGCGACGTGCCGTAGAGATTGCCAAAGACTTCGGCGCGCTCGAGGAAGTCGCCGTGCTCGGCCATTCTCACGAACTCTTCCCGGTCGACGAAGTGATAGTTCACGCCGTTCACTTCGCCCGGGCGCATGGCGCGAGTGGTGTGGGAGACCGAGACGCGGATCTGCGGCTCGGCATCGATCAATGCCTTGACCAGGCTGGTCTTGCCAGCGCCCGAGGGCGCGGAAATGATGTAGAGGGTGCCGGTGCTGTGGGTCATGTCGGGTTAGCCTTACTCAATGTTCTGCACTTGTTCGCGCATCTGCTCGATCAACACCTTGAGGTTGACCGCAGCCTGGGTGCTGCGCGGGTCGAAGGCTTTGGAGCCCAGTGTGTTGGCTTCGCGGTTGAGTTCCTGCATCAGGAAGTCGAGGCGGCGGCCGGCCGCGCCGCCGGACTTGAGCACCCGGCGGACTTCGATGATGTGGGTGCTCAGGCGATCCAGTTCTTCTGCCACGTCGCTCTTTTGCGCGAGCATGACCATTTCCTGTTCCAGGCGCTGCGGGTCCAGTTCGGCCTTCATGTCGGTGAAGCGGTCGAGGACTTTCTGGCGCTGGGTGGCGAGCATCTGCGGGACCAGTTCGCGCAGGGTGACGACGTCTTCCTCGATGGAGGTCAGGCGTTCATTGATCAGCCGGGCCAGCTCCGAGCCTTCACGCTCGCGACCGGCCTTGAGTTCTTTCAAACCTTGATTGAACAGCGCCAGTGCTTCGGCATTCAGTGCTTGCGGGTCGCTCGCGTCGCCCACCAGCACGCCGGGCCAGGCCAGGACTTCCAGCGGATTCAGGGCGGCGGGATTGTTGATCAGGCTGGCGACGGTTTCTGCGGCGGCGACCAATTGCGCGGCGCGCTCACGGTCTACTTGCAGGGCTTTGCCCGTGGTTTCTTCGGTGAAACGCAGGGTGCACTCCAGCTTGCCCCGGGACAGGCCCTGGCGCAGCGCTTCGCGCACGGCGCCTTCCAGATCGCGGAAGGACTCGGGCAGGCGCAGGTGCGGCTCCAGGTAACGGCTGTTGACCGAGCGCAGCTCCCAGCTCAGCGTGCCTTGGGCGCCGGCCTTTTCGACACGGGCGAAGGCGGTCATGCTGTGCACCATGGGGGTTCCTCGCAATGCAGGCCGGCCACGACCGGTCGGTGGTCGTGAGGCCTGGGATCTGTGGGTAAATGCTGAAGGACAGCAAAGGCGCAGGATTGTAGCGCAGTGCGACGCAAGCGCCCAAACAGCTCCGGTAACAAAGCGCTGCAGCCCGTCGGCTGGGCTTTGAGCGTCCTCACTCGTCGCGTCAGCTTTTTAGAACTGCCCCTATGGCGATTCGCGGCTCTATAATGCTCGGCAGTTTTCCGTCCTCTGTACAGGTGTCCCCTATGAAACGTCCAAGTGGTCGCGCTGCCGATCAGCTTCGCTCGATCCGCATTACCCGCAACTACACCAAACACGCCGAGGGATCTGTACTGGTCGAATTCGGTGATACCAAAGTCATCTGTACCGTCAGCGTCGAAAACGGCGTGCCTCGCTTCCTTAAAGGCCAGGGCCAGGGCTGGCTGACCGCCGAATACGGCATGCTGCCGCGCGCCACTGGCGAACGGAACCAGCGCGAGGCCAGTCGTGGCAAGCAGGGTGGCCGGACCTTGGAAATCCAACGTTTGATCGGCCGCTCGCTGCGTGCCGCGCTGGACATGTCGAAGCTGGGCGACGTGACGCTCTACGTCGATTGCGACGTCATCCAGGCTGACGGTGGCACCCGCACCGCGTCCATTACCGGTGCCATGGTCGCGCTGGTGGATGCCTTGAAAGTGATCAAGAAGCGTGGCGGTCTCAAGGGCGGCGACCCGCTCAAGCAGATGATCGCCGCGGTTTCCGTCGGCATGTACCAAGGCGAGCCGGTGCTGGACCTGGACTACCTGGAAGACTCCGCCGCCGAGACTGACCTGAACGTGGTCATGACCAGCGCTGGCGGCTTCATCGAAGTCCAGGGCACCGCTGAAGGCGCACCGTTCCAGCCGCAAGATTTGAACGCTATGCTGGAGCTGGCGAAGAAAGGCATGAACGAAATCTTCGAATTGCAAAAGGCCGCGTTGGCCGACTGATCGTTTTGCGCTTCAGACAAGGAGAGTGTCATGAGTGATGAGCAAGTCCTGCTGCCCCAGCCGAGCAAAGAGGCGCGTCAATGGGCAATGTTCTGTCACCTGTCCGCACTATTGGGGATTTTTATTCCGTTCGGTTCGCTGATCGGGCCGCTGGTCATCTGGCAGCTCAAGCGTGAATCCGACCCGTTCATCGATGCCCAGGGCAAGGAAGCGCTGAACTTCCAGATCACCGTGGCGATCGCCGCGGCGATCAGCCTGCTGCTGATGATCGTGGTTATCGGCTTCTTCCTGTTTGGGCTGGTGGCGATTGGTGCGTTGGTGCTGACCATCATTGGTGGCGTGAAGGCCAATGAAGGCCAGCCGTATCGGTATCCGTTTACCTGGCGGTTGGTTAAATAACGATCAGTAAGAGTATTCGTGGGAGCAAGCTCGCTCCCGCAGTTGATTTTTCAGCGCCCATAAAAAAACCGACATCGCTGTCGGTTTTTTTTGTAGGCACGAATGGCGCTTAGATCGTCAGCGTCCAGTCGTAATCCACGATCAGCGGCGCATGCTGCGAGAACCGTGGCTGGCGCGGCAGGCGAGCGCTGCGTACGAAGCGGCGCAGGCCAGGCGTCAGCAACTGGTAGTCGAAACGCCAGCCGAGGTTGAGCATTTCGGCCTGTTCGTTGTCCGGCCACCAGCTGTACTGGTCGCCTTCGCGGCTGACTTCACGCAGGGCGTCGACATAACCCATGTTGCCAACGATCTCGTCCATCCAAGCGCGTTCCGGCGCCAGGAATCCTGGAGATTGTTGGCTGTCGCGCCAGTTCTTGATATCCAGCTTCTGTTGCGCCACGTACAGCGAGCCACAATAAATGTACTCGCGACGTTTGCGCCGCTGTTTATCAAGGTAACGGGCGAAGTCGTCCATCAACTTGAATTTCTGGTTCAAATCTTCATCGCCGTTCTGCCCCGAAGGGAGCAGTAAGGTCGCGATGCTGACCTTGTCGAAATCGGCTTGCAGGTAGCGCCCGTAGCGGTCCGCCGTCTCGAAACCGAGACCGTTGATGACAGCCTTCGGTTGCAGCCGCGAATACAAAGCCACGCCACCCTGGGCGGGGACTTCGGCATCGCAGGCATAAAGGAAGTAACCATCCAGTTGGAAGGCTGCATCGTCCAGTTCAAAGGCGGAGGCGCGGGTGTCCTGCAGGCAGATGACGTCGGCATTCTGTGCTTGCAGCCAACTGAGCAAACCACGCTCGACTGCAGCCTGAATACCATTGACGTTCACACTGATGATCCGCATAAATGGCCCCAAAAATCACGTGCGTGTATGATACACGCCGTGTACCTATTTAGCTAAATCCGCGGTATTTGAGGCTTTTTTCATGCAGGCGTATCAGCGCGATTTCATTCGCTTTGCCATCGATCGCGGCGTTTTGCGCTTCGGTGAATTCACCCTCAAGTCCGGGCGCACCAGCCCGTACTTCTTCAACGCTGGCCTGTTCAACAGCGGAACCGCCCTGGCACAGTTGGGCCGGTTCTATGCAGCGGCGATTGTCGAGAGCGGCATCCCGTTCGACGTATTGTTCGGCCCGGCCTACAAAGGCATCCCGCTGGCTGCCACCACTGCTGTCGCCCTGGCCGAACATCACGACCGCGACCTGCCCTGGTGCTTCAATCGCAAGGAAGCCAAGGCCCACGGCGAAGGCGGTAGCCTGGTTGGCGCGCCGTTGACTGGCGAAGTCTTGATCATTGACGACGTGATCACCGCCGGTACCGCTATTCGTGAAGTGATGCAGATCATCGCTTCCCAGGAAGGCGCCAAGGCCGCCGGCGTGCTGATCGCCCTGAACCGCCAGGAGCGCGGCAACGGTGAGCTGTCGGCGATCCAGGAAGTGGAGCGCGACTTCGGCATCCCGGTGATCAGCATTGTGTCGCTGAACCAGGTACTGGAGTTCTTGGCCGACGATCCGCAGCTCAAGCAGCATTTACCAGCGGTTGAGGCTTATCGGGCGCAGTTCGGCGTTTGAAATGACCCCTGATTTTGATCTGGTGGCGAGGGAGCTTGCTCCCGCTGGGCCGCGCAGCGGCCCCAACATTTTGGCGATCGCTGCACAATCGAGCGGGAGCAAGCTCCCTCGCCACACAAGCATCATCTGAATAAGTGATGAAAAAGACCCCGCTCAACCAGGTTGAGCGGGGTCTTTTTTTACCGGTGTCGCTTATGGACGCTTGCGATTACTGATCAACGTACCCACACCCGTATCGGTGAAGATCTCCAGCAGGATCGCGTTCGGAACCCGGCCGTCGATGATCAGCGAGCTGCCAACGCCGCCCTGTACCGCTTCCAGCGCACAACGAATCTTCGGCAGCATGCCGCCGTAGATGGTGCCGTCGGCGATCAACTCGTCGACTTGCTGGGTCGACAGCCCGGTCAGGACCTTGCCGGTCTTGTCCATAAGGCCGGCAATGTTGGTCAGCAGCATCAACTTCTCGGCCTTCAGTGCTTCGGCGACTTTGCCGGCCACCAGGTCGGCGTTGATGTTGTACGACTCCCCGTTGGCGCCCACGCCGATCGGTGCAATGACCGGGATGAAATCGCCCTTGACCAGCAGGTTCAACAGGTCGGTGTTGATGCCGACCACTTCGCCTACCTGGCCAATGTCGATGATTTCCGGTTGGGTCATCTCTGGGGTCTGGCGGGTCACGGTGAGCTTCTTCGCCCGGATCAGTTCGGCGTCCTTGCCCGTCAGGCCAATGGCGCTGCCGCCGTGGCGGTTGATCAGGTTGACGATGTCCTTGTTCACCTGGCCGCCCAGGACCATCTCCACCACATCCATGGTCTGCGCGTCGGTAACGCGCATGCCATCGATGAAGTGACTCTCGATCGACAGGCGCTTGAGCAGGTCACCGATCTGCGGGCCACCGCCATGCACCACCACCGGGTTGATCCCCACGGCCTTCATCAGCACGATGTCGCGGGCGAAGCCGGTTTTCAGCTCCTCGCTTTCCATCGCGTTGCCGCCGTATTTGATCACCAGGGTCTTGCCGACGTAGCGTCGGATATAAGGCAACGCTTCGGACAGGACCTTGGCGGTGTTGGCGGCGGCTTCGCGTTCGAGGGTCATTCAGGGCTCCGGTGGTGAATCAAAACGGTAGTTGGAGATCAGGTGCAACACGTTTGAGTTGGGTGTGGAACACGTCCTTGATGCGCTGCAGTTCGGCCTCGTTGTCAGCCTCGAAACGCAGCACCAGCACCGGGGTGGTGTTGGAGGCGCGAACCAGGCCCCAGCCTTGTGGGTAGTCGACCCGCACACCGTCGATGGTGGTCAGTTCGGCGCCTTCGCCCCACTGGGCGTCGTGCAGTGCATCAATGATGCTGAATTTGCTCTCTTCGGTCACATGGATATTGATTTCCGGCGTGGAAATATCGTTCGGGAAGGTCGCGAACAGCTCTTCGGCGGTCGATTTCTCCTTGCTGAGGATCTCCAGCAGGCGTGCCGCGCTGTAGATACCGTCATCAAAACCGAACCAGCGCTCCTTGAAGAAGATGTGGCCGCTCATTTCGCCGGCCAGCAGGGCGCCGCTTTGTTTCATTTTTTTCTTGATCAACGAATGGCCGGTTTTCCACATCAGCGGACGACCTCCATATTCCTTGATCAGCGGGATCAGGCGACGGGTGCATTTCACGTCGAAGATGATTTGCGCATCAGGGTTGCGTGCTACGACGTCCTTGGCGAACAGCATCAGCAGGCGGTCCGGGAACACGACGCTGCCGGTGTTGGTCACCACGCCCACGCGGTCGCCGTCGCCGTCGAAGGCCAGGCCCAGGTCGGCATTGGTTTCCTTGACCTTGGCGATCAGGTCCTGCAGGTTTTCCAACTTG
This sequence comes from Pseudomonas sp. SWRI92, assembly GCF_014268685.1. Lineage (NCBI taxonomy): Bacteria > Pseudomonadati > Pseudomonadota > Gammaproteobacteria > Pseudomonadales > Pseudomonadaceae > Pseudomonas > Pseudomonas sp. SWRI92. The sequence goes on from NZ_JABWQY010000002.1 coordinate 357,122, forward strand.
CCCGGATCCGGGTGGTGGTTGGGGAAGTTGCCGTCCACGTCGCAGAACAGTGGGATGACTTCACAGTTCAGCGCTTCGATCAGTTGTGGGGCGATCACGCCGGCCGCGCCGTTGCCGCAGTCGACCACCACTTTCAAGCGGCGGGCGAGCTTCACGTCCTTGACGATTTCGTCGTTGTAGCGCTCCAGGATATCGACCTTGGTCACGCTGCCCTGGCCGCTGCTCAGGTCGTTGGTCTTGAGGCGAGTGTGCAGGGCCTGGATCTGCTCGTTGGCGAGGGTGTCGCCGGCGATGACGATCTTGAAGCCGTTGTAGTTCGACGGGTTGTGGCTGCCAGTGAGCATCACGCCGGATTTGCCGGCCAGTACGTTGGCGGCGTAATACAGTGCCGGTGTCGGTACCAGGCCAACGTCGGTGACGTGGCAGCCGCTGTCGGCGATGCCTTTGATCAACTGCTCGACCAGCTCCGGGCCGGACAAGCGGCCGTCACGGCCAACGTTCACGTTGGGTTCGCCCTGGGCCAGGCTTTGGGAGCCGATGGCCCGGCCGATCCAGTAGGCGGTTTCAGCCGTCAGGGTTTCCGGCACCACGCCACGGATGTCGTAGGCGCGAAAGATGCTGTCAGGGAAGATTGGGGCGATTGCGGCTGGGGTGTTCATGGGCGGGGCGCTCTATCAGGAAAGTGACTGGACAGGCCGACGACGGGCGTCGGCAGGCTCAAGCTGAAGGGTATGACGGCGTTTTTGACAGAGAGTTCGCGGTGGGAAAGTGCCATGAGATAGCGTTACCCCAGCCTGAACGGTCTAAAACGTTGATTCCGGATGGGAAACGTCGTCGGGACCCGTTGCGCATTTTTCGTCCTGAAACAGAAGCTTAATAAAGCGGCCGCGCACGACGCCCGGCCTGGAACGGCGGATCAGTGGCTGCCGGAATGTCCGAAACCGCCGGCGCCGCGCTGGCTCTCGTCGAATTCCTGGACCAGCTCGAAGTGTGCCTGGACCACCGGCACCAATACCAATTGGGCAATACGCTCGCCCACCTGGATATTGAAAGCGGTCTGGCCGCGATTCCAGCACGACACCATCAATTCGCCTTGGTAATCGGAGTCGATCAGGCCGACCAGGTTGCCCAGCACGATGCCGTGCTTATGGCCCAGGCCCGAGCGCGGCAGGATCAGCGCGGCCAGGCCGGGATCGCCAATGTAGACCGACAGGCCGGTAGGAATCAGCAGGGTCTGGCCCGGTTCCAGGATCGTGTCCTGCTTGAGCATCGCCCGCAGGTCAAGGCCTGCGGAGCCCGGTGTGGCGTATTGCGGTAGCGGGAATTCGTTACCAATGCGTGGGTCGAGGATTTTGGCTTGTAGAGCGTGCATGAAGTTAAACCTGGTTCAGCCGGTCGGCGATAAAAGTGATCAGTTGGCGGGCAATCTTGCCCTTGCTGGTCTGGGCGAAAAGTGTGGCGTGCAACTGGCGGTCGATCACGCTGCAGGCGTTTTCTTCGCTGTTGAAGCCGATGCTCGGGTTGGCGACGTCATTGGCGACGATCAAGTCGAGGTTCTTGTCCTTGAGCTTGCGCGCGGCGTAGTCGAGCAAATGTTCGGTTTCGGCGGCAAAACCCACACTGAACGGACGATCGGGGCGAGTGGCGATGGTGGCCAGGATGTCAGGGTTGCGCACCATTTGCAGGAGCAGGCCATCGCCGCTGGTAGGATCTTTCTTCAATTTTTGCGGGGCGACGACTTCGGGGCGGTAGTCCGCGACGGCTGCCGAGGCGATGAACAGGTCGCACGGGATGGCCGCTTCGCAGGCCGCGAGCATGTCCCGGGCGCTGACCACGTCGATACGCGTGACCCGGTCCGGGGTTGGCAGATGCACCGGGCCGGTGATCAACGTCACTCGGGCGCCCGCCTCGACGGCTGCTTCGGCCAGGGCGAAGCCCATTTTCCCCGAGCTGTGGTTGGTGATGTAGCGCACCGGGTCGATGTTTTCCTGGGTCGGTCCGGCGGTTATCAGCACATGCTTGCCGGTCAGGGCCTCGCGCTTGAAGCTGTCGGCGGCGCATTGGGCCAGATCGGTAGCCTCCAGCATCCGGCCCATGCCGACATCGCCACACGCCTGGCTGCCCGAGGCTGGGCCAAAAACCTTGAGGTCACGACTTTCGAGCAATTGCAGGTTGGCCTGGGTGGCCGGGTCGCGCCACATGGCCTGGTTCATTGCTGGTGCCACGGCGACCACGGCGTCGGTGGCAAGTACGAGCGTAGTCAGCAGATCATTGGCGATACCTTGGGCCAAACGGGCGATCAGGTCGGCGGTGGCCGGGGCAATCAAGACCAGGTCGGCCCATTTGGCCAGTTCGATGTGGCCCATGGCAGCCTCGGCTGCGGGGTCGAGCAAATCCAGGTGGACCGGGTGTCCGGACAATGCCTGCATGGTCAGCGGCGTGATGAATTCACTGCCGCCGCGGGTCATGACGACCCGCACTTCCGCGCCCTGGTCGATAAGCCTGCGAACCAGCTCGGCGCTCTTGTAGGCGGCGATGCCGCCGCCGACGCCCAGAACGATGCGTTTCCGATACAGCCGCTGCATAGGCCTGCCTTTCGATTTCAGTGGTCAGTGCAAGGCGAACCCCTTGGCAACAGCCTGCCAGGGTGCAAATCGCCTGCAAAAAAGATGGGCTAAGATATCACAGCGCCCGCTACGGAACAGCGGCGCCCACTATCAGGGAGATACCATGAGTATTCGGGATTGGCCCGCAGCCGAGCGGCCGCGGGAAAGGTTGTTGGCGCTGGGGGCGGGGAGTCTTTCAGACGCCGAGTTGCTGGCGATTTTCTTGCGAACCGGAGTGTCCGGCAAAAGCGCGGTGGATCTGGCGCGACAACTATTGATTCAATTCGGCAGCCTGCGCGCGCTGCTTGAAGCGGATCAGATCACTTTCAGCAAGCACATGGGACTCGGTCCGGCGAAGTTTGCCCAGTTGCAAGCGGCTCAGGAAATGAGTCGTCGGCATCTGGCCGAACGGGCGCGGGAAAAGACCACGCTGGAAAGCCCATATGCGGTTCGTGAATACCTGAAGTCGATGCTGCGCCACGAGCCTCACGAGGTGTTTGGTTGCCTGTTTCTCAATTCCAAGCATCAGGTGCTGGCTTTCGAGGCGCTGTTTCGAGGCTCTATCGACAGCGCAAGCGTTCACCCCCGGCAAGTGGTCAAGCGCGCCCTGGCCAATAACGCCGCCGCTGTGATCCTGTGCCATAACCACCCCTCCGGCAACACCGAGCCCAGCCAGGCCGACCGGATGCTCACCGAACGGCTCCAGGAAGCACTGGAGCTGATCGATGTGCGGGTGCTCGACCATTTTATCGTTGGCGATGGGGAGCCGCTGTCCATGGCGGAGTATGGGTGGATGTGAAGCAGCTTACGGCTTGAGGCTGACCTTCGAATAATCCTGGCGACCAAACGGGCTCACCGAGTAACCCTGGACATCCTTGCGGGTCAGGGCAAACGCCGTGGGGTGCGCCAAGGGCAGCCACAGGGCCTGTTGCTGGATCTGAGCCTGGGCCTGCTCATAGAGCTTGGAGCGCACGCCTTGTTCGCTGGTGGTCTTGCCGGCGCCGATCAGCTTGTCCAGGTCTGGATTGCAGTAACGGGCGAAGTTGGTGCCGGATTTCACCGCCGCGCAGGAAAACTGCGGGGTGAGGAAGTTGTCCGGGTCGCCGTTGTCGCCTGCCCAGCCCATGAACAGCAGGTCGTGTTCGCCGGCCTTGGCGCGGCGGATCAGTTCGCCCCATTCGATCACGCGGATTTCCGCCTGGATGCCGATTTGCGCCAGGTCCGATTGCAGCAACTGCGCGCCAAGGCTCGGATTGGGGTTGAGCAGGCTGCCGGAGGGGCGGGTCCAGATGGTGGTCTTGAAGCCTTCCTTCAGTCCGGCCTTGGCCAGCAGCTCACGAGCCTTGGCCGGGTCATGGGCATAGCCAGGCAGGTTTTTGGCGTAGCTCCAGGTATTGGGCGGGTAAGGGCCGTTGGCAGCTTCGGCGGTGCCCTCGAAAACGGTCTTCAGGTAGCTGGGCTTGTCAAAGGCCAGGTTGATGGCTTGTCGGACTTCGGGCTTGTCCAATGGTGGATGCTGGCTGTTGATCGCCAGGAACGCGGTCATGAAGGCCTCGGTCTGTTCCACTTTCAGCGTAGGCTCTTGCTTGGCGGCCTGTACGTCCAGCGGCTTGGGCGACAAGGCGATCTGGCACTCGTTACGCCGCAATTTCTGCAAGCGAACGTTGGCGTCCGGCGTGATGGCGAAGATCAGCGGATCCACTTGGGGTTTGCCGCCAAAGTAGTCGCCGTTGGCCTTGTAGCGAATCGAGGCGTCCTTCTGGAACCGGTTGAATATGAACGGGCCAGTGCCGATGGGCTGGTTGTTGAGTTGTTCCGGCTTGCCGGCTTTCATCAACTGGTCGGCATATTCGGCTGAATAGATCGACGCGAAACCCATGCTCAATGTCGCCAGGAAAGTTGAATCCGCATGGTCGAGGGTGAAGCGCACCGTCAATGGATCCAGCGCATCGATCTTCGTGATCAGCGCCGGCAGTTGCATGGATTGGGCGTGAGGGAAGCCGCTTTGCGCGACCTTGTGCCAAGGGTTGGCCGGATCCAGCATGCGGTCGAAGCTGAACTTGACGTCTTCGGCGGTCAGGTCGCGGCGCGGCGTGAAGTAGTCGGTGTGGTGGAACTTGACCCGTGGGCGCAGCTTGAAGACATACGCCAGGCCATCGGACGAGACTTCCCAGCTTTCGGCCAGGCTCGGGACCACTTTGCCGCTGGCCGTGTCGAAGTCCACCAGGCGGTTCATCAGCACGTCGGCTGAGGCGTTGGTGGTGGTCAGCGAGTTGTATTGGACGACATCGAATCCTTCCGGGCTGGCCTCGGTACACACACTCAGTGCGGCGGCCTGGGCCAGCGGGCTGATCAGCAGAGGGGCGAGCATCAGTGATAGGGCAGCGAGGCGCATGATTTGATTTCCTGTGCAGGTCGGAGGCCCATCTGCGAGTGCAGTCTGGAAAAGGTCTACCCTAGTGGGCTCGCTCGCAAATGACTATCCCCCTTTTGCATTTTCCGGCACTCTTTGCTGCGGCTTGCCGGTGCGTGAGCGGCCTGGACTTACCGTCGGCCGAAAAAAATCTGCATGCCGCGACGAGCGGTCAGGACGCCGCCGGCCCTTGCGCCAGCCGCCTGGGGCTGCCGGGCGAGGTTTTCCCAGCAAGACAAATCACACCGGCTGTTGTTGTGCCTGGGTCTTTCTGGTATAAAGCAGCGCTCTTTTCTAGGGGCCCGGTTCCTTCACTGTAGGTGTAGCCGGTAAGACCCTTAAAGAAACGCGGCGCCTGGCGCCAAATGACTGAGAGATTAAGCGGCCAACCCATGCCGGGTTGGGCATGTGGTTTTAGAGGGCTGAGGCATGTCGAGAGTCTGTCAAGTTACCGGTAAGGGTCCGGTGACTGGGAATAACATTTCCCACGCAAACAACAAAACCCGTCGTCGTTTCCTGCCGAACCTGCAGCATCACCGCTTCTGGGTTGAAGAAGAGAAACGTTTTGTGCGTCTGCGCGTATCTGCCAAGGGCATGCGTATCATCGACAAGCGTGGCATCAGTGTCGTGCTGGCCGAACTTCGTCGCGATGGCAAGGTTTAAGGGAGCTAATCATGCGTGAATTGATTCGTTTGATCTCGAGCGCCGGTACTGGTCACTTCTACACTACCGACAAAAACAAGCGTACTACCCCGGACAAAATCGAGATCAAGAAATTTGATCCGGTTGTTCGCAAGCACGTGATCTACAAGGAAGGCAAAATCAAGTAATTGATTTTCCCTCTTACAAAAAAGGCCCGTATCGCGAGATACGGGCCTTTTTTGTTGCCGGTTCCTGAGGGTGGATTTCAGGCTTTATGCTCAAACACCACATAAATCTTGCGGCACGGCTCCAGCACTTCCCAGGTGCCCTTGAACCCGGCTGGGATCACGAAGCGGTCGCCGGCCCGCAGGGTCTTGGCGTTGCCATCGTTGTCCCGCAGCACGGAAACGCCCTGGACGATTTCGCAGTACTCGTGTTCGGTGTAGTTGACCGTCCACTGGCCGACCGCGCCTTCCCAGACCCCGGCGTTCATCTGTCCGCATGGGCTGTTGTAATGATTGAAGACGGTTTGTTCGGGATCACCCTTGAGCACCTTGGCCGGGTCCGGGCGATAGCGGTCGGCGGTGGTATTGGCCTGGCTGAAATCGACGATGTCCTGAATGCTCATGCGGTAGTCCCCGGTCTGTGCGGCGCGAATGGCTGGTAAGGCAAAGTCTATGTTTATTAAAACGAACATCGCAAGGCCGTTTGCGGGTGTTGTGTCAAATATATTGAAACATTAGCGGCGGCTGGTTTAGGGTGGTGGGTGCCCTGTGCCGAAAATAGCGCCGAGCAGAATTCTTGAGCGCTGCGCATGACGCGGCGTTCGTATCCAACAAGAGGAGGACACTCGCATGACCACCCTGACTCGTGCCGACTGGGAACAGCGCGCCCGCGACCTGAAGATCGAAGGCCGCGCCTTCATCAACGGTGAATACACCGATGCGGTGTCCGGCGAAACCTTTGATTGCCTCAGTCCGGTCGATGGCCGCCTGCTGGGCAAAATCGCCAGCTGCGACGTGGCCGACGCCCAGCGTGCTGTCGAAAATGCTCGCGCCACGTTCGATTCCGGCGTCTGGTCGCGCCTGGCGCCGAGCAAGCGCAAAGCCACCATGATTCGCTTCGCAGGCCTGCTCAAACAGAACGCCGAAGAGCTGGCCCTGCTGGAAACCCTGGACATGGGCAAGCCGATCAGCGACTCGCTGAACATCGATGTGCCCGGTGCTGCCCAAGCCTTGAGCTGGAGCGGTGAGGCGATCGACAAACTCTACGATGAAGTGGCAGCGACTCCCCACGACCAGTTGGGTCTGGTGACTCGTGAACCGGTCGGTGTGGTCGGCGCCATTGTTCCATGGAACTTCCCGCTGATGATGGCCTGCTGGAAGCTCGGCCCGGCATTGTCCACCGGTAACTCCGTGGTACTGAAACCATCGGAAAAATCCCCGCTGACTGCGATCCGCATTGCGGCCCTCGCTATCGAGGCCGGTATCCCGAAAGGTGTGCTGAACGTCCTGCCGGGCTACGGTCACACCGTCGGCAAGGCCCTGGCGTTGCACATGGACGTCGATACGCTGGTGTTCACCGGCTCCACCCGAATCGCCAAGCAATTGATGATTTACTCTGGTGAATCCAACATGAAGCGCGTTTGGCTGGAAGCCGGCGGCAAGAGCCCGAACATCGTGTTCGCCGATGCCCCCGACTTGCAGGCCGCCGCCGAATCCGCCGCCAGCGCCATTGCCTTCAACCAGGGCGAGGTCTGCACTGCCGGCTCACGTCTGTTGGTGGAGCGATCCATCAAGGACACGTTCCTGCCGTTGGTGATCGAAGCCCTCAAGGGTTGGAAGCCTGGAAATCCCCTGGATCCGGCGACCAACGTCGGCGCCCTGGTCGATACCCAGCAAATGAATACCGTGCTGTCCTACATCGAGGCCGGTCACAGCGACGGCGCCAAGCTGGTGGCCGGCGGCAAGCGGATTCTCGAAGAATCCGGCGGCACCTACGTCGAGCCGACGATTTTTGACGGCGTGAGCAACGCGATGAAAATCGCCCAGGAAGAAATTTTCGGCCCGGTGTTGTCGGTTATTGCCTTCGATAGCGCCGAAGAGGCCATCCAGATCGCCAACGACACGCCATACGGCCTGGCTGCGGCAGTATGGACCAAGGACATTTCCAAGGCTCACCTGACCGCCAAGGCACTGCGCGCCGGCAGCGTGTGGGTCAACCAGTACGACGGCGGCGACATGACGGCGCCGTTCGGTGGCTTCAAGCAGTCGGGCAACGGTCGCGACAAATCGCTGCATGCGTTCGACAAGTACACTGAACTGAAGGCGACCTGGATCAAGCTGTAACTGTAAAAACCTTGTGGGAGCGGGCTTGCTCGCGAAGGCGGAGCCTCACTCAACCTGGCTGTTGAATGGGAAGCCGTCTTCGTGAACAGGCCCGCTCTCACATTCGTTTTGTGCAGGGTTGGAAGTCAATTGTCCACAGGAGCGTGGAAATGCGTTGGGCGACCTATTTCGCCGTATTGGCGTCGGTCCTGAGTGTCGGCCTGGCCCTGGGCGTGAGCATGCCGCTGGTGTCGCTGCGCCTGGAGGGCTGGGGTTACGGCTCGTTCGCCATTGGCGTCATGGCCGCCATGCCGGCGATTGGCGTGCTGGTAGGGGCGAAGGTTTCGAGCCGGTTGGCGGCGCGTTTCGGCACGGCCGCATTGATGCGCCTCTGCCTGTGGGGTGGGGCGTTGTCCATCGGTCTGCTCGCGCTCTTGCCGAGCTATCCGGTCTGGTTGCTTCTGCGGCTACTGATTGGCGTGGTCCTGACTCTGGTGTTCATCCTGGGTGAAAGCTGGATCAATCAGTTGGTCATCGAGCAATGGCGCGGGCGATTGGTGGCGCTGTATGGCAGCAGTTATGCCCTGAGCCAACTGTCCGGCCCCTTGTTGCTCGGCGCGCTGGGGACTGACCATGACTACGGTTTTTGGGTGGGCGTCGGCCTGCTCCTGGTTTCGCCGTTGCTGTTGCTCGGCCGCACGGGTGCGCCCACCAGCGAGTCCAGCGGTGTCACGTTCAAGGATCTCTGGGGCTTTTGCCGAGGGTTGCCGGCGATTGGCTGGGCCGTGTCATTGTTCGCGGCGTTCGAGGCGATGATCTTGACGTTGTTGCCGGTCTATTGCCTGCGCCAAGGCTTTAGCGCCGATATTGCGCTGGCCATGGTCAGTACGGTGGTGGTGGGTGATGCTTTGTTGCAGCTGCCCATTGGTGCGCTCGCTGATCGCCTGTCGCGTCGGTCGTTGTTCACCGGTTGTGCGGTCGCGCTGATGTTATCGAGCCTGGCGGTTCCGTTGCTGATCGACACGGTGTTCATCTGGCCGTTGTGGGTGCTGTTTGGTGCCAGCTCGGGAGGATTGTTCACCTTGTCGCTGATCCTGATCGGCGAGCGTTACCGCGACGATGCGCTGGTCCGGGCCAACGCCCATATTGCCCAGCTATGGGGGATCGGATGCCTGGTCGGTCCACTGGTGGCGGGGGCGGGTAGCCAGTGGGTCAGCGGGCATGCGCTGCCCTTGTTCATGGCGGCGGGCGCGTTCGGGTTGGTCATGCTGTTGTTGCGCCAAGGTGCGTTCGGCGCGACACAAGCGGCCCGCTCATAAATTCGCTTGCCATGAAAACGATCGGCGTCTAAAGCATCTGCTCCAACCCGATCGTCGTGGCGAACCACGCGTTGAACCGGCGCCACCAGCTGCCTGGCTCGCGATCCAGGTCGTGCAGCTTGCCGTTGTCTTCGGTGGTCCAAACCAGCTCACCCGCATCATCGAGCCGGGCCTGATAACTCAGGGTCGGCGCCATGCCCTGCAAGGCCAGTTCGCGCACTTGGCCGGCAAGCTCAGGGCTGTCCACCAGCACGCCGACTTCGGTATTCCATAGCACAGAACGAGGGTCGAAGTTGAACGAGCCGATGAACGATTTCTGCCGATCAAAGATGATCGCCTTGCTGTGCAGGCTGGAGTCCGACTCGCCGTAGGACTTGCTGTAGAACAGGTGCGGGCTGCTGCCGCTGTCGCCAGGCTGCCGTCGCAGTTCGAACAGGCGCACGCCGTGTTGCAACAGGGCTTTTCGATACGGTGCATAGCCGCCATGCACGGCGGGCACATCAGTGGCTTCCAGGGAGTTGGTCAGCAGGCTCACCGACACGCCGGCATCGGCGCGGCTGGTCAGGTACACCAAGCCTGGCTGGCCGGGGACGAAGTAGGCCGAGATCATGATCAGTTCTTTGCTGACGCCGGTCAGCTCCGGCGCCAGTTGGGTGGTCAGCAAGAGCTGCGGGTCTGGCTCATCCTTGGCCAGCACTTTGCTGGGCGCGTCCCACAGTGCCTGGTTCCAGGCCCAGGTCAATTGCTTGCGCCACGTGTCCAGGCGGGGCTGGGTCTTGTAGGCGGTCAACTGCTGATAAAGCGCGTGATTCTCCTTGTGCGTTTGCTCCAACGATTGTTGCAGGCGCAAGCGGCTGTTGGCCAAGTCCTTGGCAGTAGGCTGATGGGACAAGAATTGTTCGATGGGCTTGCTCAGTGCGCTATTCCAGTATTGGTCGAAGCTATTCCCCAGTTGCTCGGCCACCGGCCCGACGCCGAGCAAGTCGATGTCGGTGAAGTTCAGGTTTGGTTCGGCGTCGAAATACTCATCCCCCAAATTGCGGCCGCCGACGATGGCCATGCTGTTGTCCGCCAGCCACAGCTTGTTGTGCATGCGGCGGTGTTGCAGTGACAGGTTGAACAGACGTCCAAGGCTGCGGGTGACGCCAGTGGCGCGCCCCAGGTGCAGCGGATTGAACAGGCGGATCTGTATCTGGGGGTGAGCGGCGAGGGTTGCGATAGTCTGGTCCTGGCCATCGCTGGTGGTGTCATCCAGCAGAATCCGGATCCGCACGCCCCGGTCAGCGGCCTTGAGCAGCTCATCGATCAACATCCGCGTGCTGATGCCGTCGTGAACGATGTAGTACTGCAAGTCGAGGCTGCTTTGCGCATGGCGGATCAGCTCGGCCCGGGCGATGAAGGCATCGGTGCTGTCGGAAAGCAGGCGGAAGCCCGAGCGACCCTCATGTGGCGCAGCCTGGGCCTGAACCGAACGGCCAAAGGCAGAACCCATCGCCGGCAACGCCTGGCTGGGCTCGCGCGCTCCATCAAGGCTCGCGCAGCCATTGAGCAACATGGCGAGCAACAGCGTGAGGGGCAGGACAAAATTCTGTCTCAAATGGAGTCACCCGGCATCGTGGAGAGCGAAGTATGGCACGGCTTCTGATTTCTCACGTCCATCCCAACCCTAAGACGCAGCTCGGGAAGTCCCAGTGCCCTCATAGGCTGAGAAGGCTACGAGCCTGGTTGAAAAGTACCTTCCTGAATGGAGCTTTTTCCTACAGAAAAATCCTGTGCGACAGGTAACTATGCGCCGGCGTTTGCAGCGGCGAAGTCCGAAGTTGCTGCACCGAGGTCTTCCAGCCATTTCACAGGTACGTGAGTATGAAAACTATTATTTTCGCCAGCACGCTGGCCGCCACGTTGATCCCGTTCGCCGCCCAAGCGGCCAATGTCGACTTGAACGTGACTGGCCGGGTTATCCCGACCTCTTGCATCCCGGCATTTGCCGGCGGCAGCGAGGTCAACCTGGGACGGATCTTCTCCTCGACCCTGGACCCTAACCAGCAAAACGATCTGCCACCTCGGGACATCATGCTGCAAATTTCCTGTGACGCACCGGCAGCGTTGGAAATTGCCGTCACCGATAACCGCGGCCCTAGCAAGGTGCCGGGGTTGGTTTTCAATAGTCGTCGCGATAACGATCTTTACTTTGGCCTGGGCAGCACCCAAGGCGAGGGTATCGGTGGTTTCGGTCTGTTGTCCGGTCAGCCGATGGCTGATGGAAACCCGCAGAGCTTGCTGATGCGAACGGCCGCCAACCCGGCCTGGCAGGTGTCCAGCAACGGCTTGGTCGCCAATACGCCGACTTATTCGTGGGGGCCCAATGCCCTGGCTGGCCCAGCCGCTGCCCGTCTGCATGCCTTCCCGATGCAGGTCGTCGCGGCCATTCGCCCGACCTCCGATCTGCCGCCGACCAACGACGAGTTCGATCTCGACGGCTCGGTGACGTTCGATGTGTTCTACCTCTGAGTCCTGACATATGACGGAGCGTGACAGGCGCCTGAAAACCGCCTGTTCGCCTGAAAGGGCCACGCTCCTGCGGGACGGCGGGGTCTAGGCGAAGCCGTTTGTACTGCTGGCCTGACCGATGCCCTCTGGAGATTCCCATGTTTTTTCCAACACCTTCCCCGATGCTCAGCGCGGTCGCGGTGCTGTGCCTGGCATTTACCGTCCAAAGCGCCCAGGGAGCCGGAATGGTCCCGGAAACGCCAGTCGTGATCGTCGACGAAGGCAAGGGCGAGGCGACATTGACTGTCAGGAACACCGATGCTCAGCCGGCATTGCTGCATAGCTCGGTCATTCATCTTCCAGAGGATGAAGAGCACTTGCTGGTAGTGAGTCCGCCAGTGGCCCGGGTCGAACCGGGCCAGAGCCAGCAAGTGCGTTTTATCCTGCACAGTGCCGCTCCCCTGAAGACGGAGCGGCTCAAGCGCGTGGTGTTCGAGGGTATCCAGTCGCGTCCGGCGGCCAGTGGTGCGCAGATCACCATGGGCGTGCGGCAGAACATCCCGGTAATTCTTCGCCCGGCCGGGCTCGCGGTAGATCGAGCACCCTGGCGGCGGCTGGTCTGGAGCGCCAAGGGTGGCATGGTCCGCGTGAACAATCCCAGCCCGTATGTGGTCCGGCTGGCTGGCTCGGTGAGCCTGGTTCCCGGTGGTGCGATGCTGGACCTGGGACGCACTTATATTCTGCCCGGAGAGACACTGACCCTGAGCACGACTTCAAGCCTGGGTACTCACGTCCGGCTGGTTCCGGCAACCACCTACGGTTTTGCAACTGACAGTTACGACGCACACTTGAGTTTGCAATAGTGCATCTTGAGGCCTGTTTGCGCCTGGCCGTCGGCATGGCCCTGCTTGGGGCGATACAAGCCGAAAGCATGGCCCAGGCCTATGCCGGGTTCGATCGTTCGGTACTGGAGGCTCGGGGAGTCGATCCACAGATTGCCGAGTATTTTCGCCATGCACCGCGATTTCCGGCTGGACGCAATCGGATTTCCTTGAGCATCAACGGGGCCTCGGCGGTGCAAGCATCGGCCATTTTTGATGAGTCAGGACAGCCATGCCTGGATGCGCGTCTGCTTGAGCGGGCGGGGATAGCCGCACCATCAGGCTTGTATCCTGAGTCTGTAGAAACACAGTGCTTGCCGATCGCCGAAGGGCTGGCCGGCGCTCAGGTATGGCTTGAACCGGGGCAGAACCTGGTCCGCCTGCTGGTACCCACCGATTGGTTGCTTGCGCCGGCGACCCAGCCGAAAGCCTGGACTTCGGGCGGGATGGCCGGGGTCCTCAATTACGATGCGCTGATGGTGGCGGGTACCGCCGACGGGCAATCCAGCCAGTACCGCAGCTTAGGCACCGAGTTGGGATTCAACGCCGGTGATTGGGTGGTGCGCAGTCGCCAGAACTACACCTCGTTTGATGGGGTGGCGCGCTTCGAAACGCTGTACACCCAGGCGTCAAAGACGTGGGAGCGCTACGGAGCGCAGGTTCAATTGGGCCAATTGAATATGCGTTCAGCGTTGTTTGCGGGAGAACCGTTTCTAGGCGTGCAGATCTTGCCTGAAACGGCGCTGTCGCAGGTCGCAAACGGCCTGGGCAGCGGGGCGTTGGTGCAGGGGTTGGCCTACTCGACAGCACGAATTGAAGTCCGGCAGAGCGGCGTGGTGATCTATAACACGCTGGTCCCCGCCGGGCCTTTCACTCTGAACGATTTGCCGCTGCTCAGCGAGCGTCTGGATCTGGAGGTCAGCGTTCTGGAAGAAAACGGCGAGCGCCGCGATTTCCGTGTGCCCGCAGCCAATCTGCGTCCCGTGAGCCTGGGAGCCGTGCCCAGTTATGCGCTGGCGGCCGGTAAGGTACGGCGACTCAACCAGGATGGGCGCGATACGCCGTCATTTCTTGCCCTGAGCCGGGACTGGCGGTTGGGGCCGATAACGCAGCTGAGCGCGGGGCTGATGGGCGCTGACGAATATCGCTCCGTGGGTTGGGGAATTGACCAGGCACTGACGCGGAACATGACCGCGCGGTTCCAGCAGCTGGGTTCGAGAACGGCCCGGGGTACCCAGGGACACGACTTGCAGGCGGCGGTCAGTACGGTTTTGGGGGAGGGGCTGTCCGTCGGGTTGACCACGGGGCGACGCAGTAAAGGTTTCCAGCATCTGGCAGAGACGGGGCTGACCTCCAGGGCCGATGATCGGCTCGCCTGGGCAGAGCGTCATTGGGCAATTTCCTTGAGACACGCGGATCCGCGATGGGGAGCGCTCAGCGGATCGCTGACGCGCTATTCCGGGGTCGCGGGGCGGGATGCTGCACGGATCAGCACAGCCTGGTCGCAAACATTCGACAGGACGACTTTATCATTGAGCGCACAACATGATCGGGTCGGACAAACACGCAACACCGGTGTGTCCGCCAACCTCAGCTTGCCCTTGGGGCGCAATCGGAGGATCAGCACTTTTGCCCGCCAGGATGATGTCCGAGGGTTGCGTACCGGAGCCCGTTACGCAGAGCAGGTCAGCGATGGCCTGGGCTACAGCATCGGCGTCGACCGCTCGGCCACTGGTCGAGACGATCTCAACGCCAGGCTCAGCGGCTTGCCCCGTTATACCAGCATTGATCTCGGCTTCTCTCGCGGCGACGCTGGGGGCCGTCATTATGATATGGCCCTGCGTGGTGGCTTGGCCTTGCACGAGGACGGCGTGACGCCTTCGCCTTATCCGTTGCGAGACACCTTTGGCCTGATCAAGGTCGGCGATGACGCGGGGGTCAAGATCGGCACGCCCCACGGTCCCGTCTGGACCGACGCCGCGGGTCGCGCGGTGGCGTCCAGTTTGCCCGCCTACCGGGTCAGTCGGGTTGAAATCGACACGACGAGCCTGCCGCGCAACCTTGATGTCCCCAACGGTTTTCAGGAAGTACAGGTCGCACGCGGAGCGGTGCCACGCCTCGACTTCCAGGCTGGCTCGGTACGTCGCCTGATGCTGAATATTCGCACCGAGGATGGGGCGCCGGTGACCAAGGGCTTTGGCGTGTATGACCAGCACAGTCAGTACCTGACCACGGTAGTCGATACGGGCCTGGTGTATCTTGACGACGCGCCTGCCGTGGTTCAGCTGCGGGTGATGCTGCCCGATGACCGTGCTTGCAGCCTGGAGCTGGACACTGGACGCTTGCCAGTGTCTTCAGGACCCTATGACAGCGCCGACGTGGTCTGTCAGACGGGGTGACGCGCCAAATCATCCAAGACGCCGGGCTGAACGACATTCATGAAAGTGCAGGGGTGTCGTCCAGCAACCTGATAGCCGCGGCCCCTACCTTGCGCACGGCTTCTTCAATTTGCGGGGTCGGCCTGGCGGCGTAGTTCATGCGCAGGCAATTGCGGTATTTGCCTGACGCCGAAAAGATGCTGCCGACAGCGATCTGCACACCCTGGTCATGGAGCAGGCGATTGAGCTTCAGCGTATCGAAACCCTCGGGTAATTCGACCCAGAGCATGAAGCTGCCCCGGGGTCTGCTCGCGCGGGTGCCTTGGGGAAAATAGCGGCTGACCCAATCCATCATGACGTCGCGATTGCGCTGGTATTGGGTGCGCATGCGGCGCAGATGGGGTTCGAAATGCCCACCCTTGAGAAACTCCGCGATTGCAATCTGCGGTTGCGGGGCGGTGGAGCCGGTGCTGATGTATTTCATGTGCAGCACCCGCTCCAAGTATCGACCCGGTGCAACCCAGCCAATTCGAAGGCCCGGTGCAAGGGTCTTGGAAAAAGAACTGCAGAGCAGGACGCGGCCGTCATCGTCGAAGGATTTGATCGTGCGCGGACGGGGGTACGTGTAGGCCAATTCGCCATACACATCGTCTTCGATAATCGCCACATCGAAGCGTTGCGCCAGGGTCAGCAGGGCGCGCTTGTTGGCCTCGGGCATGATGTAGCCCAGCGGGTTATTGCAGCTGGGCGTCAACTGTATGGCCTTGATCGGCCATTGCTCCAGTGCCAGCTCCAATGCTTCCAGGCTGATACCGGTGAGCGGGTCGGTGGGAATTTCCAGGGCTTTCATGCCCAGGCCCTTCAATGTTTGCATGGCGCCGTGAAAGCTTGGCGAATCCACTGCGACGATATCGCCCTGTTCGCAAGTGGCGCGTACGCTCACTGACAATGCTTCGTGACAGCCGGTGGTGACGATCAGGTCGTTGGCGCCCAGCTGGCAGCCGGAGTCCAGGGACAGCCGGGCGATCTGTTCACGTAACTCGAGGTTGCCATAGATATTGTCGTAATACAGGCCGGGCATGTCTTGCCGTCGACTGATCTGCGCCAGGCTGCGTAGCAACGGTTTAAGCGTCGGTGAATGGATGTCGGGCATGCCGCGCCCGAGTTGCACCACGTCCTTGCGCGGTACGGCGCGTATCAGTTCCAGGACCTGGTCCCATTGGGAGATGTCCACCGGGCGCTGGGCCGGACGACCTACCGCCGGCAGGTCCGGCAATTCACGGCTGACCGGGACGAAATAGCCAGATTTGGGTTTCGGCGTCGCTAGCCCGCTGTCCTCCAGCACGCGATAGGCCTGCTGGACGGTGCTCAGGCTGACTCCATGTTCCGTGCTCAAGGCGCGCACCGACGGCAGCCGGTCGCCTGGGCGGTAGAAGCCCTGTTCGATGCGAGTACCGAGCAGTTCGGCGAGGTTCACGTAGAGGGTCATGGTGCAATCCCGATGAAATAGAAGACGGAACCGATACAGATGGGGCACAAAATTACAATTCAGTCGTAAAAATGTCGGTTCTGTATGCTTATAAAAGACATTCTTTGAATCTGTATTGCTTTTGTCTGTCCGCGCATCATGAAAGCTCTGGCTACCCAAGTAAACAGGAGCGATCAAAAATGAACGGCTTGAGCGATGTGCGGCTGACGTTACACAGTCAGGAACTGGTGGCAGGGCAGGAAAAGGGGCTGCGTGAGGCAATGTTGCGCAATGCTCCGTCCGGCCTGAGTCGCTGGGGCCTGTTCTGGCATCGCCTGCATACACGCAAAGCCTTGTTGGAGCTCACACCCGAACAGTTGCAAGACATCGGGCTGACCCGGGAGCAGGCCCGGGCAGAAGGCCTCAAGCCGTTCTGGCGGCTTTGAAGCTAGATGAAAAATGAGTACGAAACCCTGTGGCGAGGAAGCTTTGCTCCCTCGCCACGGTTTTTGGTTAAACCAGTTCTTTCAGCCGATGCCACAACATCCCCAGTGCCAACAAAGGGGAGCGCAGGTACTTGCCGCCAGGAAAAGTCATGTGCGGCACTTGGGCAAACAAGTCGAATCCCCCGCCTTGCTGCCCGCTGATGGCCTCGGCCAATAACTTGCCGGCAAGGTGTGTGGCGTTTACGCCGTGGCCAGAGTAGGCCTGGGCGTAATACACATTCGGTTGATCCTTCAACCGGCCAATCTGCGGCAAACGGTTGGCGCCGATGCCGATCATCCCGCCCCATTGGTAGTCGATCTTCACGTCCGCCAGTTGCGGGAATACCTTGAGCATCTTCGGACGCATATAAGCGCCAATGTCCTGCGGGTCGCGACCGGAATAGTGACAGGCGCCGCCGAACAACAAGCGGCGGTCTGCCGAAAGCCGGTAGTAATCCAGGGCTACCCGCTGGTCGCAGACCGCCATGTTTTGCGGCAATAGCGCCTGTGCCTGGGCTTCGCTCAAGGGTTCGGTGGCAATGATGTAGCTGCCGGCGGGCAACACTTTGCCACTCAGTTGCGGGTTCAAGCCGTTGAGGTAGGCGTTGCAGCCCAGCACCAGCGTCTTGGCGCGGACCGAGCCTTGCTCGGTGTGCACGTTGACCTGCGGACCATAGTCGATGCGTACGACGGCCGATCGTTCGAACAGCCGGGCGCCCAATTGCTGCGCCGCGGCCGCTTCGCCCAACGCCAGATTAAGCGGATGCAGGTGACCCGAGCCCATGTCGATCAGGCCGCCAACGTAGCGATCCGAGCCCACCACGCTGTGCATTTCATCGGCTCGCAGCAGTCGGGTTTCGTAGCGATAACCCAGGCTGCGCAGTTCCTCGGCCTCTTCGGCGAAGCCTTGCAAGTCGTCGGGTTTGTTGGCGAGGTCGCAGTAACCCCAGGTGAGGTCGCAGGCAATCTGAAAGCGCTCGACTCGTTGGCGGACGATTTCCACCGCTTCAAGCCCCATCAGTTTCATTTGGCGGACGCCGTCGGCGCCAACGACCGGGGCGAACTGATCGAGGCCATGGCCCACACCGCGAATCAGCTGGCCGCCGTTGCGCCCGCTGGCGCCCCAGCCGATCTTGTGTGCTTCCAGCAGGACAACGCTCATGCCGCGTTCGGCCAATTCGATCGCGGTGTTCAACCCGGAAAACCCGCCGCCCACCACGCAGACATCCGCCACCAACTCGCCTTGCAGCACCGGATGGTCCGGTTGCGGCAGGCTGCTGGCGGCGTAGTAAGAGGCGGCGTGCGCGTGGTTCGGGACAGGTTGCTGAACACGGGCGTTCATGTGCGTAATCCTGATTGTTGTGTTTGAGAAATTTTACGGAGCATAAGCCGTGGATTCGATCGTGGGCAACACCGGTCGCCTGGCGCTGTCTGGCCTGTGGCTTTTAAGGCAGAATCCAGGGCTGTCCCGACTCGGTAACGCCTCGATGAGCTGCAACAGTCAAAAAATCCGCACGCTACGTCAGCAGATTCCTACGTTCGAGTGCGTGCCGGGCTGCCATGACTGTTGCGGACCGGTGACCACCTCGCCTGAGGAAATGGCTCGCCTGCCGCGCAAGACCCGCGCCGAACAGGACGCCGCCATGGAAGCGCTCGACTGTGTGCACCTGGGGCCGAACGGTTGCACGGTGTACGACGAGCGACCCTTGATCTGCCGGCTGTTCGGCACTACGGCGACCTTGCCGTGCCCCAATGGGCGCAGGCCGGTGGAATTGATTCATCCGCGGATCGAGAAGCAGATCCACGAATACATGGCGAGCACCCGGCAGGTGTTGGTCTAGACGCGCTCAGTCCGGAATCGGCAGGTTCAGGCTCTCCTTCACTTCCTCCATCACGATGTAGCTCTTGGACTCTCGAACGTGGGGCAACTTGAGCAGGATGTCGCCCAGCAGCTTGCGGTACGAGGCCATTTCGGAAATCCGCGCTTTCACCAGATAATCAAAATCCCCCGACACCAAGTGACATTCCAGCACGTGAGGCAGCTTCAGCACTGCGCGTCGGAACTCTTCGAAAGTGTCGCCAGACTTGTAGTCCAGGCTGATCTCGACGAACACCAGCAAGCTACCCTTCAAGTGCTGCGGGTTGAGCCGGGCGTTGTAGCCCATGATGATCCCTTCGCGCTCAAGGCGTCGCACCCGCTCGGTACAGGGCGTGGTGGAGAGGCCGACCTTCTCGCCCAACTCGGTGAAGGAGATTCGCCCGTCCGCCTGGAGGATGCGCAGGATATTGCGGTCGATCTTGTCCAGCTCGCGTTTGGTCTGGGTATTGGTACGCACAGGTGATGCGCCTCCGTGAAAAGGGTTTTTGCCGAGAATTCTCGCCAAATATAGGCATTTATATAGTGAAAAGCACTGCCTGATCTTTTTTACACTGCGCTCATTACGGCTTTGTATAACAAACGTCAGCGGTTATCCGCGATGAGGGCTTCAACATGCGCGTTCTGGTCTTGGGTAGCGGCGTCATCGGTACCGTCAGTGCTTACTATCTGGCCCGTGCCGGGTTTGAAGTAGTGGTGGTCGACCGTCAGCCGGCGCCTGCCATGGAAACCAGTTTCGCCAACGCCGGCCAGGTATCGCCGGGTTACGCCTCTCCGTGGGCCGCGCCGGGCGTGCCGCTCAAGGCGATCAAATGGCTGTTGCAGCGCCACGCGCCGCTGGCGATCAAGGCCACCGCCGACATCGACCAATACCTGTGGATGGCGCAGATGCTGCGCAACTGCACCGCCAATCGTTATGCAATCAACAAGGAGCGCATGGTCCGCCTGTCCGAGTACAGCCGCGACTGCCTCGACGAACTGCGTGCCGAAACCGGCATCGCCTACGAAGGCCGTAGCCTCGGGACTACGCAGTTGTTCCGCACCCAGGCCCAGCTCGATGGCGCGGCAAAAGATATCTCCGTGTTGAAAGAGTCCGGCGTGCCGTTCGAAGTGCTCGATCGTGAAGGTATCGCCCGGGTCGAACCGGCCCTCGCCAACGTCACCGACATTCTGGCCGGTGCTTTGCGCCTCCCTAACGATCAGACCGGCGATTGCCAGATGTTTACCACGCGCCTGGCGGAAATGGCTGTGAAGCTCGGCGTGCAGTTCCGCTTCGACCAGAACATCGAGCGCCTGGATTTTGCCGGTGATCGCATCAACGGCGTCTGGATCGACGGCAAGCTGGAAACCGCCGACCGTTACGTCCTCGCCCTGGGCAGCTACTCGCCGCAATTGCTCAAGCCGCTGGGTATTCGTGCGCCGGTATACCCGCTCAAGGGGTATTCGCTGACCGTGCCGATCACCGACCCGGCGATGGCACCGACCTCGACCATTCTCGACGAAACCTACAAGGTCGCTATCACCCGTTTCGACAACCGCATTCGCGTCGGCGGCATGGCGGAAATTGCTGGTTTTGACCTCTCGCTCAATCCGCGCCGGCGTGAAACCCTGGAGATGATCGTCAACGACCTTTATCCTCTGGGCGGCGATCTGGCCCAGGCCAGCTTCTGGACCGGCCTGCGTCCGACCACCCCGGACGGCACGCCGATCGTCGGCGCCACACCGTTCAAGAACCTGTTCCTCAATACCGGCCACGGCACCCTCGGATGGACCATGGCGTGCGGTTCCGGTCGCTTGCTGGCGGATCTGATGGCGAAGAAAAAGCCGCAGATCAGCGCCGAAGGCCTCGATATTTCCCGTTATGGCAGCAAACCTCAGGAGTCCGCGAAACATGGCAATCCAGCGCCAGCTCACCAATGACCGCATGAGTCAGGTCGTCCTGCACAACGGCACCGTTTACCTGGCCGGACAGGTCGGCGACGACATGAGCGCCGGTATCGAGCAGCAAACCCGCGAGACGCTGGCCAATATCGAGCGTCTGCTTGACCTGGCTGGGACTGACAAGAGCCAACTGTTGTCGGTGACCATTTACCTGAAGGACATCGACGCCCACTTCGCAGGGATGAACGCGGTGTGGGACCAATGGTTACCCAAAGGCGTCGCCCCGGCCCGGGCCACGGTGGAGGCCAAGCTGTGTGAGCCAGATATCCTGGTGGAGCTGTCCGTCGTGGCTGCGCTGCCTTAATACCGGCCAAACGATCCCTCTCCCGGCGCTGTGGGTGGTCCACCCTGCCAGCCCGCGCCGGTTTTTTAATTCATGACCGCCTGGAAGCCTGCCGCCATGCGTCCTGCCCGCGCCCTGATTGATCTACAAGCCTTGCGTCACAACTACCAACTGGCCCGCGAAGTTACCGGGGCCAAGGCCCTTGCGGTGATCAAGGCGGACGCCTATGGGCATGGCGCGGTGCGCTGCGCCGAGGCCTTGCAGGAAACGGCCGACGGGTTCGCCGTGGCCTGCATCGAAGAAGCCCTGGAGCTGCGGGCCGGTGGGATTGCCGGGCCGATCCTGCTGTTGGAGGGATTCTTCGAGGCCGATGAACTGCCATTGATCGTTGAGCACGATTTCTGGTGCGTGGTGCATTCGTTGTGGCAGCTCGAAGCGATTGAACGCGCAACATTGGGCGCGCCGATCACGGTCTGGCTCAAGCTCGATTCGGGAATGCATAGGGTTGGATTGCACCCGACCGACTATCAGGCGGCGTATCGTCGCCTGTTGGCGAGCGGCAAGGTGGCGAAGATCGTACTGATGAGCCACTTCGCCCGCGCTGACGAGCTGCATGACCCCAGCAGCCTGCAACAACTGGCAGTATTCGAGCAGACCCGCCAGGGCTTGGCGGCCGAGGTCAGCCTGCGCAATTCGCCGGCGGTTCTGGGTTGGCCGCAAATACCGAGCGATTGGGTAAGGCCAGGCATCATGCTGTACGGTGCGACGCCGTTCGAGGAGGCCAATGCCGTGGCTTCGCGCCTGCAACCGGTCATGACACTGGAATCGAGGATCATCAGCGTGCGCGAGCTTCCCGCCGGCGAGCCGGTGGGCTACGGTGCTCGCTTTGTGACGGCGCAACCGACCCGGGTCGGCGTGGTTGCCATGGGCTATGCCGACGGCTACCCGCGCCAGGCGCCGAACGGTACGCCGGTCCTGGTGGATGGCCAGCGCAGCCAACTGGTCGGACGAGTGTCGATGGACATGCTGTGCGTGGACCTGACCCATATTCCCCAGGTCGGGCTTGGCTCGACCGTGGAGCTGTGGGGCAAAAACATCCTCGCCAGCGATGTCGCGAAGGCCGCCGACACCATTCCCTATCAGATTTTCTGCAACCTGCGACGGGTGCCACGGCTCTATTCCGGGACCTGAGGCAAAACGCAGCCTACCGAAAGTCGCTTCGCCGCACAGGATTCGGGCCAAGGTGTTGTAAATACTGAACGCTGTCGCCATGATAACGCTCACTTTCCACACAACCTGATTCCCTGGAGGCTCCAGCATTGGACGTCGGTGAACGACTGCAATCCATTCGTAAACTCAAAGGCCTTTCCCAGCGTGAACTCGCCAAGCGCGCGGGCGTCACCAACAGCACCATTTCGATGATCGAGAAAAACAGCGTGAGCCCCTCGATCAGCTCGCTGCGCAAGGTCCTTGGCGGGATTCCCATGTCCATGGTCGAGTTTTTCTCCGAAGAAATCCTCCAGGAGAAACCGACCCAGATCGTCTATAAAGCCAACGAACTGATCGACATCTCCGACGGCGCCGTGACCATGAAATTGGTGGGCAGGGCACATCCAAGCCGGGCGATTGCCTTTTTGAACGAAATCTATCCGCCAGGCGCCGACACCGGTGACGAGATGCTCACCCATGAAGGCGAGGAAACCGGGATTCTGGTGGAAGGTCGGCTGGAGCTGGTGGTTGGTGCCGAAACTTTCGTGCTCGAGGCAGGCGACAGCTACTATTTTGAAAGCACCAAGCCTCACCGTTTTCGCAATCCGTTCGATGCGCCGGCGCGACTGATCAGCGCAGCCACACCGGCCAATTTCTAATCGAAGAGGCGCCAAGCCCGGATGGCAAAGGCGCCCGCACGTTGGGCTGTCGTGACGAACAAGACCCTTGCGACTTTGGGGTTGTTTCAGAGTGACAGGCTTACCGCTATACTTGCGCCCGCCTGCAAACCGTGGCCGCAGGCGTGACTAGCCACCATTGAGGGTGTACGCGTGAACCTAATTATGAAAATGCTGGCTGCACCAGCAACCGTATTGGCCCTATGGGCTGCGAGCGCTCAAGCGGCGCCCAACGACGAAATCGCCAAGCGCCTCGAACCCGTTGGCCAGGTTTGCGTTCAGGGCAAGGAATGCAAGGGTATGGAGGTCGTGGCTTCGGCGGGTGGGGCTGGCGGTGCCAAGGCGCCGAAGGACGTCATCGCCAAACACTGCAATGCTTGCCACGGTACCGGCCTGCTGGGCGCGCCGAAAGTCGGTGACAAGGCGGCCTGGAAAGAGCGTGCCGACCATCAAGGCGGCCTCGACGGCATTTTGGCCAAGGCCATCACCGGCGTGAACGCCATGCCGCCTAAAGGCACCTGCGCCGATTGCACCGATGAAGAACTCAAGGGTGCTATCAAAGAGATGTCCGGTCTGTAACCCTCCGGGATCTTTCACGAAAAAGCCGCTTACGAGCGGCTTTTTTGCGCCTGGGTCTTTTTTCCAGGCTGTTCATCGCAACCAAGACCCGGCAAGCTCGGTCCAACCCACATTCATGGAATGTCCCGGAGGGTCGGATGGTTCAGTTGTGTTCAATCGAACAGGCGGTGGATGATGTGCTCGAGCGCCTTCCCGCGCATATCCACCTCGGCATGCCCCTCGGGCTGGGCAAGCCCAATCTGTTCGCCAACGCGCTGTACCGGCGCATCGCGCAACTGCCCGAGCGGCAGCTGACCATCTATACGGCGCTGAGCCTGGGCCGGCCGAACCTGGGCGACGGGTTGCAGAAGCGCTTCCTCGAGCCCTTTGTCGAACGGGTCTTCGGCGATTATCCCGAGCTCGATTACCTTGCCGACCTGCAGCGCGACAGCCTGCCGGCGAACGTCCGCGTCCAGCAGTTCTTCATGCAACCGGGCAGTCTGTTGCACAGTGCATCCGCCCAGCAGGACTACGTCAGCAGCAACTACAGCCACGCGGCCCGGGACATCAACGCGGCTGGCCTGAACCTGATCGCGCAGCTGGTGGCCAGCGACCCGGAGCATCCGGATCGCCTGAGCCTGAGCTGCAACCCGGACATTACCCTGGACCTCTTGCCAATGATCGCCAAGCGGCGCGAGGCGGGGGAAACCATTCTCATGGTGGGTCAGGTCCACAGCGATTTGCCCTACATGCCGGGCGACGCGGAAATCGGCATCGACGGCTTCGACCTGCTGATCGATGAAAAGGACAGCCACACGCTGTTCTCCACGCCGAACATGCCGGTGGGGTTCCAGGATCATTTGATCGGCCTGCACGCCAGCACTCTGGTGCGCGACGGCGGTACGCTGCAGATCGGCATCGGCTCGATGGGCGATGCGCTGACGGCGGCATTGCTGGCGCGTCAGGCTGATAACGCCGGATACCAGGCCCTGCTGGCGGACGTGAACCTGAGCCAGTGGGCGCAGTTGATCGAGCGCGAGGGTGGGGTCGAGCCGTTTGCCAAGGGGTTGTACGGTTGCAGCGAAATGTTCGTCAACGGCCTGCTGGTGTTGGCGGAGGCCGGGATCATCCGGCGCAAGGTCTATCCCGACGAACCGACCCAGGAACAGGCCAACGCAGGGACTCTCGACGAGGCGGCGCAACCTGACGGCATTTGCATTCATGGCGGGTTTTTCCTCGGCCCGAGCAGCTTCTATGAGCGCTTGCGCGAACTGCCGCAGAGCCGGCGCTTCGAATTCAACATGACCCGCATCAGCTACATCAACGAGCTGTACGGCCAAGAGCAACTCAAGCGCTTGCAGCGACTCGATGCGCGTTTCATCAACACCGTCTTCACCATGACGCTCATGGGCGCCGCAGTGGCTGACCAGTTGGAGGACGGGCGGGTGCTCAGTGGTGTGGGCGGCCAGTACAACTTCGTTGCCCAGGGGCATGCGCTGGAAGGGGCCCGCTCGATCCTGCTCTTGCGCAGCTGGCGCGAATCCGGGGGCGTGGTCAGTTCGAACATCGTCTGGGAGTACGGCCACTGCACAATCCCCCGGCACCTGCGAGACATCGTGGTGACCGAGTACGGCATCGCCGACCTGCGCGGCAAGACCGACGCCGCCGTGATCGAAGCGTTGCTGAACAT
Source organism: Pseudomonas sp. SWRI92 (assembly GCF_014268685.1). Lineage (NCBI taxonomy): Bacteria > Pseudomonadati > Pseudomonadota > Gammaproteobacteria > Pseudomonadales > Pseudomonadaceae > Pseudomonas > Pseudomonas sp. SWRI92. The sequence goes on from NZ_JABWQY010000002.1 coordinate 382,365, forward strand.
CAGCGATTCCCGCTTCCAGCCTGGGCTGATCGAGCAGGCACAAAGCGCCGGCAAACTGCCGAAGGACTTTCGTCTCGATCCGCGTTTCGCCGACAACACGTCGGAGCGTTTGCAGGCGATCCAGGCGCGGCATCCGAATCTGTTTCCGGAGTACCCGTTGGGCTGCGATTTCGATGGGCTGGAGCGCGATTTGCTGCGGGCGCTGAACTGGCTTAAAAGCAAGTTCAAGCTCACCGAAATCCTGGAACTGGGCAAAGCCGCGCTCGATGCGCCGGAGCCATGGGAGTATGCCGGGCATCTGGAGCGGATGCAGTTGACGAACCCTGAGGGCCTGAAGGAGGAGCTGTCCCAGCGCTTGTTGCTTGCGGGGCTCAAGGCGACCGTTCAGTCACCAGGGATTATTCGATAAAGGTCACGACCCCACCCGCCAGCGATTTCACCCGCGCCAGGGACTCGACGCGATAGCCTTGGGCATCGAGTTCCGCGCGGCCTCCCTGAAACGATTTCTCGATCACGATGCCCAGTCCGGCGACGGTCGCGCCGGCCTGTTTGATGATGGAAATCAACGCCTGGGAGGCTTTGCCGTTGGCCAGGAAGTCATCGATGATCAGCACGCGGTCGCTGCTGGTCAGGTGCCGCGGGCTGATGGCTACCGTGCTTTCGGTTCTCTTGGTGAATGAGTACACGGTGGCCGAGAGCAGGTTCTCCGTCAGGGTCAGGGAGTGCTGCTTGCGAGCAAAGATTACCGGTACGCCGAGGTTCAGGCCGGTCATGATCGCCGGGGCAATGCCCGAGGCTTCGATGGTGACGATCTTGGTGATGCCCGAATCCTTGAACAGCGCGGCAAATTCGTCGCCGATCAGCTTCATCAATTGCGGGTCGATCTGGTGGTTCAGGAAAGCGTCGACTTTCAGGACCTGATCGGAAAGCACGATGCCTTGTTCACGAATTTTCTGCTGCAGGGCTTCCATGAAGCCTCCTCTGATGACGCGTCAGCGCCTGAAGTCAGTGAAAAATAATCGATTCTAGCGCTTCAACATCGCGCGTATATCCGCCAGGGCACTGTTGCCGCGAACGACTTTGACTTCCGTCGGCGTGTCGTCGTTGCCTTCCCAGGCGAGGTCGTCCGGCGGCAGCTCATCGAGAAAGCGGCTCGGCGCGCAGTCGATCACTTCGCCGTACTGCTTGCGCTTGGCGGCAAAGGTGAAGGCCAGCGTCTGGCGTGCCCGGGTAATCCCGACATAGGCCAGGCGCCGTTCTTCTTCGATGGTGTCGGCCTCGATGCTGGAACGGTGCGGCAGGATTTCCTCTTCCATGCCCATGATGAACACGTAAGGGAATTCCAGGCCCTTGGACGCGTGAAGGGTCATCATCTGCACGCCTTCAGCGCCTTCTTCCTCTTCCTGCTGGCGCTCGAGCATGTCCCGCAGCACCAATTTGCCGATGGCGTCTTCGACGGTCATGTCGCCGTCTTCATCTTTTTCCAAAGTGTTCTTCAACGCCTCGATCAAAAACCAGACGTTGCTCATGCGGTAGTCGGCGGCCTTGTCGCTGGAGCTGTTGGTGCGCAGCCAGTTCTCGTAGTCAATGTCCATGACCATGCTGCGCAGCGCTGAAATCGGATCTTCCCCGGCGCACTGTTCGCGGACCTTGTCCATGAAGCGCTTGAAGCGCGCCAGGCGGTCGGTGAAGCGGCTATCAAGGTGCTCGCCGAGGCCGATTTCATCCGTGGCGGCGTACATCGAGATCTTGCGCTCGGTGGCGTAGTTGCCGAGTTTTTCCAGCGTGGTCGAACCGATCTCCCGCCGTGGCACGTTGATCACTCGCAGGAAGGCGTTATCGTCGTCCGGGTTCACGATCAGGCGGAAGTAGGCCATCAGGTCCTTCACTTCCTGGCGTCCGAAGAAGCTGTTGCCCCCCGACAGGCGATAGGGGATCTGGTGATGCTGCAACTTCAGCTCGATCAGCTTGGCCTGGTAGTTGCCGCGATAGAGGATCGCAAAGTCGCTGTATGGCCGGTCCGTACGCAGGTGCAGGCTGAGGATTTCCATGGCCACGCGCTCGGCTTCGGCGTCTTCGTTGCGGCAACGGATCACGCGGATCTCGTCGCCGTGGCCCATTTCGCTCCACAGCTGCTTTTCGAATTCGTGGGGGTTGTTGGAGATCAGCACGTTGGCGCAGCGCAGGATGCGGCTGGTGGAGCGGTAGTTCTGCTCCAGCATTACCACTTTGAGCGACGGATAGTCGTCCTTGAGCAGCATCAGGTTTTCCGGACGTGCGCCGCGCCAGGCATAGATCGACTGGTCATCGTCGCCTACCACGGTGAACTGGTTGCGCTTACCGATCAGCAGCTTCACCAGCAAATACTGGCTGGCGTTGGTGTCCTGGTATTCGTCCACCAGCAGGTAGCGGACTTTGTTCTGCCATTTCTCGAGGATGTCGGCGTGATCCTGGAACAGCTTGACCGGCAACAGGATGAGATCGTCGAAGTCCACCGCGTTGAACGCCTTGAGGGTGCGCTGGTAGTGGGCGTAGACGATGGCGGCGGTCTGTTCCTTGGGGTTGCGGGCGTTCTCCAGGGCTTCGGGCGGCAGGATCAAGTCATTTTTCCAGGACCCGATCATGTTCTTGATCTCGTCGACGCCGTCGTCGCCCGAGTATTCCTTCTGCATGATGTCCGTCATCAAGGCCTTGACGTCAGTCTCGTCGAAAATCGAGAAGCCCGGTTTGTAGCCCAGTCGCGCGTGTTCCTTGCGGATGATGTTCAGGCCCAGGTTGTGGAAGGTGCAGACCGTCAGGCCGCGGCCTTCGCCGGCGCGCAACAGGCCACCGACCCGCTCCTTCATTTCCCGGGCGGCCTTGTTGGTGAACGTCATGGCGACGATGTACTGGGCGCGGATGCCACAATTCTGGATCAGGTGCGCGATCTTGCGAGTGATCACGCTGGTCTTGCCGGAGCCTGCACCGGCGAGCACCAAAAGAGGGCCGCCGACATAGTTCACGGCTTCTTGCTGCCGGGGATTGAGTCGGGACATGACAGGGTTCAGGGAGTCGTTTGCGAAATGGGCCGGCATTTTAACAGGCTCGCAGAATTGTGCTGCTCTGTCCGACTTGTGACGCTGAACGTCATCTCTATTTGCCGCTTTTGTTACTTTCGCTCAGGATGCGGACGGGATTTAGGTCTAACGTTCGTTTTACAGTTGTGAAAAACGTTAAAAGCTTGTGTTTGAGAACCATTGGCATTGGTGATTGCCCATTGGCGAGTCATAATGCCCCGCGCCTACCACCTTGCAGAGTCTAGGGAGTCAGCTTGTCTACGCCTGTCGAACCCTTGCGTTTGCTGTTGTTGGCCGAAACGCCTGAGTGGTCAGCGGTATTGCGCAAGTGCCTGGCGCCCATGGGGCCCTCGGTCGTGTTGATCAGCGCCCCGAGCTGGGAGTCGGTCAGCAGCCTGTTTGAAGACAACCGCAACGCGGTGCTGCTGACTGTGGCGAGCTTGCAGCCCGCGCCCGGTCGCTGCCGTCTGCCAACGGTCCTCTTGCTTGAGCACGAGCCTTCGACCTCTCCGGACGGTGTCAGCGACTGGCTGGTGCGTGATGTGCTGGATGAGGCGACGTTGCGTCGTTGCCTGCGACACGTGCGAGAGCGTGGCGTGCTGGAAAATACCCTACAACGGCTTGCCGCGCAGGACCCGCTGACGGGCATCGCCAACCGCCAGGGCTTCCAGACCTTGCTGGCGGCACGCCTGGCTGAAAACGAAGGCCGTGGCCTGGCGCTGGGGCATCTGGACCTCGACAATTTCCGTCACGCCAACGACGCACTCGGCCACCAGGCCGGCGACCGTCTGATCCTGCAAGTGGTCTCGCGTCTCAAGGGCGCGCTGGAAGCCGGTGATCAGTTGGCGCGGCTAGGCAGCGATGAGTTTGCGTTGCTGATCGACACCCGTCGCGCGCCTCAGCGAGCGGAGTGGATGGCCGAGCGCATCACCGAAGCCATGGCGGAACCCTATTGGGTGGACGGCGAAAGCCTGTTGATCGGTTGCAGCCTGGGTATCGCCCACGCCCGCGCACAGGCCGGTGCGGACCCATTGATGTGGCATGCCCATATCGCCATGCAACAGGCCAAGAGCACGCAAGGCTGCACCTTTCATATCTTCAACGAGCGCATCAACCGCAATGCCCGCAGCCTCGCCGATCTGGAAAGCGAGTTGCGCCGGGCGCTGCGCCGCGACGAGCTGGAGTTGCATTACCAACCCCGGTTGAATCTTGCGGACGGGACGATCGTAGGTCTTGAGGCCCTGGTGCGCTGGCGTCATGGTGAGCGCGGATTATTGCCGCCGAGCGAGTTCGTGCCGCTGGCCGAGCAGAGCGGCTTGATCGTGCCGTTGGGTTACTGGGTGATCTCCCGGGCGTTGCGGGACATGCAGGCGCTGCGCGAGCGAGGATTGGCGCCGTTGCACATGGCGATAAACCTGTCGTTCCGACAGTTCCAGGACAGCCAGCTGTTGCCGACCCTCAGCCGATTGATCGCCGAGCGGGGCGTCGAGGCCCAGTGGCTGGAGTTCGAACTCACCGAAACCGCGGTCATGCGCCGCAGCGACCTGGTCAAGCAGACCATGGACGCCCTAGGTCGCTTGGGGGTGCGTTTTTCCTTGGACGACTTCGGTACCGGGTTCTCCTCGTTCGTGCACCTCAATAGCCTGCCCATCGCCTTGCTCAAGATCGACAAGAGCTTCGTCGGCGGCATGGAACAGCGCGAAGAGAATCGCAAACTGGTGCACGCGATGATCAACCTGGCCCATAACCTCAACCTGGAGGTGGTGGCCGAAGGCGTCGAAACCCCGGAGCAACTGGACTTGCTCCGGGGTTTCGGTTGCGATCAGGTGCAGGGCTTCTTGATCAGCAAACCGTTGCCGTTACCCGAATTGGTCGAGTACCTGACGTTCGAAGGTGGCCAGGCAGTCCAGGAAGCCGGAAGCTGAAGCAATCTTCGTTGGATTTCACTTGGCCTGGATGGCCTCGAAATCCTGCTGCCCAGGCTCACTGCGCATCATCCGCTTCATCTTCCACTCGAACGCCAACGTCAGGCTCACCGCCGCGCAGGCCAGCCCCAGGGCCAGGCCCCACCAAACGCCGGTCGGTCCCCAATGCAGATGAAAGGCCATCCACCAGGCGGCCGGTGCGCCGATCAGCCAATAGCAACCCAAACCCACCAGGAACGTGGTCTTGGCATCCTTCAAACCACGGATACAGCCCATGGCAATGGTTTGCGCGCCGTCGAACAGCTCGAACCACGCCGCCACGGCCAGCAGGCTGACCGCCAGGTCGATGACCGCTCGGAAGGCCGGGTCGTTGTGGTCCAGGAACAGGCCAATCAGCTGGTTCGGCAACAGCCAGAACACCATGGCAAAGGCCAGCATGACGGCCGCGCCAAAGCCGATCCCGACTCGCCCGGCCAGGCGCGCCATTGGCAACTGTCCGGCGCCGTAGTGCTGGCCGATGCGCATGGTGATGGCGTAGGACATACCCGCCGGGACCATGAACGCCACCGAGACGATCTGCAGAGCGATCTGGTGCGCCGCCAATTGCGTGCTGCCCATTGTGCCCATGCACAGCGCGGCGAACGCGAACAAACCGACTTCGACCGCGTAGGTGCCGCCAATCGGCAGGCCCAGGCGCCACAGCTCCTTGAGGTACTGGCGATTGGGCCGCGACAGGCCTTTGAGCAACGGATAGGCACGGTAGGCCGAGTGGCGATGGATGTGCCAGGCGAGCGCCAGGGCCATGCAGTTGGCGACGATGGCCGTTACCAGGCCGATTCCCATCAAGCCGAGCCTTGGCAGGCCGAACATGCCGGTAATCAGCGCGTAGTTGAGCAGGAAGTTGGCCACCGTGCCGCCGAGGCTGATAACCATGACCGGTGTGGCCCGGCCGATGGCACTGGTGAAGCCGCGCAACGCCATGAAGCTCAAGTAGCCGGGCAGGGCGAACGGCAGCGCCAGCAGGAACTGGCCGGCGGACAGCACGTTGGTTTCGGTCTGGCCGAACATCAGCAGCACCGGCTTGAGGTTCCACAGCAGCAAACCCGCCACCAGCGCCATCAACCAGGCCAGCCATAATCCGGCCTGGGTCAGCCGGGTGGCCCCTTCAATATCGCCGGCGCCTTGGCGAATCGCGACCAATGTACCCACCGCCGCGATCACGCCGATGCAGAAAATCGATACGAACGAATAAGTGGCCGCCCCGAGCCCGCCGCCGGCCAGGGCTTCGGGACTCAGGCGCGCCATCATCAGGGTGTCGGTCAGCACCATCAGCATGTGCGCCAACTGCGAGGCAATCAACGGCCCCGCCAGCCGCAGGATGGCCCAGAGTTCGGTACGCGCCGGATGCTGCATGATCATCACGCTCCATGTTCAAACAAGGCAGTAAAACGTCGATTCTCGGCGCTCGCGGAGGTTTGCACAAAAGGATAAATACGATTGCTGGCATGATTAAAACTCATGCTGGAGCACATTCTGCTAGGGTGCCGGTATCACCCTCATGGAGCTTCGCCATGTCTCGTCGTCTTCCTCCTCTTTATGCGCTACGTGCATTCGAAGCGGCGGCGCGGTACAGCTCGTTCACCCGGGCTGCTGAAGAGTTGTCGATCACGCAAAGCGCGGTCAGCCGGCACATCCGCACGCTGGAGGATCACTTCGCCTGTCGGCTGTTCCAGCGCAGCGGCCGCAACGTGCAGTTGACCGAGTCGGCGCGTTTGCTGTTGCCGGGCGTGCGAGAAGGGTTCATGGCGCTGGAGCGCGCCTGTCATACCTTGCACGGGGAAGACGACATCCTGCGCATGAAAGCACCCTCGACCCTGACCATGCGTTGGCTGTTGGCGCGGCTGAGCCGTTTTCGGCACTTGCAGCCCGGCAACGAGGTGCAATTGACCAGCGCCTGGATGGACATCGACTCGGTGGACTTCAATACCGAGCCTTTCGATTGCGCGGTACTGCTGGGCAATGGGCATTTTCCGGCGGATTGGGAAGCCAGCCTGTTATTCCCCGAGGAGCTGATTCCGGTCGGCGCGCCGAACCTGTTGAACGACCAACCTTGGGATCTGGCGCGGTTGGCCAGTGCCGAACTGCTGCATCCCACACCGGATCGCCGTGACTGGCGCAACTGGCTGCAGCGCATGGGGTTGGCCGACAAGGTTTCGCTCAAGGGCGGGCAAGTGTTCGACACGCTGGAACTGGGCATGATCGCTGCGGCGCGCGGCTACGGCGTGTCCATGGGGGATTTGCTGATGGTCGCCGAGGACGTCGCCCAGGGGCGCTTGAGCCTGCCGTGGCCAACTGCGGTCGCCAGCGGTGAGCACTATTACCTCGTCTGGCCGAAGACTCGTCCCGGTGGTGAACGTTTGCGCCGGCTCAGCGATTTTTTGCAAAGCGAGGTCACGGCCATGCGCCTTCCCGACGTGAAGCGTCTTGGCTGAACCGTTGCAGTGCCAGTGCTAGCCACTTGATATTAATCCTTCCGAATCGCTCAAGTATTTGGTTTCGCCGCCGAAGGTGTGGAGGTAGTACTTTCGTATCAGAAAGGGACTGCCTACACCCATCACCCAAAAAATAGCCGAGCGCGTGACGTGATCAGGACGATCCCAGTCTCTCGGCCAGGAGCCGTCATGTCTCAACCTCGCGCCCGGATCGCCTCTCAGCTTGGCCTTGCCCTCGCTGTGATACTGGCGATAGTGATCACCGGCAGTACCGTCTTCGCCTTGCGCTCGCTGGACACCGCCAACCTTGCCACCCGTGAAGAGCACCTGGCCAGCGAAGCTCGCCTGATGGCCGATCAGCTCAATACGTTCCATGGCACTTTGCGCGAGAGCACTCAGCGGCTGGCCGGTCTGTTCGAAAAGCGCTTCAGCGCGGGCCTGAGCGTGCATCCTGACCAACCGGTGGCTGTGGCGGGCGTACAAACCCCTGGCTTGAGCCTGGGCAGCGAAGTGCTGAACAACAATTTCAAGGAAGTCGATGACTTCAAGACGATGACCGCCGGGGTGGCCACGATTTTCGTGCGCAGCGGCGACGATTTCATCCGGGTCAGCACTTCGGTCAGCAAACAGGACGGCACGCGAGCCATCGGCACCGTGCTCGACCGCGCCGGCCCGGCTTATGGCCCGGTGATCAGTGGCCAGAGCTATATCGGCCGGGCGCTGCTGTTCGGGCGTTTCTATATGTCGCAGTACACGCCGGTGCGCGACAGCAGTGGCAAGATCATTGCCGTGTTGTACGTAGGCTTCGATTACACCGATGCGCAGAACGCGCAGTTCGAGAACCTCAAGCGCTTCCGCATCGGCAAGACCGGTTCGCTGGCCTTGCTGGATGAGCAAAGCAAATGGCTGGTGCCGCCAGCAGGCGTGCAGGCGTTGGACAAGGCTGCCGTAACCATCACGAACCTCGTCAAGAAGCCAGGTAAAGGGGCGTTCTGGGACGACACCGCAGAAGCGTTCTACAGCGTCGCCGTGCCGTTCGAAGGCGGGCCGTGGGCCGTCGTGGCGAGCATGCCGAAAGCTGAAATCAGTGCCGTGACCTGGAGTGTCGGTACGCAACTGGCTATCGGCAGCTTGCTGGCGATGCTGCTGGCCGTTGGGTCAGCGATGTGGCTGCTGCGCAGTAAACTGGCCCCGTTGGGCGACCTGGTGCGTCAGGCCGAAGCATTGGGTGCCGGTGATTTGAGCGTGCGCCTGAACGTGTCGAGCCATGACGAGATCGGCCAACTGGCCCGCGCGTTCAACCAGATGAGCCAAGCCTTGTCGACCATGGTCGAGCACATCCGCAAAGCCTCGCAAGAGGTCAACAGCCGTGCCCAGGCCCTGTCCGGGTTGTCCAGCGGTGCCTATGAAGGCATGGAGCAGCAGTCCGGCGAGATCACCAGCATGGCCGGCGCGGTTGAAGAATTCAGCGCCACCTCCCTGAACATTGCCGACAACATGGGCAATACCCAGCGCCTGGCCCAAGAGAACGCACAGCAAACCCAGATTGGTCGCACGTCCATGGACGAAGCTTCATCGTCCCTGGAGCAGATAGCTGGCGCGCTGAACAGTACGGCTACGGTCATCAACACCCTGGGCCAGCGTTCCCAGGAAATCGGCGGCATCGTGGGCGTGATTACGTCTATCGCGGAACAAACCAACCTGCTGGCGCTGAACGCCGCCATCGAAGCTGCCCGCGCGGGCGAGCAGGGCCGTGGTTTTGCCGTGGTGGCCGATGAAGTGCGCAGCCTGGCGTCGCGTACCCGTCAGGCCACTGATGAAATTTCCGGCATGATCAACAGCATCCAGCAGGAAACCGGCAATGCCATCAGTACGATGGAGAAGGGCAACCTGCTGATGCAGGAAGGCTTGTCGCGCAACGCCAATGTGGCCACGGCCCTGGCGCGCATCGATGAACAAAGTCGCTCGGCCGGCCAGCAATTCTCTGCGATCACCACGGCCACCCAGGAACAGAGCAGCACCGCGACCCTGCTTAGCAGCAACCTGCAAAGCATTGCCATGGCCAACACCGAGCAGCGCGAAGTGGTCTCCAACCTGGCGATCACCGCCAAGGAACTGGAAACCCTGGCGCAGGACCTGCGCAAAGAGGTTGATCGGTTCCGCTGAGGCGTTCCGTACCGAGCAAGCGCCTCCAGCACGGTTTGCTGGAGCGAGCTTGCTCGCGTGATGGCGGCAGTCCGGCCACCCTCATCTCACCCTGACCCATCGCGTTCGCGAGCAAGCTCGCTCCCACAAAAGCTCCACTCTCCCGCTTAGGCCCTTTTTAGGTTAGTTGCTGTTTTTTGGCTTGCTGAAACGTTTCTTCAAGTCTATAAAAACCGCACAACTCCAAGAAAAGGCTCCGTTCATGAATTCGCTCAAACTCCTCGTTGCCCTCAGCGCCTTGGGTGCTGCCTCCCATGCGATGGCTTGGGATTACGTTTTGCTCGATACCGACAAGGCCGCCCAGCCGTGGCAAATCACCAGCCAGCAGTTGGGCGTCAAGACCGACAAGCCGTTTTCCGTGACGATGCGCACCCTGCACGGCGGTCGCCAGGAAGGCGTCAGCGTTGTCGACATCGATAACGGCTCCCTGAAGCTCTCGGTCGTCCCGACTCGAGGCATGAATGTGCTGCAAGCCTCGGTTGGTGATGTGCGCATGGGCTGGGATTCGCCGGTCAAGGAAGTGGTCAACCCGGCATTCATCGAGCTCAACGGGCGAGGCGGCCTGGGCTGGCTTGAAGGTTTCAATGAGCTGGTGACCCGTTGCGGCTACGAATGGGTCGGCCATCCGGGTATGGATAACGGAGAGCTGCTGACATTGCACGGTCGCGCGGCCAATATCCCGGCGAACAAGGTCACGCTGCACATTGACGAAAAACCTCCCTACGCGATCACCCTGCGAGGCGAGCTGAAGGAACAGGCGTTCAAGAAAGTCGATTTCTCGGTGCAGACCGAACTCGTCACTGAACCCGGCAGCGTGACGTTCTCGCTCAATGACACGCTGACCAACAATGGCGATTACCCAAAGGAATACCAGGCGCTCTACCACAGTAATTTCAGCACCCCGTTCCTGGAGCAGGGTGCTCGCTTCGCAGCGCCGGTCAAGCAAGTCTCGCCATTCAACGACAAGGCCAAGGGCGACCTGAAAGACTGGCAAACCTATCGAGCCCCCACCAAGGACTACGATGAAACGGTCTATAACGTCGTGCCATACGCCGATGCCAAGGGCGATACGCTGACCGTATTGCACAACAAGGCCGGCAGCCTCGGCGTTGCGGTGGGCTTCAACACCGGGACGCTTCCGGTTTTTTCCCTGTGGAAAAACACCGATACCCAAGGCCAGGGCTATGTGACCGGCCTGGAGCCGGGCACCAGTTTCTCCTATAACCGCCGCTACCAGCGTCCATTGGGCCTGGTGCCGACCATTGCACCGAAAGAGCGCAAGCAATTCCAGATCCACTACAGCCTTCTGGCAGACAAGGTTGCCGTGGACAAGGCCCTCAAGCGCATCGACGACATCCAGGGCGATCAAAAAATCGAGGTGCGGGAGACACCGTTGGTGGACCTGAGCAAACCGTGAGCCTTTTCAAGGCGTAGCCGGCCGATATTGCAGGGCTTCGGCCAGGTGTTCTCGACTGATTCGTTCAACCTGCTCGAGGTCGGCCAAGGTCCGGGCGACCTTGAGCAAGCGATGGGCGGCTCGTAGCGACAGGGTCAACCGTTCGCAGGCGGTCTCCAGCCAGGCTTCATCGGTTGCCGACAATTTGCAATGCCGACGCAGGCCCGGCAGGTCGAGGAACGCATTGGCACAACCCTGTCGTGCTTGCTGGCGTTCACGGGCTTCGGCCACCCGTTCGGCTGCGGTGGCCGTGTCGTCACCCGGTTCGCTCCTTGGGGTCAGAGCCGTGGCTTCCCGGGCGACAGTCAGGTGCAGGTCGATGCGGTCCAGCAAAGGACCGGACAGCTTGTTGCGGTAACGCTGCACCATGTCCGGCGTGCAGGAACATCGGCCGCTGGGCTCGCCGAGATATCCACAAGGGCAGGGGTTCATCGCTGCCACCAGTTGAAAGCGTGCCGGAAAGCGCACCCGGTCTCGGGCCCGCGAAACCACGATGAAACCTGACTCCAGCGGCTCTCTCAAGACTTCCAGCACCTTGCGGTCGAACTCCGGCAGTTCATCGAGGAACAGCACGCCATGGTGGGCGAGGGTGATTTCCCCCGGCTGCGGCTTGGACCCGCCTCCCACCAGCGCCGGCCCGGACGCCGAATGATGAGGCTGGCGAAACGGGCGTTGCGGCCAATGGCTCAACGGCACGCAACTGGCGACAGACTGTATCGCCGCGACCTCCAGGGCTTCGCTTTCCGCCAACGGTGGCAATAACCCCGGCAAACGACTTGCCAACAGCGTCTTGCCAGTGCCAGGTGGGCCGCTGAACAACAAGTTATGAGCCCCCGCCGCAGCGATCAGCAGTGCGCGCTTGGCGCCGGTCTGGCCTTGTACTTCGCTCAGGTCCGGATAAGGCTTGCTGGCCGAAAGCAGCCCGTTGGAAACAAACGGCTCGACGGGCGTGTGGCCATTGAAGTGCGCCACCGCTTCGAGCAGATGATCCACGGCGATCACCTTCAACCCCGACGCCAGGCACGCTTCCTCGGCGTTCGCTCGCGGCACCACCAGCATGCGCCCGGCCTTGCGCGCCGCCAGCGCCGCGGGCAGCACCCCGCGCACCGGCCGAACGGCGCCGGACAAGGCCAGTTCCCCGAGGCATTCAACGTCGTCCAGCATCAGTGTCGGCACTTGCACGCTGGCGGAGAGAATTCCCAAGGCAATGGCCAGGTCGAAGCGGCCGCCGTCCTTTGGAAGATCCGCCGGCGCCAGGTTCAGGGTGATGCGCCGCGCCGGGAAGTTCAGCCCCGAATTGATGATCGCGCTGCGCACTCGATCCTTGCTTTCCTTCACGGCGGCTTCTGGCAGGCCGACCATGGTCAGTGACGGCAAGCCATTGGCCAGGTGAACTTCAACGGTAACGGCAGGAGCCTCCACCCCCACCTGGGCGCGGCTGTGGACGATGGCAAGCGACATGAAGCGTTCCTTGAATGAATAAAGAGCCGCGTCCTGCGGCTCTTGAAGACTAGTCCTGGGTGAGGACTTGGGTGCGGCAGTTGAAGGGAGAAATGTTGGCAGGATGTTACGGATACGCCATTCAAGCGTGAACGGGGAGATATACAGCCATTTCTGTGGGAATCAATCGGAATTGTTCGGGTGTTGGTGAGGAAAAAGCGGGAACGATTGTAGGAGAAATTTTGCGAGGTGGTCTTTTTCCGAGATTTTTGTAAGCGCAGCTATTTACGGAGAAGGCCTGTTTGATTTTCCAATTCGCGTTTCTATACTCAGGATTAATGCATAACGTTAAGCTTTAATCTATGATCGTTAGCTTCAGGTGTTCGGAAACCGAGTTTCTGTTTCGCAACGGTAAAACTCGCAAGTGGTCAGGTATTTTAAGTGTGGTGGAGCGCAAGCTAGCGATGCTTGATGCGGCTGTCGTGCTGACGGACCTGAAATCTCCACCCGGTAATCGGCTGGAGGCTCTGGAGGGAAATCGCAAAGGGCAGCACAGTGTCCGCATCAACGCACAATGGCGGATTTGTTTTGTTTGGAGTCCTAACGGACCGGAAAACATAGAAATCGTCGACTATCACTGAGGTGAGTAATGACTAAAAACGGTATGCGTCCGGTTCACCCCGGCGAAATTCTCAAGGAAGAATACTTGGAGCCTTCGGGTGTTACAGCGGCGGCCCTGGCGAGGGCGTTGAATGTCTCGACACCAACGGTGAACGACATTGTGCTGCAGCGTCGAGGTGTGAGCGCCGATATGGCCCTCAGGTTATCGATCTGCCTGAATACTACCGCAGAGTTCTGGCTGAATTTGCAGTCCACATACGACCTGCGCAAGGCTGAAATCGAGCGGGGTTCCGTAATCCGTGATCAGGTCAAGCGCCTCCCTCAGTGCGCTTGATTCGAGGGCTGGTTGAACCCCGCGCTTGTAGCGAGGGTTTATAGCTCAAAACCGAAGCGGGCAGAGACGTCCAGGAATTCGCAGCGTATCGAAATCATCCTGCGTCGGCGCCGAGCCTCGCCTCCAACTCAGCCACCTTCGCCTCCAGACTCTCCAACCGCGCCCGGGTCCGGGCCAGCACAACCATCTGGCTGTCGAATTCTTCCCGGCTCACCAGGTCCAGCTTGCTGAAGCCGCTTTGCAGCAGCGCCTTGAACTGGCTTTCGATTTCGCTTTTCGGCAGGGGAGTGTCGCCGCTCAAGAGGCGGGAGGCGTGGCCGCTGAGGGCGTCGAGGAGGTCTTTGGGCGCAAGCATGGCAGGTGTCCTGGAAACGATGGCGGGCAGTGTATCACGCACCGTCTATAGTCAATTCGCCAGGCCCGGATGCACGCTTTTCGCGCACGGTGCCGGGCGCTGTCGCACCGTTGTTGTGCGTATCGCTGCGGTTCGTAGCGCGGTGCAGGCCGGCGTAGCGGGCAAAGGGTTGAAATCAGGGGGGTTGGGCACAGATGGCAAGCTTTCTGCTTAGAGGCTGGTGACCCATGCACTGATGCAGTCGCTGTGACGAAATGCAGTGCAAAGGCGGAGCGGGGAGTTTCGTCAGGAGTAGTCAGCTGGCGCCAGTCGGGCAACTCGGGCCGACGACGCGTTACAAAGCCAGGCACTGCGCTTAGACTTGAGTCGGGTTTGTTTTCCTGGGGCAAGTCCACCAATTCGGGAGAGAGTTTCATGAAGCTAGTCACTGCCATCATCAAGCCGTTCAAGTTGGACGACGTACGCGAGTCGTTGTCCGAGATCGGCGTGCAGGGCATTACCGTTACTGAAGTCAAAGGCTTCGGGCGGCAGAAAGGTCACACCGAGCTGTATCGTGGCGCGGAATACGTGGTCGACTTCCTGCCCAAGGTGAAGATCGACGTCGCTATCGACGACAAGGATCTGGACCGGGTCATCGAGGCGATTACCAAGGCCGCCAACACCGGCAAGATTGGTGACGGAAAGATCTTTGTGGTCAATCTGGAACAGGCCATTCGCATCCGTACCGGCGAAACCGATACCGACGCTATCTAAGCCGTCAAACCCAACGCCCCAGGAGAAAACAATATGACTCTGCGTAAATTCGCAGGGCTAGGAGCCCTGTTGTCCTTCGTAATGCCTGGCCTGGCCATGGCAGAAGAAGCGGCAGCCCCCGTCCTCAACTCCGGCGACACCGCCTGGATGCTGACGGCCACGATTCTTGTTCTGTTCATGACCATTCCTGGCCTGGCGCTGTTCTACGGCGGCATGGTTCGGTCGAAAAACATTCTTTCCGTGATGATGCAGTGCTTCGCCATTACCGGTCTGATCAGCGTCCTGTGGGTCATCTATGGCTACAGCATCGCGTTCGACACCACCGGCATGGAGCAGGGCGTCGTCAACTTCAACTCCTTCATCGGCGGCTTGGGCAAGGCATTCCTGGCGGGCGTCACTCCGGCTAGCATCACCGGCCCGGCGGCGTTGTTCCCTGAAGCGGTGTTCATCACCTTCCAGATGACTTTCGCGATCATCACTCCAGCCCTGATCGTCGGCGCTTTCGCCGAGCGGATGAAGTTCTCCGCCATGCTGATCTTCATGGGCGTGTGGTTCACCCTGGTGTATGCGCCGATTGCGCACATGGTCTGGTCCGGCAACGGCGGCCTGATGTGGGACTGGGGTGTGCTGGACTTCGCCGGCGGCACCGTGGTGCACATCAACGCCGGTATCGCCGGCCTGGTAGCCTGCCTGGTATTGGGCAAGCGCAAAGGCTTCCCGACTACGCCAATGGCGCCGCATAACCTGGGTTACACCCTGATGGGCGCGGCCATGCTGTGGGTGGGCTGGTTCGGTTTCAACGCCGGTTCCGCCGTCGCGGCCAACGGCACCGCCGGCATGGCGATGCTGGTAACCCAGATCGCCACCGCTGCCGCAGCGCTGGGCTGGATGTTCGCCGAGTGGATCACCCACGGCAAGCCAAGCGCACTGGGCATCGCCTCGGGTGTGGTGGCGGGCCTGGTCGCGATCACGCCTGCAGCTGGCACCGTGGGCCCGATGGGCGCCCTGGTCATCGGCCTGGCGGCGGGCGTGGTGTGCTTCTTCTGCGCGACCACCCTCAAGCGCAAGCTCGGTTATGACGATTCCCTCGACGCCTTTGGCGTGCACGGTATCGGCGGTATCCTCGGCGCGATCCTGACCGGTGTGTTCGCAGCGCCGGCCCTGGGTGGCTTCGGCACCGTGACCGATATCGGTGCGCAAGTGTGGATTCAATTCAAGGGCGTAGGCTTCACTGTGGTCTACACCGGCATCGTCACCTTCATCATTCTCAAGGTACTGGACGCCGTCATGGGTCTGCGTGTCTCCGAGGAAGAAGAAGCCGTGGGCCTGGACTTGGCCCAGCACAACGAGCGTGGTTACAACCTGTAATCGACAGCTAAAAAAAATGCCCGGTTCGCCGGGCATTTTTTTGTCTGGAGTTTGTCATTGCTCACAAGGCGTGCTGGTTTTTCCGACGCCTTTTGTTGCGTATGCGACTTGAGTTTTTCTACCGCCAAAGACTTACATGGAGGCAGGAATATTAGGCCCTTTGTTTTTTCCCAGAGCGCGCTAGAATGCGCGCCGAACGTGCGGAGATCTGTATGTGGCAACAGACGCTGATAACCCTGCGGGCAAGGCCCCGGGGCTTTCATCTGGTGACGGACGAGTTGCTCGCCGGCCTGCCTGAACTCAAGGCATGTCGTGTCGGTCTGTTGCATCTGTGGCTGCAGCATACCTCGGCCTCGTTGACCATCAACGAGAACGCCGATCCGGCGGTACGTCGAGACTTCGAACGATTTTTCAATCGGCTGATCCCACAAGGAACCGCCGACTATGAGCACAACGACGAAGGCCTGGACGACCTCCCGGCGCACTTCAAGGCCAGCGTGCTGGGATGTCAGCTCAGTCTTCCGGTGACGGCGGGACGGTTGGCGTTGGGTACCTGGCAAGGTGTTTATCTGGGCGAGCACCGTGATCATGGCGGTGCCCGTAAAGTCCTCGCCACCTTGCACGGTGAAGGGGCATGACCGCTGATTGCCGGCGGATGTTGAATTTTTTCTGGCAGCCTTCGACAGATGGCGAAGCTGGGCTATAACTAATCTGCTTTTCGCAAGTCATGAGGTAGAACATGAGCGACGATGATCTGGAAAACGACGACCTCGAAGTAGGTGACGAAGACGAGGCCGAAGAAGGCCTGGAAGCGGCGGCTGAAGACGTCGTTGAAGACGACGGTGCCGATGTCCCGGTTCCGACCGCCAAAGGCAAGGCCAAGGCGGCGGTATCGATTGACGAGTTGCCGAGCGTAGAGGCCAAGAACAAGGAGCGTGACGCGCTCGCCAAGGCCATGGAGGAATTCCTGGCCAGGGGCGGAAAGGTGCAGGAAGTGGAGGCCAACGTGGTCGCTGATCCGCCCAAGAAGCCTGACAACAAGTACGGTAGCCGCCCTATCTGAGTATCTGCCCTTGCTTGCTGAAAAAGCCCGCCGTCGCTGCGGGCTTTTTCATGGACTGAAGTTTTCGGGCAGACTGCTACAGAAGTGGACCCAGCGCGGGTTCAGCGCTGGCTATGCCACCCTGCCAGTAATCCCGGCAGTTCGGTCAGGCTGCGGATCTCCGCGTCCGGGGCGTGATCGGCGTCCCAGGCTTTGCCCGCCGGGTTGAACCACACGGCGCGCAGGCCGGCTTGTTGGGCGCCGGAGATGTCATCACCCGGATGATCGCCGACATGCACGGCCGTCTGCGCCGTGGCGCCACCCCGTTGCAGGGCCTCGTGAAACAGCCGCGCGTCTGGCTTGGCGATGCCGATGTCTTCGGCGCACAGGGCGAACTTGAAGTAGTCCGCCAGCCCCAGGCGACGCACGTCGGCGTTGCCGTTAGTGACGACGCCAAGAGCGAAATGATTGGCCAGGATTTCCAGGGTCGGCTGCACGTCGGGGAAGACCTCCAGCTGATGCCGTGCATGCAGGAACGCCTCGAAACCCTGGTCTGCCAGCTCCGAGGCACGCCACTGGTCGTAACCGGCATCTTGCAGCGCCCGGAACAGTACTCGCCGACGCAGTGCGCTGATGCGGTGCTTGAGGTCCGGTTCTTCGCTGAGTACTTGCGTGCGGATCGCCCACAAGCGCTCCACCGGAAAATCGCCCAGGTCCGGCGCGTTGTCGGTCAGCCACTGGCGCAGGACCGCTTCGGCGCTGGCGATCACCGGGGCGGTGTCCCATAGCGTGTCGTCCAGGTCGAAAGTGATGAGCTCGATGGTCATGATTCGTCGCCCTTGATGCGTTTGGCCCGGGGATGGGCACTGTCATAGACCGTCGCCAGGTGCTGGAAATCCAGGTGGGTGTAGATCTGGGTGGTCTTGATGTCCGAGTGGCCGAGCAGTTCCTGGACGGCACGCAGGTCCTGGGAGGATTCCAACAGGTGGCTGGCGAATGAATGCCTGAGCATGTGTGGGTGCAGGTTCTGCCCCAGTTCACGCTCGCCGGCGGCCTTGACGCGGAGTTGGATGGCCCGCGGGCCGAGGCGCCGGCCCTGCAAGCCAACAAAAACCGCGTCGTCGGCCGGGTTGGTCAGCGCCCGCAGCGGCAGCCACAGCTCCAGGGCTTCGCGGGCCTTGCGGCCGATGGGCAGCAGGCGCGTCTTGCTGCCCTTGCCGAGCACCTGGACCATGCCATCGGCCAGGTCCAGTTGATCCAGGTTCAGCCCCGTCAGCTCTGAAAGCCGCAACCCGGAGGAATAGAACAGCTCGAGAATTGCCTGGTCCCGTCGCGCCATGAAGTCATCCTCGACGGCACCTTCCAGTAGCTGCAGGGCGCGGTCGGTATCGAGGGTCTTCGGCAGGCGGCGTTCGCCCTTGGGCGGTGCCAAGCCGGTGGCAGGGTCGTGATCGCACAGGCCTTCGCGATTGAGGTACTGATACAAACCGCGCACCGCCGATAGCAGCCGTGCCAGGCTGCGGGACGATTGCCCCTGTTGATGCAAGCGAGCGATCAGGCTGCGCAGGCGTTGGATATCCAGGGCTGACCAACTGCCGATGTTCTGTTTCTGGCACCAGCCCAGCACTTTCTCCAGGTCGCGGCGATAGGCCGACAACGTATGAGGCGACACCTGGCGCTCACTGCGCAGGTGTTCGCAGTAGGCCTCCAGTTGCCGCTCCATCTCAGCGTACCGAACGCAGCGAACCGGCCACCCGTGGGAGCACCCGGCCGGTCACTTCGGCGATGTAGCTCAGGAACAGCGTGCCCACCGAGCTTTTATAGTGCTGCGGATCGCGGCTGGCGATGGCCAGCACGCCGTGCACGCCCTGGTGGGCGATGGCGACGACGGCAGTGGAGCCGATCTGCTTGCGTTGTTCTTCGCCAAACAGGAAGTCCAGCTCATGCTCGCGCAGGCTGCCGCTGACGCTTTTGTCTTCCGTGAGCAGGCCGCCGATGGCCGTCTGCGCTTCAGCGTGGGTCACCCACCGGCCCACCGGCATGGCGTTGTCGCCAAACAGGATCAGGCTGACAAAAGGCACCTGGAAATCCTGCCGCAGGCTGTCCTCGACACCCATCACCACGTCTTCGAGGGTGCTGGCGTCCATCAAGGTCAGGATCAGGCGACGGGTCTTGTCGAAGAGTCGGTCATTGTCGCGAGCAACGTCCATCAGGTGCGAAAGGCGATGGCGCATTTCGATATTGCGCTCGCGCAGGATTTTCATCTGGTGCTCGACCAGCGACACGGTGTCGCCGCGCCGATGGGGGATGCGCATCGTTGCGAGCAGATCTTCATGCTCGACGAAGAAGTCCGGATGAGCCTCCAGATACGCGGCCACTGCCGCGGCTTCAGGGTTCTGGCTCGGGGATTCGTCGGGCTGCGGGGCTGGAACCTGTGGCTTGTCGGTCATGGGTTTGACTCACTCAAAGACGAACTTGTCCTTCGTATACGCGTACGGCCGGGCCGGTCATCAGCACCGGTTGGCCTGGGCCTGCCCATTCGATGGACAAACGCCCGCCGGGCAGGTCGATCAGCAGCGGTGAATCCATCCAGCCTTGGCTGATCGCGGCGACGGCGGCGGCGCAGGCGCCGGTGCCGCAAGCCTGGGTTTCCCCGGCCCCGCGTTCCCAGACGCGCAGTTGCGCGCGGTGGCGGTCGATGACCTGCAGGAAGCCCACGTTGACCCGGGCAGGGAAACGCGGGTGATGCTCGATCTTCGGCCCCAGCTCATGCACTGGCGCGCTGTTGATATCGTCTACGCGCAGTACGGCATGAGGGTTGCCCATGGACACCGCCGCCAATTCCACCGAGGTACCGTCGACGTCCACCTGATAGCTCAGGGCCTGGCTCGGTGCCTGGAAGGGAATGTCCGCCGGTACCAGGCGTGGAGCGCCCATGTTGACGCCGATCTGGCCGTCGCTGCGAACATCCAGTTCGATGATGCCGCTTTTGGTCTCGACGCGAATCTGCCGCTTGGCGGTCAGGCGCTTGTCCAGCACGAAGCGGGCGAAGCAGCGCGCACCGTTGCCGCATTGCTCGACTTCCGAACCGTCGGCGTTGAAGATCCGATAACGGAAATCCACGTCCGGGTTATTCGGCGCTTCGACGATCAGCAATTGATCGAAGCCGATACCGGTGTGCCGGTCACCCCATTGCTTGGCGTGCTTGGGCAGGATGTGCGCGTGCTGGCTGACCAGGTCGAGGACCATGAAGTCATTGCCCAGGCCGTGCATCTTGGTAAAACGCAGCAGCATGGTTTTACTCCGGCAGCAGGCTTTCGCCAGCAAACAACTCGGCTACCGTCTCGCGGCGACGCACTTCGAATGCCTGATCACCGTCCACCAGCACCTCGGCGCAGCGCCCGCGGGTGTTGTAGTTGGAACTCATGACAAACCCATAGGCACCGGCCGAATGCACGGCCAGCAGGTCGCCTTCTTCCAGCGCCAGCTCCCGACCCTTGGCCAGAAAATCGCCGGTTTCACAAATCGGTCCGACGATGTCGTAGTTGCGGGATGCGGTTTCGCGAGGGCGCACGGCGGTGACGTCCATCCAGGCCTGGTACAGCGCCGGGCGGATCAGGTCGTTCATGGCCGCGTCGACGATGGCGAAATCCTTGTGCTCGGTGTGCTTGAGGTACTCGACCTGGGTCAACAACACGCCGGCGTTGGCGACGATGTAGCGACCCGGCTCGAACATCAACGCCAGGTCCCGGCCTTCGAGGCGCTCACGCACGGTCTTGATGTAGTCGGCCACGAGTGGCGGCTCTTCGTCGCGATAGCGCACGCCGACACCGCCGCCCAGGTCGATGTGACGCAGGTAGATGCCGCAATCACCGAGGCGATCGACCAGGGCCAGCAGGCGGTCGAGGGCGTCGATGAACGGTTCGAGGGTGGTCAGCTGCGAGCCGATATGGCAATCGACGCCCAACACTTCCAGGTTCGGCAGTTGGGCGGCGCGCACGTACACGTCTTCGGCATCGGCAATGGCGATGCCGAACTTGTTTTCCTTCAGGCCGGTGGAAATGTACGGATGGGTTCCGGCATCGACGTCTGGATTCACGCGCAGGGAAATCGGCGCGCGGACGCCCAGCTCGGCAGCGACGACTTGCAGGCGCTCGAGCTCATCGGTGGATTCGATGTTGAAGCAGTGCACGCCGATTTCCAGGGCGCGGCGCATGTCTTCGCGGGTCTTGCCGACACCGGAGAAGACGATCTTGTCGGGGCTGCCGCCAGCGGCCAGAACGCGTTCCAGCTCGCCGCCGGAAACAATGTCGAAGCCGGCGCCAAGGCGAGCCAGGACGTTGAGCACGCCCAGGTTCGAGTTGGCTTTCACCGCGAAGCACACCAGGTGCGGCATGCCTGTCAGCGCATCGGCGAACGTGCGGTACTGGGCTTCGATATGGGCACGGGAATAGACGTAGGTCGGCGTGCCGAAACGCTCGGCGATCGCGGACAGGGCAACCCCTTCCGCGAACAGCTCCCCGCCACGGTAGTTAAAAGCGTCCATGGCGGTCCCTTAGTAGGTAGTTTGAGTGTCGTGCGAATGTGACTTGGATTGCGACGACTTGGCCTGTTCTGCCTGTTCTTCAGGAGACTTGCTGTCATCAGGCAGGTACAGCGGACCTTTTTGACCACAGGCTGTCACGAGGCAGGCAACCGCGACGAGCGCAGCAAGGGAAGAGATCAGGCGCTTCATGGCGAAATCCTTGAAAATGCTTTAATTGCGCCGGAGTATACCGGCCACCCGTCAGCTTGCCTATGCAACGGGGCGCCCGTCCGGCGGCGCTGCTGTCGTCAATCGGTATATCCTTTGCAATCATCGGGAAGCGTCCGTATCTTGCGGCGCTTGAGCATGAGCAGACATTTTCGAGGTTGCCGCAATGAGTTTGACTGAAGCCCGTTTCCACGACCTGGTCGATGCGACCCAGCAAACGCTGGAGGATGTGTTCGATGACAGTGGCCTGGACATCGACCTGGAAAGCTCCGCCGGTGTGCTGACCGTCAAGTTCGAAAACGGCAGCCAGCTGATCTTCAGTCGCCAGGAGCCATTGCGGCAGTTGTGGCTGGCGGCGGTCTCCGGCGGCTTTCATTTCGATTACGACGAGGAAAGCGAGCGCTGGATGTGCGACAAGAGCGAAGAGCAGTTGGGCGAGATGCTCGAGCGTATCGTCATGCAGCAGGCTGGCGCGGAACTCGATTTCGAAGGCCTGTGATTTCGTGACTCAGCCAACCCCGGCGCGGCCACCCAAGCCGCTCTATAGCAACGTGAGCCCCGCCGTCCCGTCGCCTTGCACCAGCGTGTGCAAGCTGGATGAGCACAAAGTCTGCCTCGGTTGTTTCCGGCACGTGGAGGATATCCGTGAATGGCGCTCGGCTGATGACGAGCGTCGGCGGGTGATCTGTGCCGAGGCGGCCAAGCGCAGATCCCTTGGGTTGTATATTTATTGAGCTGTGGTAGTGTCCAGCAACGCCTCAACTCATCGAGGCCCGTGAAAACCCCGTCGTTATGTGGCGGGGTTTTGCTTTTTTCGTGCAGAAGAAAGGAGTCTGCCTGGATCATGACCGCACCTTCCATCACCCTTACTCGCCTGGATGTACAACGTCTGGAGCGCTTGATCGACAGCCTGGATGAAACGCTTCCGGGTGTGATCGCGTTGCAAACCGAACTGGATCGTGCCGATACACTAGTCGGCCACGATGAAGTGCCCGCCGATGTCGTGACCATGAACTCGCGTGTGCACTGCCGCGAGGAAAGCAGCGGCAAGGATTACCACCTGACGTTGGTTTATCCACAGGACGCCAACGCCGACGAGGGCAAGATTTCGATTCTGGCTCCGGTGGGTAGTGCCCTGCTGGGGCTGAAGGTAGGCCAGCATATCGACTGGCCGGCGCCGGGTGGCAAGACGCTGAAGCTGACGCTGCTGGAAGTCGAGTCGCAGCCGATCAATGGCGGCCACTGCGCGTTCTGAATCGGTCTCAGACTTGATTCAATGCCTCGTTCAACGCCCGCTCCAGGTCGGCCTTGTAGCGCAAGAACAAGATACTTGAGCAGGCGCCGTCGCCCACCAGGCCCGAGAGGTCCAGGTCGGTGATGTAGCAACGATAGCGCTCGGCCTCGCGGCGCTGGCCGACGATCTCCCTGGCGACCACGCGGAACAGTTGGTCGCCATGCTCCAACTCTGAAAACTCCCGTTGATCGCAATAAAGGGTGACGTGCACCTGACCGTGCGCCGCTTTGCCGATGATCGCTTGTACGTCATAAAAAGGCTTGTTGACCGGTGTCTGCGGCGCTTGCCGCGCTTCGACACGTCGGGCGCGTCCGGTGCCCGAAGGCAGTAGCTGGTAATGCAGGATCTCCAGCGTCGGGGGCTGGGAGGCATCCATTGGCAGCAACGCGTCGCGGCGATAGAGCACCGATTGCAGGAAGCGTTGCAGCGGCACCAGCAGGCTTTGTTCATCGTGATAAGGCAAGCGCTGCTGCCATAAGGCGTTGAGTTCATCAAGCACGTACAGCTCGGCTTCTTCCTCATGGACCCGGTAGAATACCTGGATGCACTCGGGCTGGCCCATGGGCAGGATGAGGGCCACGTCGTGATCTTCCAGCGCCATCGAGTCCAGGTGCAGCGGGCTGTAGGCGGTCAGTTCTTCGCCCAGGTAATCCATCAGTGCTGACAGACTGCCCAGCGCCACGTGATTGACTTGGCCCGGAACCAGCTCCAACACGTGAAAGTGCTGCTGGACCTTGAGCAGATAGCGATAGTTGAGCTTGCTCAGCAGCAGGGTCTGGGCGGTCTCGATGACTTCTTCGACCCGTCGCGCGATGAATTGCGCACGGTTGTGACAGAAGCAGCGTACCTGCAAGCGTGGCTGGGGTTGTGCGGCAGGCAGGTCATTGAGGTAATCGCGCAAGCAGTCGAGCAGGGCGTGTTCGCCGTCGAAACGGGTGACCAGCACTTCGTTCCAGCTATTGAGCGTGACCTGGTCGAGGGTCAGCACGAGGTTTTCCCGAACCCCGGCATAGCTCAGGGAATCGGTGCGCTCGGTGGTCATCAGGATGTTCAGGTCGCGGTGATGCTTGAGCGGGTCGACACCGACGTTGACCAGAATCAGCACTTCACTGGGTACGCTGGCGCGTAGCAGCGGTTCTTCGTCCACCGTGGCCAGGGGCAGGGCGATGGATTGTTGCAGGCTGCCCAGCAGGTTGAACAGTTCGAACTCGCTCAGGTCGCTGTCGCCGGGGTGCAGCGCCAGGCGTGTGCTGCTGTCGATCACGCCGTTGCGATGGCACCAGGTGAGCAACTCGAGCAGTTCGCGGCTGCGCTTGATCGGCGCGAAATTTTCCCATTCCAGGGCGTTCAGGCTGCCGTTGTACAAGCCCCACTGGTTCTGTCCCGGCTCTTTCTTGTTCGGTGCCTGCACCAGCGTGAGGGTATCTTCGGCCAAGTCCGGGGCAATGCCTGGGTTGATGAACTCGACTTTGTCGGCCTTGCGCTCGAACGCCGCATACAGCCGCCGGCCAAGGACGTTGAGGTCGCGCTTGTTGATCAGGCTGACGGTTTTCTCGGTGCGGGCGAACTGCGTCAGGAAGCGATAACTGTAGGTCAGCTCATTCACCAGCGCTCGTCGCTCATGGCTGACCTGGCGCACTTTCCACTGGCTGCGGCTGTCCAGCAGCGCCAACTGCCGCTGGTCCCAGCCCCATTCACGGGCCAGTCGCTCCAGCAGGTTGCGTTGCCAGCCGCTGCTGCGAGCTTGGCCGGTGAGCTTGCGATTGACTTTCAGGTACAGCGCTCGGCGTATCAGCTCCAGGCGCTCCGGTTCGCCGCGGGCGATGAGGTATTCCTCAAGGCGGCGGTAAACCACCATGTACGGGTCGAGCTCGTCCAGGTCCAGGCGATTGGCGAACACCGCCTGCTTGAAACGCAGGCTCAGGCAGCGCACGTCGGGGTGCTCGCTGGCGTAGACCTCGGTCAGCAGCAGTTTGAGCACCGATTTGTAGGGCGATTCGATGCCCTTGAACAGCTGCCAGAGCCCGGCGCCGATGAATTCTCCAGGCGGGATGTAGGCCAGATGCCCCAGATCCAGCGTTTCGTCCGTGCGAATGAAGCGCTTGGAGACCAGCGTATGGGTGTATTGCTCGTAGTTTTCCTCTTCGTAGACCGGCACCAGCCACCAGATCGGCGTACGGCCAGCTAGCCAGATCGCCGTGCGGTAGAACTCGTCCAGCAACAAATAGTGTTGGGTGGTGCCGCAGTCGTCCGAACTGAGTTGGTTGTCCCGCTCGCCGCGGACGAACCGTGCCGGGTCGATGAGGAAAAAATGGGCTTCGGCGCCTTGGGTAGCGGCCCAGATTTCCAGGAGCTGGCATTTTTTGCGCAGCTCGGCCAATTCATCGTCGCTCAGGTCCGGCCCGTGGCATACCCATACGTCCATGTCGCTCTGGTCGGCCTGGGCCAGGGTGCCGAGGCTGCCCATCAGGAACAGGCCGAGAATGGGTCGCGGTGGGTTGCTGCCGTGGCGCGGCTTGTAGGAAAACGAACGGGTCAGCCGTTGCGCCTCGGTGAGGACGTTGGCGTCGGGCTCGTAATTGGACATGCCGGCGGGCGTGCTGCCCGAGACGTAGCCGGGCAGCAGCGGATGATTGACGTGGAAAAACAGCGGGAGCAGCGTCAGCACGCCTTGCTGGCGGGTCGACAATCCTTCCAGGGCACGCTCCATCCGGCCGGTATTGAGCTTGAGAAAACGCGCGCGCAATTGGCTCAGGACCTTGCGGTCGATTCCCTCGTCCAGATCGGGGCGTATCTCGTGGTTACGGGTCATGTCAGCTCAAACCGGCTCGCGGCGTCGACGTGGGAAAACACAGGTGATGGCAGGTTAGCGCCCGGTCCCCGGAATTCTTAAGCTGAAAAATGATGTGGCGTCAGAATTTTTTACGAGCGAAGCCTAAGCGCCTGCGGAAATCCCGATGCAAAGGGATTTCCGTGGGCGAGGGGAAAAAGTTCAGGCGGTTTCTTCGGCGCGGAGTATCGTCAAGACCGTTTGCACATTTTGCGCGGCATCACGTCCCAGGCTGGTCAGATAACCGCCATCGGGTTGGTCTATCAGGTCTTTTTCAAACAGGCGCTTGGCAGCGGCGATGGCTTTGGGGGCAGCGGTCTGATGAATTTTCAGGCCTTCCTGGGAACTGTCCAGGTTGAAGAGTGCAAGGATTTCCAGTTCGGCAACCAGCTCAGGGGTAAGCGACATAAGGACTCCAGACTTTCTAGGAATTGGGTCGACAGCGCCACTAAGGTGAGCGCACTCGGCCGAGCTGTCCAGTATCAGTGTCATGCTTTTTTTGTTTTTTTGTAGTGAGTCCAGGCAGGTTCCTTGTGGCGAGGGGATTTATCCCCGCTGGACTGCGCAGCAGGCCCAGAATCGTAATGAGTCCACTTTTTTTGGGCCGCTTCGCGCCCCGGCGGGGATAAATCCCCTCGCCACAGGAGGCTTGCCACAGAAGCAACTTTGCCTGTCGGTTCAGTTCTTTTCCGGCGGCAACTCAGGCAATGCGCGCAAGGCAGTTTCGTACCATTCGGTATTGAACGGGCGGTCTTCTTCCAGGATCGCGTCGATTTCCACCGCCAACACATGGGCCATCAGGTTGAGGATATCGTCGCGCTCATAACCCACCAGGGTCAACTTGTTGAACGTAGCCTTGGCCGCTGGCGGGTTGTCGCTTTCGATCTGGTTCTCGATGGCCTGGATCAGTGTGTTCTCGACGAACTCTTCTTCGTCGTTGTCGATATCGGTTGGCTCGCTCATGGCAGGCTCCTGTAGGAAAGGCCGCCAGTTTACCTGCATTCAGCGGCGTGATGCGCCTGGCACGAAACGCGCCGGCAGTCTATAACGCAAGGCTGCCAACCCCGCACGGCCTGGAGGCTATGTCATGCTCAAGCTCTATGGTTTTTCCGTCAGCAATTATTACAACATGGTCAAGCTGGCGCTGCTGGAGAAGGGGCTTCCCTTCGAAGAGGTTCAGTTCTACGGCGGCCAGACCCCTGAAGCGCTGGCCATCAGCCCTCGGGGCAAGGTGCCGGTGCTCAAGACCGAACAGGGATTTATCAACGAGACCAGCGTAATCCTGGAATACATCGAGCAGACCCAGCCGGGCAAGGCCCTGTTGCCCGCCGATCCATTCGAGCGCGCCCAGGCGTTGGCGTTGTGCCGGGAAATCGAGCTGTACATCGAGCTGCCCGGGCGTGTCTGTTACCCCGAGGCGTTTTTCGGCATGTCGGTGCCCGACGCGATCAAGGAAAAATCCAAGGGCGAGCTGTTGCTTGGGTTTGCTTCGCTCGGCCGGCACGGCAAGTTCGCCCCCTACGTGGCGGGCGACAGCTTGAGCATCGCTGATCTGTATTTTTACTACAGCCTTTCGCTGGTCTTGCAGGTGGGCAAGAAGGTGTTCGATGTCGACCTGCTGGCGGATATGCCCGCTGCCAGGGCCTTGATGGAGCTGTTGGGAGAGAATCCGCACGTGCAACGGATCGCAGCGGATCGGGACGCAGAGATGCCAGCGTTCTTGGCGAAGATTTCCGCCCGGAAGTGATTTCTTGCTGTTCTGAAGGATCCGGCAAGACAAACCCGCCCCCAACCAGACCTTTGTTCACCAAAGATCCAATGTGAGGGCGGGCTTGCCCGCAAGCTTTCAGGCGTTAGCGGCTGGCGAGCAGCGCCTGGCCTCGAACGACTGCGGCTTTCACTTGGGCGGGTGCGGTACCACCGATGTGGTCACGGGCGTTGACCGAACCTTCCAGGGTCAACACCGCAAACACGTCCTGCTCGATCTGATCGCTGAACTGGCGCAGCTCGTCCAGGCTCATCTCCGCCAAGTCCTTGCCATTGTCCACGCCGTACTTCACGGCGTGGCCGACGATTTCATGGCAATCACGGAACGGCAGGCCACGGCGCACCAGGTAGTCAGCCAGGTCGGTGGCGGTGGAGAACCCGCGCAGGGCCGCTTCACGCATGATCGCATGCTTGGGCTTGATGGCCGGGATCATATCGGCAAAGGCTCGCAGCGAATCGCGCAGCGTATCGGCGGCGTCGAACAGCGGTTCCTTGTCTTCCTGGTTGTCCTTGTTGTAGGCCAACGGCTGGCCTTTCATCAGGGTCAGCAGGCCCATCAGAGCGCCGAACACTCGGCCGCTCTTGCCCCTTACCAGTTCCGGCACGTCGGGGTTTTTCTTTTGCGGCATGATCGAGCTGCCGGTGCAGAAGCGATCAGGCAAATCGATGAACTGGAATTGTGCGCTGGTCCAGAGCACCAGCTCTTCGGAGAACCGCGACAGATGCATCATGGCGATGCTCGCCGCGGCGCAGAATTCAATGGCGAAATCGCGGTCCGAGACATTATCCAGCGAGTTGCCGCCCACGGCGTCGAAGCCCAGCAGCTGCGCGGTGTATTCACGGTCGATCGGGTAGGTCGTGCCGGCCAGCGCGGCGCTGCCCAGGGGCATGCGGTTGGTGCGCTTGCGGCAATCCTGCAGGCGCTCGTAGTCGCGGCTGAGCATTTCGAACCAGGCGAGCATGTGATGCCCAAACGTTACAGGTTGTGCGGTTTGCAGGTGCGTGAAGCCCGGCATGATGCTCTCGGCCTCGCGCTCGGCTTGCTCCAGCAGGCCTTTTTGCAGGCGAGTGATCTCAGCCAGGATCAGGTCGATTTCATCGCGCAACCACAGGCGGATGTCGGTGGCGACCTGGTCGTTGCGGCTGCGACCGGTATGCAGCTTCTTGCCGGTTACGCCGATGCGGTCGGTCAGGCGCGCCTCGATGTTCATGTGCACGTCTTCAAGGTCGACACGCCAGTCGAACTGGCCGGCCTCGATTTCGCCCTGGATGGTCTTCAGGCCATCGATGATGCTGTCGCGCTCGGCATCGGTGAGCACGCCGACCTTGGCCAGCATGGTGGCGTGGGCGATCGAGCCCATGATGTCGTGGCGATACAGGCGCTGGTCGAAGTTGACGGAGGCGGTGAAGCGGGCGACGAAGGCGTCGACGGGTTCACTGAAGCGGCCGCCCCAGGACTGATTGGTCTTGTCAGTGCTCATGAATTCGCTCGTGATCGGCTGGAAAAAATTAGCGGTTGAAGGCTGCGGCGGATGATAACAGGGTTGCCGGGGCTGGCGCTGGCACTGGTCGGCAGGTTTTTTGCCGGCTTCCAGCGGGTTTTTTGCACAAGGTTATTTTTCGATTGAGCAATATCGTCTTGGCAACCGTCTACAGTGGACGGTAGGGGTTTTGCTTTTTCATCCAGGACGCATCGGACGCACCCATAAAGAAGGGGGGTACTCATATTGGTCAGATCGAGCGATCACAATCCCTGTGGCGACGCTGTGCGACAACAGGCCTCGAGCATCGGTCGGCAAGCGCTGGTAAAGATAGGCAACCGCCTCGCGGCACTTTTTGGCCCTCGAACGAGTCTTAGCGTGGATCGCGGTGACGGATGTCACTTCCCCTGTCTACGCTATCCTTGTGCGAGACTCACGCAGGAATCCAGCGCAATATGAATGTCCTGATCGTTGACGACGAACCACTGGCCCGCGAGCGCCTGAGCCGAACGCTCGGTGAACTCGAGGGTTACAGTGTCCTGGAGCCGAGCGCCACCAATGGCGAAGAGGCATTGGCCCTTATCGACAGCCACAAACCGGATATCGTGCTGCTCGACATTCGCATGCCTGGCTTGGACGGCTTGCAGGTCGCGGCAAAGCTGTGCGAACGAGAGTCACCGCCTGCGGTGGTGTTCTGTACCACTCGGGACGATTTTCCTCCTGAGGTGTTGCAGGCCGGTGCCGTGGGTTATTTGATCAAGCCGGTTTCTGCCGAGGCGCTGGAAGAGGCGCTGCGCAAGGCAGAGCGGCCTAACCGCACGCAACTGGCAGCGCTCACGCGTCCGGCTGCGGAAAGCGGCAGCGGTCCGCGCAGCCATATCAGCGCGCGGACTCGCAAGGGGATCGAGCTGATCCCCTTGAACCAGGTGGTCTATTTCATCGCGGACCATAAATACGTGACCTTGCGTCATGAAAGCGGCGAAGTGCTGCTGGACGAGCCACTCAAGGCACTTGAGGATGAGTTCGGTGAGCGATTCGTGCGCATCCACCGCAATGCCTTGGTGGCTCGTGAACGTATCGAACGTTTGCAGCGCACCCCCCTGGGACATTTCCAGCTTTATCTAAAGGGGCTCAACGGCGATGCGTTGATTGTCAGCCGACGACATGTGGCGGGCGTCCGCAAAATGATGCAGCAGCTCTAGTATCTTTCCAAAGCGATGCGTTTTCGGGACCGGCGGCCAGGGAGGCATCAGCGTCGTGATTCAAGTCAAAGCGGATTTGGTTGAGCTGTTATTATCTGCCGTATCTTTTAAGTACGGATTGATCCATGTCCCCTCGCGAGATCCGCATCGCCACCCGTAAAAGTGCCCTGGCCCTCTGGCAGGCCGAATACGTCAAAGCCCGCCTCGAGAGCGCCCATCCAGGCCTGACCGTGACGCTGGTGCCCATGGTCAGTCGCGGCGACAAGCTGCTGGACTCGCCGCTGTCGAAAATCGGTGGCAAGGGCCTGTTCGTCAAGGAGCTTGAGACCGCCTTGTTGGACAACGAAGCCGACATTGCCGTGCATTCCATGAAAGATGTGCCCATGGACTTCCCTGAAGGCCTGGGCCTTTTCTGTATTTGCGAGCGGGAAGATCCGCGCGATGCATTCGTCTCCAATACATTTCCCAGCCTGGAAGCGCTGCCTGCCGGGAGCGTGGTGGGCACGTCCAGCCTGCGTCGCCAGGCGCAATTGCTGAGCCGTCGTCCCGACCTGCAGATCCGTTTCCTGCGAGGCAACGTCAACACGCGCCTGGCCAAGCTCGATGCCGGCGAGTATGACGCGATCATCTTGGCCGCCGCCGGCTTGATACGCCTGGGCTTCGAGGACCGCATCACCTCAGCCATCAGCGTCGATGACAGCCTGCCCGCCGGTGGACAGGGTGCGGTGGGTATCGAGTGCCGCGGCGCGGACAGCGAAATCCATGCCCTGCTGGCGCCGCTGCACCATGAAGACACCGCGGTGCGAGTCTTCGCTGAGCGAGCCCTGAACAAGCATCTGAACGGCGGTTGCCAGGTACCGATTGCCTGCTACGCCGTGCTTGAAGGAGAACAGGTCTGGTTGCGCGGCCTGGTGGGCGATCCGAGCGGTGAGCAACTGCTCAGCGCCGAGGCACGGGCGCCGCGCCGCGACGCCGAAGCTTTGGGTGTGCGGGTCGCCGAAGACCTGTTGAGCCAGGGCGCCGACGAAATCCTCAAGAAAGTCTACGGCGAGGCAGGCCACGCGTGACGGGGTGGCGGCTGCTGCTCACCCGGCCGGCGGACGAGTCTTCGGCCCTGGCGGCTGTGTTGGCGCAAGCGGGAGTCTATAGCAGCAGCCTGCCGTTATTGGATATCGAGCCGATCCCCGTGTCCGAGTCCGGGCTCGCCATGCTCAAGGCGCTGGATCAGTATTGTGCGGTGATTGTGGTCAGCAAACCCGCCGCGCGTCTGTGCGTGGAGCTGTTGCGCCAACACGGGGCGCATCCGCCGCAGCTGCCATGGTTCAGCGTAGGGGCCGCGACGGGGCAAATTCTTGCCGACGCCGGCCTTAGCGTTTCTTATCCTGATAATGGCGATGACAGCGAAGCCTTGCTTGAACTTGCAGCGTTGCGGAAGGCTATCGAACGGCCCGGGCCCCGTGTCTTGATCGTGCGTGGTGAAGGCGGGCGCGGCTTGCTGGCGGAGCGTTTGCGCGAGCAAGGTGCTAGTGTCGATTATCTGGAGCTGTACCGGCGCGGCCTGCCGCATTACCACGAAGGTGAGTTGCCGTCGAAGGTTGAAGCGGAACGCCTGAACGCGCTGGTGGTCAGCAGTGGGCAGAGCTTCGAGCATCTACACCGGCTTGCCGGTGAAGCGTGGCCCGCCCTGGCGCGGCTACCATTGTTTGTTCCAAGCCCCAGGGTCGCCGAGTTGGCGCGTGCCGCCGGGGCCCGGACAGTTGTGGATTGCCGTGGCGCCAGCGCCGCGGCTTTGCTGGCGGCTTTACGGGAACAGTCCGTGCCGTTTTCTAATGCAAAGGATGGATACGTGAGCGAAACAGCCTTGCCAAAAGATCAAGACCAGCCAGCGATCGAAGCTTCGATTGAAACGCCGGCCCCTATGGCGCCGCGTCGCGGCAACGGGCTGGCAATTGTCGCGTTGTTGTTGGGCGCCGCTGGCGTAGCCGTGGGTGGTTGGGGCATCTGGCAAGTGCGTCACTTGCAAGCCAACACCCAACAGCAATCCGCCCAGGTCCAGGCGCTCAATGACCAGGCTCAGAGCCTGAAGCTCAATGATCAACGCCTGAGTGAGCGCCTGGAGCAACTGCCACCGGCCCAAGAGCTGGAAGAGCGGCGGCGCCAGGTCGCCCAGCTGCAAGGCGACCAGCAACGCCTCAATCAGCGCCTGGAAACCGTGCTCGGTGCCAGCCGCAAGGATTGGCGCCTGGCCGAAGCCGAGCATTTGTTGCGCCTGGCCAGCCTGCGTCTTTCCGCCCTGCAGGACATCAGCAGCGCTCAGGCGCTGGTTCAGGGCGCGGACGAAATCCTGCGCGAACAGAACGACCCGGGCTCGTTCGCTGCTCGCGAGCAGTTGGCCAAGACCCTTGCCGCGCTGCGCAGTACCGAACAACCGGATCGCACCGGGCTGTTCCTGCAACTGGGCGCCCTGCGTGACCAGGTGCTGCAGCTTTCGGAGGTGGCTCCCGAATATAAGGATCGCGGTGAATCGCTGTTGGGCCTGACTGCCGATGGCGATGGCGCCAGCCGGTGGGCGCAGTGGTGGGATCGAATCTCGCGTTACATCCGCATCGATTTCAATGCCGACGAAAACGTCCGCCCGCTCCTGGCCGGGCAGAGCCTGATGCAGGTGCGCCTGGCCTTGAGCCTGGCGCTGGAGCAGGCGCAATGGGCCGCCCTCAACGGCCAGGCAGCGGTGTATACCCAGGCGCTGGCCGAAGCTCGTGACGTGCTCAAGAACAATTTCAATCAGGACAACCCGCAGAGCAAAGTCATGCTTGAGCGAGTCGTTGAACTGAGCAAGTCGCCAGTGACGGTGGTCACGCCGGACCTGACCGGCACCCTGAGCGCCGTCCAGGCCTATCTTGAACGCCGCAATGTGAATGCCGAGGAATCGGTCAAGCCGATGCCCAAGGCGGGCGAGCAGGAGACCACGCCATGAAACGCCTCTACGTGATTCTGTTCGTCGTCATTGCCGTTGCCGCCGTGCTCGGCATGGCGATTGCCGAGCATTCGGGTTACGTGCTGGTGGCGTACAAGAATTTCCGTTACGAAGCCGGACTCTGGGTCACCCTGGCGTTGGTGGCGGTGCTCTGGCTGGTGTGGCGGGGCGTGAGTGCGTTGATCGGGCTGGTAACCACTTCCACCGGAGTGGTCAACCCATGGTCGCGACGCAACCGCAGCCGTCGCGTGCAAGTGGCGATCGAACACGGCCAGTTGGATTTGGCCGAAGGGCGCTGGGCCAGCGCCCAGCGACATTTGCATCGTGCCGCCGAAGCCGAGCGCCAACCCCTGCTGTATTACCTCGGTGCCGCCCGTGCGGCCAATGAGCAAGGCCTCTACGAGCAAAGCGACAGTCTGCTGGAGCGTGCCCTGGAGCGCCAGCCCCAGGCTGAGCTGGCCATTGCTTTGACGCATGCGCAACTGCAGACGGATCGGGGCGACACCGACGGTGCGCTGAGCACGCTGCAAGCCATGCACGAACGCCATCCCCATAACGCCCAGACCTTGCGCCAACTCCAGCGACTGCACCAGCAACGCGGGGATTGGTCGGCGGTGATCCGGCTGTTGCCGGAGTTGCGCAAGGACAAGGTCCTGCCAGCGGCCGAACTGGCGGAACTGGAGCGTCGGGCTTGGGGCGAGAACCTCACCCTGGCGGCTCAACGCGAAACCGATGGCAGCGTCGGCTTGCAATCGCTCAGCCGCGCCTGGCAACAGCTGACCTCCGCCCAGCGCCAGGAGCCGGCACTGGTATTGGCCTACGCCGAGCAACTTCGGCAACTGGGAGCCCAAGTGGAAGCCGAAGAGGTGTTGCGGGCCGCGCTCAAGCGCCATTACGACAGCCACCTGGCGCGTTTGTACGGTTTGGTTCGTGGTGGTGATCCGATCCGGCAACTGCAAGCGGCCGAGGGTTGGCTCAAGGACCATCCGAACGATCCGAGCCTGCTCCTGACGTTGGGGCGCCTGTGCCTGCAAAACAGTTTGTGGGGCAAGGCCAGGGATTATCTCGAAAGCAGCCTGCGGGCCCAGCGCAATCCCGAGGCGTGTGCGGAGCTGGCCCGGTTGCTGGCACAGCTGGGGGATGCCGAGCGCAGTAATCAGTTGTTCCAGGAGGGCTTGGGATTGCTGGATGAACGCTTGCTGGCGGCACCCTTGCCGGTTTCGTCCCAAGTCCTGGGCACTTGAGACGGATGTTGTTTGTGGCGAAGGCACTGTTAGCGTTAGCGGGGAAGCGTGAATTTCGTCCGATTTAGGGGCTCCCGGCGGGCCTTCAGCAAAGTCCTACGGCTGATGACGCTATGTCCCATGATGTCTGTCGGGAATTCCCTACACTCCTGGCGAACTCTCCGCAACAGCCTGCCTTGAAAGGCCTGAGGGCTTTCCTCTACCGTAACAGCTTGTCTCTCCTGTTACGGAACCGCCATGTCTTTGGCCAGCTCACGCTTCTTGTTTCTCATGGCTTCCATCGCAGCAGCCTTGGCTTTGGGCGTTTCCAGTTATCTGGAATACGCGGTCGGCCTTTCCCCCTGCAGCCTGTGCATTCTGCAGCGGTTATGCCTGATGCTGTTCCTGATTAATTGCCTTGGTGCATGCGTACATGGCCCAGGGCGAAGGGGTAGCATGGTTTATGCAGCAACGGCGGTGATTTTTGCGTCGGCAGGGCTGGCCCTGGCGTGGCGAAATGTTCTGGCGCAGACCGATTCCGATGAGCTTTTGCCTGACTGCATTACCCACTTGAGGGGGGCAGATTCCTGGTGGCACGCCATGCGTCACGTTGCCAATGGTGCGTCCGACTGCACGAACATCACCTGGACGTTGTTCGATCTGAGCGTTCCCGAATGGAGCCTGCTGTTTTTTCTCGCTGTATCTGTTTCGATGACCTACCTGCTGTTGCGCCTGGCCTGGAATGCCCTGCTACGGCCCTTTAGCGGCAAGACGTCGCAGTTGGTCCGGGCGCTGGATTAAACACTTGTATGAACTTTATCTCCTGCGTACCTTGAAGCAGCTGTCGTGCGGGCATAATCTGGCTCGCACGTATCATTGGAATCATGCCACTCGATCATGTTGTGTCTGGCTTGCCCCTGGTCATACAGGCGTGTTTCAGACTGCGAGGGGCATGACTCAGAAGGGAAGAAATCACCATGCTCGAAAGTTGTCAGAATGCTCAGGAACGCTGGGGTGGAGTGCATCTGCTAATCGACCGCTGGTTGCAGGAGCGTCACGAACTGGTTCGAGCCTATGATGCTCTTGGCGACAAGCCTGAAGCACTGAGTGAAAGTCGCAAGCCGCTGCAAGAATTTTGCGGTGTGCTGGTGGACTATGTATCAGCTGGTCATTTCGAGATTTACGAGCAACTGACGGGCGAGGCCAAGGCCTTCAACGACAAGCGTGGCCTGGAACTGGCCGATACGATTTATCCACGCATCGACGTCATCACCGAGAAGCTGTTGGCTTTCAATGACCTCTGCGATGAAGGCAAATGCGTAGCGGAAAAATTCAAGGAACTGGGCGGCTTGCTGCATGAGCGTTTCGAACTGGAAGACTGCCTGATCGAAGTGCTGCACAACGCCCACAAGGAAGAGGCTGCGGTCCAGGCTTGAGGGAATCGCGGTAACAGGAAACGGTGCGCATTGCGCACCGTTTTTCGTTTCAAGCTTCAGGTCGTCGCGCCGAGCAACTCGATTTCAAACACCAGTGGCGTGAACGGCGGAATCAGGTCCCCGGCACCTTCGGCGCCATAGGCCAGGGTGGAAGGAATCACCAACCGCCACTTCGCGCCCACCGGCATCTGTGGCAGCGCACTGCGCCAACCATCAATCACGCTGTCGAGATTGAACCACTGCGCTTGATGGTTGGAATCGAATACGGTGCCGTCAGGCAATTTACCGACATACCGCACCTGGACCTTGCCGTGGAGTCCGGCTTTCGCGCCGCTGCCTGACTTGAGTTCGGTCAGCAGAATGCCGTCCGGCAGTTGCTGGACGCCTGGCCGGTTTTTTTCCTCGCTGAGAAATTTCTGCTCTGTCTTCAGCGCCATTGCTTCTTGCGGTGTTGCCGACTGCGCCGTCAATTGCGCCTGGTGTTCGGCCAGGATTCGTTCGATGCGTTCATCCTTCAAGGCCAATGGCTTGCCGAGGTAGGCTTGTTGCAGACCTTCGACCAGAGCCTGTATCTGGAGGTCGGGCACGTCTTGGCGCAGGCGTTCGCCCAGGCTTGCGCCGAGACTGTAGGCCAGGTCGCGGGCATCGTTTGCGTTGGTTTTTTCGGCGGCCTGAGCCGTGGAGCAAACCATGCAAAGGAGTAAAAAAAGGTGACGCGACATGTGTACTTTCTCCGGCCTCGATTCGAGGGATTATGCCAGTGCCGATATCAATAAAAGCGAGTTGCCCAGGCGACGGCGCAGAAGATTTTTTGTCTCGTGCAACGCAACGCCATGAGTAGTGTCAACATGCCCTAGCGGCGGTTGCAGCAGAGGTCTAGTATGAGCCGCACTCACGTCAGTCAGGAGGTAAACCATGTCGGCCACCAAGAAGCCTGTAAATACTCCGTTGCACTTGCTCCAACAACTCTCGGGAAGCTTGCTCGAACATCTGGAAAATGCCTGCTCCCAAGCCCTGGCTGATGCTGAAAAACTGCTCGCCAAACTGGAAAAGCAACGCGGTAAGGCGCAGGAAAAACTGCACAAGTCGCGCACCAAGCTGCAAGACGCTGCAACCGCCGGCAAGGCCAAGGCACAAGCCAAGGCCAAGGACGGCGTGAAAGAACTCGAAAACCTGCTCGATGCCTTGAAGGATCGTCAATCCGAAACCCGCGCGTACATCCTCCAGCTCAAACGTGATGCCCAGGAAAGCCTGAAGCTGGCCCAAGGTGTCGGTCGCGTCCAGGAAGCTGCGAGCAAGGCGCTGAGTCTTCGTGCTGCCAAGCCTGCCGCTGTATCGGCCAAAAAACCGGCCGCTAAACCTGTCGCGGCAAAACCCGCAGCCAAGGTGGTTGCCAAGCCGGCCGTCAAGGCTGTGGCAAAAGCGCCTGGCAAGCCGGCGGCCAAACCTGCCGCGAAAAAAACCGCTGCCGCCAGCGCTGTGAAACCTGTCGCGAAAACGGCCTCCACCAAGGTTGCCGCCAAGCCTGCGGCAAAAACCGCGGCCGCCAAACCTGCTGCCGTCAAGCCTGCTGCAAAAGCAACCGCCAAACCGGTTGCCAAGCCTGCCGCTAAGACCGTCGCCGCCAAACCCGCTGCGACGAAAACTGCTGCTGCCAAACCTGCTGCCAAACCTGCTGCCAAAGCAACTGCAAAACCTGCCGCTGCCAAACCGGCAACCAAGCCTGCGGCAACCAAGACTGCTGCTGCGAAACCCGCCGCGGCCAAGTCAGTTGCCAAGCCTGCGGCCAAGCCAACTGCTGCCAAGGCTGCGGCCAAGGCTGCGGCTAAACCCGCTGCCAAGCCTGCTGCGAAACCCGCCGCGACCAAGCCGGCCGCTGCAAAACCTGCTGCCAAGCCCGCTGCGAAGCCGGCCGTGAAGAAGCCCGTTGCGGCAAAACCGGCGGCTGCTCCAGCTGCCAAGCCTGCGGCTCCAGCAACCACGCCAGCAGCGACACCCGCTCCTGCGGCGAGCACGCCAGCACCGGCGCTGAATCCAAGCGTCGCCACGGCATCGAGCACCACGACACCCAGCGCTTCTTAAGTACCCGATACCGCGACGCGCAGCTGATGCAGCGCGTCGTGGTTGGCTAGGTCGGTGCTCGCCGCCAGCCTGGGCAGCCATTGCGCTGCATCTCGCTGTTGTCCTTCTGGCCAGTCCTCGGCCGCTGCCTCCAATCGTTCGAGCAATTGCCGTTCGGCTTCCAGTTCCAGCCTCTTGACCTGTTCGCGAAGATCACTCAG
Organism: Pseudomonas sp. SWRI92; assembly: GCF_014268685.1. Classification (NCBI taxonomy): domain Bacteria; kingdom Pseudomonadati; phylum Pseudomonadota; class Gammaproteobacteria; order Pseudomonadales; family Pseudomonadaceae; genus Pseudomonas; species Pseudomonas sp. SWRI92. The sequence goes on from NZ_JABWQY010000002.1 coordinate 420,657, forward strand.
CCCTGTGTCCCGGAGGGCGTGCTCTTTCCATCGGGTACGCAACGTGCGCAACGGTTGGACGACCGCTGCGTCCCAAGGCTCGGCCAGCTGTCGCAGCTGTTGCAGCCGCTGTTCGTTGCACACCACACCGCGTCGTTCCAGCCACAGCCCACAAAGCATCAGGCAGACGTTCCCGCCGCACGCCTGCAGCGCCAGGCATGCAGGCTCCACGCCAGGCTTGGCGTAAAGGTTGACCGCAAAGCTCCATAGATCAGAGGACATCGTGCTACTCGCGCCAGTTGCGAGCGAAGCTGGTAGACTCCGCCGCCATTATGATTCGACTTCAGAACCTGACTTTACAGCGTGGCCCGCAACGTCTGCTAGAAGACGCCGAGCTGACCCTGCACGCCGGCCACAAAGCCGGCCTCATCGGCGCCAACGGCGCCGGCAAATCAAGCCTGTTCGCTTTGTTGCGCGGCGAGTTGCACCCCGATTCCGGCGATTGCTTCCTGCCGGCCGATTGGCGCATCGCCCATATGCGTCAGGAGGTCGATACGCTCGAACGCCTGGCGGTGGATTATGTGCTCGACGGCGACTTGCGTCTGCGTCAGGTTCAGCGCGACCTTGAAGCCGCCGAAGCGGCCCATGATGGCGCCGCCCAGGCCCGCCTGCATTCCGAGCTCGATAGCGCCGATGGCTACACCGCCGATGCCCGTGCGCGGAAGTTGCTGGCCGGGCTGGGTTTTACCAACGAGCAGATGGATCGCCAGGTCGGCGATTTCTCCGGCGGCTGGCGGATGCGCCTGAACCTCGCACAAGCCCTCATGTGCCCGTCGGACTTGCTGCTGCTCGATGAGCCGACCAACCACTTGGACCTCGACGCCATCATTTGGCTTGAGGACTGGCTCAAGAATTATCCTGGCACGCTGCTGCTGATTTCCCACGACCGCGACTTCCTCGACGCTGTGGTGGATCACGTGGCGCACGTCGACCAGCGCAAGATCACCTTGTACCGCGGCGGTTACAGTGCCTTCGAGCGTGCCCGCGCCGAGCGCCTGGCGCAGCAGCAGCAGGCGTACGAGAAGCAGCAGGCGCAGCGTGCGCACATGGAGAGCTACATCGCGCGTTTCAAGGCCCAGGCCACCAAGGCCCGCCAGGCCCAGAGCCGGATCAAGGCCCTGGAGCGGATGGAAGAGCTGTCGGCGGCCCATGTCGATTCGCCGTTCGATTTTGTCTTCCGCGAATCGTCCAAGATATCCAGTCCGCTGATCGATCTGTCCGACGCGCGATTGGGCTATGGTGACAAAACCGTTCTGGAGAAGGTCAAGTTGCAATTGACCCCCGGTGCGCGAATCGGTCTGCTGGGGCCTAACGGTGCGGGCAAATCGACCCTGATCAAAAACCTTTCCGGTGAGCTGCAGCCGTTGGCCGGACGCCTGACGCGGGGTGAAAACACCGTGGTCGGTTATTTCGCCCAGCATCAATTGGATTCCCTGGATGCCAAGGCCAGCCCGCTGCTGCATCTGCAACGCCTGGCGCCGACCGAACGCGAGCAGACACTGCGGGATTTCCTTGGCGGTTTTGACTTCCGCGGCGCGCGGATCGACGAACCGGTGCTGAACTTCTCCGGTGGCGAGAAGGCTCGACTGGCGCTGGCGTTGATCGCCTGGGACCGACCCAACCTGCTACTGCTCGACGAACCGACCAACCACCTGGACCTGGAAATGCGCCTGGCCCTGACCATGGCGTTGCAGGAATTCAGCGGCGCGGTGCTGGTGGTGTCCCACGATCGGCACTTGCTCAAGAGCACCACGGACAACTTTTTCCTGGTGGCCGACGGCAAAGTCGAAGAGTTCGATGGCGACCTCGAAGACTATGCGCGCTGGCTGGTGGAATATCGCCAGCGCAACGCACCGGTCAGCAACACGCCGGTGAACCCCGACAAGACCGACAAGAAAGCCCAGCGCCAAGCCGCCGCGGCGTTGCGTCAACAATTGGCACCGCACAAGCGCGAGGCCGACAAGCTCGAAGCCGAGCTGGGCAAGCTGCATGAAAAACTGCAGAAAATCGAAACCAGCCTTGGCGATAGCGGTCTTTACGAGGCAGCACGCAAGGATGAGCTGCGTGATCTGCTGGCTGAACAGGCCCGGCTGAAGGTCAAGGAAGCGGAACTTGAGGAGGCGTGGATGCTAGCCCTGGAATTGCTCGAAAACCTGCAAGCGGAGCTGGAGGCGTTGTCCTGATGGAAGCGTTGTCCTTGCCCATACCCGTCATGTGGATCGAGCCGATCTGGCTCGGCGTGCAAATCCTGCTGATCCTGTTGTCAGGATATGTTGCCCAACGTTTCGTGGCGCGCGCGCTGACGGGCCTTGGCGAACGCTACCCATTGCCGACCCAGTTGGTGATCATCCTGCGCGGCGTGCTGCGCTGGCTGATCATGGGCAGCGCGGTGCTGGTGGCCCTGGAGCGCCTGGGCGTGTCTGCCACGGTGCTGTGGACCGCGTTGTCGGGGTTCGTCGCGGTGGCGGCGGTGGCGTTCTTCGCGATCTGGAGCGTGCTGTCGAACCTGCTGTGCGCCATCCTGATCTACACCGTCGGGCCGTTCCGCCTCGGTGATGTGGTCGAGCTGGTAGAGTCCACCGACAAACCCGGCATCAAGGGGCGGGTCGTGGCCATCAATCTGCTCTACACCACACTGATCGAACCCGAAGAACTGGGTACCGGTAGTTCCATGGTGCAAGTGCCCAATAGTCTGTTCTTCCAGCGTTCGGTCCGCCGCTGGCGTGGCAGCGAGGCCTTTCCGGTCGGCGGTTTCGTCGAGTAGACCGATTCCCTTGGGTTTCTGAAAAAAACGGTGGTGATCCGCACGGCGGCGCATTAGCTTATTCGTTTCGACGAGTCTGAGCCGAGGTGTGCGATGTTGCTGGAAACGTGGCTGGCGTTCTTCGCCGCTTGTTGGGTTATCAGCCTTTCGCCGGGCGCGGGTGCGATTGCATCGATGTCCAGCGGCCTGCAATACGGCTTCTGGCGCGGATACTGGAACGCCCTGGGCTTGCAATTGGGCCTGGCGCTGCAAATCGTGATCGTCGCGGCGGGTGTTGGCGCGATCCTCACCGCGTCCGCCACCGCGTTCTACGCGATCAAATGGTTTGGCGTTGCGTACTTGGTCTATCTGGGCGTCAAGCAGTGGCGGGCCATTCCCGCTGACCTCAGCGACGATGCGGCCGTGCGGCCCATCGGCAAGCCGCTGGCGCTGGTGTTCCGAGGCTTCCTGGTGAACATCAGCAACCCCAAGGCCTTGGTGTTCATGCTTGCGGTGCTGCCGCAGTTCATCGATCCCCACGTACCCTTGATCAAGCAATACCTGATCCTGGGCCTGACCATGATCTGCGTCGACCTCGTCGTCATGGCCGGGTACACCGGACTGGCGTCCAAGGTCCTGCGCCTGTTGCGCACGCCGAAACAGCAACGGCGGATGAACCGAACCTTTGCCGGACTGTTCATCGGCGCAGCGGGTCTGCTGGCGACGATTCGCAAGGCTTCGGTGTAGACCAACCAACTGTGGCGAGAGCGCCTTGTGGCGAGGGGATTTATCCCCGCTCGAGTGCGCAGCGCTCGCAAGATCTTGGGGCTGCGTCGCCCGAGGCGTCGGACCAGCCCAGCGGGAGCAAGCTCCCTCGCCACGAAAAGCAGTTATCTGGCAATGCGATTCAGCGCAGGATCACCGGAACGGTATCCCTCGGCAGGTTATTACGCTGCACCGGCTCGCCAGCCTGTTCATGGCTCGGGCCGCCGAGCTGCTCGCTCATCTGCCGCGCCACGTCCTCTCCCAGGGCCTTGGACGCCTCACGTACCACCCGCGGACGATTGAGGCTTATGCGCACGTCCCGATGGTTCAACAGCTTGGTGTCCTGGCCTTCGCCCATGGCGGTGAAAGCCGAGGTGATTTCAAAGGTCTTGGTATTGATCAAGCTGAAATCGGCCACCAGCGTCAGCGCAAGCACAGCCGAGTAACTGTCTGCAGTGCCGAGTTCGTTGATGTCACGGGTGAAGTCGATGTCCGACACGGTGCCGAACAGCACGTAGTCGGCGCCCTTGAAGTTACCCGCCTTGATTCGCTTGATCACGTCGTAGACGTCGCCCTTGGACGATGCGGTATACGGCGTGCCCTGCACCAGCTGAAACATCCCGCTGCGCAGGATTTCACCCTTGATGTCACCGGTAAACTTGCGCAGTTCACCTTGCTCGATGTAGCTGCTGGTGGCTTCCATCTCGTCGTAGCTCGACGAAGCGCTGGCGCTGTAGCCGTTCGCCTGGAAATTGCTCTGGGCCGAAACCGTATGGATGTATTCCTCCACGCGTTCCTGATACGCCAGGTCAGTCACCGCCACTTTTGGGGCCGCCTGCGCGCTGAATGCGCAAGCCAGGGCCATTATGCCGATCCATGTGCGCATGGCTTAGCGCTCCGTCGTCTTGCGGATTTCTTTCTCGTCCATCCATTCGGCCAGACCGCTTTCAACGTCGATCAATTGCAGGCTGAATTTGTAGAAGACGTCCTTGTAGTCTTCGCTGCGCTTGACGATCGAGCTGATGGAACCCTCGATGCGATATTTGGCGGCGATCATGTTGCCGGTCTTGGCCACGGTGCTCTTCTTGTACAGGCCGCTCTGGTTTTGCAGCTTGAGCTGGTCGACCTGGCTGTCCATGGCGTTGTTGTCGCTGGCAAAGCGTGCGGCGCCGGTCTTCATCAGTTGGGTCTTGATGCTGGTTGTGATTTCGCGGGTATCGATGTACTCGCTGGTCTTGTTCTTCACGTCATAGACCTGGACCACCGGACGGCCCTGCAAGACGCCGGACTGGGCGAGGGAGCGGGTCATGGATTCGGCGATCATCTGCAGGTCGGTGGAGCCGAACTCGTTGGTGACGGTTTCCACGGCCTTGGTGTCGCCATAGCTGATGTTCTTGTTGCCCAGGACCGGTGAATTGTTGGCGCAGCCGCTAACGAGCAGGGCGACGAGGGCAAGGGATGAAATGCGTACAAACATGTGGGTGCTCTCAAATAACTGCAAAAAAGGTTTTTTGTCCGGCAAGCCTTACGGGGTATTGATTTCCAAACGGAAATCCACCGCCTTGGGTGTTGGCGCGATGGCCGGCAAGAAGCGCGTCTGTTCACCGTATAGCGTCAGGGTTTTCCAGCTTTCCTCTTCAGCGATCGGGAACCCTTCCGGCCCCAGCCAGGCAAAGCGGTAGTACAGGGTCTTGTTGTTGTAGCTGGTGTTGCTCAACTGCACGTTGACGGTCATGTAGCCGTTTTCCCGGGCCACGCGCATGGCGCCGACCACGATATTCTTGGTCTTGCCCATCGCCACGACCTTGCTGGCGGCGCTGCCGGGTTCCGGCGGCGGGGTGGCGCAACCGGCCAGCAAGGCCAGGATGCCGACGGCGATCAGTTTTAAACGCATGTGAACAAGACTCCGTTCTTAAGGTTGCTTGAGAGCGATGGCGGTCGGGTTGGCGCTGGGGATCACCTGGGCCGCGAGGCCGCCGGCGAAGACCTGGTTGCCCACCGCCCGCAGGCTGATGACTTGGTAACGCTGGTCGATCTTGACCTTGACCACCGAGCCGCCTACCGCACTGGGCAGGGTGACTTGGTGCTCGCCCCTCTTCAGGCGCAGGCGCACCACTTGGGTGTAATCCGGCAGGGTGCGCCAGGTCCGGGTGTCGGCGCCTTCGAGCACGGCCGAGGTAATGCCCACGGCCAGGCCGGCCAGGGGGTTGGTTTCGTTGATCTGTTTTTGCGCCACGCCACGGGTAATCGCCCGCACGGAAGTGCGCAGGATGATCCCCGGCATGTCATCGCGCAGGGCCCGGCGCGACATGGCGGTGGTGCTGTTGAGCTGGGTCAGGTCCAGCTGGCGACCGTCGACGCCGATCTGGGTAAAGGTAGCGGTGGACGTGTCTGGCTTGATCAGCGGGAACGACAACGGCGTGATGACCAGATTTCCACTGATGGGCAAGGGCAGCGGGATGCGGATTGAATCCCGGGACGGCGCCAGGCCGCTCTGCACCACGATCAGAATATCGCTGTCGTCGTCCTTGGCGGCAGGCTTGTCGAGGTTGAGCAGCGCCTGCTCCAGCAGCGGTGTGTTGGGGCGCAGTTCGGCGGCTTTGCGATAACCTGGGGCGGCCAGGTCTTTTTCACCCAGGGCTTCGTAGACGAAACCGGCCAGGTAGTGGCTGAACGCGCTCTGATAACTGTTTTTCAGGCTCACCACTTCCGGGGCGTCCAGGCTCGCCACTGGATAACCTCGCAGGTCCTTGTATTCGGTCCTGACCCCTTGCTTCTCGGCGTCCTCCTCGCGCTTGAGATATTCCTTGTCGCGCAAGTCGGCGATCACGGCTTCGCGCTCGTGGGTCTTCTTGATCTGCGTCCGGGCGCCGTCGAAATCGTTCACGGCCAGCAAGTTCAAGGCCATCTGCGTGGTGAGCATGACTTTTTCATAGTCGTAGCCCTCGTAGCGCCGGACTTTGTCGTTGACCAGAAAACTGCCGAACTGCGCCAGGTACTTGGCGGTATCGAGCTTGACGGCGTCTTCCCACTGCCCGACTTGCTGGTCGGCGCTGCCCCAGGCGGCCTGGCTGCCAGAGAGGTCGCCCTTGGCGCGCAGCAGCTCACCCTTTTCGAAGAAATAGAGCAGGTCTTTGTCTTTGCTGGTGTTGTTTTTTTCCAGCAGGGTCAACGCCGCGTCGACGTTGCCAGAGGCAAGTTGCTGATTGGTCTGGGCCAGTTCGCTGTCGTAGTTGCGAAACGCCGAGCAGCCGGACAGCAAGGTGATCGCGCCGAGGGCGACCGAGAAAAGGGCACGGGATGCCATGAACACTTCTTCCCTGAGTATCAGCCGGGTGTGCGGGTCGGGCTGGGGCGATCCACGGACAGGCGCTTGTGCGCCGTCGGTTCCTCAAATCCAGAGGAGCTGTTATGCCGTCTTCTAATAAGAAGGCGGCGCATTATAAGCAGTGGATTTGTTTGCGTAGTGGCTTTTTGATTTCTAAATGATGTTTTTGTGATGTCATCTTCAAAGCATGAAGATCCGATGAAAATGCTTGGGCAAAACACATCGGTGCTTGAGCCAAGCGCATTGGAAGTGAACAATGTGTTACTTCTTATTTCCGATCGAGAGTCATTCATGACTGCCCCGTTTCGTTTTCTGGCCTGGTTGGCGTTGCCCTTGCTTGCGCTGTGCAGTGCCAACTTGCTGGCTGACCCTGTTGAAGGTGCGCCTCAGGCCCTGCATTTGTTGGATTACATCGGGGCGGATTACCCGGCGACTGTCGAGGCCGGAAAGGTCATCGACGAGGCTGAGTACCGTGAGCAACTTGAATTTACCGGGGCGTTGGAAGGGCTGGTCGGCGCACTGCCGGCCAAGCCGGAAAAGGCCGAGTTGAGTCAAGGCATCAATTCCTTGCGCAAGGCGATCACCGAGCGCCAGGACGGCGTTGACGTTTCCCACCTGGCGCGGCAGTTGGGCGCAAGGCTGGCCGTGGCGTATGAAGTCAGCCAGGCGCCGATCATCACCCCGGATCCGACCCGCGGTGCGCCGCTGTACGCCCAGCACTGCTCGGTCTGCCATGGTGACACCGGCGCCGGCGACGGCCCGGCGGGCGTCGGCCTGGAGCCGCCGCCCGCGAACCTGCGCGACGGTCAACGCCTGGATCGGCTGAGCCTCTATGCGATCTACAACACATTGGGCATGGGCGTCGAAGGCACCGACATGCCGGCCTTCGCCGACCAGCTCGATGACCGTCAGCGCTGGGACCTGGCGACCTACATTGCCAGCTTCAGCGCCGACCCGGCTGCAGCCAAGGGCGAGCAGACCTTCAACCTTGCCGATCTGGCCCGCCAGACCCCGGCCGAAATCCTCGCCGCCCAGGGGCCTGCGGCAGCGGCGACATTCCGGGCCCAGCGGGCCCAGCCACCACAAGTGCAGCGCGGTCCGGCGCAGTTGCTCGACTATACCGCCGCGACATTGGATAAAAGCATCGCGGCGTATCGTGCCGGTGATCATGACCAAGCCTACGACTTATCGGTAGCGGCGTATCTGGAAGGCTTCGAGCTGGTGGAAAGCTCCCTGGATAACGTCGACGCCAACGTGCGCAAGGACACCGAAAAGGCCTTGATGGCGTTCCGTCAGTCCTTGCAGGATGGCTTGCCAATCGAGCAGGCCGAACAGCGTCTGGACATGGCCAAGGCCAAGTTGAAGGAATCCGCGGGCCTGCTGGGTGGCGATGGCTTGAGCTGGTCGCTGAGCTACATCTCGGGCTTGCTGATCTTGTTGCGCGAAGGCCTGGAGGCGATTCTGGTTCTGGCGGCTATCCTGGCGTTCCTGCGCAACACCGGGCAGCAATCGGCGGTTCGCAGCGTCAACGTTGGTTGGGGCCTGGCACTGCTTGCCGGCCTGGCGACCTGGGGGCTGGCCGCGTATGTGATCGACGTCAGCGGCGCGCAGCGGGAGCTGCTTGAAGGTGCAACCGCGTTGTTCGCCAGTGTGATGGTGCTGTGGCTGGGCGTGTGGATGCACGACCGGCGCCACGCGGCGGCCTGGCAGGATTACATCAAGAGCAGCCTGGTGGGCGGCGGTGGCCGTTTCGGTTTTGCGATCCTGGCGTTCTTCTCGGTCTATCGGGAGCTGTTCGAAGTGATCCTGTTTTACGAAACCCTATGGCTGCAGGCAGGTCCTGCCGGGCATGACGCCGTGCTGGCGGGCGGCGCGACGGCGCTGGTCCTGCTGGTAGGGTTGGCCTGGGTGATTTTGCGAGGTTCGGCGAAACTGCCGCTGGCGCTGTTCTTCAGCATCAACGCTGCATTGCTATGCGCGTTGTCGGTGGTGTTCGCCGGGCATGGGGTGAAGGCCTTGCAGGAAGCCGGGATCTTCGGCACGCACCCGGTGGCCTTTTTCGACTTCGATTGGCTGGGCATCCATGCCGATGCATATTCACTGGCGGCCCAGGCCGTGGCGATCACGGCCATCATTGTGTTGTACGGGCGTAGCTGGGTGGCGGAGAAGCGTCGAGTTCAGGTTTCCTGAACATCAACATGAGGAAACAACACAATGCGTGTATGGATCGACGCCGATGCCTGCCCGAAGGCGGCGAAGGAGCTGGTGGTCAAGTTCGCCTTGAAGCGCCAGTTCGAGGTGGTGCTGGTCGCCGGGCAACCGCAGACCAAGCCGGGCCTGGCGCTGGTGAAGCTGATCGTGGTGCCCAGTGGTCCTGACGCGGCGGATGACTATCTGGTGGAACATGCCGTGCCTGGCGAACTGGTGATTTGCAGCGACGTGCCGCTGGCCGACCGTCTCGTGAAGAACGGCGTCGCTGCCCTGGATCCTCGCGGCAAGGAGTTCGACGCGCAGAACATGGGCGATCGACTGGCGGTGCGCAACCTGTTCACCGATCTGCGTGAACAAGGCCATATGGGCGGCGGCCCGGCGGCTTACAGCGAACGGGACAAGCAGGGGTTTGCCAATGCGCTGGACCGGATACTGACGCGTTTGGCCCGCTTGTCCTGAGTCTCCCCACCGGGTCGGATGGTGTCAGGCGTCGTTTTCGTGCGTCAGTTCCAACACCCGGTCCACCAGCTTGTTGATGCCTGAAGCAGCTTCGCTGATGTTCTGCGCCAACATGTAGGCGGGCGTGCTGACCAGTTTGCGCGCGGTGTCTTCAACGATGTCGGTGACCAGGCATTCCTCGTGCGTTCCGCCCATCTTGGTCACGGCCGCGGCTGTGTCGGCATCCGTGCCGATGGTGCAGGTTACTCCCGGGCCATAGATCTTTGCCGCCAGGGCGGGTGAAATGCAGATCAGCCCCACCGGCTTCCCGGCCTCGGCAAAGGCCTCGGTCAGTGCCAGGACTTCTGGTTGGACGCTGCATCCAGCGCCTTCGACGGCGAAATTGGACAGGTTCTTTGCCGAGCCAAAGCCGCCGGGCACGATCAGCGCATCAAAATCCTCGACCCTGGCTTCGCGCAGGTCTTTCACGTTGCCCCGGGCGATACGCGCCGACTCCACCAAGACGTTGCGGCTCTCGGGCATCTCTTCGCCGGTCAGGTGATTGATCACGTGCAGTTGGGCAATGTTGGGGGCGAAGCACTGGACCTGCGCGCCACGCTGGTCGAGGCGCAGCAGGGTAATCACGCTTTCGTGGATCTCGGCGCCGTCATACACGCCACAGCCGGAAAGGATCACTGCTACTTTTTTGCTCATGGGCTTTTCTCCAGATTCATGGCGTTAAATGTCCACTAATTTGTCACTCGTTGCCATAGGTGGATCTGGCAGCTACACCTAATCTGCCACTCTCTCCTTGCTGTGCATGCCCGGGTCGCATCATGAATTTCATCCTGTATGCCGTGCCGTTTTTCTTCGTGTTGATCGCCGTCGAGTGGCTGGCCGACCGCTGGCGTGGCATGAGTCACTATCGCGTAGCGGATGCCATCAACAGCCTCAGCACCGGTGTGCTGTCGACTACCACGGGCTTGCTGACCAAAGGCCTGGGACTGGTGACCTACGCCTTTGCCTTGGAGCACCTGGCGATCCTTGAGTTGCCGCCCGATCAGGCCTGGGCCTGGGTTTTCGCCTTTGTGTTCTACGACTTTTGCTATTACTGGCTGCATCGCCTGGGCCACGAGCGCAACGTTCTCTGGGCGGCTCATTCGGTGCACCACCAGAGCGAGGACTACAACCTCTCCACCGCATTGCGCCAGACCAGCACCGGTTTTTTGCTGAGCTGGATTTTCTACCTGCCGCTGGCGGTGCTGGGCGTGCCGCTGACGGTGTTCGTCAGCGTCGCCGCGCTGAACCTGCTGTACCAGTTCTGGGTTCACACCCAGCACATTCCCAAGCTCGGCTGGCTGGAGTGGTGCTTTGTCACGCCGTCCAATCATCGTGCCCACCATGCACAGAACCCTCTCTACATGGATCGCAACTACGGCGGTGTGTTCATTATTTGGGACCGTCTGTTCGGTACCTTTCAGGAAGAAGACGATCGCGAGCCGGTGATTTTTGGCGTGACCACGCCGCTGGCGAGCTGGAACCCTCTATGGGCAAACCTGCAGTTCTATGCGCAGTTATGGGCCGATGCCCGTCGCGCCGAACGCTGGTGGGACAAGCTGCGGATCTGGTTCATGCCCACCGGCTGGCGGCCAGCGGACGTGGCGGCCAGGTACCCGCTGAACAAGCCCGACCTGAGCCAGTTCCGCAAATTCGACGTGCCTTTGGACGGGCGTCAGCAGTGGTACGTAGCGCTGCAGTTTTGCGTCTACATTGCCCTGGGCAGTTACTTGATGAACCTGGAAAACAGCCTGCCGGCCAGCGCCCTGGTGCTGGGTTGGGGCGCGGTGGCGTTCGGTCTGTTCGTGTTGGGCGTGGCCCTGGAGAATCGCCCGTGGGCACTGAAGCTGGAGCTGCTGCGGTTGGCTTTGGCCCTGCCACTGGTGTGGCTGGCGCCGCTGGCCGGGTTATGGCCGGCCAGCCCGGTGGCTTGGGTCGGGCTGCTTAGCTATAGCCTGGTGAGTGGCATCGGGCTGTACTGCTGCCGCAGCCGGTTTACTCGATTGGCGTCGTAGGTTCGCCGGCCTTGGCTTGTTCGAGGCGCTCGGCCTCAAGGACTTTCTTGGCCAATCGCGCATTCTTGATGCGCCGACGCAGCCACAAGCCCAAGCCCAGCAACAACAAGGCACCCAAAACCCACAGCTCGTATTTCTTGATGCTGCCCAGCATGCCTTCGAGCACCGCGCCGAAGTGATAGGCAGCGGCGGCCAGCGCTGTCGCCCAGATTGCCGCGCCGATGCCGTTAAGCAGCAGGTAGCGGCCCGGCGGATAGCCCGATAGGCCGATCGCAACCGGCATCACCGTGCGCAAACCATAGACGAAGCGAAAGCTCAGGACCCAGATGTCCGGATGCTTGCGGATGTGCTCCAGAGCGCGATCACCCATCAGTTGCCAGCGCGGCTTGCGTGCCAACAACTTGCGCCCATGCTTGCGGCCCAGGAAATACCACAGCTGATCGCCCGCGTAGCTGCCGCAAAACGCCACGACCACTACAAGGTTGATGTCCATGTAGCCACGGAACGCCAGGAAACCTGCGAGCACAAGGATGGTTTCGCCTTCGAAGAACGTCCCGATAAAAAGGGCAAAGTAGCCGAAGTCATGCAGAAATTGTTGGAGCATCGTCTGGGTGCTGGCGAAATGAACGCGCAGCCTAACCCTTCGGACACATTCAGGAAAGTATCGAAATGTGTCTCGACGTGAACATTTCCTACAGAAGACAATGCCTGCGACTACCGGTCGCGCTTTAGCACAACTGTCATACGTTCGTCATAATGTGCGCCTATAACTGTCACGCTCGCCCGTTTGCGGGCTCAGGAGTCTGCCGTGAGCTTTACCCCCGCCAATCGTCTGTTCCCCGCCACCCGGCTGCGTCGCAACCGTCGTGATGAGTTCTCTCGTCGGCTGGTGCGTGAAAACGTGCTGACTACCGATGACCTGATCCTGCCGGTATTTGTGCTCGACGGGGAGAATCGTCGCGAAGCGGTGGCCTCGATGCCCGGCGTCGAGCGCCTGACGATCGACCTGCTGCTCGAAGCGGCGGCCGAGTGGGTCGAGCTGGGTATCCCGGCGCTGGCGCTGTTCCCGGTCACGCCGCCGGGCCTCAAGTCGCTGGACGCCGCCGAAGCCTGGAATCCGGAAGGTATTGCCCAGCGCGCGACCCGTGCCCTGCGCGAGCGCTTCCCGGAACTGGGCGTGATCACCGACGTGGCGCTGGACCCGTTCACCACCCACGGACAGGACGGCATCCTCGACGAAGAAGGCTACGTGCAGAACGACATCACCGTCGATGCACTGGCCAGGCAGGCGCTGTCCCACGCCGAGGCCGGTGCTCAGGTGGTGGCGCCGTCGGACATGATGGACGGGCGCATCCAGGCGATCCGCGAGGCCCTGGAAGTCGCAGGCCACGTCAACGTGCGCATCATGGCCTACTCGGCCAAGTACGCCAGTGCCTATTACGGCCCGTTCCGCGACGCGGTGGGCTCGGCCCTGAACCTGGGCAAGGCCAACAAGGCCTCTTATCAGATGGACCCGGCCAATGCCCATGAAGCCCTGCACGAAGTGGCCGCTGACTTGTCAGAAGGGGCAGACATGGTCATGGTCAAGCCTGGCATGCCTTACCTCGACATTCTTTGCCGGGTCAAAGAAGAATTCAAAGTGCCGACCTTTGTTTATCAGGTCAGCGGCGAGTACGCCATGCACATGGCGGCGATCCAGAACGGCTGGTTGAGCGAAGGGGTGATTCTCGAATCCCTGACCGCTTTCAAACGCGCCGGTGCTGATGGCATCCTGACTTACTTTGCCGTGCGCGCCGCCCAATTGTTACGAGAGCAGAAATAGCCTCCCAGGAACTTGCGATGAATACCGAAGGACTCTCTGAAGTTGCCGTAAAAGACGCTCAACCCGTGGTCGAGCAGATCGCCGAGACCCCGCCGGAGCTGGAGCCCGCTCCCCCGGCCGTCACCGAGCCGGCCCCGGCACCGGCGATTGCCATCCCGAACCTGGATGACAGCAGCCTGTACATCCATCGCGAGCTGTCGCAACTGCAATTCAACATCCGTGTGCTGGAGCAGGCGCTGGATGAGTCCTATCCGTTGCTGGAGCGGCTGAAGTTCCTGCTGATTTTTTCCAGCAACCTGGACGAGTTCTTCGAAATCCGCGTCGCCGGCCTGAAGAAGCAGATCACCTTCGCCCGTGAACAGGCCGGCGCCGACGGCCTGCAACCGCATCAGGCCTTGGCGCGCATCAGCGAACTGGTCCATGGTCATGTGGACCGGCAGTACGCGATTCTCAATGACATCCTGTTGCCGGAGCTGGAAAAGCATCAGGTGCGCTTCATCCGTCGCCGCAACTGGAATACCAAGATCAAGACTTGGGTGCGCCGTTATTTCCGCGACGAGATCGCGCCGATCATCACCCCGATCGGTCTCGACCCGACGCACCCGTTCCCGTTGCTGGTCAACAAGAGCCTGAACTTCATCGTCGAGCTGGAAGGCATCGACGCCTTTGGTCGCGATTCCGGCCTGGCGATCATTCCAGCGCCGCGCCTGCTGCCGCGCATCATCCGCGTGCCGGAAGACGTCGGCGGCCCAGGCGACAATTATGTGTTCCTGTCGTCAATGATCCATGCCCATGCCGATGACCTGTTCCAAGGCATGAAGGTCAAGGGTTGCTATCAGTTCCGCCTGACCCGAAACGCCGACCTGTCGGTGGACACCGAGGACGTCGAAGACCTGGCCCGCGCCCTGCGCGGCGAGCTGTTCTCCCGTCGCTACGGCGATGCGGTGCGCCTGGAAGTGGCCGACACCTGCCCGAAACACCTGTCCGACTATCTGCTCAAGCAGTTCAACCTGCATGAAACCGAGTTGTACCAGGTCAACGGCCCGGTCAACCTGACCCGACTGTTCAGCATCACCGGCCTGGACAGCCATCCGGAACTGCAATACCTGCCGTTCACGCCGCAGATCCCGAAACTGCTGCAGAACAGCGAAAACATTTTCAGCGTGATCAGCAAGCAGGACATTCTGCTGCTGCACCCTTTCGAGTCGTTCACGCCCGTGGTCGACTTGCTGCGCCAGGCCGCCAAGGATCCCCATGTGTTGGCGGTGCGCCAGACCCTGTACCGCAGCGGCGCCAATTCGGAAATCGTCGATGCCCTGGTGGACGCCGCGCGAAACGGCAAGGAAGTCACGGCGGTGATCGAATTGCGGGCGCGCTTCGACGAGGAATCCAATCTGCAGCTGGCCAGCCGTCTGCAAGCGGCCGGTGCGGTGGTGATCTATGGCGTGGTCGGCTACAAGACCCATGCCAAGATGATGCTCATCCTGCGCCGTGAAGCCGGTGAAATCGTGCGTTACGCCCACTTGGGCACCGGCAACTACCACGCCGCCAACGCCCGCCTGTACACCGACTACAGCCTGCTGACCTCCGACGATGCCTTGTGCGAAGACGTCGGCAAGTTGTTCAGCCAGTTGATTGGCATGGGCAAGACCTTGCGTATGAAGAAGCTGCTGCACGCACCGTTCACCCTGAAAAAAGGCATGCTCGACATGATCGCCCGGGAGACGCAGTTCGCCCTGGAGGGCAAGCCGGCGCACATCATCGCCAAGTTCAATTCGCTGACCGATCCGAAGATCATCCGTGCGTTGTACAAGGCCAGCCAGTCGGGCGTGCGTATCGATTTGGTGGTGCGCGGCATGTGCTGCCTGCGACCGGGCATCCCAGGGGTTTCCCACAACATCCACGTGCGCTCGATCATCGGGCGATTCCTGGAGCATACGCGGGTGTTCTACTTCCTCAACGGCGGCGAGGAGCAGATGTTCCTCTCAAGCGCCGACTGGATGGAGCGCAACCTCGACAAGCGTGTCGAGACCTGCTTCCCGGTGGAAGGCAAGAAGCTGATCCTGCGGGTCAAGAAAGAGTTGGAAAGCTACCTCACCGACAATACCCACAGCTGGAGCCTGCAGTCGGATGGCCGCTACATCCGCAACACGCCGACCGGCAACCAGAACCCGCGCAGCGCCCAGGCGACCTTGCTGGATCGCCTGAGCAGCCCGGTGTTGGCGGTTCGTTAAACGCTCGGAGACGCGCTTGGCTTTTGTGGCGAGGGAGCTTGCTGTGGCGAGGGGATTTATCCCCGCTGGGCTGCGCAGCAGCCCCTGAGAGGTTGGGCTCAGTGGATCTGATGCACCGCGCTGCCAGGTTTTAGGGCTGCTTCGCAGCCCAGCGGGGCGGTGCGACGTTTCGCTAAATCCCCTCGCCACAATGGATTGCAGCTAAGCCACGATTCCAGCGAGCAATCAGTGAATGTTCAGCCCAATCCCAACCCGGGTCAGCCATTCCGCCTCCTGGGCGAAGTCGGCCTGGGTCAGTTGGTTCTCTTCCAGCCAGCCTTCAGGAAACAGCACGTCCAGTTCATCGCCATCGGCCCGCAGGACCACCTGAGGCATTTCCTGAGTACCGCGGATGTGGTGGAACAGGATTGCGAAGCGCAGCAACACGCACAGGCGAATCAGCTTGATGCCGTCATCGCCGAACTCGGCAAATTTATCCTTGGGAATATTGCGCCGGTGACCGCGAACCAATAACGCGAGCATTTGCTGGTCTTCCCGGGAGAAACCCGCCAGGTCCGAGTGCTCGATCAGGTACGCGCCGTGTTTGTGGTAGTGATAGTGGGCGATATCGAGGCCCACCTCATGGACCTTGGCGGCCCAACCCAGCAACTCGCGCCAGATGCCGTCGTTCAGGTCCCAGTCCTCGGCCACCTGGTCGAAGGCATGCAGCGCCTTGCGCTCGACTCGGGCTGCCTGTTCCTGATCGACGTGATAACGCTCCATGAGCGAGCCCAAGGTGCGCTCGCGGACGTCTTCGTGATGATGGCGGCCCAGCAGGTCATACAGCACGCCTTCACGCAGGGCGCCTTCGCAATGGTCCATGCGTTGCAGTTCGAGGGCATCGAAAATCGCCTCGAGAATCGCCAGGCCCGCCGGGAAGATCGCCCTGCGGTCGGGCTTGATGCCTTCGAAATCGATTTTGTCCGCATCACCGAGCTTGAACACCTTGCGCTTGAGCCAGGCCAGCCCCTCGGCATTGACCTCGCCGGAACCATGCCCGCCCGCCTTGAGCGCCAGGCCGATGGCGCGGATGGTCCCTGACGAGCCTATGGCTTCATCCCAGGTAAGGCGGTGCAGGGCGTGTTCGATGCTCATGATCTCCAGGCGCGCCGCTGTATAAGCCTGTGCATAGCGGGCCGGGGTGATCTTGCCGTCGCGGAAGTAGCGCTGGGTGTAGCTGACGCAGCCCATCTGCAGGCTTTCGCGCAGCAGCGGCTCGAAGCGCTGGCCGATGATGAACTCGGTACTGCCGCCGCCGATATCCGCCACCAGGCGCTTGCCCGGGGTGTCCGCCAGCGTGTGGGAAACGCCCAGGTAGATCAGGCGGGCTTCTTCACGGCCGGAAATGACTTCAACTGGATGGCCGAGGATTTCCTCGGCGCGACGGATGAACTCGCCACGGTTGCGCGCCTCGCGCAGGGCGTTGGTGCCAACGATCCGCACCGCGCCCAGGGGCATGCCGTTGATCAGTTGGGCGAATCGTTTCAGGCAATCAAGCCCGCGCTGCATCGATTCTTCGCTGAGCTTTCGCTCTTCATCGATGCCGGCGGCCAGCTGGACCTTCTCGCCGAGTCGCTCAAGAATGCGGATTTCCCCGTTCTGGGCCTTGGCGACGACCATGTGAAAGCTGTTGGAACCCAGGTCGATGGCGGCAATCAGGGACAGATTCTTGGCTTGGGATGGCGGCATGGTCAAAAAGTCTCGGTCGATAACCTTGCCATCCTGCCACGATCGACCGCTTACGCCAACGCACCTGATCCAAACCCTTGAGCCAGAGCAGTGCTGGCGTGGCCTCCCAGTGGCGAGGGAGCTTGCTCCCGCTGGGCTGCGCAGCAGCCCCAAAATCCATTCAATCCGCGCTTGGCCTCGAGATCAGGCAGGCTCGACCGTTCCGATAAAGTTCGCCAGTTCCGCCGTCTGCGGATCGGCGAACAGCACCTTGGGATCGCCCACCTCGTGCACCTTGCCCTGATGCATGAACACCAGTTTGTCGCCGACTTCCCGGGCGAAACGCATTTCGTGGGTGACCATGATCAGCGTCATGCCTTCCTTGGCCAGCTGTCGCACGACGCTGAGGACTTCGTTGACCAGTTCCGGGTCCAGGGCGGAGGTGATTTCGTCACACAACAGCACCTTCGGCGACATCGCCAGGGCGCGGGCAATCGCCACCCGTTGCTGCTGGCCGCCGGACAAGCGGTCCGGGAAGGCATCGAATTTCTCGCCGAGCCCGACCCGTTCCAGCATCTGCCGCGCCAGCTCGGCCGCCTTGGCCTTGGGCACTTTTTGCACAACCTGCGGCGCCAGCATGACGTTTTCGCCGACCGTCAGGTGCGGGAACAGGTTGAACTGCTGGAACACCATCCCGACTTTCTGCCGCAGGCTGCGCAAATCGGCGCGGGCGGCATCGAGGTATTCGCCGTCGACTTCGATCACGCCGTCGTTGATCGATTCCAGCCCATTGAGAGTGCGCAGCAAGGTGGATTTGCCCGAGCCGCTGCGGCCGATGATCGCCACCACCTGACCTTCCTCGACGCTCAGGTCGATGCCTTTGAGTACGTGATGATCGCCGTAGTATTTATGCAGGGCGGTAATTCTAAGCAGAGGCATGCAGTCTCCTTTCCAGGTAGCGCGCACTGAGGGACAAGGGGTAGCAGAGCAGGAAGTAACCGAGGGCGACCAGGCCATAGACCATGAACGGTTCGAACGTGGCGTTGGCCAACATGCCGCCGGTCTTGGTCAGCTCGGTAAAGCCGATGATCGACGTCACCGCCGTGCCTTTGACCACTTGCACGGAAAAGCCCACGGTCGGCGCCACCGCGATACGCAGGGCTTGAGGCAGGATTACGTAGCGCAACTGCTCCAGTGGGTTGAGGGCCAGGCTCGCGGAGGCTTCCCACTGGCCGTTGGCAATCGAGTCAACACAACCGCGCCAGATCTCAGCCAGGTAGGCGCTGGTAAACAGCGTCAAGGCGATGGCCGCCGCCATCCACGGTGAAATTTCCACCCCGGCCAGCGCCACGCCGAAGAACACCAGGAACAGCTGCATCAACAGCGGTGTGCCTTGGAACAGCTCGATGTAGGTACGAGCGATATTACGGGGCAGGGCGCGCTTGGAGATGCGCATCACCATCACCAGCAAGCCGATCACGCCACCGCCGATAAACGCCACCAGCGACAGCGCCAGGGTCCATTGCAGGCCGGTGAGCAGGTTGCGCACCACGTCCCAGAAAGTGAAATCGCTCATTGGTTGCTCCTGGCGATGTAGCGACGCCCGACCCAATTGAGGAACTGGCGGATCAGCAGCGCCATGCACAGGTAGATCAGCGTCGTCAGCGCATAGGTTTCAAAGGCGCGGAAATTGCGCGATTGAATGAAGTTGGCGGCAAAGCTCAACTCTTCGGTGGCGATCTGCGAGCAGACGGCGGAGCCGAGCATCACGATGATGATCTGGCTGCTCAACGCGGGCCAGACCTTGCCCAGCGCCGGCAACAGGACTACGTGGCGAAAGGCTTCGAAGCGGCTCATCGCCAAGGCTGCCGCGGCCTCCAGTTGACCCCGTGGGATGGCCTGGATGCCGGCGCGGATGATCTCGGTGGAATACGCGCCAAGGTTGATTACCATCGCCAACACCGCGGCCTGCCATTCGGAAATCTGCAAGCCCAGGGACGGCAAGCCGAAGAAGATGAAAAACAGTTGAACCAGGAATGGCGTGTTGCGGATCAATTCCACGTACGCGCCGAAGATCGCCGCGAACGGACGGATATTCCAGGCCCGCACCACCGCCCCGACGATGCCCAGGCCGACCCCGAGCAACGCGCCGATGGCCGTCAGCTCCAGGGTGAACAGCGCGCCGCGCAACAGCAGCTCGGTGTTTTGCACCACCGGCAGGAAATCGAACTGATAAGCCATGCTCAGCCTCTCAAGCGACGATCAAAGGTCGGCCGGCAGCGGCTGCTTGAGCCAGGTCTGGGAATTTTTCTCCAGGCTGCCATCGGTCTTGGCGGTGGCGAGGATCTGGTTGACCTTGTCCAACAGCGCCGGCTCGTTCTTGTTCACGCCCACGTACACCGGTGAATCCTTGAGTTTGACTTTCAACGCCGGGACGCGCTTGGGGTTGCGTTCGCTGATCGCGACCATGACCACGTTGCCGCTGGCGATCAGGTCCACCTGACCGGCCAGGTAGGCGGCGATGGTCGAGTTGTTGTCTTCGAAGCGCTTGATGGTGGTGCCTTCGGGGGCGACTTTGCTCAGCTCGATGTCTTCGATGGCGCCACGGGTGACGCTGATGGTCTTGCCCTTGAGGTCATCCAGGCCATTGATTGCGGCATCAGGCGGGCCGAACACAGCCAGGTAGAACGGCGCATAGGCGCTGGAGAAGTCGATGACTTTTTCTCGCTCCGGGTTCTTGCCCAGGCTGGATATCACCAGGTCGACTTTGCCAGTGGTCAGGAACGGAATGCGGTTGGTGCTGTTGACCGGGGTCAGTTCAAGCTTGACCTTGAGTTGGTCGGCCAGCAATTTAGCGGTGTCGATGTCCAGGCCGCGGGGCTTCATGTCCGGCCCTACGGAGCCGAATGGCGGGAAGTCCTGCGGCACCGCGACCTTGAGCGTGCCGCGCTTGACCACGTCCTCCAGGCCATCGGCGTGGGCAGGCAGCTGGGTGAGCATCAGGCTGGCAAACAGGGCAGTGAGCAGAACGCTGCAACGCTGAATCATGGCGAATCTCCGCAATCGGTGATGTGATTTCTGCGTTCGGACAGAGCACAGGCCATGCCAAGCAGCCGTTTGTCCTCCAAAAGCCACGAGTTTGCTGGTGGGGCGCGGTCTTACTGGTCTGAACAGTTGCGCAGGGTTTTGCACCTTTATCGGGCGTTGGTATTGACCGCCGAACCCCGCTGGGGCACGACTTGCCGGGCGCTGTGAATAGCTTTACAACTAGCCGCTCACTGGCCTGGTTCGTCTGAAAAACATGAATTCCATCTCCCGTGCCGTTCCTGAAGTGGCGCTGCAAGCCATTCGCAAATTGATCGCCGACCAAGGCTTCGGTCCGGGGGATTCGCTGCCTTCGCAACGGGACCTGGCGCTGCAGTTGGGCGTGAGTCGAGCGTCGTTGCGCGAGGCGCTTTCGTCGTTGAGTGCGCTGGGGATGATCAGTGTCCAACCGGGCAAAGGGGTGTTCGTGCAATCACCGGCAACGGTGCTCGTCAGTAACTCGGCGCCTGGCTGGCCGTTCGCGTCCCAGGTTTCGCCTGTGGATATCTTCCAACTGCGTTATGCCCTGGAGGGGTTTGCGGCCGGTTTGGCGGCGGTGACGTTGAGCGCCGATGACCTCGATACGCTGGATGACAATCTCCAAGCCATGCGCCGGGAGTTGAAGGCGGGGGACTTCGACGCCGCAGCGCGGCTGGATTTCGACTTTCATCGACAGATCCTCCTGGCCAGTGGCAATCAGGCGATGCTGAGCATTCTTACCGCCAGCGCCGAGATCTTCCTGGAAAGTCAGAAGCTACCGTTCATCAGGGCGGAGCGGGCGATGGAGACCTGGCAGGAGCATCGCAAGATCCTTCGCGCCCTGGCTCGTCGCGCTTCGGGCGCCGCGCAAAAAGCCATGCAGGAACATGTACGTAACGCTGCCCTGCGTACCGGTATTTCTTTCGTTGCGCCTGCCGCTTCGTGAGGCGAGCCATACCTAAAGCCATCAAGCGTCATAGCGAGACTCAATCAACTGCGGCTTCCTGAACCCGGGAAGGGCAGCTATGATGGGCCACGTTTTTTTGCTGATGACCCCGGAGATTTCCATGAGCAGCGATCTGATCAAACACGTTAGCGACGCTAGCTTCGAAGCTGACGTACTCAAGGCCGAAGGCGCGGTACTGGTCGACTATTGGGCTGAGTGGTGCGGTCCTTGCAAAATGATCGCTCCGGTCCTGGACGAGATTGCCGAGACCTACAAAGGCAAGCTGACCGTTGCCAAGCTGAACATCGACGAGAACCAGGAAACCCCGGCCAAGCACGGCGTGCGCGGTATCCCGACGCTGATGCTGTTCAAGAACGGCAACGTCGAGGCCACCAAGGTCGGCGCGCTGTCGAAGTCACAACTGGCTGCTTTCCTCGACGCCAACATCTAAGCGCCGAATGCCACTGGAAAAGCCCCGCAAATCGCGGGGCTTTTTCGTTATCCGGGGCTAGACGCTGGCAAACCCAGGTGGTACATTCGGCCCCGCACTGGTTTCTCCAGTGCCCCCTGCAAGCCGTCGCCGACGCTCTCCTTTCGAATAAGTACGCGATCCTGTCGCCTTCTCCGCGGCGCGGCCTCATTAAGCCAAAAGCTTAATTTCCCCCCTCCATAAATGATTACGTCATTCCTATATGAATCTGACTGAACTCAAGCAAAAGCCGATTACCGAACTGCTCGAATTGGCCGAACAGATGGGCATAGAAAATATGGCCCGTTCGCGCAAGCAGGACGTGATTTTCTCCCTGCTCAAGAAGCACGCGAAAAGCGGCGAGGAAATCTCCGGTGATGGCGTGCTGGAGATTCTCCAGGACGGCTTCGGCTTTCTCCGCTCCGCAGACGCTTCCTACCTTGCCGGCCCAGACGATATCTACGTCTCGCCGAGCCAGATCCGTCGCTTCAACTTGCGCACCGGTGACACCATCGTTGGCAAGATCCGACCTCCGAAGGAAGGCGAGCGTTATTTCGCCCTGCTCAAGGTCGACACGATCAACTTCGACCGTCCGGAAAACGCAAAGAACAAGATTCTCTTCGAGAACCTGACGCCGCTGTTCCCGACCGTGCGCATGAAGATGGAAGCCGGCAACGGTTCCACTGAAGACCTCACCGGTCGTGTCATCGACCTGTGCGCACCCATCGGCAAAGGCCAGCGCGGCCTGATCGTGGCACCGCCGAAAGCGGGCAAGACGATCATGCTGCAGAACATCGCAGCCAACATTGCCCGTAACAACCCTGAAGTTCACCTGATCGTGCTGCTGATCGACGAACGTCCGGAAGAAGTGACCGAGATGCAGCGCACCGTGCGCGGCGAAGTGGTTGCCTCGACCTTCGACGAGCCGCCGACCCGCCACGTGCAGGTAGCTGAGATGGTGATCGAGAAGGCCAAGCGCCTGGTCGAGCACAAGAAGGACGTGGTGATCCTGCTCGACTCCATCACTCGTCTGGCCCGTGCCTACAACACTGTGATCCCGAGCTCCGGCAAAGTGCTGACCGGTGGTGTCGATGCCCATGCCCTGGAGAAACCGAAGCGTTTCTTCGGTGCCGCGCGGAACATCGAAGAAGGCGGCTCGTTGACCATCATCGCCACCGCGCTGGTTGAAACCGGCTCGAAGATGGACGAAGTGATCTACGAGGAGTTCAAGGGTACCGGCAACATGGAACTGCCCCTGGACCGTCGCATCGCCGAGAAACGTGTGTTCCCGGCCATCAACATCAACCGTTCCGGCACCCGTCGCGAAGAATTGCTGACCGCCGATGACGAGTTGCAGCGCATGTGGATCTTGCGCAAGCTGCTGCATCCAATGGATGAGGTGGCAGCCATCGAGTTCTTGATCGACAAGCTGAAGACGACCAAGACCAACGATGAGTTCTTCCTGTCGATGAAACGCAAGTAAGTCGAACAGGCCAGCAAGAGCCGGGGAAACCCGGCTTTTTGCTATCTGTGCATTCACTATTCTGAACGGGCGGCGTTAAACTCGGGGCCCCCGAACGTCACGGTCACCATGAGGCTTTGCATGCAGTATCGCGACTTGCGCGACTTTATCAGCGGTCTGGAACAGCGCGGCGAGCTCAAGCGCATCCAGGTGCCCGTGTCCCCTGTGCTGGAAATGACCGAGGTCTGCGACCGCACCTTGCGCGCAAAAGGCCCGGCGCTGCTGTTCGAGAACCCGACCGGCTACGACATTCCAGTATTGGGCAACCTGTTTGGCACGCCGGAGCGCGTGGCCCTGGGCATGGGCGCCGAGGCGGTCAGCGAATTGCGCGAAATCGGCAAGCTGTTGGCATTCCTCAAGGAACCCGAGCCGCCGAAGGGGCTGAAGGACGCCTGGTCGAAGCTGCCGATTTTCCGCAAGATCATTTCCATGGCGCCGAAAGTCGTCAAGGACGCAATCTGCCAGGAAGTGGTAATCGAAGGCGACGATGTCGACCTGGCCATGCTTCCGGTGCAGACCTGCTGGCCGGGCGACGTCGGGCCGCTGATCACCTGGGGCCTGACCGTCACCAAGGGGCCAAACAAGGACCGCCAGAATCTCGGTATCTACCGTCAGCAAGTGATTGGCCGCAACAAGGTCATCATGCGTTGGCTGAGTCACCGCGGTGGTGCGCTGGATTACCGCGAATGGTGCGAAAAGCACCCCGGCCAGCCCTTCCCGGTATCGGTGGCCCTGGGTGCAGACCCGGCGACCATTCTTGGCGCCGTCACGCCCGTGCCCGACAGCCTCTCCGAATATGCATTCGCCGGCCTGCTGCGGGGCAATCGCACCGAACTGGTGAAATGCCGTGGCAACGATCTGCAAGTACCGGCCACGGCCGAGATCATTCTCGAGGGCGTGATCCACCCGGGCGAAATGGCTGACGAAGGTCCTTACGGCGATCACACCGGCTATTACAACGAAGTCGACAGCTTCCCGGTGTTCACCGTCGAGCGCATCACCCACCGGATCAAGCCGATTTATCACAGCACCTACACGGGTCGTCCACCCGATGAGCCGGCGATCCTCGGCCTGGCGCTGAACGAAGTGTTCGTGCCGATCCTGCAGAAGCAATTCCCGGAGATCACCGATTTCTACCTGCCACCGGAAGGCTGCTCGTATCGCATGGCCGTGGTGACCATGAAGAAGTCGTATCCAGGGCATGCCAAGCGAGTCATGTTGGGCGTTTGGTCGTTTTTACGACAATTCATGTATACCAAGTTCGTTATTGTCACTGACGACGATATCAACGCACGAGACTGGAACGATGTGATCTGGGCCATCACCACGCGCATGGACCCCAAGCGCGACACGGTAATGATCGAGAACACACCGATCGATTATCTCGACTTCGCCTCGCCGGTGTCCGGCCTGGGGTCGAAGATGGGGCTCGATGCCACGCATAAATGGCCCGGTGAGACCACGCGTGAATGGGGCCGGGTTATCGTCAAGGATGAAGCCGTTACCCAACGGATCGATGCCATCTGGAATCAGTTAGGAATAGATTGATGCGTGTAACGTTGCAGCCTTCCGGCGCGGTGCTGGAGATACAGCCGGCCGAGCGGATTCTCGATGGCGCCCGGCGCCTGGGCTACGAATGCCCGCAAAGCTGCCGCAATGGCAACTGTCACGTGTGTGGCGCGTTGCTGGTGGAGGGCCGCGTGGAGCAGGCCGGAGAGGTGCGTGATCACGGTGAGATCTTTACGTGCATCGCCGAGCCCTTGGAGGATTGCGTGCTGCTATGGGATGGCGTGCTGGCGCCGGGTGAGTTGCCGGTACGCAGCCTGGCATGCCAGGTTACCGAGTGCGCCGAAGTGGGCGGCGATGTCTGGCGGGTACGCCTGCGTGCGCCAGCGGGCAAGCCGCCGCGCTACCACGCGGGGCAGTATTTGATGATTGAGCGGGAGAACGGTGAGAAGTCAGCGTTCTCCCTGGCTTCTGCACCGCATTCGGGGCGCGACCTGCAATTGCATGTATTGGTGCGCGAAAGCAGTGCGCAGAGCCTTTTGGACCAGCTGCAGCGCAACCCCAACGTGCGCATCGAGATGCCTTTTGGTGACACGCATCTGTCCGAGCTGCCGGATGGCCCGCTGGTCTTGATCGCTGCCGGGACCGGCATGGCGCAGATGCACAGCCTGATCGAGCACTGCCGCGCGCAGGGGTTCAAGCACCCGGTGCATCTGTATTGGGGTGTGCGGCGTCCGGAAGATTTCTATGAGATCGAGCATTGGGACGAATGGAAGTCGCTGCCCAATCTGTACCTGCACAAAGTCGTCAGCGATTTGTGCGGCTGGGAAGGGCGCTGCGGCATGCTCCACGAAGCCGTCTGCGAGGATATCGCTGATCTTTCGGGGGTCTATGTCTACGCCAGCGGTTCGCCGGCGATGATCTACGCCACGCTCGATGCGCTCGTGGGCGCTGGAATGGACGCTCATCAGATGCGTGCCGATGTGTTTGCGTATGCGCCGCGGGCTTGAACCGCGTTCATCAACCTGGGTTCAATGAGCTTTTTGTGGCGAGGGGATTTATCCCCGCTGGGCTGTGAAGCAGCCCCAAACCAGGCACCTCAGTCTGCCAGGAAGATTGAGTTCACTGTATTAGGGTTGCTGCGCAGCCCAGCGGGGATAAATCCCCTCGCCACAGGAATGGGTACTACCTTCCCGTCGATATAACTTTATATATTTCGTTTCGATATTTAGTCTCGGGGCTAGATACCGATAACGTATATAGGGTACGCAATGGCATTTAACTTGCCTGAATTCCCCTGACCGTCAATGCCATGACGGCACACCGACCACTTTTCGCCCCGCGAGGAGCCAACCGCTACCGGCCATGACCGCTATCGAATCCGCCATAACCTGCGCCCTGTACCCGCCACGACTCGAGTTGGGTCCACAGCTGACCCGCGAACAATTGCTCGCCTCCATGCAGTCGACCATGAGTCTTCATCAAGGCGGCCCGGTCTGGTTGTTCGCCTACGGCTCGTTGATCTGGCGGCCGGAGTGCACGGCAGCGGAGCGATTGCGCGGTCGGGTCCACGGTTATCATCGTGGATTGTATCTATGGTCCCATGAGCATCGCGGTACGCCGGAACTGCCGGGCTTGGTGTTCGGGCTGGATCGCGGCGGCTCTTGCAGCGGTTTCGCTTACCGATTGCCACAAGAGAACCTTGAGGATTCGTTGTTTGCCCTGTGGCAGCGCGAAATGCCGGTCCCGTCCTACCGCCCGCACTGGCTCACGTGCCGTCTTGAGGATGGCAACCGGGTTCAAGCCTTGGGTTTCGTGTTGGAGCGACACTTGCCCAGCTATGCCGGCAACCTGCCGGATCATGTGCTGAGCCAAGTGTTCGAAAGTGCCTGCGGGCGTTATGGCACGACTCGCGATTATGTCGAGCAGACCATCCACGCCCTGCGCAGCCACGCCATGCCAGACCGGAATCTGGAGGCGCGGCTCAGGCGCTGCAAATCAACGCTGGATCAGACGACCGCTTCGCGGCTCTGACTGGCGATTTGCTTGTGCCACAGGGTGGGCGCGAGGAATGCCATTGCCAATAGGCAGGCACCGATCAACAGTACGAAGCCGCCGTCCCAGCCGAAGTGGTCCACGGTGTAGCCCATGGCGGCGCTGGCCGCGACCGAGCCGCCCAGGTAACCGAATAACCCAGTGAAGCCCGCGGCGGTACCGGCGGCTTTCTTCGGCGCCAGCTCAAGCGCTTGCAAGCCGATCAGCATGACCGGGCCGTAGATCAGGAAGCCGATGGAAACCAGGGCGATCATGTCGACGGTCGGGTTGCCGGCCGGGTTCAGCCAGTACACCAGGGTCGCCACGGTTACCAACGCCATGAATACCATGCCGGTCAGGCCACGATTGCCACGGAAGATCTTGTCGGACATCCAGCCACACAACAGCGTGCCCGGAATACCTGCCCATTCGTAGAAGAAGTAAGCCCAGGAGCTCTTGTCCACCGTGAAGCCCTTGGCTTCCTTGAGGTAGGTCGGCGCCCAGTCCAGCACGCCGTAGCGCAACAAGTAGACGAAGACGTTGGCCATGGCGATGTACCACAGCATCTTGTTGCGCAGCACGTACTTGACGAAAATTTCCTTGGCGCTGAATTCGTTCTCGTGGCTGGCGTCGTAGCCTTCAGGGTAGTCGTTCTTGTATTTCTCGATTGGCGGCAGGCCCACCGATTGCGGGGTGTCGCGCATGGTCGCGAAGGCAAATACCGCGACGAACAGCGCCACCGTGGCCGGCACATAGAATGCCGCGTGCCAATCATTGAACCAGGCCATGCCCAGCAGGAACAGCGGGCCGATCAGGCCGCCGCCGACGTTGTGCGCCACGTTCCACACCGACACCACGCCGCCACGTTCCTTCTGCGACCACCAGTGCACCATGGTCCGTCCGCTCGGCGGCCAGCCCATGCCTTGGGCCCAGCCGTTGATGAACAGGAGGATGAACATGATGGTTACGCTGGACGTTGCCCACGGCGCAAAACCGAAAACGAACATCACACCGGCTGACACCAACAAGCCAAATGGCAGGAAGTAGCGTGGATTGGAGCGATCGGACACCAGGCCCATCAAGAATTTCGACAATCCGTAGGCAATGGCAATGGCCGACATGGCCAAGCCCAATTGGCCGCGGGTGTAACCCTCGTCGATGAGGTATGGCATGGCCAGGGAGAAGTTTTTGCGCAGCAGGTAGTAACCCGCATAGCCAATGAAAATCCCGGCGAAAATCTGCCAGCGAAGGCGTCGGTAGGTGCTGTCTATTTTTTCTTCAGGCAGGACTGCCTGGTGTACGGCTGGTCGGAAGAAGGCAAACATTCAAGTGCTCCAGTTCTTGTTATAACGGCGGATGCGAATGTTACAGTTTCGTTACCGAAAATAGCACCGCTCGTTGTCGCATAAATAGTGGAAAATTCGATTGATCATGTTCTTAAGCGAACATGTCGCGTGCGTATAAACTGACGGCGCTGTGGGAATCGTCGTACGCAGAAAAAAAGGCCAGAACCGCCTTATCAGCGGTTCTGGCCTTTTTTGTCCGTCTGGTTTCAACGCACCTGCACAACCACCTTCCCCACAGCCTTGCGCTGCCCAAGGTCATTGATCGCCTGGGCGGCGTTGCTCAGTGGGTACACTTGCGATACCAGCGGCTTCAGCTTTCCTTCGGCGAACCAGCCGAACAATTGCTGGAAGTTGGCAGCGTTGTCTTGGGGCTGGCGCTGGGCAAATGAGCCCCAGAACACGCCGACTACGGCGGCGCCCTTGAGCAGGGCCAGGTTCACCGGCAGTTCGGGGATGCGTCCGCTGGCGAAGCCGACGACCAGCAACCGGCCGTTCCAGGCGATGGCGCGGATGGCCTGGTCGAACAGGTCTCCGCCCACCGGATCGTAGATCACATCGGCGCCCTGGCCGTCGGTCAGGCGCTTGATTTCATCCTTGAGGCTGTTTTCGCTGTAGTTGATCAATTCGTCGGCACCGGCGGCCTTGGCCACGGCGAGTTTCTCCGCGCTGCTGGCGGCGGCAATGACCCTGGCGCCCATGGCCTTGCCGATTTCCACCGCCGCCAGGCCGACTCCGCCGGAGGCGCCGAGCACCAGCAGGGTT
The DNA here is from genome assembly GCF_014268685.1 of Pseudomonas sp. SWRI92. Classification (NCBI taxonomy): domain Bacteria; kingdom Pseudomonadati; phylum Pseudomonadota; class Gammaproteobacteria; order Pseudomonadales; family Pseudomonadaceae; genus Pseudomonas; species Pseudomonas sp. SWRI92. The sequence continues at coordinate 449,664 of NZ_JABWQY010000002.1, forward strand.
TCACCGGGCTGCAAGTTGGCTCGCTGCTTGAGGGCGTGCATCGAGGTGCCGTAGGTCATGCTGAAGGCGGCAGCGGTGTTGAAGTCCATGGTCGAAGGAATCGACAATACGTTGTAGCCCGGTACCGCCACCTGCTCGGCGAAGCTGCCCCAACCGGTGAGCGCCATGACCCGGTCGCCGACTTTCAGGTGGCTGACCTTTTCTCCCACTTCACGGACGACGCCCGCCGCTTCGCCGCCCGGGGAAAACGGGAAGGGTGGCTTGAACTGGTATTTGCCCTCGATGATCAAGGTGTCAGGAAAATTCACCCCGGCGGCGTGCACGTCCAGCAGCACTTCATTCTTCTTTATGACTGGACTGGCGACGTCTTCCAGCACCAGCGATTCGGCGGGACCGAACTCTTTGCACAGCACGGCTTTCATCAGGGCTATTCCTTTGGGAGTGATGGCCGATAAGTGTAGGTGTGAGAGTCAAGGGGTCAACGAGCATGCCCCGCCCTGATAGCTGTTCATAAGCTTGTGCTTGGACGGCGGGTCGGTATGCTGGGCCGCAAATCGGATGAGGAGTGGAATGTGAAAGCGTGGATCATGTTGTTGCTGGCCCTGTCGTTGCCTGTGGCTGCGATGGCCGAAGAAGCCAAAGAGGGCGAGGCGCCGCCGAAGGTCAGCTACATCACCCTGAGCCCACCGTTCGTGGGCAATTATGGGCTGGACGGTACGACGAAGCTGAAGGTCTACAAGGCCGACGTTGCCTTGCGCGTGACCGGCGATGCCGCCGCTGCAGCGGTGAAGGCAAACGAGCCGTTGATTCGCAATCAATTGGTGGCGCTGTTTGCCCAGCAGACCAGCGAGACCATGAATAACCTCGAAGCCAAGGAAAAGCTCCGTCAGGAAGCGTTGAAGCAGACCCAGCAGGTCATGAACGACGAGACCGGCAAGCCGATGGTTGAAGATCTGTTGTTCAACAACCTGATCATCCAGTAAGCCCGATCAAGCGGGTCAGCCGCCTATCGTTCAAGATTTCAATGCAATGACCGCCGCCCACTGTTCGGCCGTCACCGGCATCACCGACAACCGTGAGCCTTTTTGCACCAGCGGCATCTCGGCCAGGGCGGCCTGCTGTTTTAGATAGTCGAGCTTCAGGACGCGTGAGAACGTCTCGACATGGGCCACGTCGATCGCGGTCCAGGGATTTTTCTCCAGGCTGGCCTTGGCGTCGAAGTAATGGCCGTCAGGTTCCAGGGCCGTTGGGTCGGGATAGGCGGCCTTGATGATTTTGCCGATCCCGGCGATGCCGGGCTCGGGGCAGCTGGAGTGGTAGAAAAAAAATGAGTCGCCGACTGTCATGGTTCGCAGAAAGTTGCGCGCCTGATAGTTGCGAACCCCGTCCCAGCGCGCTTGGCCGAGCTTTTCCAGGCCCTGGATGGACAATTCGTCGGGCTCGGATTTCATCAGCCAATAGGCCATGATTTCTACTCCTGGGGGGTGTTGAGTTAAAAAAGTTCAGCGATTTTATGACAAACCGACAGTCGGTTGACGCCAGAGTTTGCGTGTGGGTTCAGGTTGCCGCAAAATGCCGGCCTTCCAAGCTTGACGCTGCTGCACGGCCAATAAGAAAACCGCTGCTGTCATCGTGTGTGATCTGCCTTGAGGGGGGCAATCGATGAAACGCAAACCGGATTTGTTGTGGATACTGGTCATCCTGTTCGGCCTCGGGGTCGTAACCACGGGTTACGCCCAGAGTTTATGGAGCAACAAGACCGATGCTCCGGTAGAAATCACCCAACCAGCGCCTTCGCTCAAGCGCTGAGCTTGTTTTCCAAGACGCCGCTATTCTCGCGGCGTCTCTCGTGCAAAGTACCAACGCCTGTCGCTGACCGTTCCCTGTAGCGGTACATCCCAACTTGCCTGTGCCAATCGTTCGACTTTCTGACACTCGTGGGCCAAGCCCAGCAATGTCGGCTTACGCCATTGTCTGCGTCGCGACAGGTACGCCAGGCTGCGGTCATAAAAGCCGCCACCCATGCCTAGCCGACCTCCCGCGTCGTCAAATCCGACCAGCGGCAACAATACCAAGTCCAGTGTCCAGACCTTGCGTTGCCGGGCGATATTCTTGCGCGGTTCAGGGATACGAAAGCGATTGGGCTGCATTTTCTCGCCGGGATGGATTCGCTGGAAGACCATCTTGGTTTGCGGCCATGGGCTGAGTACCGGCAGGTAGACGGCCTTGCCCCGGCGTTGGGCAGCGCGCAGTAGCAGGCGCGGATCGATCTCGCCGTCGTTGGGCAGGTACAGGGCGATGTGTCTGGCGCGGCGAAACAGCGGATGCTGGGCCAGTTGCCGATAAAGCCCGTGAGCGGCTTGCCGCTGTTGGGCAGGTGTCAGGGCGCGACGGGCCTGGCGCAGCAGGCGTCGAAGTTGCGGGCGAGACAGCAGCGCAGGTTCAGTCATATCGATGCTTCACGAGTCGGCGACATCGGACAGCGTAACCGCAAACGATGCGACCAGAAATGCCAAACGCCAGAAACGACAATGCCAGTCATGAATGACTGGCATTGTTTCGAGAATCAGGCTCCCCGGATGAACCGCTGTCGGCTTAGCCCTTGAACCCGAAAGTTCAAGGTGGAAGTTGCAGGAGGCGTTAAGGCTTTCCGTCAAGCGGACATGCACACCGGCCCCAACGTGCAACCCCCGTGGTTGTGCGTATCGGCTCAGGGACATCACCAACTGGCAAGCACCCCAGGGAGTGACGTCAGTATACCCCAGGCAGTCGCGCGAATCAGCCCTTGCTGACGTCCGGATCGGTGGCGAGTACCAGATCCACCCGATCAAGCAGGTCGCGAACCTGTTCACGGGTCGAGCCACTGACCTGTACGTCCGGCGTATCCTGGCGATGCAGCAGGTCGTGGGTGATGTTCAAGGCGGCCATCACGGCGATGCGATCAGCGCCGATGACTTTGCCGCTGCTGCGGATCTCGCGCATCTTGCCATCCAGGTAACGGGCGGCGCTCACCAGGTTGCTGCGCTCTTCCTGGGGACAGATGATCGAATACTCTTTATCGAGGATCTGCACGGTAACGCTATTGCTTGAACTCATGAGTCTTGCTCCAGGGCCTTGAGGCGCGAAATCATCGATTCGACCTTACGCCGGGCGATTTCGTTTTTTTCAATGAGGTGCGCGCGTTCCTCGCGCCAGGTTTTTTCCTGAGCTAATAGGAGTCCGTTTTGGCTCTTAAGTTGCTCGACCCGGTCAATTAGCAACTCGAGTCTGGCCATCAGCGCTTGCAGGTCGGTGTCTTCCATTGTGTCCACTGAAGATTGTGTCTGATGGGGGATAAGGGTCGCACAGCCTTTAATGGTCTTGGCGAGTCTGTCGATGTAGGATACAAGGCCTCCATTCTAGACATAGCGCCGTCTGGCGCCTAGCTGCCCATGCCCATTCAGAATTCCCCGTACCAAGCGTTCGCCACCCTGCTGAGCACCAGCGGTCATCCTGTCTCGCCTGCAGAGCTGCATGGCTTGTTGCTCGGTCGCAGTTGCGCCGGCGCCGGTTTCGAAGCCGACGGCTGGTTGGCCGACGCCGCCGAGCTGCTGGAAGGCGAGCCGGCGGACAACGTCCGTAACGCGTTGATCGGCCTGCAGGAAATGGTCAAGGGCGAGTTGACCAGCGACGACATGACCGTCGTCCTGCTATTGCCCACTGACGACGCCCCCTTGGCCGAACGCGCCGCGGCGCTGGGCCAGTGGTGCCAGGGCTTCCTCGCCGGTTTCGGCCTGACCCGCCGCGAATACGCGCTGAGCGAAGAAGCGAAGGAAGTGTTGCAGGACTTGGCCGCGATCTCCCAGGTCCAGGATGCCCTGGAAGAGTCCGATGACGGCGAAAGCGACTACATGGAAGTGATGGAGTACCTGCGGGTCGCGCCATTGCTGCTGTTCACCGAGACCAAGAAAACCGATGCAGCGGCCCCCAAGCCGTCCTTGCATTAATTTTTAGAGGGAACCCCGTCTGCCCATGATTCATATCCCGAAATCGGAATACAGCCGTCGCCGCAAGGCCCTGATGGCGCAGATGGAACCCAACAGCATCGCAATCCTGCCCGCCGCCGCCGTTGCGATCCGCAACCGCGACGTCGAGCACGTCTACCGCCAGGACAGTGACTTCCAATACCTCAGCGGCTTTCCCGAGCCGCAAGCGGTGCTGGTGCTGATGCCCGGCCGCGCCCATGGCGAATACATCCTCTTTTGTCGCGAGCGCAACGCCGAACGAGAGTTGTGGGACGGCCTGCGCGCGGGCCAGGAAGGTGCGATCCATGACTACGGTGCCGACGACGCCTTTCCCATCACTGACATCGACGACATCCTGCCGGGCCTGATCGAAGGCCGCGACCGGGTGTACTCGGCCATGGGCAGTAACCCGGAGTTCGACCGGCACCTGATGGAATGGATCAACGTGATCCGGTCCAAGGCCCACCTTGGCGCCCAGCCGCCGAACGAATTCGTTGCCCTGGATCATTTGCTGCACGACATGCGCCTGTATAAAACGGCGGCGGAAATAAAAGTCATGCGCGAAGCGGCGCGGATTTCCGCCCAGGCGCACATCCGCGCTATGCAAGCGGCGCGTCCGGGTCTTTACGAATACAGCCTGGAAGCGGAGCTAGACTATGAGTTTCGCAAGGGCGGCGCAAAAATGCCGGCCTACGGTTCCATCGTCGCGGCCGGGCGCAACAGCTGCGTGCTGCATTACCAGCAGAACGATGCGCTGCTCAAGGACGGTGACCTGGTGCTGATCGATGCCGGTTGTGAAATTGACTGCTACGCCAGCGACATCACCCGGACCTGGCCGGTCAGCGGCAAGTTCTCGCCCGAGCAGAAGGCGATCTACGAAATAGTGCTGGCCGCCCAGGAAGCCGCATTCGCCGAAATCGCGCCGGAGAAACACTGGAACCAGGCCCACGAAGCAACAGTCAGGGTCATTACCGAAGGTCTGGTGCAGCTCGGGCTGTTGGAGGGCGAGGTGGATGAATTGATCGCCAGTGAAGCGTACCGGGCGTTCTACATGCACCGCGCCGGTCATTGGCTGGGCATGGACGTGCACGACGTGGGCGAATACCGGGTCGGCGGCGAGTGGCGAGTGCTGGAGGTCGGGATGACCCTGACGGTGGAACCGGGCATCTACATCGGCCCGAACGACCGCCGCGTCGCGAAAAAATGGCGCGGCATTGGCGTGCGCATCGAGGATGACGTGGTGGTAACCAAGACCGGTTGTGAAATCCTGACCCGTGGCGTGCCGAAAACGGTCGCCGAAATCGAGGCCCTGATGGCCGATGCGCGGACCCAGGCGGCATGAGCCGGGTCAATGTGGCAATCATCGGGGGCGGCCTGGTTGGCGCAAGCCTGGCGCTGGCCTTGCAGGCCGGGGCCAAGGCCCGGGGCTGGACGATCATGCTGATCGAGCCCTTTGCGCCTGGTGATGCCTGGCAGCCAAGCTACGATGCGCGTTCATCGGCGCTCTCATTCGGCGCGCGGCAAATTTATCAACGCTTGGGCCTGTGGCAGGAAATTTCCCGTCGCGCCGAGCCGATCAAGCAGATTCACGTCTCCGACCGTGGGCGGTTTTCCACGGCGCGGTTGTCCGCCATGGAGGAGGGCGTGCCGGCCCTGGGCTACGTGGTGGAAAACGCTTGGCTCGGCCAGTGCCTGTGGCAAGGCCTGGATAAAGACGTTGTCAGTTGGCGGTGTCCGGCGCAAGTCACCCGAATGGAGCCGCAAGTCGCTGGGTATCGACTGACCCTCGACGACGAAACCACCGTGGAATGCGAACTTGCGGTATTGGCCGATGGCGGTCGCTCCGGATTGCGAGAGCAGTTGGGCGTCGGTGTGCGAAATCGACCCTACGACCAGAGCGCCTTGATTGCCAACGTCACGCCTGGTGAGGCCCACAACGGCGTGGCGTTCGAGCGCTTCACCGATGACGGCCCGATGGCCTTGTTGCCATTGCCGGAAAATCGTTGTGCATTGGTCTGGACGCGCCAAGGCATGGACGCGCAACGGCTGGCCTCCCTCGACGAGCGCAGCTTCCTCGCTGAATTGCAGCATGTGTTCGGCTACCGGCTGGGCACGTTGAAACAAGTGGGCGCGCGGCATCTGTATCCGCTGGCGCTGGTGGAGGCCGAGGAGCAAGTCCGATCGCACCTGGCGATCCTCGGCAATGCGGCCCACAGCCTGCACCCGATTGCCGGGCAGGGATTCAACCTGTCCTTGCGTGATGCGCAGGCCTTGGCCGATGCATTGCTCGAGAGTGACAGCGCGCCAGGCGATTTTGCTGTATTGCAAGCCTACCGCGAGCGTCAGCGGCTGGACCAGGCCCTCACCGTGGGCTTCTCCGACCAAGTGACGCGCCTGTTCAGCAGCGACCTGCCCCTGGTCTCCCTCGGGCGCAACCTCGGTCTGCTGGGGCTTGACCTGCTGCCACCGGCCAAGCGCTGGTTCGCCCGCCAGGCCATGGGATTGGGGACGCGTCCCGATGCGTGATCCGGCTCATTCTTTTCACGGGCGACCGATGTCGCCAGCAACACAGGCTTAAAGCATGGAATTGCGTGCAGATCTGCTGATTGTCGGTGCCGGTATGGTCGGCAGCGCCCTGGCGCTGGCGTTGCAGGGCAGTGGCTTGCAAGTGCTGTTGCTCGACGGCAGTCCGATGAGCGTCAAGCCCTTTGATCCCCATGCGGCGTTCGAGCCCCGGGTAAGTGCCTTGTCGGCCGCCAGCCAGCGGATCCTCGAGCGTCTGGGCGTCTGGGACGGCATCACCGCCCGACGTGCGAGCCCTTACTCCGACATGCATGTGTGGGACGGCAGCGGCACTGGGCAGATTCACTTTTCAGCCGCCAGCCTGCATGCCGAAGTCCTGGGGCATATCGTTGAAAACCGTGTCGTGCAGGACGCCTTGCTGGACCGATTGCACGATTGCGACCTGGGCCTGCTGGCCAATGCGCGGCTGGAGCAGATGCGTCGCTCCGGCGATGATTGGCTGCTGACCCTGGCCGATGGCCGCACCTTGCGCGCGCCCCTGGTGATTGCCGCCGACGGGGCGAATTCCGCCGTGCGTCGACTGACGGGGATCGCCACGCGTGAGTGGGATTACTTGCACCACGCTATCGTCACCAGCGTACGCAGCGCCCGGCCTCATCGTCACACCGCGTGGCAACGCTTTACCGACGACGGTCCGCTGGCATTCCTGCCGCTGGAACGCGACGGTCAACACGACTGGTGCTCGATCGTCTGGTCGACGACACCGGGTCAAGCGCAGCGCTTGATGGCGCTTGATGACGGCAGTTTCTGTGCCGAACTGGAGCGGGCTTTCGAGGGCCAGCTAGGCACTGTCTTGAATGCCGACCCGCGTCTGTGCGTACCGCTGCGGCAACGTCATGCCAAGCGTTACGTGGCCGAAGGGCTGGCGCTGATCGGCGATGCGGCCCACACCATCCATCCGCTGGCCGGGCAGGGCGTGAACCTGGGGTTTCTCGATGCCGCGGTGTTGGCCGAGGTGCTGTTGCAAGCATCCGGGCGCGGCGAGCGCCTGGCGGACGCCAAGGTACTGAGTCGCTACGAGCGGCGGCGCATGCCGCATAACCTCGCATTGATGGCGGCAATGGAAGGCTTCGAGCGATTGTTCCAGGCCGACCCATTGCCGGTGCGCTGGCTGCGTAACACTGGTCTGAAGCTGGTAAACCGCATGCCCGAGGCCAAGGCCTTGTTCGTGCGCGAGGCGCTGGGGTTGACTGGAGACTTGCCGGATCTGGCCAAGGTTTAAGTCCGGATCTCCACTCTTGCAACATTTGGAAATGTGTCTGCCCACTGTTCGATTGTGGTGCTAAATGTGAGTCCTTATCATTTGCGCTCGTTCACAATCGAGAGACCGCTACCATGTTGGCAACCAGACGCCTGCTGTCCGCCCTCGCACTGACCCTGATTGGCACTTCTGTCGCTCAGGCCGCCGATGAGGTAGTGGTTTATTCCTCGCGCATCGATGAACTGATCAAACCGGTTTTTGACGCCTACACCAAGAAGACCGGCGTATCGGTGAAGTTCATCACCGACAAGGAAGCGCCATTGATGCAGCGGATCAAGGCTGAAGGCGCCAACGCCACTGCCGACCTGCTGCTGACCGTCGATGCCGGCAACCTCTGGCAGGCTGAGCAGATGGGCATTCTCCAGCCGTTCACCTCCCCGGTGATCGATGCCAACATCCCGCCTCAGTACCGCGCCTCTTCCCACGCCTGGACCGGCCTGAGCCTGCGGGCGCGGACCATTGCCTACTCGACCGACCGGGTCAAGCCGGGCGAACTGACCACCTACGAGGCGCTTGCCGGTAAAGAGTGGGAAGGCCGCTTGTGCCTGCGCACCTCGAAAAAGGTCTACAACCAGTCGCTGACCGCCACCCTGATCGAAACGCATGGCGCGGAAAAAACCGAGGAAATCATCAAGGGCTGGGTCAAGAACCTATCCACCGATGTGTTTTCCGACGACACCGCATTGCTTGAAGCGATCAACGCCGGCCAATGCGACGTTGGCATCATCAATACCTATTACTACGGTCGCCTGCACCAGCAGAAGCCAGACTTGAAAGTTAAGCTGTTCTGGCCTAACCAGGCCGACCGAGGCGTGCACATCAACCTCTCGGGCATCGGCCTGACCAAGCATGCCCCGCATCCGGAAGCCGCGAAGAAACTGGTGGAATGGATGACCACCCCAGAAGCGCAGAATATCTTCGCCGACGTGAACCAGGAATTCCCCGCTAACCCGAAAGTGGAGCCGTCCAAGGAAGTCGCGGCGTGGGGCAAGTTCAAGGCCGATTCCCTGCCGGTGGAAGTGGCGGGCAAACGCCAGGCCGAAGCCATTCGCCTGATGGATCGCGCTGGCTGGAACTGATACAAGTCCGCTTCAGTTCGTTGATGATATGTGGCGAGGGGGCCTGCTCCCTCGCCACATAAGCCATTTGTCAGCGACGACCTTCAACCGAGAACTCTCCTTGACCCACCCCGCCCAACGCCGTTGGTATCCCCTGGTCTTCGCCGTTGCCGGGCTGGTCCTGTTGCCCCTGAGTGTCTTGCTGCTTTCCTGGCAGAGCGTCGACCAGCAGATATGGTCCCACCTGTGGGATACGCAAATGCCGCGTCTGTTGGGCAACACGTTGACGCTGATCGTAGGCGTCGGCATCGGCGTGACAATGTTGGGTGTCAGCCTCGCCTGGCTCACCAGCCTGTGCGAATTCCCCGGCCGCCGTTGGCTGGACTGGGCGCTGATGCTGCCGTTCGCGATTCCCGCCTATGTGCTGGCGTTTGTCTTCGTTGGCCTGTTGGATTTTGCCGGCCCGGTACAAACGCTGATGCGTGAGTGGTTCGGCAGCGGCTTGCGCCTGCCCCGGGTACGTTCGACCGGCGGTGTGATCCTGGTGTTGGTGCTGGTTTTCTACCCGTACGTCTACTTGCTTGCGCGCAGTGCTTTCCTGGCCCAGGGCAAGGGCTTGATGGAAGCCGCCCGGGTGCTCGGCCAATCGCCATGGCAGGCGTTCTGGCGAGTGGCGCTGCCGATGGCCAGGCCGGCAATCGGTGCCGGCGTGGCCCTGGCCTTGATGGAGACCCTGGCAGATTTCGGGGCGGTGTCGGTGTTCAATTTCGACACCTTTACCACGGCCATCTACAAAACCTGGTACGGCTTTTTCAGCCTCTCCAGCGCTGCCCAACTGGCCAGCCTCCTGCTGCTGGCGGTCATGGTGGTGCTTTACGGCGAACGTCGCGCCCGGGGCGCCCAACGGGCCGGCAACGAGCGACCGCGGGCCAAGGCGCTGTATCATTTGCGAGGGCTCAAGGCGGTGGCTGCCAGCGGCTGGTGTCTTTTGGTATTCGCCTGCGCGTTTGTCATTCCGGTGCTGCAGTTGGTGGTGTGGTTCTGGCAGCGCGGTCGTTTCGACCTGGACGAGCGTTATGCCGGCTTGATCATTCACACCCTCTACCTGGGCGCCCTCGCGGCCCTGGTCACCGTTTGTGTCGCATTATTGCTGGCTTTCGCTCGACGTCTGGCGCCAAGCCGGCCCATCCGCGCGGGTGTCGGCCTGGCGAACCTGGGCTATGCCTTGCCCGGATCGGTGCTGGCGGTGTCGATCATGCTTGCGTTCAGCTATCTGGACCGTGAGCTGGTCATTCCCCTGTCGGTCCTGCTCGGCGGCGCAGGCAAGCCGTTGCTGCTGGGCAGCCTGTCAGCGCTGTTGTTGGCGTATCTGGTGCGTTTCCTGGCCGTGGCCTACGGTCCTTTAGAAAGCAGCTTGGCGCGTATTCGCCCGTCATTGCCCGAAGCAGCACGTAGTCTCGGGGTCAGTGGGCCGCGACTGTTTTTCAACGTGTATCTGCCGTTGCTGCTGCCCGGCACGTTGAGCGCGGCACTGCTGGTGTTCGTCGATGTACTCAAGGAAATGCCGGCGACGCTACTGATGCGCCCGTTCGGCTGGGACACGCTGGCGGTACGGATCTTTGAAATGACCAGCGAAGGGGAATGGGCGCGGGCTGCACTGCCGGCGCTGACCTTGGTGCTGGTGGGGCTGTTGCCGGTCATCGGATTGATACGGCGTTCGGCCCATCGACGCGTTCTCAACTAATTGAGAGCACGCCTAGGTGTCAGTCCAACAGCATGCGGATACAATGCGCGGCATTCGGTGCGGTCCGTCTGTCGGATCGGGTAGCCAAGAACGTCAGAAAAATCTTTTTCAGACGTTTGGGCTGTGGTTGTACCCGTCCGCACCTTCGCCAAGCCCGGAAGGAGAAACCCATGGGACAGCGTACGCCTCTGTATGACCTTCATCTCGCCCTTGGCGCGAAGATGGTCGATTTTGGCGGTTGGGATATGCCCTTGCACTACGGCTCGCAGGTTGAGGAGCACCATCAGGTGCGTCGTGACTGCGGCGTGTTCGATGTATCCCACATGACCGTGATCGACGTTGCCGGTCCCCAGGCCAAGGCCTGGTTGCAGCGCTTGCTGGCCAATGATGTCGATCGCTTGCAGGACACTGGCCGCGCGTTGTACAGCACTATGCTCAACGAGCGTGGCGGAATCGTCGACGACATGATCATCTACCGGGTCGAGGAGGGTTACCGGCTGGTGTTCAATGCTTCCACCCGCGACCAGGATCTGGCCTGGATGCAGGCGCAACTTGGCGAGTACGCCGTGCAACTGCACGAGCGCCCCGAATTGGCGATGCTGGCCATCCAGGGGCCGCAAGCCCGGCACAAGATTGCCGAACTGGTTACCCAATCACGCGGCCAGTTGATCCAGCAGCTCAAACCCTTCGAAGGCCGCGCCGACGGTGACTGGTTCATCGCCCGTACCGGCTATACCGGTGAAGACGGTTTGGAAATCGTTCTGCCGGCCCATGAAGCCCCGAGTTTTTTCAACGATCTGGTGGGCGCCGGCATTCCGCCCATCGGTCTCGGCGCCCGGGATACCTTGCGCCTGGAAGCTGGCATGAACCTCTACGGCCAGGACATTCACCAGGATGTTTCACCCTTGGCATCGAACATGGCCTGGAGCATCGCGTGGGAACCTGCAAGCCGCCAGTTCATCGGCCGCAGCGCCCTGGAAGCAGAGCTCGCTGCCGGCGTGCAGCACAAACTGGTCGGGTTGGTGCTTGAGGAGCGCGGTGTTCTACGCGCCCATCAAGTGGTCCGCATCGCCGATATTGGCGAAGGGGAGATCACCAGTGGTAGTTTTTCTCCTACGCTTAGCAAGTCGATTGCCTTGGCACGTGTTCCGATGGCTACCGCCGACCGTGCCGAGGTGGAAATTCGTGGCAAGTGGTACCCGGTACGAGTGGTCAAGCCGACCTTCGTCCGCCATGGCAAAACCTTGATCTAACCTTTTGCGGCGGGCCGCTGGCCGCTGACACTTTCTCTTGAGGACACAGAATATGAGTGATATCCCTGCCGAACTGCGTTTTGCCGAAAGCCATGAGTGGGCGCGCCTGGAAGCCGACGGTACTGTCACCGTGGGCATCAGCGATCATGCGCAGGAAGCCTTGGGCGATGTGGTGTTTGTCGAGTTGACTGAAGTCGGTAAGGTTTTTGCTGCGGGCGATCAGGCCGGTGTGGTCGAATCGGTTAAAGCGGCTTCTGATATCTATTCGCCGATTTCAGGCGAAGTGACCGCGATCAACGAAGACTTGGGTGGTTCGCCGGAACAGCTGAACTCCGATCCCTACGGCGCCTGGATCTTCAAGCTCAAGCCAAGCGACAAGGCCGAGCTGGACAAGTTACTCGATGCGGCAGGCTACAAGGCTGCTATCGGCGAATAACCCACACAGGTTATTCAGCTCAGCCTTGGAATATCTTCAGGCAAAAAAATGCCGCTCAACCGAGCGGCATTTTTCATCGACCTGGAATCACTCCTGGGCGATGGCGTTTTTCGCCAGGATCGCGTTGGCCAGTTCCATGTCGGTGGCCTGCAGGCCTGGGTTGTCGGCACGGACTTTCTGCATCGCGGCTTCCAGATAAGGGCCACGAATACCGCCGTCGCTGGCGACGAAGCTGCCGGCGTCGTCCTGGGCGGCAACGATCAGCTTGTTATCCTTGAAGGTCAGGTAGGTGGAACCGGTGGTCGCACCGGACGAGATGACGTTACGCCAAAACGTGTCGGCCATTGCCGAGCCAACGGGAAGAGAAAGCAAGGCCAGGGTCGCGACAGCAAGTTTGAGACGCATGATAGGTGACTCCACAGGGTTAACTATGACGTTGGATTACCCACGCACTGATTCAGTTCCGTGACATGTCAGTCCGTCCGTTCGACTGTCAATATCGCGCCTTCCTGGGCAATTACCTTGACCCGGGCGCCAACGGGCGAATCGGGCCCCTTGGCCAGCCAGACGCCGTCGGCCACCTTGATCTTGCCGCGGCCGTCGACAATCGCTTCATGCACCAGGAAGGCCTTGCCGATGAGTTCCTGGCCACGCAGGTTCAGGTGCGGCTGATCGCTTTGACGAACAGCGCTGCGCTGGCGTCGCCACCAGTACAAGGCTGTCGCGATGGCGAACAGGCCGAACAGCAGGAATTGCATTTCCCAGGGCAGCTGCGGCAGGACGAACGTGAGCACCCCGACGGCGGCGGCTGCCATGCCGATCCACAGCAGGTAACCGCCGGCGCCAAACACTTCCAGGATCAGCAGGATGACGCCCAGCGCCAGCCAGTCCCAGTACGACATTTGCTGCAGGAATACCCACATACGCGCGCCTCAGGCTTTCTTGCTGTCGAAAGTGGCCCTGACGATTTCGCCGATGCCGCCCACTGCGCCGATGACCTGGCTGGCTTCCAGTGGCATCAGGATCACCTTGCTGTTGTTGGCCGAGGCCAGGCGGCCCAAGGCGTCGATGTATTTTTGCGCGACGAAGTAATTCACCGCCTGGACGTTACCGTCGGCGATGGCCTGGGACACCACCTGGGTGGCCAGGGCTTCGGCTTGCGCCTGGCGTTCGCGGGCTTCCGACTCAAGGAACGCAGCCTGGCGGCTGCCCTCTGCCTCGAGGATCTGCGCCTGCTTCTTGCCTTCGGCGGTCAGAATCGCCGCCGCTCGCAAGCCCTCGGCTTCGAGGATCTGGGCGCGCTTGATCCGTTCGGCTTTCATCTGCCCGGACATGGCGGCCATCAGGTCGGCCGGTGGGCTGATGTCCTTGATCTCGATACGCGTGATCTTGATGCCCCACGGCGCCGTGGCTTCATCGACGGTGCGCAGCAGTTTTTCATTGATACCGTCGCGTTGGCTCAGCATGGCATCCAGCTCCATGGATCCGAGCACCGTGCGAATATTGGTTTGCAGCAGGTTGCGGATGGCGTGTTCGAGGTTGTTGACCTCGTAGGCGGCCTGAGCCGTATTGACCACCTGGAAAAAGCACACGGCGTCGATCTGTACCGTGGCGTTGTCGGCGGTGATGACTTCTTGTGGCGGGATGTCCAGCACGCTTTCCATGACGTTGATCTTGCGACCGATGCGATCCATCACGGGAATGATGATGTTCAGGCCGGGCTTGAGCGTGTTGGTGTAGCGGCCGAACCGCTCGACTGTCCATTGGTAGCCTTGCGGCACGACCTTGAATCCCATGAACAGGATGGCGACCACGAGGCCGATAAAAAGTAGAAGTACGCTACCGATTTGCATGACTGTTCCCTGTGCGAATTAATGGACCTGCGAAGCTCCCAGTGTAGGGCAAACAGCCATTATCTTTGCCATGGTCCTTTCCGGTTTGTTTGTGGGACCTTTCCGTTCCTTCGCCGGACGGTGCCTACTTCTGCTCGCTCTGCGGCGTTACCCGCAACACTTCCTCGACGGTGGTCAAGCCCGCCGCGACTTTTTGCGCCCCTGAAAGTCGCAGGCTGCGCATGCCTTCCTTGAATGCCTGGCGGCGCACGGCCAGCAGGTCGGTGTCGGGGTGGATCAAACCTTTGACGCTGTCTGTCAGTTGCATGATTTCGTACACCCCGGCGCGCCCGCGATAGCCGGTGTCGCGACATTCCGAACAACCGACGGCTTGATGGGCGTTGGTGGGCAGGGGAGCCTGCCAGGGACGCGTCAGGGTTTGCCAGTCGTCTTCGTCCAGGGTCAAGGGCGACTTGCAATGCGGGCACAAGGTGCGGACCAGGCGCTGGGCCATGACCCCGAGCACCGTGGCCTTGATCAGGTAATGCGGCACGCCGAGCTCCAGCAGGCGGCTTATGGCACTCGGCGCATCGTTGGTGTGCAACGTCGATAGCACGAGGTGCCCGGTGAGTGCTGCCTGGATCGCCATTTCCGCGGTTTCGAGGTCACGAATCTCACCGATCATGATGATGTCCGGGTCTTGTCGCATCAGCGCGCGCACGCCCGCGGCAAAGGACAACTCGATATTGTGCTGCACCTGCATCTGGTTGAAGGACGACTCGACCATTTCAATCGGATCTTCGATGGTGCAGAGATTCACCTCCGGCGTCGCCAGTTTCTTCAGCGTGGTGTAGAGAGTGGTGGTCTTGCCGGACCCGGTGGGGCCCGTTACCAGGATGATGCCGTTGGGCTGGCGGGTCATGTCCTGCCAGCGCCGCAGGTCGTCGGCGGAAAAACCCAACTGGTCGAAATCCTTGAGCAGCACTTCCGGATCGAAAATCCGCATGACCATTTTCTCGCCGAACGCTGTCGGCAGGGTCGACAGTCGCAACTCCACTTCACCGCCGTCCGGGGTCTTGGTCTTGACGCGGCCGTCCTGCGGCTTGCGTTTCTCAGCGACGTTCATTCGGCCCAGGCTCTTGAGTCGGCTGATGATGGCCATCGTCACCTGTGGCGGGAACTGGTAGACAGTGTGCAGCACCCCGTCGATGCGAAAGCGCACGGTGCCTTGCTCGCGGCGCGGTTCGATGTGGATATCGCTGGCGCGTTGCTGGAAGGCGTACTGGAACAGCCAGTCGACGATATTGACGATATGCGCGTCGTTGGCGTCCGGCTCCTGATCGCTGGCGCCCAGGTTGAGCAACTGTTCGAAATTGCTCAGGTTGCTCGGTTGCTGGTCGACCGTGGTGGCGCCGCTGACCGATTTGGCCAGGCGATAGAACTCTACGCTCAGGCGCTGGATATCCACCGGGTTGGCGACCACCCGCTTGACCGGTAGCTTGAGCACGTGGGTCAGGTCCGATTCCCAACTGCTGACATAGGGCTGGGCACTGGCGACGGTGACGGCGTCGCGATCGACCGCCACGGCGAGGATCTTGTGACGTTGCGCAAAGGCATAGGACATCAGCGGCGTAACGGCCGCCACGTTGATTTTCAACGGATCGATGCGCATGTAGGGCTGGTCGGCCTGCTGGGCCAGCCACAGGGTCAGGTTTTCCAGGTCCAGGCGCTTACCGGGGCGACTAAGGTCGTCGAGGTGCTGGTTGGCAATGAATTCTAACGGGTGCAACTGGCTGTTGGCGTTATGGCGCCGGCGGGCGTTAAGCGCTGTTTCGGCTGAATCCTGGCTGATGATGCCCTGGGCGACCAGTTGGCGCAGCAGATCGTTGAGGTCCAGCCAGCGATCCTGAGTGGCGTGTTTGGTGGACATGAGCGTTCGAGTTCCTATTGGACAATTGCAGCAAAGCCGCGAAGCAGACGCTTCGGCATTCCGGCTTGTTCTGCAAAAGAATAGTCCCGACCCTATGGACCGTTGGGCCACTACCCGACCAATGCGTTTCCAATTTTTGCCCCGAGGCCCTCAACCGACCGCTTGAACCGGTCCGCCCAGCGCAATCTCGGCGTCTTGTACGTCCACCGAACAGATGCTGATTAAGTTACGCAATTTTTCAGCCAGCACTTGGGCACGGTGCCAGCTCAGGCCGCCCAGAAGAACTTCCATGGACAGCAAGTCGTCGTGACGCTGGATCTGCGCAGCCTCAAGCGTCAGGCCCTGCAAGGCAAACAGGTTTAGCACCCGGCACGGCAAGTCCGGCTCGGCTTCGCCCTGCAGCTGAAATTGAACGCGACAATGCGCGTTGGCGGTGTGCCAGACATCGGCGCGGGTCGGGGCTGTTGCGACGGTTTCGAATGAAGGCATGTGCGATCTCCTGAAGTGCGGAAGAAATGTTTACATGCGCGGCGGGGTATTTCTTATCTAAGATGCGTAAGATTCCTAAAATTATGAATTGGCCAAGTCCATAGTTGGATAATTACGGGTTTATCTATGCAAATTGAGCTGGACGCCTACGACCGCAGGATATTGGCGCTGCTGCAAGAGGATGCATCCCTGTCCAGCGCGCAGATCGCCGAGCAGGTAGGTTTGTCCCAATCACCTTGTTGGCGGCGGATTCAGCGGATGAAGGAGGAGGGGGTCATACGTGGGCAAGTGACGCTTCTGGATCGCAAGAAAATTGGCCTGAACACGCAGATTTTCGCCGAGATCAAGCTCAACGCCCATGGCCGCTCGAATTTCACCGAGTTCACCGAGGCGATCCGTGGCTTTCCCGAGGTGCTGGAATGCTACGTGCTGATGGGATCGGTGGATTTCCTGCTAAGAATTGTCACGGCGGATATCGAGGCCTATGAGCGATTCTTTTTCGAGAAACTGTCGATGGTGCCGGGGATTCAGGAAGTGAATTCGATCGTGGCGCTGTCGGAGATCAAATCGACGACGAGCTTGCCGGTTATGCGCTGACCGGCCGTTTTTGTGGCGAGGGAAGCACGCTCCCTCGCCGCAGTTTCAGCGCATCACAGGCGCAACAAAGTCTTCCAGGCCCGATTCTGATACACCGCAATAGCCTGCTGCTTGCGCGCATCCAGGGTTTCGTCGGTGATCGGCTCGTTGGCCAGTTGCGCCAATTTGTTCAGTTCGCCATAGAGGCGGTCCATCTCCGGGATTTCCAACACTTGGCGAGCATGGTGAAGCCAGGCCTGGATGCGCTCGATGCGTGGCAATTGCTCCGCGAGGTCTTCCGGTTGCTGCTGGTAACGTTGCAGTTGCAGCGACGAGGCCTCCTCGCTCAGCAGGCGTGGCAGCCAGCTGGCCAGTTGCGCGGCGCCCTGGCGATCGCCACGGGTGTTGCGGCCGGTGGTCCAGCTACGGGCCAGCAGCCAGCGTGAAGCGTTCAGCGAAAAGAGGCCCCAACGTGGGTCTTGCAGCTCTTCGAGGAACTGTTCCGGCGCTGCCTTGCGCACGTCTTCGTCATCCAGCCCAGCCTGGACCAGCGGACGCCAATCTTCCAACAGCGCATCCAGGGCGACGCGCAAGTCGTGGGTCGATTGGCGCGGCGCGGCCTGGCCAAGGCTGCTGAGCAAGGCGCGCAGTTCGGCGAGGTTCTCCACCCAGTCCTGCAACAGTCGCCAATGGCCGTTGAAGCGATATTGCTCGGCCAGGCGCTGGCTGCTGCCGAGCAAATGCCAGCTCAACGCGGCGAAGGCGTCGTCCAGCGGTGTCTCGCCGGCCAGTTGCGGGGCAGGCAGGCTCAGGGCGTAACTGCTGGCGTCATGCAGGCGATAGCCACGTTCGGCCTTGCTGATGTCGCAAGGCATCAAGGGCAGGGTGGCGGCCAGCTCGGCGGCGAGTTCCAGCAGGGCAGCCGGCTCACCTTCGCGCAATTCCAGCTCAAGCTCGCAGATTTCTTCCTTTTGCTTGCCGACTACGACGTGACCCAGGTCCAGCGCGGCTTCGATGACGACTTTGCTTTTGCCACGGCCCCAGGCGATCTCGGCGCGTTCGCGGACGAAATCCGTGGTGAAGATCGGCTTGAGGGTCTTCTTGTCCAGTTCGGCCAGCGCCTCTGGCCAGCATTCGCCTTCCAGCTTCTTGATGTCGAGCTTGGCCTTGGGCAGGTGCCAGTCGTATTCGTTACGCTCGGACAGGCCGGCGATGCTCTGGCCGCGGGTCTTGAGGGTCTGGATCACCTCTTCGCCGTCGCGACGCAGGCGCAGGGCGACTTTGGCCCGGGCCAGCTCACGCTCCGGCGTGTCGAAGTACTGGTTCATCAGTTCGTGGCGTTCCCAGCCACTCTTGTTGCGCTTTTTCAGCAGCGGATGCTCGCGCAGCGCTGCCAGGGTCTCGCGGCTGACGCGGAGTTTGATTTCGGTTTCTTTCTGCATGGCCGGAAAATCCAGGGATCAGGTGCGCAGCCGGGGGAAGGTGTGGCTGCCAAGGTCGTGCAGTGTACAGGACTCGTCCGTCCTACGCGCCGCGACGGTTCCTTCCTGACTCCCGATGGTTCTATGATGGACGTCAAATTGGTATGCCCCGGAGCCAGCGATGCCTTTGCCATCCATGAAAGATCAGTTCGCTGCCCTGATCGCCGCGCCTTCGGTCAGTTGTACCCAGCCAGCGCTGGACCAGTCCAATGCTGCCGTGATCGAACTGTTGGCGGGCTGGCTCACCGAGCTTGGATTTTCCTGTGATATCCAGCAGGTCAGCCCCGGCAAGTTCAATCTCCTGGCCAGTTTCGGTACCGGCCCCGGCGGGCTGGTGTTGGCCGGGCACAGCGACACGGTGCCGTTCGATGGCGCGCTGTGGCAGACCGATCCCTTGAAGCTCACCGAGGTCGATGGGCGTTGGGTGGGCCTGGGCAGTTGCGACATGAAGGGCTTCTTTGCCTTGGCCATCGAAGCGGTCAGGCCTTTGCTGGATCAACCGTTCAAGCAACCGTTGCTGATCCTTGCCACATGCGACGAAGAAAGCTCCATGGCTGGCGCCCGTGCCCTGGCCGACGCAGGACGCCCGCTGGGGCGCGCGGCGGTGATCGGCGAGCCCACGGGTCTCAGGCCAATCCGCCTGCACAAGGGGGTGATGATGGAGCGCATCGACATCCTCGGGCGCAGCGGCCATTCCTCCGACCCGAGCCTGGGCCATAGCGCCCTCGAAGCGATGCACGACGCCATGGGCGAGCTGCGCGGTTTGCGCCTGCAATGGCAGCGGGAATTCCGTAACCCTCAGTTCACCGTGCCACAGCCGACCCTGAATTTCGGCTGCATCCACGGCGGTGACAACCCCAATCGGATTTGCGGCCAGTGCTCCATGGAATTCGACCTGCGGCCCTTGCCGGGCATGGACCCGCAAGTTCTACGGGCGGCGATCCAGCAGAAGCTCGATCCGATTGCCGAGCGTCACAAGGTCAGGATCGACTATGCGCCGCTGTTTCCCGAAGTGCCGCCATTCGAGCAGGCCGAGGATGCGGAATTGGTCCGGGTCGCCGAACGGCTCACCGGTTATCGCGCCGAAGCAGTGGCGTTCGCTACCGAAGCGCCTTATCTTCACCGTCTTGGCTGCGAAACCCTGGTGTTGGGTCCCGGCGATATTGCCTGTGCCCACCAGCCCGGCGAATACCTTGAAATGTCACGTTTGCAACCTACCGTAGAGTTGTTGCGCCAGTTGATCGGGCATTATTGCCTGACACCGGCCACGGCCGATTAAATTGCCCGCCTGCGGGCCCGTATTTCATCTCATGAGGAGAGCGCGCGTGTCGCCAAGCCTGTTCCGACGATAACCACCAGCCCGCTGTGCGTTCCGCTTCGTCTTTATTTCGGCTGTTATTTATTACAGGCCCAGGTTCATGCCCGAATACGTCAATTGGCTTCGTCACGCTTCGCCCTATATCAATGCCCACCGCGATTGCACCTTCATCGTCATGCTGCCCGGCGATGGGGTGGAGCATCCCAACTTCGGCAACATTGTCCATGACCTGGTGCTGCTGCACAGCCTCGGCGTACGCCTGGTGCTGGTTCATGGTTCGCGCCCGCAGATCGAAACCCGCCTCGCTGCCCGGGGCCTGACACCGCATTATCATCACGGCATGCGCATCACCGATGCCGCCACGCTGGAGTGCGTGATCGACGCAGTCGGGCAGTTGCGCATTGCTATCGAGGCGCGCTTGTCCATGGACATGGCGTCCTCGCCGATGCAGGGATCGCGGCTGCGGGTCGCCAGCGGCAACCTGGTCACCGCGCGGCCGATCGGCGTGCTTGAAGGGGTGGATTATCACCACACCGGCGAGGTGCGTCGGGTCGACCGCAAGGGCATCAATCGCCTGCTGGACGAGCGCTCCATCGTGCTGCTGTCGCCGTTGGGCTATTCGCCCACCGGCGAAATCTTCAATCTGGCCTGCGAAGACGTCGCCACCCGGGCGGCCATTGATCTGGCGGCCGATAAACTGCTGCTGTTCGGTGCCGAACAGGGATTGATCGGTGAAGATGGCCGGCTGGTTCGCGAGTTACGGCCGCAGCAGGTCCCGGCCCACATGCAGCGCCTGGGCAGCGACTATCAGGCCGAACTGCTGGACGCGGCCGCCCAGTCTTGCCGTGGCGGTGTCGCGCGCAGCCATATCGTCAGCTATGCCGAAAACGGCGCGTTGCTGGCTGAGCTGTTCACTCGGGACGGTAGCGGCACGCTGGTTGCCCAAGAGCAATTCGAAGTGGTGCGCGAAGCGGCCATCGAGGACGTCGGCGGCTTGCTCGACCTGATCAGCCCGCTGGAGGAGCAAGGAATCCTGGTGCGTCGCTCTCGCGAAGTGCTGGAGCGTGAAATCGAACAGTTCAGCGTGGTCGAGCGCGAAGGCATGATCATCGCCTGCGCGGCGCTGTACCAGATCGCCGATTCTGACGCCGGGGAGTTGGCCTGCCTGGCGGTGAACCCGGAATACCGCCACGGTGGCCGGGGCGATGAATTGCTGGAGCGGATCGAAACCCGGGCCCGTGCCAAGGGGCTCAAGACCCTGTTCGTACTCACGACCCGAACCGCCCACTGGTTCCGTGAGCGGGGCTTTGAACCCAGTAGCGTCGAGCGCCTGCCAGCGGCGCGAGCGTCGCTTTACAACTACCAGCGCAACTCGAAAATCTTCGAAAAAACCCTGTAGCCGATCGTCCCAAACTTGCGTGCAGCCGCGGTCTTCTTGATTTCAGACAATGAGCAGCTAGTCTGGAACACGTCAAGATCGCGGCATGCCGAGCCGTCGTGATCCTGATCGGCGCCATTGGAGGCGTCGGAGCCTATCTCGCCGCCAGGATTCGCGGACCTCGCAAATGCCCATAAAACACCATTCAGTATTCCTCGACGTCGCCGATAAGCCTTGTCACGGCTTGATGACGCTTTGATGGCATCCATATGTCGAAACGAGCTGAAAACTGTTGAAACAATTCTTTTTGGATTTATAAAGAATCCATTATTCTTCGGGCCGGTGTCGCGGGGTTAGACCATGGTCGTAGTCCGAAAGGGTTGCGGTTGACTTGCCAGTCACGGTCTGGCGCTAATCGCGCATCCGCGGATTCCGGGCGTTCGAACCGGAACCAACGACACACAAGAATTAGAAAACGAGAGGAGCGAAACATGAAGAAGTCCACCTTGGCCATGGCAGTGGCCGTTGGGGTATTGGCGCAGCAAGCAGGCGCCGCCGGTTTTATCGAAGACAGCAAGGCGTCTGTTAGTTCTCGTACCATGTATTTTGACAACGATAACCGTGAAGGCGCCGAAGATCAGCGTGAGGCGGCGACCGGCCTGAAGTTCGATTACAAGTCCGGCTTCACTCAAGGTGTCGTTGGTTTTGGTATCGATGCCCAAGCGTTGGTTGGTCTTCACTTGGATGGCGGTAAAGGCCAGCGCCCAGCAGACAACAACTCTTTCTCGCCTAGCGATTCCGACGGTTCGGCGGAACACAGCTGGAGCCGTGCGTCGGGCAATGTGAAGGCGCTCTTCTCCAAGACCGAGGCACACCTGGGGGGGGCTCTGCAGCCTAACCTGCCGATCCTGGTCGCCAACGATGGCCGCCTGCTGCCGCAAACCTTTGAAGGTGGCACCATCACCTCCAAGGACTTGGACAACGTGACGTTCAATGCCGGTCAACTGGAACACGCCGTTGGCCGTGCCGGGACTAACAGCACCGGCTTGGCGGTCAACGGTGGTACTGAAGAAAGTAACCAGTTCCGTTATGCCGGTGCTGATTGGAAGGTCACCAAAGACCTGACCCTGCAGTACTACTACGCCAACCTGCAGGATTACTACAAGCAACACTTCCTGGGCGCAGTACACGTGTTCCCGATCAGCGAAGGCCAGTCGTTCAAGACTGACCTGCGTTACTTCGACAGCAGCTCGGACGGCCGCAACGGCGACGCGGGCTACAGCTTCAACAACAACGGTGGCTATGCCAAGACCCCGGGCGAGGTCGATAACAAGACCTGGAGCGCCATGTTCACGTACACCCTGGGCGGTAGCGCGTTCCTGTTGGGTCACCAGCAAGTGGGCGATGACGGTGGCTTCGTCTACATGAACCAAGGCAGCCTGCTTAACGACAACGGTCGCAACGAAGGCGCGGGTGGTTCAAGCTTCTACCTGTTCACCGACAGCATGATCCATCAGTTCGTTCGTGCAGGTGAGAACACCACGTTTGGTCAGTACTCGTACGACTTCACTGGCTTGGGCGTTCCTGGCCTGAAGGCAGCGATTGCCTATCTGCACGGCGATGACATCAAGTCCGCCACCGGCGGAAGCGAAACTTCCGAGTGGGAACGCGACATGCGTCTGGACTACGTTGTCCAGCAAGGTTCGCTCAAGGGCTTCGGCGCTACCCTGCGTCATGGCTCTTACCGTGGCAGCAGCACCGGTATTGACGACCAGGATCAGACCCGCCTGATCTTCAACTACACTTACAACTTCATGTAAGACGTAGCGAAGTAAAAAAGCCCCGCCCGGCATCACGCCGGGCGGGGCTTTTGCGTTTCGGGTCTGGCCCACCCCTGTAGCCTTCCCCGAACCTTCTCCTCTTTTCAGCAACTCGAGGCCTTCTCGAACCTCGGGGTGATCTTCGGCTGCTATGCGCAATGACGCCAGTGAACAGTTTTTTATATTCGCTAAAAGTATAAAGAACTGAGTATTCATTCTTTTTCAAAAAATCAAAACCGGTGCACAGTTGGGCTCACAAAACCAACCAGGAGCCGAACCATGAGCCTCAGACTTGGCGACATCGCCCCCGATTCGAACAGGATTCCAGCGCCGGCACGATTCGCTTCCACGAATGGCTTGGCGACAGCTGGGGCGTGCTGTTTTCCCATCCGGCGGACTTCACGCCGGTGTGCACCACCGAACTGGGCCTGACCGCCAAGCTCAAGGACGAATTCGCCAAGCGTGGGGTCAAGGCCATCGCTCTCTCGGTAGACCCGGTGGACTCGCACCACAAGTGGATCGACGACATCAACGAAACTCAGAATGCCGTGGTCAATTTTCCGATCCTGGCCGATGCCGACCGCAAGGTGTCGGACCTGTACGACCTGATCCACCCCAACGCCAGTGACACGTTGACCGTGCGTTCGCTGTTCGTGATCGACCCGAACAAGAAAATTCGGCTGACCATCACCTACCCGGCCAGCACCGGCCGCAACTTCAATGAAATCCTGCGCGTGATCGACTCCTTGCAACTGACTGACAACTACAAAGTTGCCACGCCGGCCAACTGGCAGGACGGCGACGAAGTGGTAATCGTGCCGTCGCTCAAGGATGAAGAAGAACTCAAGCGGCGCTTTCCCAAGGGCTATCGCGCCGTGAAGCCTTACCTGCGTCTCACACCGCAGCCCAACAAGTAGAGCTTCGGATTCCCCGATGATGATCGTTCCAACGCTCTGCGTGGGAACGCCTCAACGGACGCTCCGCGTTCGGCTTTGGGACGCAGAGCGTCCCTGGCTGCATTCCCACGCAGAGAGTGGGGACGATCACAGCAGTTTGATCTTTACTGTGCACCAAGGGTTTTGGCCGTTTCTACGGCCTTTTTTATTGCATCAAGGAAGTAAACCGCATAGCTCCAAATCGCATAACCAAATGAATAAATATGATTTAAAGATATATAAATCCACTGTTATGGTTTGCTCCATACAGCGAGATCGCCCACCGCGAATCGCAAGTGAGATTTAAGGAAGGATTGGCATGTTGGTTGTCTCGCTCGGTGGCAGTCCCAGCCAGCGCTCCCGTTCAGGTGTGCTGTTGGAGCGCTCGCAACGTTGGTTGCAGCAGCAGGGTGTGGAGGTGGTGAGCTACCAGGTGCGGGATTTTCCGGCCGAAGATCTGCTCCATGCCCGCTTCGACAGCCCCAAGGTGGTGGACCTGCTTGCCCAGATTGAAAACGCCGATGGGCTGTTGATCGCAACGCCGGTTTACAAGGCATCTTTTTCCGGCGCATTGAAGACGGTGCTGGACCTTCTGCCAGAACGGGCCCTGGCCCATAAGGTGGTATTGCCCATGGCCACGGGCGGTAGCATCGCCCACATGCTGGCGGTGGATTACGCCCTCAAGCCGGTGTTGTCAGCGCTCAAGGCCCAGGAAATGCTTCACGGGATTTTTGCCGAAGACAGTCAGATCGCTTACGGCGAAGGCAGTGCCCAGGCGCAATTGGCGCCGGCCCTGCAACAGCGCTTGGATGAGGCACTGGAACAGTTTTTCAGCGCCATGGCCCGTCGGCCCAGGCCGTTGGACCCGCATGTATTGAACGAACGTTTGCGGAGTGCTCGCTGGAGCATTTGAACCCGAAACACCCCTGATTCAACTCACCTTACTCAGCCGTCAACGGCCAAGCAGGTGCAGCCAAAACCCCACAGCAAAAAGGAGAGGCGCCATGCGCACTGTCATTTTGCGTCGCGGGCTGGTCGCTCTGTTTGCTGCGGCTGTGTCCCTCGGCGTCATCACCCAGGCTCAAGCCGAGACCTTGCGGATCGGTTACCAGAAATACGGCACGCTGGTGCTGCTCAAGGCCAAGGGTTCATTGGAAAAACGCCTCACAGCCCTTGGCGTAGATGTGCAATGGACCGAGTTTCCCGGCGGTCCGCAGCTGCTTGAAGGCTTGAACGTCGGCTCCATCGATTTTGGCGTGACCGGCGAAACCCCGCCGGTGTTCGCCCAGGCCGCGGGCGCCGACCTGCTCTATGTCGCTTACGAGCCCCCGGCGCCAAACAGCGAGGCGATCCTGGTGCCAAAGGGTTCGCCCATCCAGTCGGTGCAGGACCTCAAAGGCAAGAAAGTCGCGCTGAACAAAGGCTCCAACGTGCATTACCTGCTGGTTCGTGCACTCGAAGATGCCGGCCTCAAGTACACCGATATCCAGACCGTTTTCCTGCCGCCGGCCGACGCCCGTGCCGCGTTCGAGCGCGGCAGCGTGGACGCCTGGGTCATCTGGGATCCGTACCAGGCTGCCGCCGAACAACAGTTGCAAGCGCGCACCCTGCGCGACGGCAAGGGCATCGTCGACAACCACCAGTTCTACCTGGCCACCAAACTCTATGCGCAGAAAAATCCCCAGGTGATCACGACGCTGGTGGAAGAAGTGCGCGCGGTGGGGGAGTGGTCCCAGGCCAATCCTGAAGAGGTGACCCAGCAGGTCTCGCCGCTGCTCGGCCTGCCTGCCGACATCACGCTCACTTCCGTCAAGCGCCAAGGCTACGGGGCGCTGTTTCTCACCCCGGAGGTGGTGGCGGCGCAACAGAAAATCGCCGACAGCTTCTACCAGCTCAAATTGATTCCCAAGCCCTTGAACATCAAGGACGTGATCTGGACGCCGCCAGCAGCCGTTGCGAACGCGCAGTAATTCGATCCCTTAGGAGACCACTCCATGAGCCTCAATATTTTCTGGTTCCTGCCCACCCACGGCGATGGCCATTACCTTGGCACCGCTGAAGGCGCTCGCGCTGTTGATCACGGTTATCTGCAACAAATCGCCCAAGCGGCGGATCGGCTGGGTTTCGGCGGAGTATTGATCCCCACTGGTCGTTCCTGCGAAGACTCCTGGCTGGTGGCCGCTTCGTTGATCCCGGTGACCCAGCGCCTGAAGTTCCTCGTTGCCCTGCGCCCCGGGATCATTTCCCCGACGGTAGCGGCGCGGCAGGCCGCGACCCTCGACCGGTTGTCCGGCGGGCGGGCGCTGTTCAACCTGGTCACCGGTGGCGACCCGGACGAACTGGCCGGCGATGGGCTTTTCCTTGATCACGAACAGCGCTATCAGGCATCGGTGGAATTCACCCGCATCTGGCGGAGAGTGCTGGAAGGCGAGACCGTGGACTACGACGGTGAGCACATCAGTGTGAAGGGCGCAAAATTGCTCTATCCGCCGATCCAGCAACCGCGTCCGCCGCTGTATTTTGGCGGCTCGTCCGAAGCTGCCCAGGACCTGGCCGCCGAGCAGGTGGAAATGGCCCTTACCTGGGGCGAGCCACCGGCCGCCGTCGCGGAAAAAATTGCCCAGGTGCGAGCGAAGGCGGCGAAGCTGGGGCGCACCGTGCGCTTCGGCATCCGCCTGCATGTGATCGTGCGTGAAACCAACGCCGAAGCCTGGCAAGCGGCGGATCGGTTGATCTCTCACCTGGACGACGAAACCATCGCCCGCGCCCAAGCGTCCCTGGCGCGTTTCGACTCGGTGGGCCAGCAACGCATGGCCGCGCTGCACGGTGGCCGGCGCGACAAATTGGAAGTCAGCCCCAACCTGTGGGCCGGCGTCGGCCTGGTTCGCGGCGGTGCCGGCACGGCGCTGGTGGGCGATGGCCCGACCGTGGCCGCGCGGGTCAAGGAGTACGCGGACCTGGGCATCGACACCTTCATCTTCTCCGGTTATCCACATCTGGAAGAATCCTATCGGGTGGCGGAGCTGCTGTTCCCGCACCTGGACGTCGAGCGTCCCGAGCTGCCAAAGAGCCAAGGCTACGTGAGCCCGTTCGGTGAAATGGTCGCCAACGACATCCTGCCCAAAGCCGCGTCCCAGAGCTGAGGCGGCCATGAAGAAAATCATCCACAACCTCGCGCCCTGGGTGGTGCCGCTCCTGTTGCTGGCGGTGTGGCAATTGTCGGTATCGGCGGGCTGGTTATCCACGCGAATCCTGCCGGCGCCGTCAGCGGTGATCGAGGCCGGAGCGAGCCTGGTGCGCAGCGGCGAAATCTGGACGCACCTGGCAATCAGCGGCTGGCGAGCCACAGTCGGCTTTTTGATTGGCGGCGGCCTCGGCTTGGCGCTGGGCTTTATCACCGGCCTGTCGAAATGGGGCGAACGACTGTTGGACAGCTCCGTGCAGATGGTCCGGAATGTCCCGCACCTGGCGCTGATTCCACTGGTGATCCTGTGGTTCGGCATCGATGAGTCAGCGAAGATTTTCCTGGTCGCGCTGGGCACGCTGTTCCCCATCTACCTCAACACTTACCACGGCATCCGTAACGTCGATCCGGCGCTGGTGGAGATGTCGCGCAGCTACGGCTTGTCCGGCTTCAGTCTGTTTCGCCAAGTGATCCTGCCGGGCGCCTTGCCTTCGATCCTGGTGGGCGTGCGGTTTGCCCTGGGTTTCATGTGGCTGACGTTGATCGTGGCGGAAACCATCTCGGCCAGTTCCGGCATCGGCTATCTGGCGATGAATGCCCGGGAATTCCTGCAGACCGACGTGGTGGTGCTGGCGATTCTCCTGTACGCCGTACTCGGCAAATTGGCCGACCTTGCTGCCCGTGGCCTCGAACGGGTCTGGCTGCGCTGGCACCCGGCGTACCAAGTGAACAAGGGAGGTGTCGCATGACCGCCCAACAACCGCCGCGCCTGCTGCGGGGTATTCCGCTGGCGGTGCGCAATCTGCAGAAGACGTTTGGCTCGCGCCAAGTGCTGCGTGACATTGATTTGCACGTTCCGGCTGGGCAGTTCGTCGCGGTGGTCGGTCGCAGCGGCTGCGGCAAGAGTACGTTACTGCGATTGCTGGCAGGCCTCGATCAACCAACGGGCGGCCAGCTGTTGGCCGGTTCGGCGTCGCTGGATGCTGCACGGCAGGACACGCGGCTGATGTTCCAGGAAGCGCGTCTGCTGCCGTGGAAAAAGATCATCGATAACGTTGGCCTTGGGCTCAAAGGCAACTGGCGGCCGCAAGCCTTGCAGGCGCTGGAGGCCGTAGGGTTGGCTGATCGCGCCCATGAGTGGCCGGCGGCGTTGTCCGGCGGGCAGAAGCAGCGGGTGGCCTTGGCCCGCGCGCTTATCCATCAACCGCGCCTGTTGCTGCTCGATGAGCCCTTGGGCGCGCTCGATGCGCTGACTCGGATCGAGATGCAGCAATTGATCGAACGCCTGTGGCAGCAACACGGTTTCACCGTACTGCTGGTGACTCATGACGTCAGTGAAGCGGTGGCAATTGCCGACCGGGTGATCCTGATCGAAGACGGCCAGATCAGCCTCGACTTGGCCATTGACCTGCCACGGCCACGTGCTCGCGGCTCCCATCGGCTGGCGAGCCTGGAAACCGAAGTGCTCAATCGCGTGTTGTCCTTGCCCGGCCAACCGCCGGAGCCCGAACCCGTTTCACCCTTGCCCACGCAGTTGCGTTGGGCGCAATAACTTCATCCAGACAGGAATCGACACCATGACTATCAAAGCCATCAACGTACGCAACCAGTTCAAAGGCACCATCAAGGAAATCGTCGAAGGCGATGTGTTGTCGGAAATCGACGTGCAGACCGCTTCGGGCATCGTTACCTCGGTCATCACCACCCGCTCGGTCAAGGAGCTGGAACTGGCGATTGGCAGCGAAGTGATTGCCTTCGTCAAATCCACCGAGGTGTCTATCGCCAAGTTGTAAGCGATGCTTCTCCCACAGCCCCGGACGGCGTGAGCCCTTCGGGGCTGATCGTTCCCACGCTCTGCGTGGTAACGCCTCTACGGACGCTCCGCGTTCGGTTCTTGGGCGCGTGCTAACGATCATTCAGAGCGCTTGGGCAAATACGGTGGCAGATACAGCCCCAGGTACGCATCGAACACGCGCATGCCTTCCTCGGCCATGCGCGGGGTGATCTGCCCGTGTTGCTGCACCGAGCGGGCGTAGACGCGGTCGCCCAGTTCCATCGCCAGGGCGAACACATCGACGTCGTCGGGCAGGGCCGGCAATGCGAAGTGGCGGTCGAAAAGCTTATGCATCAAGTCGCTCAGCTCGAGGTCGTGCTGACGGTCGGCCTGGGTGACTTCGGTCAGGCCATGCTGGGCCAGGATCAACTGCCGCGCGGCGGCGTCGTCGCTGTAGATCATCAGCATCCGCTGCTCCACCAGCCGCGACAAGTCGTGCCAGTGGTTCAGCGCGGCGTGGTCGATCGGCGCTTGCAGGCAGGCGCGGAAGGCTGCGTGTACATCGGCGGTGAGGGCTTCGAGCAGGGCCGGGACGCTGGCGAAAAAGTGATACACGGAGGAGGGCGGGATCCCGGCGCGCTCGGCGACGCTGTAGATCGACAGGCTGGCCACGCCTTCGGCGGCGAGCAGCGTACGGGCGGCGTCGAGAATCGAGTCGATCCGGGCCTGGCTGCGGGCGCGAGGTTTGCGAGGGGTGGCGATGCGCGTCATGGAGGTCTCCTGCGGGGCTGCCGGGCATTGTACGCAGAGCGGGAGGCTGGTCCATATCTTGTGCTGAAAGGATTTTCTGTGCAGCCAAAAAAAACGCCGCAGTCCCGAAGGCCTGCGGCGTTTCTTTTTACTGCAACCACTTACACGGTATGCAGGTACCAGTTGTATTCAAGGTCGGAGATGGAGTGTTCGAATTCCTCCAGCTCGCTTTCCTTGCAGGCCACGAAGATATCGATGTATTTCGGATCGATGTACTTGGCCATGACTTCGCTGTCGTCCAGCTCGCGCAGGGCATCGCGCAGGTTGTTCGGCAGGCTTTGCTCGTTCTGCTCGTAGCTGTTGCCTTCCACCGGCGCGCCGGGCTCGATCTTGTTGACCAGGCCATGGTGCACGCCCGCCAATACCGCCGCCATCAGCAGATAAGGGTTGGCGTCGGCGCCGGCGACACGGTGTTCCAGGCGCACGGCATCGGAAGAACCGGTGGGTACGCGCAGGGCCACGGTGCGGTTGTCCAGGCCCCAGGTCGGCGAGTTCGGCACATAGAACTGTGCACCGAAACGACGGTAGGAGTTGACGTTCGGGCAGAGGAAAGCCATCTGCGCGGGCAGGGTCTCGAGCACACCGCCGATCGCGTGACGCAGCGCGGCGTTCTGCTCGGGATCCTCGCTGGCAAAGATATTGTTGCCTTCTTTGTCCAGGATCGAGATGTGGACGTGCAGACCGTTGCCCGCCTGGCCCGGATACGGCTTGGCCATGAAGGTGGTGTCCATTTCATGGTCGTAGGCGATGTTCTTGATCAGGCGCTTGAGCAGGACCGCGTAGTCGCAGGCCTTGATCGGGTCGGCGACGTGGTGCAGGTTCACTTCGAACTGCGCCGGGGCACTTTCCTTGACGATGGCGTCGGCGGGAATGCCTTGCTCCTTGGCACCTTCGAGGATGTCCTGGAGGCAATCGACGTATTCGTCGAGGTCGTCGATCAGGTAGACCTGGGTCGAATGCGGGCGCTTGCCGGAGATCGGCGAGCGAGGCGGTTGCGGGCGGCCATTCACGTTCTCCTGGTCGATCAGGTAGAACTCCAGCTCGAACGCCGCGCAGATGGTCAGGCCCATCTCATCGAACTTGGCCACGACCTGGCGTAGCACTTCACGCGGGTCGGCGAAGAAAGGTTCGCCTTCGAGTTCGTGCATGGTCATCAACAGTTGCGCAGTCGGGCGCTTCTGCCAAGGCTCGTTGCACAGGGTGTCAGGGATTGGATAACAGATCCGGTCGGCATCGCCGATGTCCAGGCCCAGGCCGGTGCTTTCCACCGTAGAGCCATTGATATCCAGGGCAAATAAAGAGGCCGGCAGGTTGATGCCTTTCTCGTAAACCTTGTGGAGGCTGGTGCGTTCGATGCGCTTGCCGCGCACCACACCATTCATATCCGCAATCAGAAGGTCAACGTACAGAACCTCAGGATGTTCCTTAAGGAACGCGTTCGCTTCGTTAAGCTGAACGGCACGCGGGGGTACCGACATGATGCAACACCTTTGTTGTTAAAAATATCAATCATTGATTGCTTTGAAAGCCAGTCAACCCGAACGGCATGCCGAAGTCAAGCGGGGCCGTTTTTGCCCTAAAAAAGCACCTGTAGGGGTTTTTTGGGGCAATTTGGGGCGTTTTTTGCCCTTCAAGCGGCTTGCCGCCCGCAGGCTTGAGCGGGCCGTGTTGTATTTTTTACGGGGGTGTTGTGTAAAAAAATGAACAAGGCTAAGCTCGATTCAAACCCATAACAGCAATAATACCGGGGTGCTTCATGTCTCGCCTGCCGTTAATCGGCGTCACCACCTGTTCCAAGCAGATTGGTTTGCATGCGTATCACACCACCGGCGACAAATATGCCCGGGCCGTGGCAACGGCCGCCAAGGGCCTGCCCGTGCTGATCCCCTCGATGGCAGACCTGTTTTCACCGTCCGATATTCTGGACGCCCTGGACGGTATTCTCTTTACCGGCTCCCCTTCCAATGTAGAACCTTTTCACTATCAGGGCCCGGCCAGCGCGCCAGGCACTGCTCATGATCCTGCACGGGACGCCATCACCCTGCCGTTGATCCGTGCCGCTGTCGATGCGGGCGTCCCGGTGCTCGGCATCTGCCGCGGTTTCCAGGAAATGAACGTTGCCTTTGGCGGCAGCCTGCATCAGAAAGTTCATGAAGTCGGAACCTTTATCGATCATCGTGAAGACGACACCCAGCCAGTTGAGGTCCAGTATGGTCCTGCCCATGCTGTGCATATCCAGCCCGGCGGCGTTCTCGCGGGCCTGGGCTTGCCGCCGATGATCGATGTCAACTCGATCCACAGCCAGGGCATCGAGCGTTTGGCACCGGGGCTGCGGGCCGAAGCACTGGCGCCGGATGGCCTGATCGAGGCGCTCTCGGTTGCACAAGGCAAGGCTTTTGCTTTGGGTGTGCAATGGCATCCTGAATGGGCGGTAGGCGCTAATCCGTACTACCTTGCGATTTTCCAGGCATTTGGCGATGCCTGCCGAGCAAGGGCAACACAACGCGACGCCGATGCGTCAAACAACGCCTGACTACTAATAGCAGCCAGGAAACTCACGCCTAGAGGCATTTATGAGTAACAACCTCGACCAGCTCACCGATTGGTTGAAAGACCACAAGATCACAGAAGTCGAATGCATGATTGGCGACCTCACCGGCATTACCCGGGGCAAGATCTCGCCGACCAACAAGTTCATTGCCGAAAAAGGCATGCGCCTGCCCGAGAGCGTTCTGCTCCAGACCGTGACGGGCGACTATGTCGAAGACGACATCTATTACGAACTGCTCGACCCGGCCGACATCGACATGATCTGTCGCCCGGATGAGAACGCCGTGTTCCTTGTGCCCTGGGCCATCGAGCCCACCGCCCAGGTCATCCATGACTCCTACGACAAGCAAGGCAACCCCATCGAGCTGTCGCCGCG
Organism: Pseudomonas sp. SWRI92; assembly: GCF_014268685.1. Classification (NCBI taxonomy): domain Bacteria; kingdom Pseudomonadati; phylum Pseudomonadota; class Gammaproteobacteria; order Pseudomonadales; family Pseudomonadaceae; genus Pseudomonas; species Pseudomonas sp. SWRI92. The sequence continues at coordinate 482,456 of NZ_JABWQY010000002.1, forward strand.
CAACGTGCTCAAGAAGGTGCTCAAGCTCTATGCGGACAAGGGCTGGCAGCCGATTGTCGCGCCGGAAATGGAGTTCTACCTGACCAAGCGCAGCGACGACCCCGATTTCCCTCTGCAGCCACCCATCGGCCGCTCCGGCCGGCCGGAAACGGGTCGCCAGTCGTTCTCCATCGAAGCCGCCAACGAATTCGACCCGCTGTTCGAAGACGTGTACGACTGGTGCGAATTGCAGGAACTGGACCTCGATACCTTGATCCACGAGGACGGCACCGCGCAGATGGAAATCAACTTCCGTCACGGTGACGCGCTGTCCCTGGCCGACCAGATCCTGGTGTTCAAGCGCACCATGCGCGAAGCGGCGCTCAAGCACGACGTGGCCGCCACCTTCATGGCCAAGCCCATGACTGGCGAGCCGGGCAGCGCCATGCACCTGCACCAGAGCATCATCGACAAGGACACTGGCAAGAACGTCTTTTCCAATGAAGACGGAACCATGAGCGAACTGTTCCTGAACCACATCGGTGGCTTGCAGAAGTTCATCCCCGAGTTGTTGCCGCTGTTCGCGCCGAACGTCAATTCGTTCCGCCGCTTCCTCCCCGACACCTCGGCGCCGGTGAACGTGGAATGGGGTGAAGAGAACCGCACCGTGGGCCTGCGCGTGCCGGATGCCGGGCCGCAGAACCGCCGGGTGGAAAACCGCTTGCCGGGCGCCGACGCCAACCCGTACCTGGCGATTGCCGCCAGCCTGCTGTGCGGCTACATCGGCATGGTCGAAGGCATCAACCCGAGCGCGCCGGTGGTGGGCCGCGGCTACGAGCGCCGCAACCTGCGCCTGCCGCTGACCATTGAAGATGCCTTGGAGCGCATGGAAAACAGCACCACCATCGAGAAGTACCTGGGCAAGAAATTCATCACGGGCTACGTCGCGGTCAAGCGGGCCGAGCATGAAAACTTCAAGCGCGTCATCAGTTCGTGGGAGCGGGAATTCCTGCTCTTTGCCGTCTGATGCGCCGGGCGGGGCTGCCATGGGCCCCGCCCCCAATGGAATAAAAGGAGAATTCGCATGACTCGCAACAATCCGCAAACCCGTGAATGGCAGGCCCTGAGCAGCGATCATCACCTGGCACCGTTCAGCGACTTCAAGCAGCTCAAAGAGAAAGGCCCGCGCATCATCACCCACGCTAAGGGCGTGTACCTCTGGGACAGCGAAGGCAACAAGATCCTCGACGGCATGGCCGGCCTCTGGTGCGTGGCCGTCGGCTACGGTCGCGATGAACTGGCGGACGCCGCCAGCCAACAGATGCGCGAACTGCCCTATTACAACCTGTTTTTCCAGACCGCCCACCCGCCGGTACTGGAACTGTCGAAGGCCATCGCCGACATCGCCCCGGAAGGCATGAACCACGTGTTCTTCACCGGCTCCGGCTCCGAAGGCAACGACACCATGTTGCGCATGGTCCGCCACTACTGGGCGATCAAGGGCCAGCCGAACAAGAAAGTCATTATCAGCCGCAAGAATGGCTATCACGGCTCAACCGTGGCCGGCGCGAGCCTGGGCGGCATGACCTACATGCACGAGCAAGGCGACCTGCCGATCCCGGGCATCGTCCACATCGCCCAGCCATACTGGTTCGGCGAAGGCGGCGACATGAGCCCCGAAGCGTTCGGAATCTGGGCCGCCAACCAACTGGAAGAAAAGATCCTCGAGATCGGCGTGGACAACGTCGGCGCTTTTATTGCCGAGCCGATCCAGGGCGCCGGCGGCGTGATCGTGCCGCCGGACAGTTACTGGCCGCGCATGAAGGAAATCCTCGCCAAGTACGACATCCTGTTCGTGGCCGACGAAGTGATCTGCGGTTTCGGGCGCACCGGTGAGTGGTTCGGTACCGACCATTACGGGTTGAAACCGCACATGATGACCATCGCCAAGGGCCTGACCTCGGGCTACATCCCCATGGGCGGCCTGATCGTTCGCGACGACGTGGTCGCGGTGCTCAACGAAGGCGGCGACTTCAACCATGGGTTCACCTACTCGGGTCACCCGGTGGCCGCGGCGGTGGCCTTGGAAAACATCCGCATCCTGCGCGACGAGAAGATCATCGAGCGTGTCCACAGCGAAACGGCACCCTATTTGCAGCAACGCTTGCGGGAACTGAACGATCATCCGTTGGTAGGTGAAGTGCGCGGCGTCGGTTTGCTGGGGGCGATCGAACTGGTCCAGGACAAGGCCACGCGCAAACGCTACGAAGGCAAGGGCGTGGGCATGATCTGCCGGCAGTTCTGCTTCGATAACGGGCTGATCATGCGCGCGGTGGGCGACACCATGATCATTGCGCCGCCGCTGGTGATCAGCAAGGCCGAGATCGATGAGCTGGTGGCCAAGGCGCGGCAATGCCTGGACCTGACCCTCAGTGCTTTGCAGGGCTAAGTGCTAGGCTCTGAGCGAGGTGCCGGCATGGGCCTCGCCCGGTGGAAACAAAAGGCTGGGCTTTGGTTGAAAGCCTGCCCTGTAACTTGCCAGACTACCGACTGTTCAAGTTGCCCGCGAGCCGGCTACTGAACGTGGCTAAAAAGAATAACTGGAGCATCATCCATGAAGGCATTAGGTATGAAGATAGCTGGCAAGACCCTCCTCGCCATGTCCCTGATGGGCATGATGGCGGGCGCCGTCCAGGCGGACGACAAAGTGCTGCACGTCTACAACTGGTCCGACTACATTGCGCCGGACACGGTCGCCAAGTTCGAGAAGGAGACGGGGATCAAGGTCGTCTACGACGTCTTCGACAGCAACGAGACTCTCGAGGCCAAGCTGCTGGCGGGCAAGTCCGGCTATGACGTAGTGGTGCCGTCGAACAATTTCCTGGCCAAGCAGATCAAGGCCGGCGTCTATCAGGAGCTGGACAAGTCCAAGCTGCCTAACTGGAAGAACCTCGACACTGACCTGCTCAAGGCCGTTGGCGATGCCAGCGACCAGGGCAACAAGCATGCCTTCCCCTACATGTGGGGCACCATCGGCATCGGCTACAACCCGGAGAAGGTCAAGGCTGCACTGGGTGTCGACAAGATCGATTCCTGGGACACCCTGCTCAAGCCCGAGAACATCGCCAAGCTCAAGGGCTGCGGTGTGAGCTTCCTCGATTCGCCGACCGAAATGATTCCGGTGGCGTTGCACTACCTCGGCTACCCGACCGACAGCCAGGACAAGAAGCAACTGGCCGAGGCCGAAGCGCTGTTCCTCAAGCTGCGTCCGTCGATCGGTTACTTCCACTCCTCCAAATACATTTCGGACCTGGCCAACGGCAACATCTGCGTCGCCGTGGGCTACTCGGGTGATATCGAACAATCCAAGAGCCGTGCTGCCGAAGCGGGTGGCAAGGTGAAAGTGGCCTACACCATTCCGAAGGAAGGTGCCGGTTCGTTCTACGACATGGTCGCCATTCCCAAGGATGCCGAAAATGTCGAGGCCGCTTATAAGTGGATGAACTTCATCATGCAGCCGGAAATCATGGCTGAGATCACCGACAACGTACGTTTCCCTAACGGCAACAAGGCCGCCACGCCTTTGGTGGACAAGGAAATTTCGGGTGACCCGAGCATTTATCCGTCGGACGAAGTGAAGGCCAAGCTGTACGCCATCGCTGACCTGCCGTCGGCGACCCAACGGCTGCTGACCCGCAGCTGGACCAAGATCAAATCCGGTAAATAAGCCGGCTTGAAGCAGTCTCCCGTTGTCGCGGTCATCGCGACGGCGGCAACGGGAGCAATTAAATAACTAAAAGTTTTGCTGGATCGGTTTATCGAGGGTAAGTTGCGCGCCGGTTTTGTTGCAGGGCACATCGTGGTCCGGTAACGGGGGCAACTTGGGCCCAACTATTTAAGAGGACCTCCACGTGCCTGTCTTTTCTTTGTTACGCAACGCCTTGCTGGTCGGTGCCGGCCTGACCCTCGCTGTCAGTGTCCAGGCGGCTTCCACCGTGCATATTTATAACTGGTCGGACTACATCGGCGAATCCACCCTGGCGGATTTCGAGAAAACTACCGGGATCAAGCCGGTCTACGACGTGTTCGATTCCAACGAAACCCTGGAAGGCAAGTTGCTGGCCGGTCGTACCGGTTACGACGTGGTGGTGCCGTCCAACCACTTCCTCGGCAAGCAGATCAAGGCCGGGGCGTTCCAGAAACTCGACAAGGCACAGTTGTCCAACTATGCCAACCTCGACCCTGCGCTGCTCAAGCGCCTGGACAAGAACGACCCGGGCAACCAGTACGCCGTGCCTTACCTGTGGGGTACCAACGGCATCGGCTACAACGTCGAGAAGATCAAGGCCGTCCTGGGCGTCGATAAAATCGATTCGTGGGCCATGCTGTTCGAGCCGGAAAACATCAAGAAGCTGTCCAGTTGCGGTGTGTCGTTCCTCGACTCGGGCGATGAGATGATCCCGGCGATGCTCAACTACCTGGGCCTGGACCCCAACAGCCAGAACCCTGATGACTACAAGAAGGCCGAGGCCCAGTTGCTCAAGATCCGGCCTTACGTGACCTATTTCAATTCTTCCAAGTACATCTCCGACCTGGCCAACGGCGAGATCTGCGTGGCTGCCGGTTTCTCCGGCGACATTTTCCAGGCCCGCGAACGTGCCAGCGAGGCCGGCAAGGGCGTCGATATCGCCTACGTGATTCCCAAGGAAGGCGGCAACCTCTGGTTCGACATGCTGGCGATCCCGCGCGACGCCACCAACGTCAAGGAGGCCCACGCGTTCATCAACTACCTGCTCAAGCCTGAGGTCATCGCCCAGGTCAGCGACTACGTCGGTTACGCCAACCCGAATCCCAAGGCGGGTGAACTGATGAACCAGGAAGTACGCACCGACGAGGCGGTCTATCCACCGCAAGCGGTCGTCGACAAGCTCTACGTCAACTCCGAGTTGCCGCCCAAGATCCAACGACTCATGACCCGCAGCTGGACCAAGGTCAAGTCGGGTAAATAGCGTTTAGCGCTCTAACTATTCCAAGCTCGTCCGCATGGGGCGGGCTGCAAATTCTGTGGGAGTTTCGTAAATGGCAGTTGCCTCCGGCGCCTATAAGAAAGCCCTCGAGGGCGACCAGACACCCAAGCAGGTGTTGGTCAAGATCGACCGGGTCACGAAGAAGTTCGACGAGACGATTGCCGTGGACGACGTGTCCCTGGAAATCAAGAAAGGTGAAATTTTCGCCTTGCTCGGCGGTTCGGGATCGGGCAAATCCACTTTGCTGCGCATGCTGGCAGGTTTCGAGCGGCCCACGGAGGGGCGAATTTTCCTCGATGGCGTGGACATCACCGACCTGCCGCCCTATGAGCGGCCGATCAACATGATGTTCCAGTCCTACGCCTTGTTTCCCCACATGACCGTGGCGCAGAACATCGCCTTCGGTCTGCAACAGGACAAGATCTCGAAATCCGAGATCGACGCCCGCGTGGCCGAAATGCTCAAGCTGGTGCAGATGAGCCAGTATGCCAAGCGCAAGCCGCACCAGCTCTCCGGTGGCCAGCGCCAGCGCGTGGCCCTGGCCCGTTCCTTGGCCAAACGACCGAAACTTCTACTGCTCGACGAGCCGATGGGCGCCCTGGACAAGAAGCTGCGCTCGCAAATGCAGCTTGAGCTGGTGGAGATCATCGAGCGCGTGGGCGTGACCTGCGTCATGGTGACCCACGACCAGGAAGAGGCCATGACCATGGCCGAGCGCATCGCGATCATGCACCTGGGTTGGATCGCCCAGATCGGCAGCCCGATCGACATCTACGAGACCCCGACCAGCCGGCTGGTCTGCGAGTTCATCGGCAACGTCAACATCTTCGAGACCGAAGTGGTGGAAGACGCCGAGGGCCATGCGGTGCTGACCTGCAAGGACCTGGACCGCAACATCTACGTGGGCCACGGCATCAGCACCTCGGTGCAGGACAAGTCCGTGACCTACGCCATCCGCCCGGAAAAACTCCTGGTCACCCCAGAGCAGCCGACCTGTGAGCACAACTGGTCCAGCGGCAAGGTCCACGACATCGCCTACCTGGGCGGTCACTCAGTGTTCTACGTCGAATTGCCGAGCGGCAAACTGGTGCAGTCGTTCGTCGCCAACGCCGAGCGACGTGGCCAGCGTCCGACCTGGGGCGACCAGGTGTTCGTCTGGTGGGAAGACGACAGCGGCGTGGTGCTTCGCTCATGAACATGCGCAAACTCAAACGCCGACTCGCCCGAATAACGCCCGGTGGCCGTCAATTGGTCATCGGGGTGCCCTTCATCTGGCTGTTCCTGTTCTTCATGTTGCCGTTCTTCATCGTATTGAAGATCAGTTTCGCCGAAGCCGATGTCGCCATCCCGCCGTACACCGAGATCTACAGCTACATCGACCAGAAGCTGCAGGTGCTGCTCAACCTCGGCAACTATGTGATGCTCAGCGAGGACGAGCTGTACATCGCCGCCTACCTCGGCTCGCTGAAAATGGCCCTGATCAGCACGGTGCTTTGCCTGTTGATCGGCTACCCGATGGCCTACGCCATCGCCAACGCCCGTAAAGAGATGCAGACGGTGCTGGTGTTGCTGATCATGATGCCGACCTGGACCGCGATCCTGATCCGCGTCTACGCGTGGATGGGCATCCTCAGCAACAACGGTTTGCTCAATGGCTTCCTGATGAGCATGGGCTGGATCAGCGAACCCTTGCAGATCCTCAACACCAACCTGGCGGTGTACATAGGCGTCGTCTATTCCTATTTGCCGTTCATGATCCTGCCGTTGTACGCCAACCTGGTGAAGCATGACGCCAGCCTGTTGGAAGCCGCGTCGGACCTGGGTTCGAGTACCTTCAACAGCTTCTGGAAAATCACCGTGCCGCTGTCCAAGAACGGCATTATCGCGGGCTGCATGCTGGTGTTCATCCCCGTGGTGGGCGAGTTCGTGATCCCGGAACTGCTGGGTGGCCCGGAAACCCTGATGATCGGCAAAGTGCTGTGGCAGGAATTCTTCAATAACCGAGACTGGCCGGTGGCGTCCGCCCTGGCGGTGGTGATGCTGGCGATCCTGATCGTGCCCATCATCCTGTTCAACCGTAGCCAGGCCAAAGAAATGGAGGGCAAGGAATGAAGCGCTTCCGTTTTTCAAGCCTGATGCTGGTGCTGGGTTTGCTGTTCATCTACGCACCGATGCTGATCCTGGTGATCTACTCGTTCAACGCCTCGAAGCTGGTGACGGTGTGGGGCGGCTGGTCGATCAAATGGTACGTCGGCCTGCTGGACAACAGCCAGTTGATGGGCTCGGTGATGCGCTCGCTGGAAATCGCCTGCTACACGGCGATTGCCGCGGTGGCCCTGGGGACGCTGGCGGCCTTCGTGCTGACCCGCATCACCCACTTCAAGGGGCGCACGCTGTTCGGTGGCCTGGTCACCGCGCCGCTGGTGATGCCGGAAGTGATCACCGGTCTGTCGCTGTTGCTGCTGTTCGTGGCCATGGCGCAGATGATCGGCTGGCCGCAGGAACGTGGCATCGTCACGATCTGGATCGCCCACACGACGTTCTGCGCGGCTTATGTGGCGGTGGTGGTCTCGGCGCGCTTGCGTGAGCTGGACCTGTCCATCGAAGAGGCGGCGATGGACCTCGGGGCGCGGCCGTGGAAGGTGTTCTTCCTGATCACCATCCCGATGATCGCGCCGTCACTGGCAGCGGGCGGCATGATGTCGTTCGCGTTGTCCCTGGACGACCTGGTGCTGGCGAGCTTCGTTTCCGGTCCTGGGTCGACGACCTTGCCGATGGAAGTGTTCTCGGCGGTGCGCCTGGGTGTGAAACCGGAAATCAACGCCGTGGCGAGCCTGATCCTGCTGGCGGTTTCCCTGGTGACCTTCCTGGTCTGGTACTTCAGCCGTCGCGCCGAAGAGAACCGCAAGCGGGCGATCCAGCAAGCCATCGAGGAAAGCGCTGCCGATTCCTGGAAACAACCGCAGGCGCGCCGGGCCGATACCGCGCCGGTCTGACCCGGCGTAGGACTTACTGTGGGAGCGGACTTGCTCCCGCAGTGGTCTGTTCGATCATTCCCACCTTCACTTCTTCAGCGCATCATGAGCCTCCAGCGCCCGCAAGGAATAGATATAGGCCGCCCCGGCGTTCAGCGAAACCGCGGTGGCCAGGGTCGCGGCAATTTCTTCGCGGGTAGCGCCGGCCTTGATGGCGGCGTCGGTGTGCACGCCAATGCAGCCGTCGCAGCGGGTGGTAATCGCGACGGCGATGGAGATCAGCTCGCGGGTCTTGGCATCGAGCACGTTGTTATCGGCGGCGGCTTCATCCAGGGCCATGTAGGCCTTGACCATTTTCGGATTGCTTTTGCCCAAGGCGCCAAACGCGCTTTTGATGGTGGGGAGCAGCTCGGACCAGTTATTGAACATTGCGGTGGACTCCATTGCGATGAAAGGGCTTGGGCCCTCGTAGTCTTGACCATCAATGGCGAGCGAGCCGGTTGATGGTCAAAAGATTCACTGCGCCCCGGCGGGTAGCAGTTTCAAAGTGCCGCGGCTATTGGCCGTGACTTCTTCCTCGGCCAGGTGCGCCTGGTGATACAAACCCTCGATGTAGGCTTCGGCCTGGTCCTCGTAATGCTTGTCGAACGGCACGCCGCTCTGGCCGACAGGGTTGATGGTGAGGCTGTGGGTCGGGTCGCCGAAGTCGATGATGCGTCGCGTGGACGGGCCGTAGGTCACTGGCCAGGGCGCCGGGCCGATCTTGGCCGAAAGGTTGTTGGGCACTTCATGGGTGCCGGGCGCCGCGAACGGGCCGACATTGAAGATCCGGTCCAGGGGTTTTTGCTGGCCCAATGGATGGCCGTGGGCCAGGGTGTGGGCCTTGCCCCACTGCCATTGGCTGGCGTCTTCGCCCAATGTGGCCTTCAGGTGTACCAGGGTCTTGGTCCAGGCCTTGATCACCGTGTCGGCGCGGGTTTCGGTGCCCAATGTCGAACGGTCGTCCCACCACGGCGAATCCTTCGCCTCAGCCAAGCGTGGCAACGCGGCGTCGATCACGCGAGTCGACAGCGCGGTTTCGAAGAAACCATCGCCCAGCTCATCGCGCAGCGCAGCGTTGGCCAGCTCGAACAGGAACTGGTTGAACAGCGTGGCGCTGATGGAGTCCAGCGGGTAATTGCCTTTCCATGCACCCAGTTGTTCAAGCCATTTACGTTCCTGCGGGTCGCTGACGGTTTCGCGCAGGATCGGCAACAATGGCGCGAGCAGGCGCGGGCCATAGGCGGTGGTGGTGCCCAGTTGCAGTTTTTGGGTGGTCTGGAGATCCCACTTGGCCTGCTTGTCGCCCAACTGCTGGTCAAGTTGCTGGCCACGGTCGGGAAGATTGTAGTAACCCGGAATCTCGATCCCGCTGGCCGGCACCGGCTGGAAATTCGCCGAGAGAACGTAGCCTCGGGCCGGATTTTCTTCCTGGGGATTGCTGCTGAAAGGATGGAAACCGTCTTTTTCCGCTTCTGCGCCGCTGCCACCGAGGATGAAACCGGGCTTCACGCCAGCCTGGCGCTTGGGCAATTGCGCCGCGGCCCACCAGCCGATATCGCCCTTGGCATTGGCCCAGACCACATTCAGCCCCGGCGCATGGATCTTGGCCGATGCGCCGCGGGCCTTGGCGAGGGTGTCGGCGCGGTTGAGCTCGTAGAACGCTTCGAGGATCGGATTGCGGCTTTCCAGGAACCCCCACCACATGGCAATCGGCGTCTTGCCGGCATTCGCGCCGAGGGCGTCATTGACGATCGGGCCATGGGGCGACTGGCGCAGCACCAAGGTTACGGGGGCCTGGCCCTTGACGGCGATCTGCTGTTCGCTGCGGGTCATGTCTACCCATTGATCGCGGTACCAGACTTGCTCTGGGTTGTCGGGGTTGATCTTCTCGGCGATCAGGTCCAGGTCGTCGTTCTGGAACATGGTGATGCTCCAGCCGAAATCCTTGTTCATGCCCAACGAGGCAAACGGCATCAGCGCCTGATACTGGCCGTAGAGTTCAAAGCCCGGCGCCGACAGGTGCGCTTCGTACCACACCGACGGGGCGGAAAAACGGATGTGCGGGTCGCCGGCCAACAAGGGCTTGGCGCTGTGGGTGCGGCTGCCGGAGACCGCCCAGGCATTGCTGCCCTCGAACTGCGGCAGCCCATTATCGGCCAAGGCTTGCTCGCTCAGGCGCGCCAGGGCGTTGAGGCCTGTCCAGTCGGAAGCGGACAACGACGGAGCGGTTTGCGCGTCAGGGGCGAGCACGCCGTTGGGCTGCCAGTCGAGGTCGAAAATATTCAGGTAGTCGGCGCCGAGCTTGTCGCGCACGTAAGTCAGCAGGGGTTCGGTGCGAAAGGCGGCGGCAAAGCTGTACGCCATGTAGCCGACGATGCTGGCGGTATCTTCAGCGGTGAACGGGCGCTTGGGAATGCCCAGTACATCGAACTCCAGCGGCCGGGCATGGGTTTGCTGATAAGTGTTGATGCCGTCCAGGTACGCCTGGGTCGCGATCCAGGCCGGGGACTGGCGATCCTGCTCGGCAACGTAGCTGGCGGCGCGCTCACGAATGCGCAGGCTGCGCATCAGCTTGTCGGTGTCGAGCAGCTTCGGCCCGAGGATCTCCGCCAGTTCACCGCGGGCGAGGCGACGCATGATTTCCATCTGGAACAGCCGGTCCTGGGCATGGACATAACCGAGGGCGCGATACAGGTCAGTTTCGTTCTCGGCGCGGATATGCGGCACGCCGCGCTCGTCGTAGCGCACCGTCACCGAGCCCTGCAGCCCCTGCAGTTGTACCGTGCCCTGGCGGGTGGGCTGCTTGCTGTAGAGGTAGCCGCCCGCGACGATGATCGCGGTGACGAGCAATGACAGGAAGGCGATGAGGGTGCGTTTCATGAAAAATTCCATTTCCTAATTGCCGAAGGTTCTCGATAAACAACCGTAGAGCATTGATCTAAAACAAACAATAGCCCGTTAAGTGACTAGATTCCTACAAGAGCAAAACTTGTCTTAGGAAGCATCCCGCATGTCTATCGGAATTGCACTACAAGAATAGTGTTGCCGGTGCTTTCATATCTAATCTATAAAAGATAAATGGTTTTTCAATGCATTCTGGTCGGCGATTTGGGGCGCAGGTTAGTGATAGTGGTGGAAGTCAGATGATAAGTGTCAAAGAGATAAGGGAAGACGTAGGAAGAATGAAGGCTAACTTATCCGCAAGGGGGCTAAGCTTTGATTTGGATCGGTTTCTTTCTTTGTATGACGATGTGAAGTCGCATAAACAGAAGCTAGAGGAAATGCAGTGCAAGCTGAATGCAGTTTCTAAGATTATAAAAGATGGTCTATGGAAGGATGACTCTCAGTCGATGCTCTCCGACGCGTCAGTACTGAAGGGCTATATCCTGCGCGCCAAGGAGTCTTATAACTTGCTAATTGAGGAGTTTGATTTGCTTTCGCGGCAACTGCCCAATTGGACCTCCCCAGACGTACCTGTGGGGAAAACTGATGATGATAATTTAACCATCAAATATAAGGGGCAGATTCCAGGATTCGATTTTTCTCATAAGAACCATGTTCAGTTAGGTCAGGAATTAGATCTAATCGATTTTGATTCGGGTACGAAAGTAGCTGGTTCAAAGTTTTATTTTTTGAAGAATCAGGCTGTATTTCTCCAGCACGCACTTAAGAGTTTTATTTTTAATAAGGCATTGAGAGCTGGATTCACGCCATTGCAAACTCCGGATGTCTCTTTTAATCATATTTTGGAAGGTGTTGGCTTCGCTCCAAAAGGTGACGAAAGTAATACTTATGGTCTTGAAGGCCTGGATAAAAGTCTTATTGCTACTGCTGAGATTTGCGTTGCCGGGATGCATGCAGGGGAGATTATTGACGAATCTAGATTGCCTCTGCTCTACATCGCTGAAAGTCATTGTTTTAGGCGTGAAGCTGGCGCTTCCGGGAGATTAAGTAAAGGGCTTTATAGAGTCCATCAGTTTGAGAAGTTGGAGCTGTTTGTCATATGTAAGCCGGAGGACAGTGCTAAATATCATGACAAGATTCTTGAGCTGCAAGAGGAGATCTATGGTGAATTGGGTATTCCCTATAAGGTCGTAATAAACTGCACTGGAGATTTAGGGGCGCCAGCATATAAAAAGTATGATATTGAAGCTTGGATGCCAGGGAAAGGTATCGCCGGGGAGTACGGTGAGATTACTTCCGCCAGTAACTGTACCGACTATCAGGCTCGGCGACTGAATATCAAGTACAGAGATTCTGCTTCAAAAACTAATCGGTATGTTCATACTCTTAACGGTACTGCATCTGCGTTGGGCAGAACGATGGTGGCCATTTTAGAAAATTATCAGTGTGCTGATGGTTCGGTGAAAATGCCTGAAGCGCTGAAGCGTTACCTTGACTTTGACCAGATTGCGCCAGTGGTCAACGACTCCCATAGAGCATAAGCCTGGGCGGAGCAAACCCATCTTTTACTTGAGGTGGGTTTGCTCATTTGCTCGACTCAGCCCAAGGACAATAACAACCCACCGCCATCGTGTGCGTCGCATCGACCGCCCGGCCGACGCTAAGGGCTTCGAGAATCGGTTCGATAAAGCTGTTGCTGGAGTTGCAAGTCAGGCCTTCGCTGTAAGGACCGAAATACGCCAGCTTGCCGCTGCGGTCCCAGATTGCTACGGCCGGGCTGGCGGGAATCTGGCTCGATCCGGGAAGCGCCGGGAGGGTTTTCAAGTTGCTCAACGTGGCGGGCAGCCGACCTTGGCTGCCCGTTTTTTGTACCGTATAAAACTCGACGCCTTGCGGTGCATATTTGTCGACCAGTTCGGACAGGTGTTGCTGGTTGCCGACATTGCATGGACAGGCCGGATCCCAGAAATGCACCAGGCGGATCGCGCCCGGGCCGGCCAGGTCGGCGGGCAGGCTTAGAGGGTCACCGGAAAAGACCGCCGTATGTTGGCTGAACGCCCGCAGGAAACGTCCCTGGAACCAGTCGTAGGCGAACCACAGCATGACGGCGCACCCTAGGGCGAGGAAGCAGGCAAGCAAGGTCGGGCGGTGGGACGGGCGCATGGAGTCGATCCTCTGAAGCCGCGTAGCTTGCCATGCCCGGCGCGACAGATGAATATCACACACCTATAAAGCCTGTTTTCGCGCGATGCGCATTTGCCTGGACTATTGATGCCCGCCTCTTTCGACCCTGATTACCTGCGCGCCAGCCTGCAACCCTTGGCGCATTGGCAGCCGTTGTCTGCACAAGCGCAGGCCTACCAGCATTTCTATGGACTCGACTTTGCGACGCGCACCTTGCGCAGGGGCCTGGGCCGTTTCGAAATACCGGGATTCGAGCTGGTTAGCCAGGTCTGGTGGCCGGAAAAGGCCGTGGCGACGTTGTTCGTCTTTCATGGTTACTACGATCACATGGGACTGTATCGGCACCTGATCGAATGGGCGCTGGAACAGCAGTTTGTGGTGATCAGCTGCGATTTGCCAGGGCATGGCCTGTCCAGCGGCGAACGCGCCAGCATCGGCGATTTCGCTGATTACCAAGCGACGTTGCAAGGTCTGCTGAGTGAAGCCCAGACACTGGGTTTGCCGCAACCCTGGCACCTGTGCGGACAGAGCACCGGCGGAGCCATCGTGGTGGACCATGTCCTCAACCATGGCGTGGACAGTCCGGCCCAGGGTCAGGTCATCCTGCTGTCGCCGCTGGTTCGGCCACGAGCCTGGGGCTGGTCGCGCCTGAGCTATTACTTGCTCAAGCCTTTTGTGACTGGCATCGCCCGGCGTTTCAGCGAGAACTCCAGCGATCCGGATTTCCTGCCGTTCCTGCAGGCCGATCCGCTGCAACCGCTGCGCTTGCCCACCGCGTGGGTCGGTGCGCTAGGGCAATGGATCAAGCGCATCGAGGCAGCGCCGAGCAGTTCGCGCCAGCCCTTGATCGTGCAGGGGCAGGCTGACATGACGGTGGATTGGCGGCATAACCTGCAAGTGCTGCGCGGCAAGTTTGATCGGCCACAGGTCATGATGTTGCCTGAGGGGCGGCATCACCTGGCAAATGAAACGCTGGCGATGCGCGAAGAGATGTTCGGGTTCTTGACCCAGCGGATGAGTGTGAACGGGCGAAGCTGAAGTTCTACTGCCCCAGGCTTTGCCCCACCGCCAACCCCGCCCGAATCGCCTCCAGGGCCGCTTTGTAATAAGCCTGGCCCTCAGCCGATTCGGCGAAGGTCGCGAACTCTTCCAGCTCGGTATCGCTCAAGTCGCGGTAGACGTACAGCAGCGTGTTGTTCAGGTCCGTGCCGATCTGGTCCATCAGGCGCTGGCGTTGGCCATTCAACATGCCTTGGGCCTGGCCGCCGCCGAGCAGGCCGGGAATCATCGAGCTCAGGCTGTCGGCCGCCACACCGGCGATGGCCAGGCTGACCTCGGCGCCGGCTTCGCGGGCGGGCAGGGCCTGGGCCAAATGGCCGATGATCAGCAAGCGATTGTCGCTGGCCTGCATCTTGGGCAGGCCCTTGGCGTTCTTCGCCAATTGATCGCGGCGGGTGGCGAGCAGTTCGGCCGCGACAACCTTGCGACCCAGCGGTGACTGGAAAAAGGTCAGGGCCGGGTTCGGGTCGGATAGGTTCTTGCGCAACTGAGCCTCGGCCCGTTGATCCATGGCCTGGGGGGCGAAACGTTGATTGCTGTTGTTCACCAGCGCCTGGAAGACGGCGGGCGGCAGGCTGCTCTGGTATCGCTGCTGCGCGGCGTTCAAGGCGTCATTGAAATGCGCCCGTTGTTCCGGCCAGCCGGCGACCTTGTACAACTGGTCGTAGCTGTCTGCCCAGGCGGGCAACACGCAGAACATCAACAGTGAGAAAAGCAAACGGCGCATAGGGACTCCTGTCAGCAGCCGACTATTCTCCGTGGGGGGCGGGAACTTGTCGAGAATTCGTATCAAGTTCGTACGGCGGTGCTACTTCGGTCGGCCAACCTGCTGCGCGGCGCTGTCGGTTTTTCAGGCACAGGAATACTATGCGCGCCATGCAAATACCTTCTGATCATCCGTTGCTGTTACGTATCGTCGACGACCTGGCCGAGCACGGTTGGTCGCAGCAGAATATCTTCCTGCCCGATGCGCTGACGCGCGCCCTGGCGGCCGAGTGCCGTCAGCGCGCCGCCGAGGGCGAACTGGCGCCAGCCGCCGTTGGGCGCGGGCCGTTTTTGGAGATCCGTGAAGGAATCCGGGGCGATCGCATCCAATGGATCGAGCCCGGCCAGGTGCAAGCCTGCGATCGTTACTTGGCGCTGATGGACAGCCTGCGTGAGGCCTTGAACCGTGGGCTGTTCCTGGGCCTGGAGGATTTTGAAAGCCACTTTGCCCTGTATCCACCGGGAGCGTTTTATCTCAAGCACGTCGACCGCTTCCGTGACGATGATCGACGCATGGTCTCGGCGGTGCTCTACCTCAATGACGCTTGGCTGCCGGAGCATGGCGGCCAATTGCGCATGTACCTGGACGAAGGTGTGGAACATGACGTGGTGCCCACGGGCGGCTGCCTGGTGGTGTTCCTGTCGGGGGACATCCCCCATGAAGTCCTGCCGGCCACGCGTGACCGCCTGTCTTTGACCGGTTGGTTCCGACGCCGCGGCAACGAGCTGTTCTGAACATGGAAAAGATTCTCGTCAGTCGCTGCCTGCTCGGCCACCGCGTGCGCTACGACGGTGGCGCCAGTGGCCCGTTCGACCGGCTCCAGCAATGGCTCGACGAAGGCCGGGTCGTGCCGCTGTGCCCGGAAGTCGCCGGCGGCTTGCCCACGCCTCGGGCGGCGGCGGAGATTCCCGGCGGACAGGGCGCGGAGGTGCTTGATGGCGATGCGGCGGTGATCACGACCGACGGCGAGGATGTCAGCGCGCAGTTTCTCTCGGGTGCGCATCAGGCGTTGGACCTGGTGCGGGAACACGGCATCCGGATCGCCGTGCTCAAGGCCAACAGTCCGTCGTGCGGAAACCAGCTGACCTATGACGGGACGTTCAGTGGTGTGAAAGTGCATGGCGAGGGCGTGACGGCGGCGTTGCTAAGGCGCCATGGCGTCCAGGTGTTCAGCGAGTTGGAGTTGGTTGACGCGGCGTTGGCGCTCGATGCGTTGAGCAAAACGTAAAGGCGCGCACGACCGCTCTTCGTGGCGAGGGAGCTTGCTCCCGCTGGGCCACGCAGTGGCCCCCAGCATTTTATCCTGACCCACCGCAGTGCCTGGTTTGGGGCTGCTGCGCAGCCCAGCGGGAGCAAGCTCCCTCGCCACAGGATTTGTGGCGTCTATAACTCCTCGGCCAATTGCTCGATCTGCTCCTGCCGTTCAGCCTGGCTCAATTTTGGCTGGGGATTGAGCGACGACCATTGCGGATACGCCCGAGCCTTGCTCAACGCCTCGGGCAGCTTGCCTTCGCGCCAGGTCTTGTCCTGGGGCGCGTCGATGCGGATGCTGTCCATCGCCGCATGGCCGCGCTGATTGATCGCTTGCAGCAATTGCCGCTGACGCAAGGCCAGCAGGCGCAGCACGTTGTCGTCCACCGTCAACTCCCGCTGGCCCTTGAGCTTGCCCATCAATCGGTTGCCATAGCTGCGGGCCGTTTGCAGCGCGCCGCCGGCAATCGCCCCGGCCAGGGCGGCGGCGCCAAGGGTCAGGCCACCGACCAGCAAGTCCACGCCAGCACCCGCCGCCGCGCCCGCCGCGATCCCGCCACCGACCCGCACGCCCAACTGCTTGAGCGTGTCGGGATTGAATAGATCATCGCCCCAGCGGCCGTCCAGCAGCGGTAAATCGCTGGCGGCTGCATCTTGCGGGCGGAAGGCATAGAGCTTGAGCAAGGCCTCGACGCAGCGCTGCTCCCGCTGACGCACGGCGTTGCGCAATTGACCGATGGCCTCGCGTTCCAGGTCGGCTTCGCTGGCGACGCTACGTCGGCAGGCGGCGCAGTCGATCAGCAGTTCGGCGATCAATCGCTTCGCGCTCTGCTGGCGAGCCAGGCGCTGGGCCTGTTGATCGACGATCAGGCGCTCCAAGGGTTCGCGGGCGCTTTCCAGCAGCAGCGCGAGGCTTTCATAGAGCCGGCGTTCGCCGTCCTCCGGCGGGGCTACGCTGTCGAAGCGCACCAGCGCATGCAGGCCCAACCGTGCCAGGGCTTCGCGCCAGTCGGGTTCGCGGTGGTGGGCGCTGCTGACGAAGTTGAGCACCGGCAGTAACGGTTTGCCGCAACTGGCGAGGACTTCCAATTCATCGCGATATTTGGCCAGCACAGGCTCGCGGGCATCGATCACGTAGAGCCCGGCATCGCTGGCGAGCAGTTGCCGCAGGACCTTGGCTTCCTGCTCGAAGCGCTGCCGCGCCTCGCTGCCCTCAAGGAAACGCGCCAGGCGCGCCGGGCCATCCAAGCGCTCACCCGGCCGCTCCAGGCGTTCGAGGTAATCAAGCAGGGCGATGGCGTCTTCCAGCCCCGGCGTGTCGTACAGTTCCAGCAACGCTTGGCCGTCCACTGACAAGCGAGCCCCTTCGACGTGCCGGGTCGTGCTCGGCCGGTGGGACACCTCGCCGAAGCCAACGTCCCGCGTCAAGGTTCGCAGCAGGGACGTCTTGCCGACATTGGTGTGGCCGACGACGGCGAGTTTCAATGGCTTGATGGAGTCAGTCATGGCCAGTCTCCAGCCAGTTCAACGGCGCACAGTCGGCGAACGGCAATTGCAATTGTTGCAGCGCGTTGTGCCAGTCCCCCAGGCGCTCGCCATCCAGCGCTTCGCCGGGCGGCGCCTGCAGCAGCCAGACGCGGGTGGCGCTGGCGCTGCGAGCCAGTTCGGCGATCAACGCCAGGCTGCCGCGGTCAGGCGAGCGCCGGGGATCACAGGCAATCGCCAGGCGCGCGGGGGGAAAACGCGACAGTTGTTCGAGGAGTTTGTGGCGAGACTCGCGGCTGTCGAGAATACCGGCGTTTTTCACCGAGTCGGGCAGCTTCGGCGGCCACGGGCGTTCGTCCAGCTCTATGGCCACCAGCAATGCGCCGTCGCTCTCCATCGCATCGACTGTGCGCTCGACCTGATGCAATTGCGCGGGTGCGGCGTCATTGACCCCCAGGCGTTCGCTGCTGGGCATCAGTCGCTCGCGCAACTGAGCGTAGCCCGGCAGGTTCAGGTCCAGGCGCAGCCCGGCGCGACCACAGCGCCAGCGCCACAGGCACAGCAGGGCCAGGCACAGGCGCGGCAGCACGCCGTAGACCAGCAGAATGCCGACCAGCCACGCAGCCCAGGCCTGGCGGGCGCTCTCGATGTTCAACGCGGCGTCGCCACTGGCGCGGATCATCTCGACGGTCGGCACGCTGAACCCAAGGAGGGCAGGCAGCGCTCCGAGGGACTGGGTCAGGACGATGAAGGTTTCGCCGCCCAGAAGGGTGGTTTCCCAGACGAAGCCGTAACGCCGGGTCGCCATCAACATCAAGACGATCACCATTGCGCTGACCATGGCCAGCAACCACAAACCGTTGACCAACACACCGAGCGCCCAGCGATTGAGTTTGTGCCGTTGCAGCAACAGCAGCAGGGCCGGCGCCAGTTGGGCAGCCTTGGCGTCGCGGGCGAGTTTTTCGCTGAGCCACAACCACAGGCGCCCCAGCGCAGCACCTTGTTCCCCCGCGAATATCAGGCCCAGCACCCAACCGATGAGCAGGATCAGATTCAATCCCAACAGACTGCCGAGGGCCCAGAACACGTTGACCGGCGCGCGTCCATCGCCAAGGGCTGCGAACCCCAGGCCGGCGCCGCTGACCGTGGCGAGCACCGCCAGCACCACTAGGGCCAGGCGCGCGCCTTGCAGCCAGTGGCGCAAGGCTTGGGTGAGGCCATCGCGTTCGGCCAGCGAGTGCGCGCGGTGGTGGATACGGGTGGACAGATCGCCTCCCGCCGCGCGGGCCAGGCGATTGGCTTCCTGGTCCTCAAGCGGGCCGGCGTGTTCTTCACGCAGGCGTATCGTCTCGGTCAACCAGAGGTTTTGCAGTTCAGTCACGAGGGCTTCCGTTGCTCGAATGAGGAATCAGCATAACCGCTGTGGCGCTTGTCCGGGCCTCTGGTATTCTCGCCGTCATGAAAAAAACTCTTCCCTTAAGCCTGATCGCAGCCCTCGGTAATAACCGGGTGATCGGCATCGACAACAGCATGCCCTGGCACTTGCCGGGGGACTTCAAATACTTCAAGGCCACCACCTTGGGCAAGCCGATCATCATGGGACGCAAGACCTGGGATTCCCTTGGCCGACCGTTGCCGGGGCGCTTGAACATCGTAGTCAGCCGCCAGCCGGACCTGATGCTTGAGGGGGCGGAAGTGTTTTCCACGCTGGAGGCAGCGGTGGCGCGGGCCGAAGCCTGGGCGCGGGAACAGGGCGCCGATGAGCTGATGCTGATCGGCGGTGCCCAACTCTACGGGCAGGCATTGGCACAGGCGGATCGGCTTTACCTGACTCGCGTGGCGCTGAGCCCGGAAGGGGACGCATGGTTTCCGGAGTTCGATCCGAGCCAGTGGAGACTGGTCTCGAACCAGCCGAACCCGGCCGATGGAGACAAGCCGGCCTATAGCTTTGAAGTGTGGGAAAAATTCTGATTCAAGCGTAGATGTGGATCGTTCCCACGCTCTGCGTGGGAATGCAGCCCGTGACGCTCCGCGTCACTGGACGCGGAGCGTCCCTTGAGGCATTTCCACGCAGAGCGTGGGAACGATCAATCTCCGGTGCCGCCGGTCAAGCGTGCACCAGCTCTCCATGCGCATCGGCGTCCAACAGCGCCTTGTCGGTCTGCTGCATCACCTGGCTGGTAATCGCCCCGGCGGTGATCGAACCGCTGACGTTCAACGCCGTGCGACCCATATCGATCAGCGGCTCGACTGAAATCAGCAGCGCCACCAGCGAGACCGGCAGGCCCATGGCCGGCAGCACGATCAGCGCGGCAAACGTCGCGCCGCCGCCGACACCGGCCACCCCAGCCGAGCTCAAGGTCACGATGGCAACCAGCGTCGCGATCCATACCGGGTCCAAGGGGTTGATGCCCACGGTCGGCGCGACCATCACCGCCAGCATCGCCGGATAGAGCCCGGCGCAACCGTTCTGGCCGATGGTGGCGCCGAACGATGCGCTGAAGCTGGCAATCGCCCTGGGAATGCCGAGGCGGCTGGTCTGGGCTTCGATGCTCAGGGGAATGGTCGCGGCACTGGAGCGGCTGGTGAAGGCGAAGGTCAGCACCGGCCAGATCTTGCGGAAGAAACGCAGCGGGTTGATCCCGGCGGCGGACACCAGCAAGCCATGGACCACGAACATCAAGCCCAGTCCCAGATACGAGACCACAACGAAGCTGCCAAGCTTAATGATGTCCTGCAGGTTGGAACCGGCCACCACTTTAGTCATCAGCGCGAGCACGCCGTACGGGGTCAGCTTCATCACCAGACGCACCAGGCGCGTCACCCAGCTTTGCAAGGTGTCGATGGCGTTGATCACTTTCTGGCCTTTCTCGGCGTCATCCTTGAGCAGTTGCAACGCCGCGACACCGAGGAACGCGGCGAAAATCACTACGCTGATGATCGACGTCGGCTTGGCCCGAGCCAGGTCGGCAAAGGGGTTTTGCGGAATGAACGAAAGCAGCAATTGCGGGATGTTCAGGTCGGCGACCTTGCCGGCGTACTCGCTCTGGATCACTTGCAGGCGCGCCAGTTCCTGGGTGCCGGCCACCAGGCCCTCGGCGGTGAGGCCGAACAGGTTGGTCAGGCCGATGCCGATCAACGCGGCGATGGCGGTAGTGAACAGCAGCGTGCCAATGGTCAGGAAGCTGATCTTGCCCAGGGACGAAGCGTTATGCAGGCGGGCCACGGCGCTGAGGATCGAGGCGAAGACCAGCGGGATTACGATCATTTGCAGTAACTGCACGTAGCCGTTGCCCACCAGGTCGAACCAGCCGATCGAGGCCTTGAGCACCGGGTTGCCGGCGCCATAGATCGTGTGCAGGGCGATACCGAACACCACGCCCAGCACCAGGGCCAACAGCACTTTCCTGGCCAGGCTCCAGGTGCGGTGACGGGTTTGCGCCAGGCCGAACAGCAAGGCGAGGAACACCAGCAGATTGAGGATCAGCGGCAGATTCATCAAAAGAGACTCCGATAAGACGTGCCAGTCGCCCGAAGCCGCGACTGTGAGCCGGGAAGCCTAACAGCCTGATATCTAATGAATTAATACTAAAAAGGCATGTTGATTGTCGTTTATGGAATAAGGACTTGGCGTTTGCGGGTATGCCGCTGGCGTGATCAGGACGCAAGCGGTCGCGGCTGGGCGAGGACTGTCACACGCATTTGTTAGCGTCGAGTCTTTGAACCTGGGAGAAATGCCGATGAAGCGCGCACCTCGTTTTCTCGCTGTCGTCTTGAGTCTTGGCCTCGCCGGCCAGGTCCTCGCCACCGAACTCAAGCACTGGCCGGCGGAGCAGGCCAAGGCTTTGGACGCGATGATCGCGGCCAATGCCAACAAGGGTAACTACGCGGTGTTCGACATGGACAACACCAGCTATCGCTACGACCTTGAAGAGTCGTTGTTGCCGTTCATGGAAAACAAGGGCCTCATCACCCGGGAGACCTTGGACCCGTCCTTGAAGTTGATGCCGTTCAAGGACACGGCCGACCACAAGGAAAGCCTGTTTAGCTATTACTACCGTTTGTGCGAAGTGGACGACATGGTCTGCTACCCGTGGGTAGCCCAAGTGTTCTCAGGCTTCACGCTCAAGGAACTCAAGGGCTATGTCGATGAGTTGATGGCCTCCGGCAAACCGGTGCCGACCACCTATTACGATGGCGACAAGGTGGTCCAGTACAACGTCAACCCGCCGAAAATCTTCACCGGCCAGGCCGAGCTATACAACAAACTGATGGAAAACGGCATCGAGGTCTATGTCATGACCGCCGCTTCCGAGGAACTGGTGCGCATGGTCGCTTCGGATCCCAAGTATGGCTACAACCTCAAGCCGCAGAACGTGATCGGCGTGACCACGCTGCTCAAGGACCGCAAGACTGGCGAGCTGACCACCGCCCGCAAGCAAATCACCAACGGCAAATATGACGAAAAGGCCAATCTTGGCCTGGAATACACGCCTTACCTGTGGACCCCGGCGACGTGGATGGCCGGCAAGCACGCGGCGATCCTGACCTACATCGACGAATGGAAAAAACCAGTGCTGGTGGCTGGCGACACGCCGAGCAGCGACGGCTACATGCTGTTCCACGATGTGGACGTGGCCAAGGGCGGCATCCACTTGTGGGTCAATCGCAAGGATAAATACATGACGCAGATAAACGGCATGATGGCCAAGCACGCGGCCGCCCAGGCCAAGGAAGGGTTGCCGGTGACGGCGGACAAGAACTGGGTGATCGTCAAGCCTGAAGATATCCAGTAAGCCTGGCAATGATCGTTCCCACGCTCTGCGTGGGAACGCATGCCGTGACGCTCCGCGTCACTGGACGCGAAGCGTCCCTTGAGGCATTTCCACGCGGAGCGTGGGAACGATCAAAAAAAATGCCCCGCACTTGGCGGGGCATTTTTATTGTCGCTGTCGACGCTTACAGCCCGTCGAGCATCGCCTTGTTGCGCACCGCGCCTTTGTCGGCGCTGGTGGCGAGCAGGGCATAGGCCTTGAGGGCGGTGGTGACTTTGCGCGGACGCACTTCCACCGGCTTCCAGCCTTTCTTGTCCTGCTCGGCCCGGCGTTCGGCCAGTTCTTCATCGCTGATCAACAGGTTGATCGAACGGTTCGGAATGTCGATCAGCACCTTGTCACCATCGCGCACGAGGCCAATGGCGCCGCCCGCAGCGGCTTCCGGCGAGGCGTGGCCGATGGACAGGCCCGACGTGCCACCGGAGAAACGGCCGTCGGTGAGCAATGCGCAGTCTTTGCCCAAGCCCTTGGACTTCAGGTAGGAGGTCGGGTAGAGCATTTCCTGCATGCCCGGGCCGCCCTTCGGGCCTTCGTAGCGGATGATCACGATATCGCCAGCCTTCACTTCATCGGCGAGGATGCCGCGCACGGCGCTGTCCTGGCTTTCAAAGATCTTGGCGTTGCCTTCGAACACATGGATCGACTCGTCGACGCCGGCGGTCTTCACCACGCAGCCGTCCAGGGCGATGTTGCCGTACAGCACGGCCAAGCCGCCTTCCTTGGAGTACGCGTGCTCGACGCTGCGGATGCAGCCGTTTTCACGGTCGTCGTCCAGGGTCTCCCAGCGGGTCGACTGGCTGAATGCGGTTTGCGTCGGGATGCCCGCCGGGCCGGCCTTGAAGAAGTGATGCACGGCCTCGTCGGTGGTCTGCGTGATGTCCCACTTGGCGATGGCTTCGGCCATGGTCTTGCTGTGCACGGTCGGCAGGTCTGTATGCAACAGGCCGCCACGGGCCAGCGACCCGAGGATGCTGAAGATCCCGCCAGCGCGGTGCACGTCTTCCATGTGGTACTTCTGGATGTTCGGCGCGACCTTGCACAATTGCGGCACGCTGCGAGACAAGCGATCGATGTCGCGCAGGTCGAAATCGATCTCGGCTTCCTGGGCGGCGGCCAGCAGGTGCAGGATAGTGTTGGTGGAACCGCCCATGGCGATGTCCAGGGTCATGGCGTTTTCAAACGCCTTGAAATTGGCGACATTGCGCGGCAATACCGACTCATCGTTCTCGCCGTAGTAGCGCTTGCACAATTCGACGATGGTCCGGCCAGCCTGCAGGAACAACTGTTCGCGATCGCTGTGGGTGGCCAGTGTCGAACCGTTGCCCGGCAACGCCAGGCCCAGGGCCTCGGTCAGGCAGTTCATCGAGTTGGCGGTGAACATGCCGGAGCACGAACCGCAGGTCGGGCAGGCGCTGCGCTCGTACTCGGCGACCTTCTCGTCAGAGGCGCTGGAGTCGGCGGCGATTACCATGGCGTCGACCAGGTCCAGGCCATGGCTGGCGAGCTTGGTCTTGCCGGCTTCCATCGGGCCGCCAGAGACGAAGATCACCGGGATATTCAGGCGCAGCGCAGCCATGAGCATGCCGGGGGTGATCTTGTCGCAGTTGGAAATGCAGACAATGGCGTCGGCGCAATGGGCGTTGACCATGTATTCGACCGAGTCGGCGATGATCTCGCGGCTCGGCAACGAATACAGCATGCCGTCGTGGCCCATGGCGATGCCGTCGTCCACGGCGATGGTGTTGAATTCCTTGGCGACGCCGCCGGCGCGTTCGATTTCACGGGCGACCAGCTGTCCCAGATCCTTGAGATGCACGTGGCCCGGTACGAACTGGGTGAAGGAGTTGGCAATGGCGATGATCGGCTTCTTGAAGTCGTCATCCTTCATCCCCGTGGCGCGCCACAAGGCACGGGCGCCGGCCATG
Organism: Pseudomonas sp. SWRI92; assembly: GCF_014268685.1. NCBI lineage: Bacteria > Pseudomonadati > Pseudomonadota > Gammaproteobacteria > Pseudomonadales > Pseudomonadaceae > Pseudomonas > Pseudomonas sp. SWRI92. The sequence goes on from NZ_JABWQY010000002.1 coordinate 506,888, forward strand.
TTGCGGCCATGGGTGGATGTTTTCGAGCGGTAATCAGGCATGGAGCACTCCGGGCGGCTAATCAGGTACTTATCAGGTATCAATGGGAAGTGAGCTTCTGTTGACGTCCGGAACACTCGGGATTGGCGGTGTGTCCGGAAGTGGCCGACAACTGTGCAGGATCGCTGCGCGCCTCAGCATGAGCTCATAAACCCGCCGGGGATGAATGGCGATGAATGCCGTGATTCTACACCGCTGGCGCCAGGATGAAATGACGCAAAGCGCTGATCGGGCGCCAATGTCGTGCGCGGGATGACGACTGGCAGGGTTCAGCCAGCCAACAATCCCTTGCCATGCTGGCGGACCAGGGCATTGAGGGCCAGCCCCAGCAGGCTGAGCAGGACCAGGCAGAGGGCCAGGGTGAGCTGCAAGTCCAGCGGGGTGAGGCTGATCGCGGCGCTGGTCAGCCCGCCGACGGTGAATATCATTACGCTGCCGGCCGAAGCGGATGTGCCGGCCTGCCCGGGAAATCGATTCATGGCTTGGGTATGGGCGGCGGCGCGGGCAATGGTCGTTCCGGTGGTGCAGACGATCATGGGCACTAACAGCGTGGTGACTGACAAGCCCAGGGAGTGGGTGAGCCCCAGCATCAGCAGGCCTGCGCCGAGAATCAGGCCCAGGCCCGTAATGATTTGTGCCTGTGGATCGATTCGATGGCTCAGCACGGTCGCGACGGCGCCGCCGCCGATATAGGCCAGCCCATAGCCCAGCAGGGCCAACGAAAAAGCCTCGGGAGAGAGGTGCAACTGGTCGATCAGGACCAGCGGTGAAATGACGATGAACGAGAAATGACAGGAAAACGCCAGGGCCGAGGTTAGCCAATAGGCCATGAAGCTGAAGTCGCCGCAGACCTTTCGATAGGCGGCGATGAAATCCAGGCGCCTGGGTTGGCTGCCCGCCACGCCGTGTTGAAGTAGACGACTGGCGCCGATGAATGCACCAATTGCCAGGGCGATGAACACCAGGAAGCTGCCACGCCAGCCCATCCAGCTTTGCAACCCGGTGCCGGCCAGTGGCGAAACGGAAATGAAAATCCCCCCGCAGGTGACCAGGAAGATCCGCAGTCGCTGCTGTTCCTGACCGGTGAACAGGTCCTGGATCAGCGCTTGGGACAGCACGAAAAAGCCACACCCCAAGGCCTGGACAATACGCGACAGCAAAAAAGACCAGTAACCGTCGGCAAGCACGCAACCTGTTGCTCCAACGGCTGAAACGGTAATCCCGATCAGCAGCAGGTTTTTTCGTCCCATGACGTCGGAAAGCGGCCCGACCAGCAGTTGCGAAAGGGCGATACCCACCGCGAACAGGCTGACGGACAGGGCAATGTCCGATGATGGACGTTCGAAATGCCCGGACAGGGCGGGGAACGAGGGCAGCACGACATCGATTGGAAAGACACCGAGCAGCGTCAGCGTCAGCAACAAGCCGACGGTGGCCGGTTTGCGGGCCGCCAGGCGGTTTTGCGGATCAGTCATGAGGCGTTCCAAGGGCGTACCTGAGGGTCGCTTTCAATCCTAATGCGTCATGGCCGCCAGTTACGGGGAGATTGAGTAGGACGGTTCTGATAATCGCGTGGGGGCGTTCCTACACACTTGTTCAGACGCGCAAAAAAATCGCAGCCAAGGCTGCGATCTGGTTGCCAGTCGGGGGCACAGCGCTACGGCACTGGCCCCGCCCGGCCTCAGCTGTTAGGCAACAACCGGCAAGTGATGCTCTTGATGTAGCGGGTTTCGGCGATTGCCGGGTGCACCGGATGGTCTGGTCCCTGGCCGCCGCGTTCGAGCAGTTGGATGTTGCGGTCCAGGTGACGGGCGCTGGTCAGCAGGATGTTCTGCAGATCATCTTCGGGGAGGTGCATCGAGCACGACGCGCTGATCAGGATGCCGTCCTTGCTGAGCAGGCGCATGGCCTGCTCGTTGAGGCGGCGGTAGGCGCCTTCGCCGTTCTTCAGGTCTTTCTTGCGCTTGATGAAGGCGGGTGGGTCGGCAACGATGACATCGAAACGTTCTTCGCTGGCCTTGAGTTCCTTCAGGGCCTCGAACACGTCGCCTTCGATGCAGGTCAGCTTCTCGGCGAAGCCGTTCAACGCGGCGTTGCGCTCAACGCCGTCGAGGGCGAAGGCTGAAGCATCGACACAGAATACTTCACTGGCACCGAATGCCGCGGCTTGCACGCCCCAGCCGCCGATGTAGCTGAACAGATCCAGTACGCGCTTGCCCTTGGCATACGGCGCCAGGCGTGCGCGGTTCATGCGGTGATCGTAGAACCAGCCGGTCTTCTGGCCTTCCATGACCGGCGCTTCGAATTTCACCCCGTTCTCTTCCAGCGCCACCCACTCCGGCACGAGGCCGAACACGGTCTCGACGTAGCGGTTCAGGCCTTCGGCGTCACGGGCAGCGGAGTCGTTCTTGAACAGGATGCCGCTGGGTTTCAGCACCTGGGTGAGGGCGGCGATCACGTCGTCCTTATGGGCTTCCATGGTCGCGGAGGCGATCTGCACTACCAGGATGTCGCCGAAACGGTCGACCACCAGGCCCGGCAGCAGGTCGGAATCACCATAGACCAGGCGATAGAATGGCTTGTCGAACAGCCGCTCGCGCAGGGACAACGCTACGTTGATACGATGCACCAGCAGCGACTTGTCCAGTGGCAGCTTCACATCGCGTGACAGCAGGCGCGCGCAGATCAGGTTGTTGGGGCTCATCGCAACGATGCCCAGCGGCTTGCCGCCTGCGGCCTCGAGGATTGCCTGGTCGCCGGCCTTGAAGCCGTGCAGCGGGGTGGCGGCCACGTCGATTTCGTTACTGTAGACCCACAGGTGGCCGGCGCGCAGGCGACGGTCGGCGTTGGCTTTGAGGCGCAGGCTAGGCAGGGACATGACGTCGCTCCGGAAAAAAGAGCGGGAGTATACCGTGTTGCGGGGATTGGCGGGCTTAGAGGACGATCGGTGGCCTGGCGGTGTATCGGATCCATCTTTAAGGGTTAGAATCCCTGCCTGGCCCAGAGTGCGTACCCATGTCCAAAGAGCTTACCGCCGAACAGATCCAACAGTCCCTTCAAGGCATCAGTGTGCCGCCCCAGCCGCAAATCATGGTGGATTTGCAAATGGAGCAGTACATGCCCGATCCGGACCTGGAGACCATCGCCAAGCTGATTTCCCAGGACCCGGGACTCTCGGGTGCCTTGCTCAAGATCGTCAATTCACCCTATTACGGCTTGAGCAACAAGATCACCTCGATCCAGCGCGCCGTGAACCTGCTGGGCAGCCGCTCGATCATCAACCTGATCAACGCGCAATCGATCAAGGGCGCGTTGCACGATGACGCGATCGTGGTCCTGAATCGCTTTTGGGACACCGCCCAGGACGTGGCCATGACCTGCCTGACCCTCGCCAAGCGCGTCGGTCTGCAGAACGGTGACGAAGCCTACGCGCTGGGGTTGTTCCACGATTGCGGCGTGCCACTGATGCTCAAGCAGTTCCCCACGTACATGGGCGTGCTGGAGGAGGCCTATGCCAACGCCAGCGCCGAATGCCGCGTGGTGGATACCGAAAACCGTGTGTTCAACACCAACCATGCGGTGGTCGGCTATTACACATCCAAGTCCTGGCGCCTGCCGGATCATGTCAGCCAGGCCATCGCCAATCATCACAATGCGCTGGCGATTTTCAGTGACGAGTCTTCGCGCAATAACAGCCCGCTGAAGAACCTCTTGGCGATCCTGAAGATGTCCGAAAACATCTGCGCGTCCCATCGGGTATTGGGCAATCAGGCCGAAGACCGCGAGTGGCAGTGCGTCGGGCCGCTGGTGCTCGATTACATAGGGTTGTCGGAGTACGACTTCCAGACCCAGAAACAGGAAATTCGCGACCTGGCCACTCGTTGAGTGCCGTCGCCTGATTCGAGAACCCCATGCCAGAACTGCCGGAAGTCGAAACCACCCGTCGCGGAATTGCACCGCACCTTGAGGGGCAGCGGGTCAGCCGCGTGCTGGTGCGCGACGGCCGCTTGCGCTGGCCTATTCCGGAAGATCTCGACGTGCGGCTTTCGGGGCAGCGCATCGTTCAGGTGGAGCGGCGCGCGAAGTACCTGTTGATCAATGCCGAGGTCGGCACGCTGATCAGTCACCTGGGCATGTCCGGCAACCTTCGGCTGGTTGAAATCGGCATGCCCGCCGCCAAGCATGAGCATGTCGACATCGAGTTGGAGTCCGGCCTGGCCTTGCGCTACACCGACCCTCGGCGCTTTGGGGCGATGCTCTGGAGCCTCGATCCGCTCAATCACCAATTGCTGATTCGCCTGGGGCCGGAGCCGCTGACCGATCTTTTTGACGGCGAACGGCTTTTCCAACTCTCCCGTGGGCGTTCGATGGCGGTCAAGCCGTTCATCATGGACAACGCGGTGGTGGTTGGCGTCGGCAACATCTATGCGACAGAAGCGCTGTTTGCTGCCGGGATCGACCCGCGTCGCGAGGCGGGCGGCATCTCTCGGGCGCGTTACCTGAAGTTGGCGATCGAGATCAAACGCATCCTCGCCCATGCCATCGAGCGTGGCGGGACCACGTTGCGGGACTTCATTGGCGGCGATGGCCAGCCCGGTTATTTCCAGCAGGAATTGTTCGTGTACGGGCGGGGCGGACAATCGTGCAAGGTTTGCGGCACGGGGCTGCGGGAAATCCGTCTGGGCCAGCGTGCGAGCGTCTGGTGCCCACGCTGCCAGAGCTGATTCGTCCTACGGTCTATAGTCAGTAGTCATACTGCCTAGCCGAAGGATCGCCCCCATGAATCAGCTTCGACCTTTTGTTCTGGCACTCTCGCTGAGTGTCGGTTTGCCTGTCCTGGCAAACACTGAGAGCGGTGACCCGCGCTATACCATCCAGAATCCGCCTGCCTTCGCCATGATCGGCGACTTGCTGATTGCCCGTCCGTTGCTACTCGCGGCCACCGTGATCGGTGCCGGGGCGTTCGTCGTATCGTTGCCGTTCACCGCGTTGGGGGGCGGTGTAGGCGACGCGGGGAAGGCGTTGGTGGTCGACCCGGCGAAAGCCACCTTCGTGCGCTGCCTGGGGTGTATTGGGGAAGGGTTTGAGCGGCAGGAGTGAGGCCTGGAGGCTCGCCCGAAAACTCAAGCCTTGCCGGTAATCTTGCGGTATTTCGCCATCAACTGTTCTTCAGTCTCCGGATGAGCCTCGTCCAGCGGGATGCAATCCACCGGGCAGACTTGCTGGCACTGGGGTTCGTCGTAATGGCCGACGCACTGGGTGCACAGGTTCGGGTCGATGACGTAGATTTCTTCGCCCTGGGAAATGGCTTCGTTCGGGCACTCGGGTTCGCAGACGTCGCAATTGATGCAGTCGTCGGTGATGATCAGGGACATGCAGACTCCGGCCGGGGCGTTGGGCCCGGGCAGTTGAAAACGAATAGGCGCAATTGTGCCGCAATCAAGAGCGCAGTGCACGCGGGCGCGATGGACTGCGCCTGCTTGGCGGTCTGGCCGCGAAGTGAGTCGCGACCAGAGAGGGCTATTTCTTGAAGCGCAGGGTCAGCGCATCGGCCACCGCTGGGTGCACGAACTTGGTGATGTCGCCGCCCAAGGCCGCGATTTCACGCACCAGGGTCGAAGAAATGAAGGAATAACGCTCCGACGGCGTCAGGAACAGACTCTCGACGTCCGGCGCCAACTGTCGGTTCATGTTGGCCAGTTGGAATTCATATTCGAAGTCCGATACCGCGCGCAGGCCCCGCAGGAACACGTTCGCGTTCTTTTCCTTGGCGAAATGCGCCAGCAGCGTCGAAAAGCCAACCACTTCCACGTTGGGCAGATGCTTGGTGACCTCACGAGCCAGCTCCACACGTTGTTCCAACGGGAACAGCGGGTTTTTCTTCGGGCTGGCGGCGACGGCAATGATCACATGGTCGAACAGGCGCGAGGCGCGTTCGACCAGATCGCCATGGCCCTTGGTAATAGGGTCGAAGGTACCTGGGTACAACACTCGGTTCATCGCGTCGTCCTGGCGGGAGTCCGTTGGGGAGTCGGATGGTATCGCAGCCTTCTCGGTCGGCCAAGTCGGCTGTTGGGTAAGAACGCACTATAGACGTTGCGAATATTCGATATTTTCATGTTTTTCCCAAACGTTCGGCCAGGGCAGTCGCCAGTTGCGCGGTCAATCCATAGACCGACAACTGCGGATTGGCGCCAATGCTGGTGGGGAACAGCGAGCCGTCGTGGATCGAAAGATTGTCCAGTTGATGATGACGTCCGAGGCTGTCGGTCACAGCGGTCTTTGGATCTTCGCCCATTGCGCACCCGCCCATGACATGGGCGCTGCCCAGGCGGGTGCGGTACAAGGCAAGGTCGAGTTGGTCGATCTGCGTGCGAGCTTCGGCCAGGGTTTTCACATACCGCGCATCGCTGTGCATTGGCATGACTGCCCGGGCCCCGCCGGCGAACTGGATTTCGGCCATGCTGTGGAATGCCCGGCGCAAGCCGTCCCAGGCATACGGCGAAACGTGGTAGTCGAGCACAGGCGTGCCGTCGCTGCGCAATTCGACGCTGCCGCCAGTGCTGTCCGGATGAAAACCATCGCGCAGCAGCGCCAGCATGGCATGGGTATGAGGCAGTTGCGCCATGTGCAGGGCGTTCTCGCCGCCGAACCCGCCCAGCAGCGTGGCGGCAAGGGCCGGGTGCAGGGGTGGGACTTCGAGCTTGTAGGACATTTTGCCGGAGACGCCGTCCTGCCATTGGAAATGATCCGAGTAAATCGACTGCGGCGCGCCGTAGAACGGGTTGATGACTTCGTCGAATTGCCCGGCGGACATGTTCACCAGATGCAGGAAGGTGCGTTTGCCAAGGCATTTGTGCGGGTCCGGCGCATCGGAGCGCAGCAGCAGGGCCGGGCTGTTGATGCCACCGCCGGCCAGTACGTAATGCCTGGCCCTGACGGTGATGCGCCGCCCGGTGGGCGCTACGCAGCGCCCGTCCATGGCTTGGCACTCCAGGCTGGCGATCGCATTGTTCTTGATGACGAGGCGCTCAGCCCGCGCCAGGTAAAGCAGCGCGCCGCCCTTGTCCAGCGTGGCGGGTATGGTGGTGACAAGCATTGATTGCTTGGCGTTGGTCGGGCAGCCCATGCCGCAGTAACCCAGGTTCCAGCAGCCGCGCACGTTGCGCGGGATGACGTGCCAGCTATAGCCCAAGCGTTCGCAGCCTTTGCGGATCACGTCGTTGTTGGCGTTGGGCGGGATCAACCACGGCGCCACGCCGAGGCGCTGTTCCATCCGCTCGAACCAGGGCGCCATCTGGGCCGGGTCGTGCCCCTTGACGTTGTGCTCGGCCGCCCAGTGGTCGAGGGTTTGCGCCGGCGTGCGAAAGCTGGAAGTCCAGTTGATCAACGTCGTGCCGCCCACCGCCCGGCCTTGGAGAATGGTAATGGCGCCGTCCTTGCTCATGCGCCCGAGGCCTTCTTGGTACAGGCTGGTATAGGCCTGGTCTTCGAGCAGCGTGAAGTCATGGCTGGTCTTGAGCGGGCCTTCCTCGATCAGCAAAACGTTGAAGCCGGCGGCGCTGAGAATTTCCGCCGTGGTGCCACCGCCGGCGCCGCTGCCGATAATTGCCACGTCCGCTTCCAGCGTCAGGTCCTCGGACAATTGCGCGCCGTTGTAGGTGGTCCAGCCACGGGCGAGGCCTTCGCGGAACGGGTCGAGTACGGGCATGCTCGGGCTCTCTTCTCTTGGTGGCATGGGGTTGCGATGGGGTACTTTCAGGAGGGGCGTGCCTGGCTTTCAGATCGCTGGCGGCCCCGGATACCCGCAATGGGCCCAGGACTCGGGCCGGCTGTACCAGGCCATCATGACCATTTGCAGCAACGAGCTGTGGCCTTGGCGCAGCAGGCTCAGCGAGCTGTTTTCCCAGCGCGACAGAAACTCTTGGATGTCATGGGCGCTGGCGTTTTCCCACGCGCCCCAGACTCCAGTCAGCGGTCCGCGGGTTACTCCCAGCGTGAGCACGTCGAACAACTGGCGCGTGAGCTTGAGCATGGACGGCGACAGATGCGCCAGGCCACGATCCAGGCTTTGCAGCGTGGCACCAGCGGCGGCGGGGATTGTTTCACCCGCCACGGCGGCGTTCAGCATCACCGGAATGACGGCGTGCAAAAATGGCAGGTCGCTATCGCGTAGCGCCAACAATCCATTGGCCGGTTGACTGGACGAGCAACCGCTCAGGCTGGCGCCCACACCAACGGTTGCCAAAAAAACGCTGGCGCCCAGGCTCAATTGCAGCAGGCCGCGTCGTGACAGGGCGGGCGTATCGGTCAGGCTTGGGTTCATTATTGTTATTACCCGGGAGACCATCGTTAGCGGATAAACAGCTTTTGGATCAGCGTCTGCAGCGGCTTGCCATAGGGCGGATAAATCAGCTTTGCGGCGTTGAATCGTTGTTTGGTCAGCACGCTCTTGGCCTTGCTGAAGGTCAGGAATCCCTCGTGGCCGTGATAGTGCCCCATCCCCGAGGCGCCAATGCCGCCAAACGGCATGTCGTCCTGGGCCACGTGCAACAAGGTGTCATTCAGGCATACGCCGCCGGAATGGGTTTGTTCGAGCACGCGATTCTGTTCAGCCTTGTTGTAGCCGAAGTAATAGAGCGCCAGCGGACGTGGCCGCTGGTTAATGTAGGCAAACGCCTGGTCGAGGTGCTCGTAAGGCACGATGGGTAGCAGTGGCCCGAAGATTTCGTCCTGCATGACGGTCATGTCATCGGTGACGTTAAGCAAAAGGCTGTGGGCCATGCGTCGGCCCTGGCCCTGGTCGAACAACTCGATCAACAGCGCGCCCTTGCTGGTGGCATCGCTGATATAGCCGTTGAGTCGCGCCAGTTGTCGTTCATTGATAATCGCGGTGTAGTCCGGATTGTCGCTCAGCGTCGGATAGAACCCGCGCACGGCCTCGCGATATGCCTCGACGAACGCCCCGACCCGATTCTGGGGGACCAGCACATAATCCGGCGCCACACAGGTTTGCCCGGCATTGAGGGTCTTGCCGAAGGCGATGCGCTCGGCGGCGTCCTTGAGTGGTACGTCGTCTGAAACGATGGCGGGAGATTTGCCGCCGAGCTCAAGGGTGACGGGGGTCAGGTTTTCAGCGGCGGCACGCATCACGTGCTTGCCGATGCTGGTGGCGCCGGTGAACAGCAGGTGATCGAACGGCAACCTGGAGAACGCGACGCCGACATCCGCCTCGCCAAGCACGACGCACACCAGATCCTGAGGAAAGATCCGCGCCAGCAATTGCTTGAGCAACAAACCAGTGGTGGGGGTCGATTCGCTGAGTTTGAGCATCACCCGGTTACCCGCCGACAACGCCCCCACCAAGGGACCGATGGCCAGGAAAAGCGGATAGTTCCACGGCACGATGACCCCGACCACGCCCAGCGGCTGATAGACCACTTTCGCCGACGCCGGCTGGAAGGCGATGCCGACCTTGCGCCGGGAAGGCTTCATCCAACCCTTGAGGTGTCGGCTGGCGTAATGAATGCCGTGCAGGCTCGGCATCAGCTCGGCCAGCAACGTTTCGTCTGCGCTGCGGTGGCTGAAATCGTCGCTGATGGCATTGATCAGCGCCTGTCGTTCGTTGCTCAACAGTTCACGCAATGCCTTGAGCCATTGCAGGCGCTGTTCGGCCGGCGGCATCGGGTGAGCGGCGTAGGCTTGGCGCTGGGCGGCAAAGAGTGCCTGGAGTTCGTCCAGCTGCTGTTGGGACTCGTGCAAATAAGCAACGTCGGCAGGCATGGCGGCACCGGATAATTGTTATAGTCGATGCTTTCTAGAGCTTATGCTCTAAAAAGTCAAATGAGCGGTGGAAAATGGCTTGGGTTTTATCCTGTGACCGATAGGTCGTAAGATGCCCTTCAATTACTTTTTCATTAAAGCCCAAGCCATGGCCCCACGAATAAAAACCAGCGAGCGCATCGTGCAGAACAGCCTGGAGTTGTTCAACCGGCAGGGCGAGCGCAGCATCAGCACCAATCACATCGCCGCCCACATGGACATGTCCCCGGGGAATCTCTATTACCACTTCCCCAACAAGCAGGCGATTATCGCCGTGCTGTTCAGTGAATACGAAAACCTGGTGGACAGCTTCCTGCGCCCGCCTCAGGGGCGGCCAGCCACGGTGGACGACAAGCGTTTCTACCTGCAGGAATTGCTATCGGCAATGTGGCGCTACCGCTTCCTGCATCGAGATCTGGAACATCTGCTCGACAGTGACCCGGAACTTGCGGCGCGCTACCGACGGTTTTCCCAGCGCTGCCTGATCCATGGCACCGCTATCTATGAGGGCTTTGTTGCCGCCGGCATCCTGGAGATGGACCGTGTGCAGATCGAGTCGCTGACGCTCAACGCCTGGATCATCCTGACCTCCTGGGTACGGTTCCTCTGCACTACGCGGGAAAACTCCAGCCATCTGAGCGAACAGGCCATCAAGCGTGGCGTGTATCAAGTGCTCGTGCTGGAGGCGGGTTTCGTCACCGATCAAGCCCGCGAAGCGGTGAATGCACTGTTCAAAGAATATTATGTCCCCCTGGCCCAGACCCTGGAGGAAGGGCAGTAGGATCGGACCCCCTGAACCCGTTACAGGAGCTCACCATGCCCATCGCTCAACTCATCAGTCCCCAAGGCCTTGAACAGAGGCGAACAGATCCCGGGCTGGTGATTCTTGATTGTCGTTTTGCCTTGGAGGATCCGGACTACGGCCAACGCAGCTACGCCGAAGGCCATATTGCCGGAGCGTCGTTCGCGGACCTTGAGCGGGATCTGAGCGGGCCGGTGATCAAGGGTGTGACCGGGCGCCATCCGCTGCCCGATCCGGAGGCCTTGATCGCGCGCCTGCATGCCTGGGGCATCGGCAACGACAGCACCATCGTGCTGTACGACGATGGTCCCGGCGCCTATGCCGCCCGGGCTTGGTGGCTGCTGGTGTGGCTGGGCAAGCGTGACGGTGTCTACATCCTGGATGGTGGTCTCAAGGCCTGGCACTCGGCGGGCTTGCCGCTGAGTCTCGATCCACCTGCACATCAGCCTGGGACGTTCAGCGGTTCGGCGGACGCGAATCTGCTGCTCGACGCCGAAACGTTGCAACAGCGCCTCGGCCAGTCGGACATGACGTTGCTGGATGCGCGGGCATTGCCCCGTTTCAAGGGCGATGTCGAGCCGATCGACCCGGTGGCCGGGCACATCCCTGGCGCGCAGTGCGCAGCTTTCACCGACAACCTGGGCGCCGATGGACGATTCCTGCCTGCAGGCCAGCTCAAGCTGCGCTTCGCTGAAAAGTTGGGCGATCGCCCGCCGAGCGGGCTGGTGGCCTATTGCGGCTCCGGCGTGACGGCCTGCCATAACCTGTTTGCCTTGTGCTTGGCGGGGCATCCGTTGGGCAAGTTATATGCGGGATCCTGGAGCGAGTGGATCAATGATCCGCAGCGGGGCGTGGCGAAGGGCGAGTAATGCCATGCGAGGCCAAGCTGGCCAGCCATTCGGGTACGCGTCGTTCGAGATAGTAGCCCGGGCGCCGCAATGTTCCGTCGACAAACCCGACATGGCCGCCCTGGGCATGCAATTCGAGTTGGGTGGAGCCTGACAGCTCCGCCGGTTCGGGCAAGCTGTGGGGAAACACGAACGGATCGTCGGCGGCCTGGATAAGCAGGGTTGGGGTTCTTATCCCGGTGATGAAATAGCGGCTGGAGGCGCGACGATAATAATCGGCCGCATCCGAGTAACCGTGCAGCGGCGCGGTCACCCGGCCATCGAAATCCCAGAGCGTGCGCATGTTGTCCAGCGAGCCCAGCGCGGCCAGGGCGGCAAGCCCGTCATGACGCCCGTCATGCTGGAATTGACGCTGTTTGTTGCGCACATAGGCGAGCATTTCGCGCATGAAATGGGCCTGGTAGAACCTGGAGAACCCTTGCCCGATGCGGTCGGCGCATTGATCCAGGCGGAACGGCACTGAAACCGCCACTGCTCCCTGCAATTGGCTGTCGCTGCCGGTTTCCCCCAAGTGCTTGAGCAACACGTTGCCGCCGAGTGAATAACCCACCGCGAACAACGGTGCCAACGGCCGCCGGGCCCGAAGGTGAGCGATAGCGGCGGCCAGGTCTTCGCTGACGCCCGAATGATAGCTACGGGGCAACAGGTTGGGTTCTCCCGAGCACCCGCGCCAGTTCAAGGCGACGCTGGCCCAACCCTTAGCGTCGAGCGCTCGCTGCAGGCCGGCCACATAGGGTGAGTTGGAAGAGCCGGTCAGCCCATGCAGTACCAACACTAATGGTGCATCGGCACTGTGCGGGCCGTGCCAGTCGAGATCCAGGAAGTCACCGTCTTCGAGCCACAGCCGTTCGCGCTCGCGTTCGATGTGGACAGTCTTGCGCCAAAGCGGTCCCCATAGCGTCTGCAGGTGTGGATTAGCCAGGCCGAAGGCCGGTGTAAATCGTTGGCTGGACATAGGGGAGTCTACAGGCACGTCGGGTCTCGTCATTTCAAGCATAGGCGCCAGGCGTGGAGGTGCGCCTGGCGCGGCAGCTTTAAATTGCCATAAAGGCCTGCGCGGCGCGACATCTGTCCTGTGCAAGGGCATCGGTCGACGGTGCCACTGGCGCTGGCAAGGGTTGCTGCTCGACCGTGGGACCCACCGTCACAACGTGCCAGGCGTCGGCTTCGAAATGGCGGTTCAGTGTGTCCTTTATTTGCCTGGGGGTCAGTGTCTGCATCTGTTGGACGGTGTAGTCCAGGTCAAGCGGCAGGTCATCTCGATTTATCCTGACCAATTGATCGAGAATCTGTGCATTGTTGGCGCTGTCATGAGCAATCGAACTCCGCATCCGGCCTTTCAGTTGGTCAACTTCCTGTTGCGTTGGCCCGTCGCGCAGATAGTCGGTGAACATCGAACGCACCAACGCCAGAGTGCCTTGGTTGAAGTGTGGACTGGTCCGAAGCGACATAATCGCCAGGGCGCCATCGGCCCAGTCCCAGTGCAGGATCCTGGTGCCATACACCAGGCCGCGCTTTTCCCTCAGCTCCGTCATTAACCGGTTCTTGAAAATCCGGTTCGCCGCATCCAGCGCAAGATAGTCGGCATGCGTGCGCGGCACGCTGGGCTGGGCGAGCAGAAGTTGGGTTTGTTGCTGCGCCCGTTCCAGATGGCTGTTCGTTGGCGTGCCAACCGAGGAGGGATCGTCGGGACTAGCGGCCTGGCTGGTGCCGGGCAAGGCGCTGCTGATCTGTTGGCTGATCAGTTGGGCCTGTTCGAGCGTGAGGTCGCCGACCAAGGTGATCTGCGCCGTCGCAGCCGAGTAGGCTTGCCGATGGAAGTCCTGTACCGCTTGGCGTGTCAGAGCGTCCAGCGCCTCGTTCGTGCCGAACATCGGTTGGGCATAGGGGTGCTTGGGGGCCAGTTGGTCCTTGAGGTGTTGGTGCGCGATGTCCGTCGGGTTCTGTCGGTCACGCAGAAGTATGTCTTTCGCCTCGTTTTTCACCCTTGCCAATGCTTCATCACTGAGCAATGGGTTGCCCAATATTTGCGAAAACAACCGTAGGGCTGGGGTGCGCTTTTCCATTTCGCTCAAACTGCGCAAGGAAAATGCGCTGCGTTGCGGATCTATCCCCATGCCGAGCCTTGCCCCCAGGCTCTGAAAGGTGTCGATGATCGCTTGATGGCTTTCCATGCCTGGCACGCCTTCGTTGAGCATGCTGTAGGTTACGCCGGCGAGGCCGGGGATATTGCTCCGGGCGCTTCCCGCCTCGAAGCTGACATGGACATCGAACATCGGCGATGCCGTCGTACGGACGAACAAGACCTTGCTGCCAGCTGTTGTCTTCCAGCCCTTGACGGCCAGGGGGCGCGGCTTTGGTGCGACGATGTCTGGCTCAAGCAGCGATTGCAGGCGCACCGTGGAGCCATTCGAAACGGTATCGGCCAAGGCTTGCGCGCAGCAACCCAACAGTGCGATCCCCAACATCGCAAGACAGCCAGCCTGAGCTGATTTATTCATGGGTTTGCTCCCCTTGGATGTGCGCTATGGTCAGGCGATCACGGGTCAGATAGGTCGCGGCGGCTTGTCGGATGTCATCCGGGGTTACTTTTTTCAGCTCGGCAATTTCGTCGTTCATCAATCGCCAGGACAGCCCGTTGCTCACCAAGGAGCCGAGGAAATGGCCCTGGCCCTCTATTGAGTCCTGGCCGTAAATGTTTTGTGCGATCAGTTGCGTGCGGGCACGTTCCAGCTCATCAGGCGCGGGGGGATCGGTTCGTAGCTTGTCAAGTTCTTGCCACACGCGCGCCTCGACGTCATTGAGCGAGCCGGTGTAGGCATTGGAGATACGGCCGTCGATCAACAGAAGAGCGTCGCCACGTCCCAGCCAGTTGTAATCGGAGGATAGGGCGGAGAACAGCGGCGTCTTGAATTGAAGCTGCGATTGCAGTCGGGCGCTGCTTGAGCCTGCCAGTAGCATTTGGAGCAAGCGCAAGGCGTACACGGTCCGAGGAGGCTCGGCGGTCACCAGCACCGGGACATTGAATGCCATGAGAAATTGCGTAGCGGAGTCGGGTACGTCAAGGATGAGCCTGCGTTCGCCGGGTCGGTCCAGCTCCAGCGGTGCCCGCGACACGGTGAAAGGACGGGCGGCTACCGGCCCAAAGTAAGTTTGTGCCAGCAGCTTGACCTGCTCAAGCGTGACATCGCCAACCACGACCAACACGGCATTGCCGGGCGCATAGCGGGTTTGATACCAGTCGCGCAAGTCAGCAATGTCGAGTCGCTGCAGGTCGTGCATCCAGCCGATGGTGGGCGTGCGGTAGCCACTTGAAAGATGGGCCAGGCTAAGAAAACGTTCCAGGGCCAGCTCTCCGGGGTGGTCCTGGTTCTCGCGCCGTTCTTCCTGGATGACGGCAATTTCCGGCAACCAGTCTTCGGCGCGCAGGTGAGCGGTCGACATGAGGTCTGCCATCAGTTCGAACGCGACACCCAAGTGACGAGGCTCAAGGGTTTGATGATGTACGGTGAAATCTTCCCCGGTAAAGGCATTGTATTGGGCGCCCAGGGTATCCAGGGTTTTCATGGCCTCGCCCGCACAACTCTTGTGGCTACCTTTGTAAACCATATGTTCCAGCGCGTGAGACAGTCCTGAGCGGCTCGGCGCTTCGTCGGCCGAACCGACTTTGAACCAGAGTTGCGAGCTGACCAGTGGGGCACGATGATCTTCGCGCACGACCACTTTCAGGCCATTGTCCAGGGTGAACTCGTGGGTGGGGGGAGAATCGGCTACCGCCACTAGCGGTGCCAACCAGAAGAAAAGCAGCATCCTGCTGCGAAAAACGTCCATGGGTAAAATCGTCCTCAGTGGTTCACAAAATTGTGTCACTCACTGTGGCGTTTCCAGGATGGCGGCGTGCGGTAAATAAGTACCGCACCTTCCAAGCGTTTTTCGGTTCACGCAGGTGCGACTGCTCCAGCGGTGCGTTGCCAGAGCGCGTAGAAGACCCGGCCGGATTTCTGCTCGCGATGCAGGCGCCAGTTGCTCGGCATACCGAGTGTCGAGGGCGCTGTTTCGCTTTCGGTGTAGACCCATGCGTCGTCCGCCAGCCATTGTCGGTCTTCAAGCAAGGCGCACACGGCAGGCAACAGATTCTGATTGAAGGGCGGATCGAGGAAGACGAGGTCGAAGGGCGTCGACGGTTGACCTTCCAGATAGCGCAGCGCATCGGCCGTCTGCACTTGGCCGACGGTGCAACGCAGGGTACCCAGGTGTTCTTTCAGGCTGGACACCGCCAGGCTGCTGGCGTCCAGCGCCTGGCCCATGGCGGCGCCACGGGACAGCGCCTCGAGAAACAGCGCGCCGCTGCCGGCGAAAGGGTCGAGCACCCTGGCACCTGCTACGTAGGGCGCGAGCCAGTTGAACAAGGTTTCGCGAACCCGGTCCGGGGTCGGGCGCAAGCCTGGGGCATCCGGGAAGCTCAAGCGTCGGCTGCGCCATTCGCCGCCGATGATGCGCAGTTGGTTCACACCGTTGTGCACGGGTTTCTTGCTGGAATTGGATGGACGGGCCATTAGTGCTCCGGGACCCCGAGCGGCTGCTCGGCAGGTTTGTCAGTGGGGGCCGGCAACGGCTCTTGCGGCACGGTCGGGCCAGCGGTGACGATGACCATCTTGTCCGTGCTCAGGTGTTTGTTCAGTGCGGCCTTGACTTGCTCGACGGTCAGCTCCTGCGACTGGCGCATGAAATCTTCCAGGTAGCTCAGCGGCAAATCGTAGAAACCCATGGCGCCGAGCTGGCCAACGATGTCGGCGTTACTGGCGGTGGATAACGGAAAGCTGCCGGCCAGCTCGCGCTTGGCATCGTCGAGTTCCTTTTGGGTCGGGCCGTTCTCGAGGTAATCGGCGAATACGTCCTGCACCAGCTTGAGCGTGCCTTCGCTCATCTGCGCACGGGTTTGCAGATTGATCATGAACGGGCCGCGGGCCTGCATGGCGGTGAAGCCGGAATAGACGCCATAGGTCAGGCCGCGTTTTTCACGAACTTCGGTCATCAACCGCGTACCGAATCCGCCGCCACCGAGGATCTGGTTGCCCAGGGACACGGCTGCATAGTCTGGATCGTCCCGATCGATGCCCAGTTGCGCGAGCATCAGGTTGGTCTGCTTGGATGGGAACTCGATGTGGTGGACGCTCGCTTTCGGCTCCACCGGTGGTGGTGTTTTCGCCAGGGCGGGGCCCTTGGGCAGCGCGCCGGACACCTGGTTGGCAATGGCTTCGGCCTCGGCACGGGACAGGTCCCCCACCAACGCGATCACGGCGTTGCCAGCCGCGTAGGCCCTGGCGTGGAAAGCCCGGGCCTGGGCCAGGGTGATCGGCGGAATGCTTTGCGCGGTGCCGTCGCTGGAGTGGGCGTAGGGATGATCGCCATACAAGCGCTTCATCAATTCCAGGCCCGCCAGTTTGCCGGGGTTCTGCTTCTGGTACTCGAAGCCGGCGAGCATCTGGTTCTTGATACGCGCGAAGGAATCGGCGGGGAAAGTCGGCTTGCCGACCACTTCGGCAAACAGTTTCAACGCCGGCTCACGCTTGTCCGCCGCGCTGAGGCTGCGCAGCGAGGCCACGGCCATGTCCCGAAAGGCACCGTTGCCAAAATCCGCGCCAAGGCTTTCGAACCCTTCGGCGATGGCGCTGACGTCCTTGCCAGCCACGCCTTCGTTGAGCATGGCGTTGGTCAATTGCGCCAGCCCGGGAACGTCGCCGTCCTGGCTGCTGCCGGCGGCGAAGGTCAGCCGCAGGTCGAACATCGGCAACTCGCGGGCCTCGACGAACAGCACCTTGGCGCCGTCAGCGGTTTTCCAGGTTTGTACGTTGAGCTGGCGACGGCTGGGCGCCTTGCCGTCCAGCTCGGCCAGTGATTGCAGCTTTTTACCGGACTTGGCGTTGTCCAAGGCCTGGCTGGCGGTGACGTCAGTGGCCGGCAGCAGATAGAACGCCAGCGCTCCAGCCACCGCGATGAATACCAGGGCGATCAGTGGTCCCCGGCGCGATAAATTGCGCTCATTCATGAGTTTTCTCCTCGGGCAGGACGTGCGCGACGCTCAGGCGCGAGCGGGTGAAATACAGCTGGGCTGCCTTCTGGATATCCTGCGGGGTCACGCTTTGCAGTTCGGCGAGTTCGGTGTCCATCAGCTTCCAGGACAGACCGACTGTTTCCAGCTGGCCGATGGCAGTGGCCTGGCTGGTGATCGAATCACGCTCGTACACCAGGCCGGCGATGACCTGGGCGCGCACGCGCTCCAGTTCTGCGGCGGTCGGGGCGGTGGTTTTCAATTGTTCGAGCAAGCGCCACAAACCGGCTTCGGCCTGGGCCAGGGTCTTGTTCTTCTGGGTGTTGGGCGTTGCCGACAAGGTGAACAGCGTATCGCCACGGGTGAAGGCGTCGTAATTCGACGAGCCGCCGGAGACCAGCTCTTCGCCACGCTCCAGCTGTGCCGGAATCCGTCCGCTGTAGCCGCCGTCCAACAGGGCCGAGATCAGCCGCAGCGCGTTGACCGAAGCCTTGTCCGTGGCGGTGGCGATGCTTGGCACATTGAAGGCGAGCATGACACTCGGCAGTTGGGTCTGCACATGCAGGGTGATCTTGCGCTCGCCAGGCTCGGCCAGCTCCAGGGGAATCTTCGCCGACGGCACGGCGCGCCGGGCAATCGGGCCGAAGTAGCGCTGGGCCAGGGTCTTGATCTCTTCCGGCGTCACGTCGCCGACCACCACCAGGGTGGCGTTGTTCGGGACGTACCAGGATTCGTACCAGTGGCGCAGTTCCTCGACCTTCATCCGCTCCAGGTCGGCCATCCAGCCGATGGTGGGCGTGTGGTAGCCGCTGGCCGGATAAGCCATGGCCTTGAAGCGCTCATAGGCCTTGGACATGGGCTTGTCGTCGGTGCGCATGCGGCGCTCTTCCTTGATTACCTCGATCTCGCGGCTGAACTCCTCTGGCGGCAGGCGCAGGCTCGCCATGCGGTCGGCTTCCAGTTCGAAGGCCACGGCCAGGCGATCCCGGGCCAGCACTTGGTAATAAGCAGTGAAGTCGTCGCTGGTGAAGGCGTTTTCCTCCGCGCCGAGGTCACGCAGGATCAGCGATGCCTCGCCGGGGCCGATCTTGTCGCTGCCCTTGAACATCATGTGTTCCAGCGCATGGGACAAACCGGTCTGGCCCGGCGTTTCGTAGCTGGATCCGACCTTGTACCAGACCTGGGAAACGACCACCGGTGCGCGATGGTCTTCACGCACCACGACCTTGAGGCCGTTATCGAGGGTAAATTCGTGGGTGGGTTGGGGATCGGCAGCCAAGACTGGAAAGGGCAGACAAACCGTGCAGAGCAGCAGGCCTGCGGCGCAGCGGGCAAGAGCATTCATTCGTGTTTAAACCTGTTGGGCTGCCTGCCGGGTCTTAGCCTCAGCAGGCGAGGAGGTGCTAGGATAACGGTCCGTTTTACTGGCGGCCACGCCTATCGGGTCTTTTATCGGCCCAGGGTTGTTTGAGTTCCGTGCAAAAGCGTTGGGTTTGTTCGGGGATGCCCGCGTTTTCGCCGATTATGTCTTGCCAGTCCTTCGAAAAATCGAGGTTGAAGTGTCCTGGAGACATTTCGACAATCTGTTGCGCGTGAACAAGCTGGATGAAACGCAGTCTGTTCAGCATCGAATATTTATCACCGAGGCGCCCTCAAGGCGCGTCGCTACCGTGAGATAGCCGTCCTCCATGTTTGGTTCCAACGACGACAAGAAGACCCCAGCTGAGGCTGGCGAGAAAAAAAGCCTGTTCGGATGGCTGCGCAAGAAGCCGCAGGAACCCGTTGTCGAACAGCCGCAACCTGAGTCTGCCGACGAGTCGGTGGTTGAAGAGGCTGCGCCCATTGTCCTGCCGATCGCCGAGCCGGTGCTGCAACCGGCCCAGCCTGAATCCGCGCCTGAATCCGCGTCTGAAGCCGAACCGGTGGCCGAGCAACCGTTGACCCCGCCCGCCGGACAGACACTCTGGCCGGCCTTGCCGGTCGCGGAGGAGCCCGTCGCGCTGGTCGAGGATGCCCAGGCCGCGCAGGTCACGCCACCGATTCCGGCCTCGACGCAGCCGGTCGAGGCACCGACTGCCGAGGCACCGCCGGTCGTCATTGCGCCTGCTCCGGCCGAGATCGCCCCAGCGCCTGCACTGGCTGAGGAGCAAACCCCGGCCGAGCCTGAGCCCCGCGCCGAAGAGAACAAAGTCGGCTTTTTCGCCCGTCTCAAGCAAGGCCTGTCCAAGACCAGCGCCAGCATTGGCGAAGGCATGGCCAGTCTGTTCCTGGGCAAGAAAGTCATCGATGACGAATTGCTGGAAGACATCGAGACCCGCCTGCTGACCGCCGATGTTGGCGTCGAGGCCACTTCGGTGATCATCCAGAGCCTGACCCAGAAGGTTGCGCGTAAACAGCTGACTGACGCCGATGCCCTGTACAAATCCTTGCAAGGCGAGCTGACCAGCCTGCTCAAGCCAGTGGAAAAACCGCTGGTGATCGCCTCCCAGAACAAACCGTTCGTGATCCTGGTTGTCGGCGTCAACGGCGCCGGCAAGACCACCACCATCGGCAAACTGGCCAAGAAGCTGCAGCTCGAAGGCAAGAAAGTCATGCTCGCCGCGGGCGACACCTTCCGCGCCGCCGCGGTCGAACAACTGCAAGTATGGGGCGAGCGCAACAAGATCCCGGTGATCGCCCAGCACACCGGCGCCGACTCCGCTTCGGTGATCTTCGACGCCGTACAAGCGGCCAAGGCTCGCGGCATCGACGTGCTGATCGCCGACACGGCCGGTCGCTTGCACACCAAAGACAATCTGATGGAAGAACTGAAGAAGGTCCGCCGGGTGATCGGCAAGCTCGACGCCGACGCGCCTCACGAAGTCCTGCTGGTGCTGGACGCCGGTACTGGCCAGAACGCCATCAACCAGGCCAAGCAGTTCAACCAGACCGTCGAGCTGACGGGACTGGCCCTGACCAAGCTCGACGGCACCGCCAAGGGCGGGGTGATCTTTGCGCTGGCCAAGCAGTTTGGCCTGCCTATTCGATACATTGGCGTGGGCGAGGGCATCGATGACTTGCGCACCTTTGAAGCCGAGCCCTTTGTCCAGGCGTTGTTTGCCGAGCGGGAGCATTCATGATTCGTTTCGAACAGGTCGGTAAGCGCTATCCGAACGGTCACGTCGGCTTGCATGAGCTGAGCTTTCGGGTCCGTCGGGGCGAGTTTCTATTTGTCACCGGCCATTCCGGCGCCGGTAAAAGTACCTTGCTACGCCTGCTGCTGGCGATGGAGCGGCCTTCCACCGGAAAACTGCTGCTGGCCGGGCAGGACCTGAGCACCATCAGCAACGCGCAGATCCCCTATCTGCGGCGTCAGATCGGCGTGGTGTTCCAGAACCACCAGTTGTTGTTCGATCGCACGGTGTTCAACAACGTGGCGTTGCCGCTGCAGATCCTTGGCCTGTCCAAGGCCGAGATCGTCAAGCGCGTGGATTCGGCCCTGGAGCGCGTGGCCCTGTCGGACAAGACCGACCTGTACCCGGGCGATCTGTCCACCGGCCAGCAACAACGCGTCGGCATCGCCCGCGCCATTGTCCACCGCCCGGCCTTGCTGTTGGCGGATGAACCCACCGGTAACCTCGACCCGCGATTGGCGGCGGAAATCATGGGCGTATTCGAAGACATCAACCGCTTAGGCACCAGTGTGCTGATCGCCAGTCATGACCTGGCATTGATCGCACGTATGCGTCACCGAATGCTCACCTTGCAGCGCGGTCGATTGATCGGTGATGGGGAGGCCGGCGTATGAGTGCGACTCGCAGCCCGAAAGTGGCCGAACGCGTGGCCCCCAAGGGCACCGATCCGCAGCCGCAGAAAAAAAAGCGCGACGATGACGACGGCCCGGATTTCGCCACGCTGTTGCGCGCCTGGGTAGAAAGCCATCGCGCCAGCCTGCTCGACAGCCTGCGGCGCCTGGGCAAGCAGCCCATCGGCAGCTTTTTTACATGCATGGTCATGGCGGTGGCGTTGAGCTTGCCGATGGGCCTGTCACTTCTGCTGAATAACGTCGAGCGGCTTGGTGGTTCCTGGCAGCGTGCGGCGCAGATTTCCCTTTATTTGCAACTGGACGCGACATCGGGCGAAGGCCATGCATTGCGCGAACAGATCAAGGCCATGCCGGGCGTAGCCGATGCCGAATACGTGGGGCGCGAGCAGGCGCTTGAAGAGTTCCAGCAACAGTCCGGCCTGGGCGAAGCCCTCAAGGAACTGCCGGAGAACCCATTGCCGGGCGTGGTGCTGGTGACGCCGAATGAGGTCGACAAGCCCACTCTTGAAGCATTAAGACAAAGACTTTCCGAGTTGCCGAAGGTACAGCAGGCGCAACTTGATCTAGTCTGGGTCGAGCGTCTGGCGGCGATACTCAAGCTCGGCGACCGGTTTGTCTTCGGTCTGACGGTGCTTCTGGTGTCTGCATTACTTTTGGTGATAGGTAATACCATTCGTCTTCATATTGAAAACCGCCGCACCGAGATAGAAGTGATTAAACTCGTCGGCGGTACGGACAGTTATGTACGCAGGCCCTTTCTTTACATGGGGGCGCTGTATGGCTTCGGTGCCGGCATTCTGTCCTGGGGTGTATTGGCGTTCGGCCTGGATTGGCTGAATGATGCGGTTGTGGGACTGGCCGGTTTGTACGGCAGTGATTTCGCACTGGCCGGTGTGCCAGTCGCCGACGGTCTGTCGCTCTTGCTTGGCGCGGTGCTGTTGGGTTATATCGGTGCATGGATTGCGGTAGCACGCCACCTGCGTGAGCTTGCTCCAAAATAGTGTTTTTTGCGCGTATTGACCTTTCAGTTTTTGTGGGAACTTGTCCTACGGTTCCCGGTCAATTTTCGCAGTGCTGAACTGCACGAGTTATGTGAGTCGGAGGTTTTTTCGTATGACCACTTCTTTGCAACCTGCTTATGCCCTGGTCCCGGGTGCGAACCTCGAGGCCTATGTGCACACGGTGAACAGCATTCCATTGCTGACGCCCGAGCAGGAGCGTGAACTGGCCGAGAGTCTCTATTATGAGCAGGATCTTGAGGCGGCTCGGCAGATGGTGCTCGCCCACCTGCGTTTTGTCGTACATATCGCCCGCAGCTATTCCGGCTACGGGCTGGCCCAGGCCGACCTGATCCAGGAAGGCAACGTTGGCCTGATGAAGGCGGTCAAGCGTTTCAACCCGGAAATGGGTGTACGCCTGGTGTCCTTTGCGGTGCACTGGATCAAGGCGGAAATCCACGAGTTCATCCTGCGCAACTGGCGCATCGTGAAAGTCGCGACCACCAAGGCCCAGCGCAAGCTGTTCTTCAACCTGCGCAGCCAGAAAAAGCGTCTGGCCTGGCTGAACAATGAAGAAGTCCACCGCGTGGCGGAAAGCCTCGGCGTGGAGCCTCGGGAAGTTCGCGAGATGGAAAGCCGCCTGACCGGCCATGACATGGCTTTCGACCCGGCCGCCGAAGCGGACGACGACAGCGCTTTCCAATCGCCGGCCAACTATCTGGAAGACCACCGGTACGACCCGGCCCGTCAACTGGAAGATGCCGACTGGAGCGACAACTCCAACACCAACCTGCACGAAGCGTTGGAAGTGCTGGACGAACGTAGCCGCGACATCCTTTACCAGCGCTGGCTGGCCGAGGAAAAAGCCACGCTGCACGACCTGGCGCAGAAGTACAACGTGTCGGCCGAGCGGATTCGTCAGCTCGAGAAAAGCGCGATGAACAAGCTCAAGACGTCCATCGCAGCTTGACCTGCGACAGCGGCAATAAAAAACGCCCCGATCAGTGATGATCGGGGCGTTTTTGTTTGTGCGATGCAAACCCCTGCTCTGATCGTTCCCTCGCTCGATCATATAGGGAGAGGCTTCAGCGTCTAGTTACTGCGCCCAAGGCGCCCGCCGTGCATGATCGAGCCCCAGCAAATAGCTGTCGCCGCCCAACTGACTCATCTGCTGGCGAATCCAGCTCGCTCGCCGCAGTACATACGGGCTCGGTCGGCTGGCGTTCCATACCCGCGGGTTGGGCAGCACTGCCGCCAGCAGGCTGGCCTGTTGACGGGACAAGGCGTCGGCGCTTACACGGAAGTGATGCCGCGCGGCCGCTTCCGCCCCAAACACACCGTCGTCCCACTCGACGCTGTTGAGGTACACCTCAAGGATCCGCTGCTTGGGCCAAAACACCTCGATCAGCGCGGTGAACCAGGCTTCCAGGCCTTTTCGCAGCCAGCTGCGTCCCGACCACAGGAACAGGTTCTTGGACACTTGCTGGCTGAGGGTGCTCGCGCCACGGATCGAACCGCCGCGCCCGTTATGGGCAAATGCGGCCTGGATCGCGCTGATGTCGAAGCCCCAGTGCTCAGGGAATTTCTGGTCCTCACCGGCAATCACCGCCACTTTGAGACTGTCGGAAATCTGGTCCCAAGGCTGCCAGTCACGCTGCAGGTCGATCGGCTCGCCGCCGAACCAGGATTCAACCTTGCGCTCGATCATCAGCGCGGTGAACGGTGGCGGCACCACGCGAAACAGCAGCACCAGCACAACGCTGCCGACGGCGAACCAGAGCAGGGTTTTAACGAATCGTCGAAACAATGTACGCAGCATAGAGATGGCTTGGCCGAACCCGTCGAGCGGGCCATTATACAGACCCTGTCCACCGAGTCTGATTGGAGTTCCCATGTTGCGTAGCTTTCTGATGCTGGCGGCGTTTTTCGGCTTCACGGGCGTGGCGCTGGGGGCATTCGCCGCCCATGGCCTGAAAAACCGCCTGAGTGCCGATTACCTGGCGATATTCCACACCGGCGTGACCTACCAACTGGTCCACACCCTGGCATTGCTGTGTGTTGCGTTGCTGGCCACGCACATTCCCGGGCGCATCGTGACGTGGGCCGGCATTTCCTTTGTGATCGGCATCATTCTGTTTTCCGGCAGCCTTTACTTACTGACCATGACCGGTATCGGCAAACTCGGCATCATCACCCCGTTCGGTGGCCTGGCGTTTCTGATTGGCTGGCTCTGCCTGGGGCTCGCGGCCTGGCGTCTGGCCTGACGGTCACGAAGTGCGCCTCCAACCGTTGAGCAGAACCTGGATGAACGATGGCGTGAGGAGGCGGTTGCCGTATCCGCTCAGGTGATCGCCGTCGCGAAAAAGCGGTTTGCCGTCGTCATAGGCCGAGCAAGTGGAGCCTGGGCACAGCAGCGGTAGCGGATCCCAAACGCGAAGCATCGGGTACTCCTGGGTTAAATGCTCCAGCAATGCCATTTGTGGCGCTCGCAGCTGCTCGATTTGATCCCGCTCCACGGTGAAGCCAGGCGCGCAGATCGGGTTCATCCGGTTGAACCAATCTGAGCAGCGGTACGCTGGCGCCTTGAACAGTGGCATGGGGGCATCGATCAGCACCCGCACCTTGGCGTTCATCAGCCGCGTCAGTGTTGCTTCTGCGCTACTGCAGGCTCCATCGAGCTGCTCGGGATTCAATTCGGCGAGGGCCTCGTTGAGCACGGTTTCATCGCCACGCACCCAATCGCGGCCTGCAAGCTCCGGCATTCGCAGAGAGGCGAGGAAAACGATATCACCGGGTTTTGCCCGCGCCTCGATATCACGCAGAGCTTCGTTCCTGGCTTGGGTGCAGGCGCCTTGCGGGTCGGGCGCTATAAGGCTGGCCACCGCGCAGCCGCCGCGCTCATGTTCCACAACACTGATACCCAGCCGTCGCGAGACGAGGCTCAGCAGAGTGCGATAGGCCGCGGCATGCGAATCGCCGAACACGAACAATTGGCGGCCCTGCAGCGATAGGTCGCCGATTGGCTCGTTTGCCGGACCTTGCGGCAGCCTGCGGGAAAACCAGATGTAGGCGTCGCTGGTCTGGCTCAGCGACAGGGCCTCAGGGTTTTCACTCACCCAGCGAGCCCCTGACCAAGACAGGCCGACCGCCGCAAGGCATGCGGCGATGGCGACCCAGGCGTGGCGTTGAAAATGCGACCGGCCGGTGCGCAGCGGTGTCTCGATCCAGTGATAGGAGGCAGCAGCGAGCGCCGCGACGATCACCGGGTAGGCCAGCTGTATGGCGAATTGCTCCAGGCCGGTGGTCCAGCGCAGGAATACCAGCACTGGCCAATGCCAGAGGTAAAGCGAGTAGGACAATCGGCCGACATAGGTGGCCGGTGATGAACGCAGAAGACGCAGGAGCGGCGACGGGGTATCGGTCTTCTGTATCACGGCAGCCAGGATCAACAGGGTGCCAGATACGGTCAAGAGGGCCCAGGGAAACGGAAAGTGCTTCGCGTCGGCGAAAATCAACCCGCCCGACACCAATGCGAATCCACCGAACAGTACGGCTGGGGTCACCGCAGAGGGCAGCACCAGGCGTTTTGTCGCCACGAGCTGGAAGAGGATCGCCCCGGATGCCAGCTCCCAGAATCGACTGGGTAACAGATAAAACGTTTCGAGAGGGCTTTGCTGTGTTTGCACAACGCTGGATACCAATGACGCCAGCGCCAGAAGGGGCAGCAAGGCCCAGGCGAGGCGATGCCGTTGTCGAAAGCGCAGCCAGATGAAGTAGACGAGGGGAAAAACCAGGTAGAACTGCTCTTCTACGGCCAGCGTCCAGGTGTGGGTATAGGGATTGAGCTGGGTGGAAGGCGAGAAGTAGGTGTCGGTGTTCCAGGCCAGCATGAAGTTGCTCAGGCCGAAGTAGGCCGCCAGTCCGGTTCGATCATTCTGCATGCTGAGCCAGGCCTGTGGTACGAACATCGCCGAGACCAGGGCACAGGCCAGGAGAACCAATAGCAGGGCAGGCACGATGCGCAGGAATCGTCGACGGTAAAAATCCGCCAGGTACGCCGTAAAGCTCATGTCGGAGCGGGTGTACAGCGACTGGCTGATGACGTAGCCCGAGATGACGAAGAACATGTCGACCCCAGTGAAGCCGCCGGGCAGCATGTTCAGGAAGTCGGCGTGGAAAATGATCACGCTCAGGACGGCGACGGCGCGCAGGCCATCGATGGCAGGGATGTTTGGCATTGCATGGACGCTGGACACAGGTCCTCCTTGTGCTTGATAGATGCGTCCATGCGGGACCAGAAATATAGACGGGGCCGGTGCTGCTTGGGCGTTGCATTTGTTGCAGGATCAGTCCGAGGCATCCAAATGCCCCGGAGCCTTTTCGCGGACGCCGCCTGGCGGCCGGGCTGACCGGCTGGTCCATTTCATGACGAATGGCTTGGGTCACCCAGACTGATCGGGCTAGAATGCCAGCCCCTAAAAATGATGGCGGCATCCGGCATGCGCATTCAGTTGAACGGCGAATCCCTTGAACTGCCCGACGGTGAAACCGTTGCGGCCCTGCTGACCCGTCTGGAACTCACCGGACGCCGCGTCGCGGTGGAGCTCAATCTGGATATCGTCCCGCGCAGCCAGCACGCCGAAACCACGTTGAACGACGGTGATTTGGTCGAAGTGGTCCACGCCATTGGCGGCGGCTAGTCGTCTCGGTTTCGCAGCATTTCGCAAGAACCTCACCCCAACAGAGGATTTCCCATGAGCATCGTTCGTAGCGACAAGCCCTTCGTCCTGGCCGGTCGTACCTACCAGTCGCGTTTGCTGGTAGGCACCGGCAAATACCGCGACATGGAAGAAACCCGCCTGGCCATCGAAGCCTCGGGCGCCGAGATCGTGACCGTCGCCGTGCGCCGGACCAATATCGGCCAGAACCCGGGTGAACCGAACCTGCTGGATATCCTGCCACCGGATCGCTACACCATTTTGCCGAACACTGCCGGTTGCTTCGACGCCATCGAAGCCGTGCGCACCTGCCGCCTGGCCCGTGAGCTGCTCGACGGCCACAACCTGGTGAAGCTGGAAGTGCTGGCGGACCAGAAAACCCTGTTTCCCAACGTGATCGAAACCCTCAAGGCCGCCGAGACCCTGGTCAAGGAAGGTTTCGACGTGATGGTCTACACCAGCGATGACCCGATCATCGCCCGTCAGTTGGCGGAAATCGGCTGCATTGCGGTCATGCCGCTGGCCGGCTTGATCGGCACCGGCCTGGGGATCTGCAACCCGTACAACCTGCAGATCATCCTGGAAGAAGCCAAGATCCCGGTGTTGGTAGATGCTGGTGTCGGCACTGCGTCCGACGCCACCATCGCCATGGAGCTGGGTTGCGAAGCGGTGTTGATGAACTCCGCCATCGCCCACGCCCAGCAGCCGATCCTGATGGCCGAAGCGATGAAGCACGCGATTGTCGCCGGTCGCCTCGCTTACCTCGCCGGCCGCATGCCGAAAAAACTCTACGCCAGCGCGTCCTCGCCGCTGGATGGTCTGATCAAGTAAGAGCCATTGATGACTGAATCGAACGACACGCCAGTCCTGCCGGAAGAAGGCGAAGAGCGCCAACACCGCCGCATCAAGAGTTTCGTGATGCGCGCCGGGCGCATGACTGAAGGCCAGCAACGCGGCCTGGAGCAGGGCGCGCCGCTTTATGTCCTGCCGCTGGCCGATGCGCCGGTGGATTTCGACCAGGTGTTCGGCCGCTCGGCGCCGCGCTCGTTGGAGATTGGCTTCGGCATGGGCCACTCACTGCTGGAAATGGCCGCTGCTTCGCCGGAACAGGATTTCATCGGTGTGGAAGTCCATCGTCCGGGCGTGGGCGCGCTGCTTAACGGTGTGTTGACCCAAGGGCTGACCAACCTGCGGGTCTACGATTGCGACGCCATCGAAGTGCTCAACCGCTGCGTGGCCGACAACAGCCTCGATCGGTTGATGCTGTTCTTCCCGGATCCGTGGCACAAGAGTCGTCACCACAAGCGCCGTATCGTCCAGGCGTCGTTCGCTGAGTTGGTGCGCAGCAAGTTGAAGATCGGCGGTGTGCTGCACATGGCCACCGACTGGGAACCTTATGCCGAGTACATGCTGGAAGTCATGAATGTCGCGCCGGGCTACCGCAACCTGGCCGAAGACGGCAAGTGCGTACCGCGCCCGGCCGAACGGCCGATCACCAAGTTCGAACGCCGTGGCGAACGGCTCGGGCATGGGGTTTGGGATTTGAAGTTCGAGAAGTTGGCGTAAGCATCGCGCGTTAAACAATGTGGGAGCCGGTGTGCTCCCACATTTCGTTTCACGGTCTATCGACGGTCCGCCACCACGCCAATCAGCACCAGCACCACCAGCAATACCGGCGCCAGGCTGTAGTTGTTGAACTGGCTCAAGCCTCGGACGATCCACGGCGTGGCGTAGATCAGTGCGGCGCCGCTGCCGATCATGCACAACAGGGCGATCAGCGGGACGCGCAAGGCGCCGGCGATGCTGCCCAAGCGTTGCTCGACCCAGCCCTTGATGTCAGCACCAAACAGCACCAGCAGGCAGCCAACCAGTGCCAGGGATATTTCCGACAGATTGCTGCGGCTCCAGCGGGACACGGTGGCGAGCAGGTCGAGTACCAGATCCATTCGTTTTCCTTGTTTGATCAGCTCAGAAATTTTTGCAGCAAGTCATTGAGAAACAGTTGTCCGCGCTCGGTCGCCGCCAGACGTGACGGTTCGACCTGCAACAGGCCACTTTGTTCGGCCTCGCGCCGGCCTTCGGCCAAGGTGTCCAGGAACAGCCCGGTGCGTTGCGGATAAAGCTGCGCGTCGACGCCATCGGTGAGGCGCAGCGCGTTCATCAGGAACTCGAAGGGCAGCTCTTCGTTGGCGAGCTGTTTTTCACCGGCGAGGAAACGTTTGGCCGGGTTGAGATAGTCCTTGGGCAAACGGGTCTTCCAGGTTCGCACGATGCGCCCGTCCGGATGACTGAGCTTGCCGTGGGCGCCGGCGCCGATGCCGATGAAATCGCCGAAACTCCAATAGTTGAGATTGTGCCGTGCCGCGCGCCCAGGCTGGGCATACGCCGAGACTTCGTACTGGGCGTAGCCGTGTTCGGCGAGCAGCGCTTGCCCGGCCTCCTGGATATCCCACAAGGTGTCGTCTTCCGGCAAGGTCGGCGGCTGGTTCCAGAACACCGTGTTCGGCTCCAGCGTCAGCTGGTACCAGGACAAATGCGTCGGCTTCAAGGCGATGGCCTGGCGCAAGTCGCTCAAGGCATCGTCCAGGGACTGATCCGGCAGGCCGTGCATCAGGTCCAGGTTGAAGTTGTCGAACCCGGCCTGGCGGGCCATGCCGGCGGCGCGTACCGCTTCGTCGCCATTGTGGATCCGGCCCAAGGCTTCGAGCTTGGCCTGCTGGAAACTCTGGATGCCGATGGACAGGCGATTGATGCCCAAGGCCCGGTAGGCGACGAATTTTTCCTGCTCGAACGTGCCGGGGTTGGCTTCCAGGGTGATTTCAATGTCCTGGGCGAACGGTATCCGCGCCTCGACACCCTTGAGCAAGCGGCCCAAGGCCTGGGCGCTGAACAGGCTCGGGGTGCCGCCACCGAAAAAGATCGAGCTCAGCGGGCGACCATAAACCGCATGCAGATCCTGGTCGAGGTCGGCCAGCAGGGCATCGACGTATTCCTCTTCCGGCAACTGCGGGCTGGCGGTGTGGGAGTTGAAGTCGCAATACGGGCATTTGCGCACGCACCACGGGATGTGGACGTACAACGCCAGGGGCGGCAGCACCGGCAGTGGTGCCCGAGGCGTTTGGGCACCGCCATGGATCAGCGGTGCGGGAGCGTCATCGATCATTGCAGGCCCAGGCGTTGACGCAGCAGGGCCATGGCGCGGGCGCGGTGGCTCAGTTGATTCTTTTCCACGGGGCCCAACTCAGCGCTGGAGCAATTGCGTTCCGGCACCCAGAACAGCGGGTCGTAGCCGAAACCGTGTTCTCCGCTGGCTTCGGTGAGGATGCGCCCGTGCCACAAGCCTTCGCAGAGGATCGGTAGCGGATCGTCGACATGCCGCACCAAGGCCAGGACACACACGAACTGCGCCCCGCGCTCGGCTTCGGGCACGTCCTTGAGAGCTTCGAGCAGCTTGGCGTTGTTCGCCGCGTCACCTTTGCCATCAGCGTAACGGGCCGAGTAAATGCCCGGCGCGCCGCCAAGGAAATCCACGGCCAGCCCGGAATCGTCGGCCAGCGCCGGCAAACCCGAGATACGCGCGGCATTGCGAGCTTTGAGAATGGCGTTCTCGACGAACGACAGGCCGGTCTCTTCCGGCTCCACCTGGCTGAATTCGCCGATCGAGCGCAGTTGCACCGACCCGCCAAGCATGGCCTGGAGTTCCTTGAGTTTGCCGGCGTTGTGGCTGGCGAGCACGAGTTGGGTGAGGTTCATCATTGCCCCGGGAAGAGTTCCTGGTTGAAGTTGATCGTGTTGATCTTGTCGCCCGTCTGCACCTTGATTTCAAAGGTGCGGGTTTCCTGCTGGTCCACCGGGTACTGGGCGATGTAATAGATCGCGCCTGGTTCAGTGACCTGACGGAAGGTGAGGGTGACTGTCTTGCTGGTCAGGTCCTTCACCGTGCCGCTGACCTGGGCCATCAATGGCTTGCCGCCCTTGATCACCGTGACATTGATCACGCCTTGGTTCTTGCTGCGGATCAGCTCGGCGGCGTTGGCGATGTCGGGCGTCAGGAAGGTGGAATTGAATGTGTTGTAGTGCACGGTGACGTCACCGAACACTTCCTTGCGCTCGGCCTTGATGACGTCGGCCGCCATGGCGCCCGCGCTCAGGCAGGCGGTGATTAAGAACAACGCTAAGCGTTTCATGTCGTGCTCCTGAAAAGGCCGGTGTTCAGACGGCGACCTGATGATCGGCCAGGCCTGGGCTGCTGACTCGATAGATGCCAATTTCACCTAACAGATTAGGCCATAGCTTGCTTGCCCACCCGTGCCGGTGCTGCTGGTCCACCGCCAGGCGATTGATGACCCGGGCTTCGCGCTCACGGCACAGCGCTTCGAAATCCTCGAAGGTGCAGAAGTGGATGTTCGGCGTGTTGTACCAGGTATAGGGCAGGAATTCCGAGACAGGCATGCGCCCTTTGCTCGCCAGGTACCAACGGCAGCGCCAATGCCCGAAGTTGGGGAAGGTGATGATGCACTGGCGGCCGACCCGCAGCATTTCGTCGAGAATTTTATCGGGGTAATGCACGGCTTGCAGGGCCTGGGTCATGACCACGATGTCGAAGCTGTTGCTGGCGAAATTGCCCAGGCCCTTGTCCAGGTCCTGTTCGATGACGTTGATGCCCTTGGCCACGCATTCGGCGATGTTGTCCGGGTCGTTTTCCAGGCCGTAGCCGGTCACTTGCTTGTTGTCCCGCAGCCAGGTCAGCAATTCGCCGTTGCCGCAGCCCAGGTCGAGCACGCGGCTGCCGGCGGGGATCCATTCCTGGATGATGTCCAGATCGGCTCTCATGGCGTCCTCACAGCGTAATACGGTTCATATAGTTGCCGAACGCCTGCAAATAACGCGGGATCGGAATCAGGAAGGCGTCGTGGCCTTGGGGCGCGTCGATTTCCAGGTAGCAGACGTCTTTGCGCGCGGCCATCAGCGCATCCACCAGTTCCCGGGAGCGGGCCGGAGAGAAGCGCCAGTCGGTGGTGAATGACATCACGCAGAATTTGGCCGTGGCATTGGCGAAGGTTTTCGCCAGGTTATCGTCGAAATTCGCCGCCGGGTCGAAGTAGTCGAGCGCCTTGGTCATCAGCAGGTAGGTGTTAGCGTCGAAACGCCCGGAGAACTCTTCACCTTGATAACGCAGGTAGCTCTCGACCTGGAACTCGACGCTGTGGAAGTCGTAGTTGAGCTTTTCGCTCTTGAGGCCACGGCCGAATTTTTCGCCCATGGAATCGTCGGACAGGTAGGTGATGTGCCCAACCATCCGCGCCAGCATCAGCCCGCGCTTGGGGATCACGCCGTGTTCCTGGAACGAACCGCCATGGAACTCCGGGTCGGTGAGGATGGCCTGGCGCGCCACTTCGTTGAAGGCGATGTTCTGTGCCGACAGCTTGGGGGCCGAGGCGATTGCCAGGCAGTGGCGCACGCGGTCCGGGTAGGTGATGGTCCATTGCAGCGCTTGCATGCCGCCGAGGCTGCCGCCGATCACCGCTGCCCACTGGCCAATGCCGAGGCGGTCGGCCAGGTGTGCCTGGCTGTGCACCCAGTCTTCCACGGTCAGCACCGGGAAATCGGCGCCGAACGGCTTGCCGGTGTCCAGATTGAGGCTGCTGGGGCCGGTAGAGCCGTTGCAGCCGCCGAGGTTGTTCAGGCTGACCACGAAGAACTTGCTGGTGTCGATGGGCTTGCCGGGGCCGATGCAACTGTCCCACCAACCGGGCTTGCGGTCGTCGGCGCTATGGTAGCCGGCGGCGTGGTGGTGCCCGGACAGGGCGTGGCAAATCAGCACGGCGTTGCTCGCCGTGGCATTGAGGGTGCCGTAGGTTTCGTAGATCAGGTCATAGGCTGGCAGCGAACGACCGCAGGCCAGGGCCAGGGGCTCGCTGAAATGCGCCATTTGCGGCGTCACCAGACCAACGGAATCGGGGGGAAAGGCAGCTGGCATCGACCCTGCTCTCGTTGAAATGAGGCGTAAGTCTAAAGACCGCTGTGGCAAGCGGCAAGCAAAGGGCGGCGATCGTTCCCACGCTCTGCGTAGTAACGCTGCCTGGGACGCTCCGCGTTCCGCTTTGGAGGTGACGCGGAGCGTCACGGGATGCATTCCCACGCGGAGCGTGGGAACGATCAAGCTGCAGCTTGCTTTAGATCAGCAACCGCAGAATCTCCGGCATCATGGTCATCGCCGCCAGGTTGTTGATCACCAGCATGTCGATCAGCTTGAGCACCATGAACGCCAGGATCGGCGAGATATCCAGGCCGCCGAGGTTCGGCACGATGCGGCGGAACGGTGCCAGGGCCGGCTCGCAGATCTGGTTCACCAGCTCGGCGCCCGGGTTGTGGCTGCTCGGCGCGACCCACGACAGGATCACGCTGATGATCAGGGCGAAGAAGAATATCTTCAGGAACAGCGCGGTCACGCCAATGAGCGACCAGATCAGCAGTTGCAGTGGGTTGCCGGTGGTGCCGTAGGTCAGCAGCAGGGTCAGGGCCATCAGCGCCAGTTGAATAAGGATCGCCAGGACCAGCGACGACATGTCCAGGCCGAACAGGCTAGGGATTATCCGGCGCAGCGGCTTGAGCAGTGGCTGGGTCGCCTTGACGATGAACTGACACAGCGGGTTGTAGAAGTTGGCGCGCACCAGTTGCAGCACGAAACGCATCAGCACGATCAGCAGGTACAAGCTACCAAGGGTTTGCAGTACGTAGACCGCTGCAGTGTTCAATCCAATCATGAATGGCTCCTTATTGGCCCAGTTGTTCGGCCATTTCGGCCGAGCGGTGCGCGGCGGCGCCGAGTGCTTTTTCCACCAGGGCTTCGAAGCCCCCGGCCTGGAACGATTTGATGGCGGCTTCAGTGGTACCGGCCGGAGAGGTTACGCGACGACGCAACTCAGCGGCATCGACATCGCTGGACACCGCCATGTGCGCGGCGCCGAGAGCGGTCTGCAGCGTCAGCTGGGCGGCGACTTCGCGGGGCAGGCCGAGCTTCTCGCCTGCGGCCGTCATGGCTTCGATCAGCAGGAAGAAATACGCCGGGCCCGAGCCTGAGACCGCAGTGACCGCGTCCAGTTGCTGCTCGGTGTCCAGCCACAGCGCAAGGCCGACGGCCGATAGCAGCTCTTGCGCCTGCTGGCGTTGCTCGGCGGTCACCTGTTCGGTGGCGAACAGGCCGCTGACGCCCTGGCGCAGCAGCGCGGGGGTGTTGGGCATGCAGCGCACGATCGGCTGGGCGCCGAGCCATTTATTCATGCTCGCGCAAGTAATACCCGCGGCAATCGACACCACCAGTTGATGGGGCTTGAGGGCCGGACGAAGCGCCTCGCACACGACTTTCATCGCTTGCGGCTTGACCGCCAGGACGATGACGTCCACGCCGTCGATGGCCTGGGCGTTGTCGGCGAAGGTTTCGATGCCGTGCTCGGTGCTCACCCGCTTGCGGGTCTCTTCACCCGGATCGCTGGCGCGAATCCAAGAAGCATCCAGGCCCTTGGCCCGAAGGCCGCCGATCAGGCTGGCGGCCATGTTGCCGGCGCCGATAAAGGCAATACGCGTGTTGCTCATGACGGGTCCTTATAAAGAGATGAGTGAGTCAGCTGGGCGATTGACCATAGTCGCGAGCCCCAAACAGGGCCGTGCCGATGCGCACCCAGGTGGCGCCTTGGGCGATGGCGGATTCGAGGTCATGGCTCATGCCCATGGACAATGTGTCCAGCGGCAGGTCCAGGCTGGCTTGCAAACGCTGGACGGCGGCAAAAGCTGCATCCTGTTCGGCGCGATCGTCGGTTGGCTCGGGAATGGCCATCAGCCCGCGTAACTTGAGGCGTGGCAACGCATTGATGGCGCTGGCGAGGGCGGGCAGGTCCGCTGGCGTGCAGCCGGATTTGCTGGCTTCGCCGCTGACGTTGACCTGGATGCAGATATTCAGCGGCGGCAGGTCGGCCGGGCGCTGCTCGGACAGGCGTTGGGCAATTTTCAGGCGATCCACGGAGTGCACCCAG
Source organism: Pseudomonas sp. SWRI92 (assembly GCF_014268685.1). NCBI lineage: Bacteria > Pseudomonadati > Pseudomonadota > Gammaproteobacteria > Pseudomonadales > Pseudomonadaceae > Pseudomonas > Pseudomonas sp. SWRI92. The sequence continues at coordinate 542,065 of NZ_JABWQY010000002.1, forward strand.
TCGAAATGTTCGGCGATAGCGCGCGTCTTGTTCGATTGAATGGGGCCGATGAAGTGCCAGATCAAGGGCAGGTCGGTGAGTTCGGCCTGTTTGCCCAGCGCTTCTTGCAGGTAATTCTCGCCGAAGTCCCGCAGGCCGGCGGCATAGGCCTCGCGAAGGGCCTGGGCGGGCTTGGTCTTGCTCACCGCCAATAGCTGGACGCTGTGTCCGGCGCGTTGGGCGGCCTGTTCCGCGGCATGGATGCGCGATCTAACCTGAGCAATGTTGTCTGCTATCGTGGTCATAAAGAAAGGCCAGCGGTCTGAGGTTCGCGGCATTCTACTGGAATTGAGGAGCGCTATGGATATCACTGAATTACTGGCGTTCAGCGCCAAACAGGGCGCATCGGACCTGCACCTGTCCGCCGGGCTGCCGCCGATGATCCGTGTTGATGGCGACGTGCGGCGGATCAACCTGCCGGCACTGGACCACAAGCAGGTTCATGAGCTGATCTTCGACATCATGAACGACCGCCAGCGAGTGGATTACGAGAAGTTCCTGGAAACCGATTTTTCCTTCGATGTGCCCGGCGTGGCGCGGTTTCGGGTCAATGCCTTCAACCAGAATCGTGGCGCGGGGGCAGTATTCCGGACCATTCCGTCGAAAGTCCTGACCATGGAAGACCTCGGGATGGGCGAGGTGTTTCGCAAAGTGACCGAGGCCCCTCGTGGGCTGGTGCTGGTGACCGGGCCGACCGGTTCAGGCAAGTCCACCACCCTGGCGGCGATGATCGATTACTTGAACAGCCACAAGCACCATCACATCCTCACCATCGAAGACCCGATCGAATTCGTCCATGAACCGCGCAAATGCCTGATCAACCAGCGCGAGGTGCACCGCGACACTCAAAGTTTCTCCACGGCCCTGCGCTCGGCGCTGCGAGAAGACCCGGACGTGATCCTGGTGGGGGAAATGCGCGACCTGGAGACCATCCGCCTGGCGCTGACTGCCGCCGAAACCGGGCACCTGGTGTTCGGCACCCTGCACACCACGTCGGCGGCCAAGACCATTGACCGGGTTGTGGACGTGTTCCCGGGCGATGAAAAGTCGATGGTTCGTTCGATGTTGTCGGAGTCGTTGCAGGCGGTGATCTCCCAGACGCTGGTCAAGAAGATCGGCGGCGGCCGGGTCGCGGCCCACGAAATCATGCTGGGAACCTCGGCGATCCGAAACCTCATTCGGGAAGACAAGATCGCGCAGATGTATTCGTCGATCCAGACTGGCGGCTCGCTGGGGATGCAAACGCTGGACATGTGCTTGAAAGACTTGGTGACCAAGGGGCTGATCAGCCGCGAGCATGCCCGGGAGCGGGCGCGTACGCCGGATAATTTTTAGAGATGTGCAGCTAGGAGGCTGATCGTTCCCACGCTCTGCGTGGGAATGCAGCTCGGGACGCTCTGCGTCCCCTCAAAAGCCGAACGCAGAGCGTCCGTAGAGACATTCCCACGCGGAGCGTGGGAACGATCATGCTGGATCAGCGCTGAACCACGCGCATCGCCCCCGGTTCTTTCGGCAGCACGCGCTTGGCAACCACGTAGTGGGTGTTCCAATACGGCTTGTTCAGCGTGTCGATGGTCACCGACTTGCCTCGGCGCGGAGCGTGGATAAACCGGTCGTTGCCCAGGTAGATGGCCACGTGGTTGACGCGGCGGCTCTTGAGCTTGAAGAAAATCAGATCGCCAGGCTTGAGGTCCTTGCGCTCGACTTTCTCGCCGTGGCCGGCTGCCATGGCGTTGGAGGTGCGTGGGAGGTCGAACGTGGCGTCATTGAAAGCGTACTTCACCAAACCACTGCAATCGAAACCTTTGCTTGGGCTGCTTCCGCCCCAACGGTAAGGTGTGCCGAGTACATTCACGGCGCGGCTCAGGACATTGCTGGTCGTCTTGGTCGCCATGGGTGGCACCAGTCGGCTGTGGGCGGTGCTCACACGCTGGACGCTTTGCTTGTTCTTGCTCGAAGGAGCAGAAACATGGGATTTAGGGGTATAGCCGTTGACGTTGGGAAGACGTTGCTCACGATTGGTGGCGTGGGCGGCCAGTGGCAATAATAGGCAAATGGTTAGCCATGTCTTGAAAAATGGACGCATTAGGCAGGGCTCTTGAAGGTTAGCGCGCAACTTTATAACAGCTTTTTTCGCCATTCCGAGGCCGTTTGTCGATTCGAAACCCAGCGTAAACCCGGCAAAATTGCGACAATTTGACCCGATTGTCCGACAGAGCCCCCGTATCACGGGCTTTTGCGCGACGCGAGTCGCTCAGGACCGCTTGTCGGCGAGACACAAAAAAGTCACAAAAAGTCCGAACAAATTTTTCTATCGAGGCAAAAGAGGCATTAATGAACAGCTATCAGCAGGATGCAATCCGCGATACCCACAGCAAAGTCATCGGGTATCTGCTGTGGATTTTGGGTTTTACCGGTGCTCACCGCTTCTATTACGGCAAGCCGGTAACCGGCACGATCTGGTTCTTCACCTTCGGGCTGCTGGGCATCGGTTGGCTGATCGACTTGTTCCTGATTCCAGCCATGGACCGCGAAGCGGACCTGCGTTTTACCCCGGGTCCGATCGAGTACAGCGTGGCGTGGATACTGCTGACGTTTCTCGGGGTGCTGGGCGTGCATCGCATGTATCAGGGCAAATGGCTCAGCGGCATCCTCTATCTGCTGACCGGCGGGGTGTTTTTCCTGGGCGTGCTGTATGACTTCTGGACGCTGAACGATCAGGTTTCGATCCGCAATGCTCAGAAACGCGGGGCTTTCCAGTAAGACGGCAGATCGAGTCGCCTGCATTCGCGCAGCAGGCGACTCGATTTTTTTTCAGGCTTGGTGGGTGATCCGCCCATCCATCAGGGTGTAGCGCACCACACCCGGCAGGCTGTGGCCGAGGAACGGGCAGTTGTCGCCCTTGGAACGCCAGGCTTCACCGGCCACGGTGGAGGTGGCAGGGTCGAACAGCACCAGATCCGCCGGCGCGCCCACGGCCAGTTTCCCGGCTGGAAGTTGCAGCGCCTGGGCCGGGCCGGCGCTCAGGCGTGCCAGCAGGGTTGGCAGGTCGAGCAAGCCGTCTTCCACCAGCGTCAGGGCCAGCGGCAGCAGCAGTTCGACGCTGCTGATGCCCGGCTCGGTGGCGCCGAACGGGGCCAGCTTGGCATCGCGCTCGTGGGGCTGGTGATGGCTGGAGATGGCCGAGATGACGCCGGACTTCACCGCCTCGCGCAAGCCATCGCGGTCGGCGCGGGTGCGCAGTGGCGGCTGGACATGGTAGACGCTGTTGAAATCGATCAGCGCTTCGTCGGTCAGGATCAACTGGTACAGCGCCACATCGGCGGTCACCGGCAAGCCGCGGGCCTGGGCCTGGGCGATCAACGCCGCGCCGCGGGCACTGGTCAGTTGGCTGAAATGGGCACGCACGCCGCTTTGCTCCACCAGCAGCAGGTCGCGGGCCAGGGCCACGGTCTCGGCGGTTTCCGGAATTCCCGGCAGGCCCAGGAAGCTGGCGGTCGGGCCCTCGTGGGCCAGGCCACCTTCGGCCAAGTCATGATCCTGTGAGTTGAAAACCACTGTCAGCCCGAACGTCGCGGCGTACTCCAGTGCACGGCAGAGGGTGCGGGCGTTGCGGAAACTGTTCAAGCCGTTGCCGAACGCCACGCAACCGGCGTCGCGCAAGGCGATCAACTCAGCCAGTTGCTCGCCCTCCAGGCCTTTGCTCAACGCCCCGATCGGGAAGACCTTGGTGTTGCCGGCTTCCCGGGCGCGGTCGAGGATCAGTTCGGCCACCGCCGAAGTGTCCAGCACCGGCTTGGTCTGCGGCGGGCAACACAGGCTGGTTACGCCACCAGCGGCGGCGGCCCGGGTCTCGCTGATAATGCTGCCTTTGCGGCTGTAGCCGGGCTCGCGCAAGGCGACGTTCAGGTCCACCAGGCCGGGAGCGGCCACCAGGCCTTGGGCGTCGAGGATCTCGACCGCGACGAAACCGACCGGCGCCGCGCCAAGGGCGACGATCTTGCAGGCATCTATATGGATGTCAGTCACTTGATCCAGGCCACTGGCTGGATCGATCACGCGTGCGCCGAGAATGCTGAGCTTCACTGGGCGTTCTCCTGGTCGAATTGGCGCTGGGCCGTTTGCCCGCTCATGGCCATGGACAGCACCGCCATGCGGATGGCGATGCCGTAGGTCACTTGATTGAGGATCACCGAATGCGGTCCGTCGGCCACCGCCGATTCGATTTCCACGCCGCGGTTGATCGGCCCCGGGTGCATGACGATGGCGTCCGGCTTGGCCCCGGACAGGCGCGCCGTGGTCAGGCCGAACAAGCGGTAGAACTCGCCTTCGCTGGGCAGCAGGCCGCCGGTCATCCGCTCGCGTTGCAGGCGCAGCATGATCACCACGTCGACATCCTTGAGGCCTTCGGTCATGTCGGTGTAGACCTTCACGCCGTATTGCTCGACGCCGATGGGCAGCAGGGTTTTCGGCGCGATCACGCGGATGTCCGGGCAGCCGAGGGTCTTGAGTGCCAGCATGTTGGAGCGGGCCACTCGCGAATGCAGGATGTCGCCGACGATGGCCACCGACAGGTTTTCGAAGCTGCCCTTGTGCCGACGGATGGTCAGCATGTCGAGCATGCCCTGGGTCGGGTGCGCGTGACGGCCGTCGCCGCCGTTGATGATCGCCACCTGGGGGCAGACGTGTTCGGCAATGAAGTGCGCCGCCCCGGAATCACCGTGACGGACGACGAACATGTCAGCGGCCATGGCTTCGAGGTTGCGCAGGGTGTCGAGCAGGGTTTCGCCCTTGCTCGCCGAGGACGTGGACACGTTCAACGTGATCACGTCCGCCGAGAGTCGCTGGGCCGCCAGTTCGAAGGTGGTGCGGGTGCGGGTGGAGTTTTCGAAGAACACGTTGCACACGGTCTTGCCGCGCAGCAACGGGACTTTCTTCACAGCCCGGGCACCGACTTCAAGGAAGGAGTCGGCGGTGTCGAGGATTTCCGTCAGCAGCTCGCGGCGCAGGCCATCGAGGGACAGGAAATGCCGCAGTTGGCCCTGATCGTTGAGCTGCAGCGGGCGCTTGGTTTCGAGAGGCGTCATCGCGATGGACTCTTACAAGGGCAGTTAAAGGGCAAGGTCTTGCAGTTCGAGTTGCAGCGGCGACGGGCCGGAGAGCTTGACTCGCTCATCGGCGGCCAGTGTCAGCGTCGCGCCGACCACGTTCGGTCGGATCGGCAGCTCGGCGGCATCCAGGTCCAGCAGGCACACCAGGGTCACGCTGGCCGGGCGACCGTAGTCGAACAGTTCGTTCATGGCGGCGCGGATGGTCCGGCCGCTCATCAGCACGTCATCGATCAACACCAGGTGCTGGCCTTCGATCTCGAACGGCAGCGCCGAGGGGCGTACTTGCGGGTGCAGGCCGTTCTGGCTGAAATCATCACGGTAGAAAGATACGTCCAGGGTGCCCAGCGGCGAGTCGCTGCCCAGTTCATCGAGCAAGGCCTGGGCGACCCAGACGCCGCCGGTGCGAATGCCGATATAGCGCGGCTCGCTGATGCCGCGTTGTTCCAGGTGCGCCGTGAGACGGATCGCCATCTGGCTGATCAGTTCGGCAGGATTGGGCAGGCTCATGCTGGCTCCTTCAGGTTCCCGGGTCGGTGCTTTTGACTCGGTTTATCGCTAAAAGAAAGCGCCTTGGCGGCGCTTTCAAAAAATCAGGTTTCGAACAGGGCGGCGTTGGCGTCGAGCCAGCCTTGCAACAGCAGGGCGGCGGCGATGGCGTCCACCGGGTTGTCGCGGTAACTGCCTTTCTGCCCGCCGCGTACCAGGCGCTCGCCCTTGGCCTCGAAGGTGGTCAGGCGCTCGTCATGGGTATAGAAGGGCAGGTTGTAGCGGCCGTTGAGCCGGCGCGCGAATTTTTCGGCGCGCAGGCACATGTCGCTGGGCGTGCCGTCCATGTTCAGCGGCAGGCCGACCACCACGGCGTCGGGTTTCCACTCCTTGATCAGCGCTTCGACCTGGTTCCAGTCCGGGACGCCGTTCTGTGCCTTCAGTGTGCACAACTCGCGGGCCTGGCCGGTAATGACCTGGCCGACCGCGACGCCGATCTGTTTGGTGCCGTAATCGAAGCCCAGCAGCAAGCGCAGCGCCATCAGGCGTGTCCTGCCTGGCTGGTGAGCAGGCTGAGGTTGACACCCAGCCGGCTGGCCGCCGCTTCCAGGCGCAGTTCGCTGCTGGTGTTGAACAGGATATCGGCGTCGAATGGGCAGGTCAGCCAGGCGTTGTCGGCCAGTTCGGCTTCCAGTTGCCCCGGTTCCCAACCGGCGTAGCCGAGGGCGATCAGGCTTTTCTCCGGGCCGACGCCGTCGGCGATAGCGAATAACACATCCTGGGAGGTGGACAGCGACACGCCATTCAGGTCGACGGTGGCCTGGAATTTTGGACCCGACGGATGAAGTACGAAACCCCGGTCGGTCTGCACCGGGCCGCCGATGAAAATCGGTACGTGCTGGCACAAGAGTGGCGGCTCGACCTCGGGACGCAGTTGCTCAAGGATATCCGCCAGGTTCAGTTCCTGCGGACGATTGACCACCAGTCCCATGGCCCCATTGGCCGTGTGCTCGACGATGTAGGTCAAGGTGTGGGCAAAATTCGGATCAGCCATGTGCGGCATGGCAATCAGGAAGTGATGCTTGAGGTAGGTGGGGCTGACGTTTTTCATAGGCGCTAGTGTGGCGGCGCAGGCGCGAACTGACAAGCCGGGGATGTGCAGGAAGCGCTGATCACAGCCACCTTCATCCACGGCAGGCTCAGTTGCTGGAAAGCCGATCGCCGCGGGCAAACTTCCAGGTACGGATGATTTCCAGGCGGTCGATGTCCGACAGATCCCCGGTGAACGGCGCGAACGGCGCGGCCAGGCGCACGATTCGCTGGGCCGCCTGGTCCAGCAAGGGCTGGCCGGAGGATTCCAGTACCAGCACCTCATACAGCGAACCGTCGCGGTTGATCGAGACCATCAATCGCAGATTGCCGTAAATCTGCTTGCGCCGGGCTTCCTCGGGGTAGTTGAGGTTGCCGATGCGCTCGACCTTCTTGCGCCACTCGTCCTTGTACCAGGCGCCCTTGTCGCGCATGGTCGACGCAGCGCTCAGGCGATGGATGCGCGGACGCTTGGCGTACAACTGCTGCTCCTGGGCCAATTCGGCTTCCAGGCTGGCGATGTCGCTGGACAGCTGCGAGCTGTCGAAGGTTGGCTCGGGGGCCTTGGGTTTCGGATCAGGCTTGACCTCTTCCTTGACCGGGGCCTTTTTGGGCTTCGGTGCCGTAGTAGTAACGGCGGCTTTTGGCGCTGTTTCCTGCACCTCCGGCTTGGCGGCCGGCGGCGGGGTGATCTTTTGTACCTTGTTGTCCTGGAACGGCGCGATCTCGGTGGTCTTGGGAATCGCTTTCTTTTCCAGGGTACCGCTGCCTTGCTGGTTTTCCTGGGCCAGGAAGTCCGCCTTCTGTGGCTTGGTTTCACTCTTGAAGGTGGCCAGGGTAATTTCCAGGGTCTGGCTGATCTGCTTGGGTTCGACCGTGGCAAAGCCAACGCCCAGCAGCACGGCCAAGTGGATCAATGCCGCCAGGAACAAGGTAAAACCGAGACGATCAGCCGGGCGCACACCGCGATGGGCGAGCTCTTGGGGCAGATCGGGCGGGCGTGTCATGACAAAAAAACCAACATCGTGGGTTTCACAGGCCGGGCATGATAACGCAATGTTGGTTTTTTGCTTCAAGCCTCAAGCTGCAAGCGACAAGCTGCATCAAACTTGCCGCTTGAAGCTTGCCGCTTGTAGCTGCTTCTCGATGGCCTCCATCAACATCCCGCCGATGTCCGTACCGAAGGCATTGTCGATTTCGCGGATACAGGTCGGGCTGGTGACGTTGATCTCCGTCAGGTGCTCGCCGATCACATCCAGGCCGACGAACAGCAGGCCTTTCTCGCGCAGGGTCGGGCCGATCTGGGCGGCGATCCACCGATCCTTCTCGGTCAGCGGGCGGGCTTCGCCGCGACCGCCGGCCGCCAGGTTGCCCCGGGTTTCACCAGCGGCCGGGATACGCGCCAGGCAATAATCGACGGGTTCGCCGTCGATCATCAGGATGCGTTTGTCGCCATCGACGATGGCCGGCAGGTAACCCTGGATCATGATCTGCTGCTTGCCGTGCAAGGTCAGGGTTTCAAGGATCACCGACAGGTTCGGGTGACCGGCGGTATGACGGAAGATCGAGGAACCGCCCATGCCGTCCAGGGGCTTGAGGATCACGTCGCCGTGATGGTCGGCGAACTCGCGCAACACGTCCGGGCGACGGCTGACGATGGTCGGCGGCGTGCACTGCGGGAACAGCGTGGCGAAGAGCTTTTCGTTGCAATCGCGCAGGCTCTGCGGCTTGTTGACCACCAGTACGCCAGCGCTTTCAGCCTGTTCCAGCAGATAAGTGGAGTAAACGAATTCCATGTCGAACGGCGGATCCTTGCGCATCAGGATCACGTCCAGGTCGCTGAGCAGCGCATCGCTTTCCTCGCCCAGTTCGAACCACTTCTCGGGATTGGCGAAGACCTTCAGCGGCTTCATCCGCGCCCGGGCCTGGCCTTGCGCCTGGTAGAGATCGCGCTGTTCCATATAGAACAGCTCCCAGCCGCGCTTCTGAGCGGCCAGCAACATGGCCAGCGAGCTATCCTTCTTATAGGAAATGCTGGCGATAGGGTCCATGACAATGCCGACGCGTACGCTCATGGCTTGGTTCCTCGAAATTGGGTGGGCACGAAGGGCGTGAAAAAGTGGCGTCAGAGTGGCGCCCCCAAGATTGGCGGTCAAGGAAAAACCGCCGTACCGAGCGGCTGATAGATCGGCGCTGGAGACTGTGCTAAAAAGGCTGCCATGTGACGTGCGGGCCTTGAACATCAAGGGTTTGCGCTGTCGATCACTCTTATGCGTTAAAAAACCGGTTTGCAGTGGCAATGGCAGAGCATCTTACGCAGCAGCAACCCAGCGCCTTGAAGGTCATGGTCATCGACGACTCGAAGACCATCCGCCGCACCGCCGAAACCTTGCTGCGCAACGCCGGTTGCGAGGTGATCACGGCGATCGACGGCTTCGATGCCCTGGCCAAGATCGTCGACCATCACCCAGGCATTATCTTTGTCGACATCATGATGCCGCGCCTGGACGGTTACCAGACGTGCGCCCTGATCAAGAACAACAGCGCTTTCAAGGCCACGCCAGTGATCATGCTGTCGTCCCGCGATGGTTTGTTCGACAAGGCCAAGGGACGCATCGTCGGTTCCGATCAGTTTCTGACCAAGCCTTTCAGCAAGGAAGAGTTGCTGGGTGCGATACAGGCCCATGTCCCGGGTTTTGCCGCAGCCCAGTTGCACCAGGCACATTAATGACGCTCGGCCTCGGGCCTGAGGTCTAGAAGAATGGGGAATACCATGGCACGAGTTCTGATCGTCGATGATTCGCCGACTGAAATGTACAAGTTGACCGGCATGCTGGAAAAGCATGGCCATCAGGTCCTGAAGGCCGAGAACGGCGCCGATGGTGTGGCACTGGCGCGCCAGGAAAAGCCCGACGCGGTGTTGATGGACATCGTCATGCCCGGCCTCAACGGGTTCCAGGCCACGCGCCAACTGACCAAGGACCCGGACACCGGTCGTATCCCGGTCATCATCATCACCACCAAGGACCAGGAAACCGACAAGGTCTGGGGGACGCGTCAAGGGGCGAAGGACTACCTGACCAAGCCGGTGGACGAGGAAACCCTGATCGCGACCCTGAACAAAGTACTGGCGGGTTGAAAGCGCGGCCATGAGCCAATCCCTGACCGCATTCGAGCTGTTGCTGCAGATCGATCGGCGCTGTCGGCTATTGGGCGCGGACTTGCCGTCCCAACCGATCCACCGCGATAGCTGGAGCGGCATCGGCTTTCGCCTGGGCGATCATTGGTACGTGGCGCCCATGGGCGAAGTCAGCGAGGTGCTGCACGAGCCGCGCCACACGCCTTTGCCCGGGGTCAAGCCATGGGTTCGCGGCGTGGCTAACCTGCGCGGGCGTTTGTTGCCATTGATGGACCTGTGCGGTTTCTTCGGCCATGAACTGTCCAGCGTGCGCAAGCAGCGGCGGGTGCTGGTGGTGGATCATGACGAGGTGTTTGCCGGCTTGCTGGTGGACGAGGTCCAGGGGTTGCAGCATTTCCCCCAGGGCAGCCTCGAATCGATTTTGACGAACGACCTCGATGGCCCGGAATCGGCCTTCGTCCAGGGCCGTTTTGGCGCAGAGCGGCAATGGCTGGTGTTCAGCCCGTTTGCACTGGCGCGCTCGCCAGGATTCATGGATGTGGCGGTTTAACGAGACTTAGCGCGGCCCCTGTGGAAGCGAGCAGGACAGGCGAGGACCGATGATCAAAACTCAAACAGGCAAGACACTGGAGGCGTCGCGCAGTCGTTCGCAGATCATCGTGCTGTTCGTCGCGCTGATCGTCTTCATCATGCTGTTATTTGCCAACTTCGCTTACCTCAACACCCAGTCTACGTACGACAAGCAGTACATCGGCCATGCCGGTGAGTTGCGAGTGTTGTCCCAGCGCATCGCCAAGAACGCCACCGAGGCCGCGGCCGGCAAAGCCGCAGCCTTCAAGCTGCTGAGCGATGCGCGCAACGATTTCGCCCAGCGCTGGGGCTATCTGAAACAAGGCGACCCGGTGACTGGCTTGCCGCCGGCGCCTGCCACCCTGCGCCCGCAGATGCGCGCTGTGCAACTGGACTGGGAGCGCCTGCTGAAGAACACCGATGCCATCCTGTCCAGCGAGCAGACCGTCCTGTCGTTGCATCAGGTCGCGGCGACCCTGGCCGAAACCGTGCCGCAACTGCAGGTCGAATACGAGAAAGTCGTTGAAATCCTCCTGCAACGCGGCGCGCCGGCCGCCCAAGTGGCCATGGCCCAGCGCCAGTCATTGCTGGCCGAGCGGATTCTTGGCGCGGTGAATACGGTGTTGGCCGGCGACGAGAACGCCAGCCAGGCGGCTGACACGTTTGGCCGCGACGCCGCGCGCTTCGGCCAGGTGCTCAACGGCATGTTGCAGGGCGACGCGACCTTGAAAATTTCCCAGGTACAGGACCGCGATGCCCGTGCGCGCCTGACTGAAATCAGTGAGCTGTTCGAATTTGTCTCAGGCTCGGTGGATGAAATTCTCGAAACTTCTCCGGAGCTGTTCAAGGTCCGCGAGTCGGCGGGCAACATCTTCAACCTGTCGCAGACCTTGCTCGACGAGGCCTCGCACCTGGCCACGGCTTTCGAAAACCTGGCCGGCGGGCGTTCCGTGAACAGCATCGGCGGTTATGTGTTGGGCCTGCTGGCGCTGATGTCGATCATCCTGATCGGGCTGGTGATGGTCCGCGAGACCAATCGCCAGTTGCGTGAAACCGCGGAAAAGAACGAGCGCAACCAGAACGCGATCATGCGTCTGCTGGATGAAATCGAGGATCTGGCCGACGGCGACCTGACCGTGACGGCTTCGGTCACCGAAGACTTCACCGGGACCATCGCCGACTCGATCAACTATTCGGTGGATCAACTGCGCGACCTGGTGGCGACGATCAACCTGACCGCCGGCCAGGTGGCTGCCGCCGTGCAGGAAACCCAGGCCACCGCCATGCATCTGGCCCAGGCGTCCGAGCACCAGGCCCAGCAGATCAGCGAAGCTTCGACTTCAATCAATGAAATGGCCCAGTCCATCGACCAGGTGTCCGCCAATGCCGCCGAGTCGTCGGCCGTGGCCGAGCGTTCCGTGGAAATCGCCAACAAGGGCAACGAGGTGGTGCACAACACCATTCATGGCATGGACAACATTCGCGAACAGATCCAGGACACTGCCAAGCGCATCAAGCGCCTGGGGGAGTCGTCCCAGGAAATCGGCGATATCGTCAGCCTGATCGACGATATTGCCGACCAGACCAACATCCTCGCGCTCAACGCGGCGATCCAGGCGTCCATGGCGGGCGATGCCGGTCGTGGCTTTGCGGTGGTGGCCGATGAAGTGCAGCGGTTGGCGGAACGCTCCTCGGCGGCGACCCGGCAGATCGAGACGCTGGTGCGAGCGATCCAGGCCGACACCAACGAAGCGGTGATCTCCATGGAGCAGACCACCACCGAAGTGGTCCGCGGCGCCCGGCTGGCACAGGATGCCGGGGTCGCGCTGGAAGAAATCGAAGGGGTTTCCAAGACCTTGGCGGCGCTGATCCAGAGCATTTCCAACGCGGCGCAGCAACAGACCACCTCGGCGGGGCAGATATCCTTGACCATGAACGTGATCCAGCAGATCACCAGCCAGACCTCGTCCGGCTCCACTGCCACCGCCGAGAGCATTGGCAACCTGGCGAAAATGGCCAGCCAGCTGCGCCGCTCGGTGTCGGGGTTCACCTTGCCGGCGGCGCCTGTGGCGGACGAGGGCAAGGCGTGATTAACGTGCTGGGAGGGGCTGTACCTGAGACAAGGACGCTTTTGTGGCGAGGGAGCTTGCTCCCGCTGGGGGGCGTAGCCGCCCCAAAGATTTTGTGAGCGCTGCGCACTCAAGCGGGAGCAAGCTCCCTCGCCACGGAGTCCTCGGCCGTACCACAGGCATGCGCCTGTTGATTTGGAGTGGTTATGGGTGATCGGCACGACTACGTGGCCCTGGAATGGGTCAAGGGCGAGATTGCCGAAACGCTGAAGCAGGCCCACCTGGCCCTTAATCGCCTGGTGGACGACCCGCAGGCGTCGGATGCCCTTGCCCAATGCCTGGCCTGCATCCATCAGGTCCATGGCAGCCTGCAGATGGTCGAGTTCTACGGCGCGGCGTTGCTGGCCGAGGAAATGGAGCAGCTGTGCGGCGCCTTGCAGAGCGATCGAATCGCCCATCGCGACGAGGCCATCAGCCTGTTGCGCCAAGCCTTGGGCCAGTTGCCGATCTATCTTGATCGGGTCCAGGGCGCTCGTCGCGACCTGCCGTTAGTGGTGCTGCCATTGATCAATGACTTGCGCAGTGCCCGGGGCGAGAGCCTGTTGTCGGAGACCAGCCTTTTCAGTCCGCAATTACCCGATATCGCCCCGCTCGGCGAGGACGCCTTGAAACGGCTCGAGCCGGCCGACCTGCCAGGCACCTTGCGCAAGTTGCGCCAGACCCTGCAAGTGGCCCTGGTGGGGCTGTTGCGCGAACAGGACGACGCCACCCATCTCGGTTACCTGGCCAAAGTCTTTCACCGTTTGGAAACCTTGTGTGCCGGCGCGCCGCTCAACGTGCTGTGGCAAGTCGCTTCGGCGCTGGTCGAAGGCATGCGCGACGCACGCATCGGCAACAGCCCGGCGCTGCGCAGCCTGTTCAAGGACGCCGACAAAGAACTCAAGCGCCTGCTGGAGCAGGGCATCGCCGGCATCAATCAACCGGCCCCACCTCACTTGGTCAAAAGCTTGTTGTTCTATATTGCCAAGGCCGAACACCCCAGCGGGCAGATGCAGATCATGAAAGAACGCTACTCACTGGACGACGCGCTGCCCGACGGCGCGATGGTCGATGAAGAACGGGCGCGGCTGGCCGGGCCCGACCGCGATGCCATGCGCTCGGTGCTGGCGGCGCTTTGCGAAGAATTGGTGCGGGTCAAGGAGCGCCTGGACCTGTTCGTGCGCAGCGACCGCCAGCACGCCTCGGAACTGGACAGCCTGTTGGCGCCCCTGCGGCAGATCGCCGACACCTTGGCGGTGCTCGGTTTCGGCCAGCCGCGCAAAGTGATCATCGACCAATTGGCGGTAGTGCTGAGCCTCGCCCAGGGTCAACGCGACCCGGATGACGCGACGCTCATGGATGTCGCGGGGGCCTTGCTCTATGTCGAGGCAACGCTGGCCGGCATGGTCGGCACCGTCGAGCCTGAAAGCCGCGACGACAATCCTCTGCCAACGACTGACCTGACCCAGATCCACCAGATCGTCATCAAGGAAGCCCACACCTGCCTGCAACAGGCCAAGGACATGATCGTCGATTACATCGACGCCGACTGGAACAGCGAGCAGCTCGAGGCGTTGCCGGGGTTGCTGACCCAGGTGCGTGGCGCGCTGGCGATGATTCCGTTGAGCCGTGCCGCCAGTCTCGTGGAGGCTTGCAACGGTTCCATCCACGAGCATCTGCTGCTCGATCATGCCCAGCCGGGCTGGGAAGAACTCGATCATCTGGCCGATGTGATTACTGGCCTGGAATATTACCTGGAGCGTTTGAGCGAAGACCCCCATAAGCCCGCTGAAGGTCTGCTGGATGAGGTCGAACGCAGCCTCGGCGCCCTGGGCTATTCCCCAGACGAAGCCCGCGTGCCGGTGCTCGATGATGTGCTGAGCCCCAACGAGGCCCAGGTCATGCAGGACTTGCAGGAACTGGACGATCCGCAAACCGTGCAATCGCTCGCCGAAGTCCTGGCCAGCCCGGTCTCGGCGCTCAACCCGCCGGCGAGGAACATGCCGGCCAGCCTGCTGCCGCCGCCGCTGGATGAAAGCCCGGTGGACGACGAGCTGCGCGAAGTGTTCCTCGAGGAAACCGCCGAGGTCCTGGAAGTCCTGCATGAGTACCTGCCGCGCTGGGCTGCTCACTCGGATGACCACGTTGCCCTGACTGAACTGCGCCGAGCCTTCCACACCCTCAAGGGCAGCGGTCGGATGGTCCGGGCGCTGATCCTGGGCGAGCTGGCCTGGGCTGTGGAGAACCTGCTCAATCGCGTATTGGAACGTAGCGTCGAGCCGGGTACTTCGGTCCGGCAGTTGGTTGAAGAAACGGTGCAATTGCTGCCTGAGCTGGTCGCCGATTTCGCGGCCTCTCACCAACGCCAGCGCGACGATGTCGACCGCTTGGCCGCCCGTGCCCATGCGCTTGCCAAAGGCAGTGATGAAGAGGATGACGACGAACAGGACGTGGCTGCGCTCGATCCTTTGCTGCTGAAAATTTTCGACAATGAAGCCCAGGCCCACCTCGCCACGCTCAATCGCTTTCTCGACCAAGCCGCCGAGCAGTTGCCGTTGCAAGCCGGCGACGAACTGCAACGGGCCTTGCATACGCTCAAGGGCAGCGCATCGATGGCCGGTGTAGCGCCGATCGCCGAGCTCGCCGGGGTGATGGACGAAATGGCCCGGGAATACAGGGCGCATCTGTTGGCCCTCGACCTGGACGAGGTTGAGCTGTTGCTGGAAGGCGAAGGGCTGCTGCGACGTGGCCTGCGCCAGTTGCACAGCGAACCGCTGGCGCCGATCCCCGGTGCCGTCGACCTGATCCAGCGCGCCCGGGCGCTATTGGCCGAGCGCCTGCAGGCGGCCCACGGCTCGCCGGACCAAGGCGTGCGAACCAAGCGCGATACGCAGTTGATCAATAACTTCCTCGCCCAAGGCATGGACATCCTGCTGGACGCCGAAAGCCTGCTGCAGCGGTGGCAGCAACACCCCGCCGAAAGCCAGGAATTGAGTGCGCTGCTCGATGAGCTGACCACCCTTGGCGAAGGCGCGCACCTGGCCGACCTGCACCCGGTGGACGAGCTCTGCGAAGCCTTGCTCGATCTCTATGGTGCGGTGGAGGAAAGCAGCCTGGCGGTCAGCGAGGCCTTTTTTCAAGAGGCGCAACGGGCCCATGAAGCGCTGATCGACATGCTTGATGAGCTGGCGGCCGGGCAGAATGTGAATCCGCAACCCGCACGCGTCCAGGCCCTGCGCAGCCTGCTTGAAGAGAGTCTCGACCCGGCCGCCACGGGACTGATCCGCAGCGATGGCAGTCGCACCCTGAGCATCCGCGAACTGAGCCACGCGACGGCCGAAATGGAGCGCAGCGCCCCCGCCGACACTTCGGTGGACGATGACATCGCGGCTATTTTTCTCGAAGAGGCCCAGGATATTCTCGAAAGTGCCGCTCAAGCCTTGCAGCGCTGGCTCGCCGACCCGGACAACGGCGCACCGTTGTCATCGCTGCAACGCGACTTGCATACCCTCAAGGGTGGCGCGCGCATGGCGGATATCCGGCCGGTAAGCGACCTCGCCCAAGAGCTGGAGAATCTCTACGAAGGGCTGGTGGACCGCCGCTACAGCTACAGCGCGGAGCTGGCGCAGTTGCTCAACAGCAGCCACGAACGCCTCGATCTGTTGCTTGGGCAGTTGCAGCAAGGTCAGCCGTTGGGGGATCCGGTTGCGCTGATCGACGCGATCCACCGGTTCCGTCAGGACAGGCCTAACGCCATCGAGACGCCAGGCTCGGGTTTGAGCGATGCGGCCGGGCACGATCCGGAGCTGCTGGAAATCTTCCTTGAGGAGGGGTTCGACATCCTCGAGAGTTCCGGCGCGGCGTTGCTGCGTTGGCAGGAAGATCCGGCGAACCGCCAGGCCGTGGAAACACTGCTGCGAGATTTGCACACGCTCAAGGGTGGAGCGCGGATGGTGGAAATCGCGCCCATCGGCGATCTCGCCCACGAGCTTGAAAACCTTTATGAAGGTTTGTCGGCAGGCCTGTTGCAGCCAAGCCCGGCGCTCTTCAGCTTGCTGCAGGGCAGCCATGACCGGCTGGCGCAAATGCTCGACGCGGTTCGCGCCGGCCAGCCGTGTCCGCCGGGCGATCGATTGATTGCGCGGATCCAGGCCGTGAACCATCCGCAGGGCGGCGAGGCCCCCGCGACCGTTGCGGCTGCGGAGCCGGCGTTGCTCCAGGCCCCGGCGCCTTTGCTGACGCGAGCCGAGCCCGTCGCGTCAAGCGACAGTGCGGACATGGTCAAGGTCTCCGCCGAATTGCTCGACGATCTGGTGAATCTGGCCGGTGAAACCTCGATTTTCCGTGGCCGCATCGAACAGCAGGTCAACGATGCCCGCACCGCCCTGAGCGAGATGGAAACCACCATCGAGCGCATGCGCGACCAGTTGCGCCGCCTGGATACCGAAACCCAGGGGCGGATTCTCAGTCGCCAACAGGTGGAAGCCGAACGGTTGGGCTACGAAGAGTTCGACCCGCTGGAAATGGATCGCCACTCCCAGTTGCAGCAATTGTCCCGGGCGCTGTTCGAGTCCGCCTCGGACCTGGTTGACCTCAAGGAAACCCTTGATCGCAGCAACCACGACGCGGAAAACCTGTTGCAACAGCAAGGGCGCATCAACACCGAACTCCAAGAGGGCCTTATGCGTACGCGCATGGTGCCGTTCGAGCGAATGCTGCCGCGCCTCAAACGCATCGTGCGGCAAGTGGCGCAGGAGCTGGGCAAGGACGTTGAGTTCGTGGTCGGCAACGCCGAGGGCGAGATGGACCGTAACGTGCTCGAGCGCATGGCCGCACCGCTGGAGCATATGCTGCGTAACGCTGTTGACCATGGCCTCGAGCCGGCCGATGTGCGGATCGCCGCGGGCAAACCCGCCCGGGGACGAATCAGCCTCGACCTGTCCCGGGAGGGCGGCGACATCATTTTCGACATACGTGACGACGGTGCCGGGGTGCCGCTGGACGCGGTGCGGCGCAAGGCGATCAAGCGTGGCTTGCTGTCGCCAGACAGCGACATGAGCGATCGCGACGTGTTGCAATTCATCTTGCAACCCGGGTTCTCCACCGCCGAAAAAATCACCCAGATATCCGGGCGTGGCGTCGGCATGGACGTTGTCCATGAAGAGGTGCGGCAGTTGGGCGGCAGCATGGCCATCGACTCCACGCCGGGGCAGGGCGTGCATTTTCGCATTCGCCTGCCATTCACCGTGGCGGTTAACCGGGCCTTGATGGTGCAGTGTTACGAAGACCAGTACGCCATTCCGCTGAACACCATTGAAAGCATCGTCCGGGTGCTGCCCGCCGAGCTGGACGGCTATTACCAGCTCGACCCGCCGGTCTACACCTATGCCGGGCAGCGTTATGAGTTGTGCTACCTCGGCGAGCTGCTGAAAACCGGCGCTCGCCCGAAATTGCTGGGCCAGAGCCAACCCTTGCCGGTGCTGCTGGTGCAGTGCAATGAGCGGCATATTGCCGTGCAGGTGGACGCCACCACCGGGACCCGGGAAATCGTGGTCAAGAGCCTTGGTCCGCAATTTTCGGCGGTCCGGGGCCTGTCGGGAGCGACGATCCTGGGGGACGGCCGGGTGGTACTGATCCTTGACCTGCTGGCGCCGATCCGCGCTTTGCCACACCAGGTCCCGCGTCGCGATGGACGCGCGCAAGGCGAGAGTGAACCTCAACGTCCGCTGTTGGTTTTGGTGGTGGACGACTCTGTGACCGTGCGCAAGGTCACCAGCCGCCTGCTGGAGCGCCATGGCATGCACGTGCTCACCGCCAAGGACGGTGTGGACGCCATGGCGTTGCTGGCCGAGCACTCTCCGGACCTGATGCTGCTGGACATCGAGATGCCGCGCATGGATGGCTTCGAAGTGGCGGCGCAAGTGCGCAACGATCCGCGCCTGGCACATCTGCCGATCATCATGATCACCTCCCGCACCGGCCAGAAACACCGCGACCGCGCCACGGCAATCGGTGTCAACGACTACCTGGGCAAGCCTTACCAAGAGTCGGTGTTGCTCGACAGCATTGCGTACTGGAGCAAAAACCATGCATGACTCTCGCGCCAGTCATCTCACTGGGCTATTGCTGCCCTTGGCGGACCGGCACCTGATCCTGCCCAACGTGGCGGTGGCCGAACTGATCGGTTACCAGAGCAGCGCGTTCGATCTGGACACCCCGCCGTGGTTCCTGGGCTGGGTGAGCTGGCGTGAACGGCAAATCCCGCTGCTGAGCTTCGAGTCGGCCTGCGGCCAGAAAACCGTGATGGGCGAGCGCGTGCGCATCGTCGTGCTCAACGCCCTGGGCGGTCGGCCGCAGCTGCGCTTCATCGCGCTGCTGGTGCAAGGCATTCCGCGCTCCTGCAAGCTCGACACCCAGTTGAGCTACGTCGACGTGCCGCTGTGCGGGCTGGAACAAGCGGCGGTGCAAGTGGGGGAACATGTGGCGAAAGTGCCGGATTTGTTGGCGTTGGAAGAGTTGGTGGTTGCTGCTGGGCTGGTTCAGCACTTCGTCAGTTGAATCGAGTCCGATATCAGGTTGATCGTACCCGTGTGGGTACGATCGTGGATGAGAGCGTGCTCACTATCGGGTGGCAGTAGGCCAAGAGTCCATGGGTCTTTCTCTGACACAAATATTGTCAAACTCAATTAAAAACGGTTCCAAATGGCGAGGCCCGCTGAGCCCAATCCAAAGTTCCGCACTGGGGACCATGTTGGAGCCAAATTCACGTCCTGTTAGCCATTGATTGACCGGCGTATTAGTCTCTACTGGCGTAGAGGCCATAACCCATCTATTGGGATCTGTGACTTTGATATAGAAAAATTCCGACGGGGCGCTAACGATACGATAGTCAAAAGAAAACCAATAGGGCGTGCCGGGGACCATGTCGAATACTTTGTGAAGAGCTGGCATGACTTTTTCGGCGACGTACATGTTTGCCTGACCAGACCAATACCCATTTTTCCCATCTGTCTTCAGTTCACCTTTTGATGCTCCGGGTCCGTTCTCCCATCCATTTCGCTTAATTACTTCGGTAGCGCCCTCAAATGTTGTGCAAGGCTGATAACTCATGATGCTCTCCTGTCCATCGAGTGACAGCGTTCCAAGAACGCGGTCGGTTGATTTGGCTCTGCAACCGGCACATTTGCTACTGTCAGAGTTGACAGGTCGGTGTCTTTAACCGACAGGTGGACATTGGGTGCGCCGAACCATTACCCCAACCGTAACGATCCGCCACCCAGCTTGATTGATACCCTCGCCCCAACCCTCCTAATGTGACCCCCACGACAGCGAAACCGTGGAGTGATCATGACAACAACAATATCCCCCGACTCGCGCTGGACGCGGCGGCGCAGCGAAAAGCAGCGGCGTCTCGGGCTGGTGAAGGGGCTGGCCGACGGTGTGGTGCTGCCCACCGACAAGATCATTGCCGCGCTGGAGGCGTTGATCCTGCCCGGCGACCGTGTGGTGCTGGAGGGCAATAACCAGAAGCAGGCGGATTTCCTGTCGCGGTCGCTGGCGAAAGTCGACCCTTCAAAACTGCACGATCTGCACATGATCATGCCCAGCGTTGGCCGGTCCGAGCACTTGGACCTGTTTGAGCGCGGCATCGCCCGCAAGCTCGATTTCTCCTTCGCCGGCACCCAGAGCCTGCGTATCAGCCAACTGCTTGAAGATGGCTTGCTGGAAATCGGCGCGATCCACACCTACATCGAACTCTATGCCCGGCTGGTGGTGGACCTGATCCCCAACGTGGTGCTCTCGGCCGGTTTCATGGCCGACCGCGCCGGCAATATCTACACCGGCCCCAGCACCGAAGACACCCCGGCGCTGATCGAACCGGCGGCGTTCAGCGATGGCATCGTCATCGTCCAGGTCAATCAATTGGTAGACGACGTCAGCGACCTGCCGCGGGTGGATATCCCGGCGTCCTGGGTCGATTTCGTGGTGGTGGCCGACAAGCCGTTCTACATCGAGCCGCTGTTCACCCGCGATCCGCGCCACATCAAGCCGGTGCATGTGCTGATGGCGATGATGGCGATCCGTGGGATCTACGAAAAACACAACGTCCAATCCCTCAATCACGGCATTGGCTTCAACACCGCCGCCATCGAATTGATCCTGCCGACCTACGGCGAATCCCTTGGTTTGAAGGGCAAGATCTGCCGCAACTGGACCCTCAATCCGCACCCGACCCTGATCCCCGCCATCGAAAGTGGATGGGTCGAAAGTGTGCATTGCTTCGGCACCGAGCTGGGCATGGAAAACTACATCGCCGCCCGCCCCGACGTGTTCTTTACCGGGCACGACGGCTCGCTGCGCTCCAATCGCATGGTCTGCCAACTGGCCGGGCAGTACGCGGTGGACCTGTTCATCGGCGCCACCCTGCAAGTGGACGGCGACGGCCATTCCTCCACCGTGACGCGGGGCCGCTTGGCCGGTTTCGGCGGAGCGCCGAACATGGGCCATGACCCGCGCGGTCGCCGTCACGGTACGCCGGCGTGGCTCGACATGCGCCACGGCGATGGCGAGGCGCCGTTGCTCGAGCGCGGCAAGAAACTGGTGGTGCAGATGGTCGAGACGTTCCAGGAGGGCGGCAAACCCACTTTCGTCGAGACCCTCGACGCGGTGGACGTGGCAAAGAAAGCCGGCATGCCCCTGGCGCCGATCATGATCTACGGCGATGACGTCACCCATCTGCTCACCGAAGAGGGCATCGCCTACCTGTACAAGGCCCGCTCGCTGGAAGAGCGCCAGGCGATGATCGCCGCCGTGGCCGGGGTCACCGCCATCGGCTTGCGCCATGACCCGAAAGACACCGCGCGCATGCGCCGCGAAGGGTTGATTGCCTTGCCCGAAGACCTCGGCATCCGCCGTACCGACGCCACCCGCGAGCTGCTCGCGGCCAAGAGCGTCGCTGACCTGGTGGAGTGGTCCGGTGGCCTCTACAACCCGCCCGCCAAGTTCAGGAGCTGGTAAATGCGCGCCCTAAACCTGCAACCCCAAACATTACCCCTCGCTGAGCGCTTGGCCGACCTGGCGGTGGACGCGCTGATCGACGAAGCCGACTTGTCGCCCAAGCCGGCCCTGGTAGACCGTCGCGGCAGCGGTGCCCACACCGATTTGCACCTGGGCCTGATGCACGCTTCGGCATTGTCGTTGTGGCCGGCCTTCAAGGAGATGGCCGAAGCCGCGTTGGTCTGCGGCGAGATCAGCCTGCCGCTGCGCGAAGCCCTCGGTCGGATCGGTCGTGAAGGCGAAGCCGCGATGCTGGCGACCACGGGCGGGGTGAATACCCACCGGGGTGCGATCTGGGCCTTGGGCCTGCTCGTGGCGGCGGCGGCGCTGGAACCTGAATCCAACGTCGCCGGCGCCGTCACCCTGCGTGCTGCCCGCCTGGCCTTGCTCAACGACCGTTATGCGCCCCAACCCTTGAGCCACGGCGCCCAAGTCGCCCAGCGCTACGGTGCGCGCGGTGCCCGGGAGGAAGCGCAACTGGCGTTCCCGGCCATCACCGGCCTGGGCCTGCCGCAACTCAAGCGCAGTCGCGCGGCGGACGCGGGCGAACAGAACGCCCGGCTCGATGCCTTGCTGGCGATCATGACGACCCTGGCCGACACCTGCGTGCTCTACCGCGCCGGCGAAGCGGGTCTGCACGCCATGCAGCAAGGCGCCCAAGCCGTGCTGGCTGCCGGTGGCAGCGCGACTTTGGCGGGTCGCCGCCAATTGCACGCGCTGGACCAACAACTGATTGCCTTGAACGCCTCGCCCGGCGGCGCTGCCGACCTGCTTGCCGCCTGCCTGTTCCTCGACCGTCTCGAACGCGGCGATGGCCTCGTCCCTGGAGTGTGCTGATGGAAACCTTATCCTTTGAATTTCCCGCCGGGCAGCCGCCACGGGGCCGGGCGCTGGTGGGCTGCGTCGGCTCGGGCGACCTGGAAGTGCTGATCGAACCAGGCTTGGCGGGCACGCTTGCGATTCAAGTGCAGACGTCGGTCAATGGCAGCGAGCAACGCTGGCGGCATCTGTTCGCGCGCATGTTCGACGGCCAGACGCCGCCTGCGATGATCATCGATATCCACGATTTTGGCGCCACCCCCGGCGTGGTGCGCTTGCGCCTGGAACAAGGCTTCGAGGAGATCGGCCATGACTGACAGCGCCGCGTTGCTCAACAAGCATAGCTTCGTCGAACTCGGTGCCCGGCAGCGGGCCAAGGCCCTGCTCGATGAGGGTACGTTCCGCGAATTGCTCGACCCGTTCCAGCGTGTCATGTCGCCCTGGCTGCTGCGCCAGGGCGTGGTGCCGCAAAGCGATGACGGCGTGGTGATCGCCAAGGGCACCCTCGATGGTTTGCCGGTCGTTGTGGCGGCTATCGAAGGCGCATTCCAGGGCGGCAGCCTTGGCGAAGTCGGCGGGGCAAAGATTGCCGGTGCGCTGGAGTTGGCCGCCGAAGACAATCGCAACGGCACTCCCACCCGCGCCGTGCTGCTGCTGGAAACCGGTGGCGTGCGGTTGCAGGAAGCCAACCTCGGGCTCGCGGCGATTGCCGAGATTCATTCGGCGATTGTCGACCTGCGCCAGTACCAACCGGTAGTCGGCGTGGTGGCCGGCAGCGTCGGCTGCTTTGGCGGCATGTCGATCGCCGCCGGGTTGTGCAGTTATTTGCTGGTCACCCAAGAGGCGCGACTGGGGCTGAACGGCCCGCAGGTGATCGAGCAGGAGGCCGGTATCGATGAATACGATTCCCGCGACCGCCCTTTCATCTGGAGCCTGACTGGCGGCGAACAGCGTTTCGCCACTGGGCTGGTGGACCGTTACGTCGCCGATGACGTGGCACGGATTCGCCAACAGGTCGCCGAACTGCTGCACCTGGGCGTGCCCACCGAGCACCGCAGCGCTCAGGCCGAGCTGTTCCTCCAGCGCCTGGCTCGCTTGGATACCGATGTGCAAATCGAACCGGCGACGGTTCGCCAGTTGTATCAGGGAGAACGTCCATGAGTGCGTATTCGTTGAGGGGCTTGCGTTGGTTCGAGGCCCTGAGCGGCGGTGCCGCGCCGTTGGACGGCTTGCCCGCTTCGCTGAAAGTCGCCGATGTCCAACTGGGCGGGCAGCCGGCGCGGCTGCTGGCCGTCGTGGCCGATTCGGCCAACCGTTTTCCTCGGGCTCGCAACGGCGAAGTCGGGTTGCTCGAAGGGTGGGGCCTGGCCAAAGCCGTGGACGACGCCATCGAGGCCGACCGCAATGCCGCGGCCAAGCGAGCGTTGATCGCCATCGTCGATGTGCCTAGCCAGGCTTACGGCCGGCGCGAAGAAGCCCTCGGCATTCACCAGGCACTGGCCGGCGCAGCGGACAGTTACGCCCGCGCACGATTGGCCGGGCACCCGGTGATCGGCTTGTTGGTGGGCAAGGCCATGTCCGGCGCATTCCTGGCCCACGGCTACCAGGCCAACCGACTGATCGCCCTGCGCGATCCGGGCGTCATGGTCCATGCCATGGGCAAGGCCTCGGCGGCCCGGGTGACCTTGCGCAGTGTCGAAGAGCTTGAAGCCTTGGCCGCGAGTGTGCCGCCGATGGCTTATGACATCGACAGTTTCGCCAGCCTGGGGCTGCTGTGGGAGTCCTTGTCGGTGGAACGGATCGAGCAACCTACGGCCACGGACCTGGCTCGGATCACTGATTGTCTGCAACAGGCGATCAATGACGTGGCCGGGGCGTCTCGGGATTTAAGCGGGCGCCTCGGTGCGACCCACCGGGCGGCCTCCAGTACGGTTCGCCAATTGTTGAGAGCGCAGTGGTGAACGGGTTCCTCGCTCATGATCTGCTTTGGGGGATGACCCCGCAGCAGCTGCCAGCAGGTGCGCCGGCATGGGTTGTCGAATCGATTGCCGGCGGTCAACCCGTGGTGGTTCGGCGTTCACTGACGGCACCGGATCAAATCGCCGTAGGAGTGCGTGGACGCTTGCGTGAGCAGCGTTACGCAACGTCGATGGCGGTCGCGGCGATTTCCCGTCGCGTCAGGCCGGAAGCGCTTTGTCACGTCCTGTCGAGGCGCGATTTGCCAGCCCTGCAAGCGCTGTCCCGCCTGCGCCCGATCCTCGACGCCAGCGGCTGGACCTGGGGCGTGAGCGGTAGCGCCGGGTTCGAACTCGCCACAGGCGTCGAGGCGCTGCATGAGGGCAGCGATCTGGATTTGATTCTGCGCACGCCGCGCTTTTTGGACCGTCTCCAGGCCAGGGAGCTGTTGGCGCAACTGGATGCCTCGATGTGCGTCGTCGATATGCAGTTGCAGACGCCTTTGGGCGCCGTCGCGCTGCGCGAATGGGCGGGCTCGTCGCCTCGGGTGTTGCTCAAGGATAACGTTCAGGCCCGGCTGGTGAGCGACCCTTGGCAGCCTTCACTGGAGCAGGTCGCGTGAGCAGCCTCTTCGTCTTTCCCGGCCAGGGTGCGCAGCGCGTGGGCATGCTCCATGGCTTGGCGCAGCAGACCCTGGACGAAGCGGGCGAGGTACTCGGTGAAGATGTCTTGCAACTGGACACTGCCGTGGCGCTGCGATCGACTCGTGCGGTGCAACTGTGTTTGCTGATCGCTGGCGTGGCGGCTTCTCGTCGGCTGCTGGAACAAGCCCCCGCGCCGGACTACGTGGCGGGGCTGTCCATCGGCGCGTATCCGGCGGCGGTGGTGGCCGGGGCGCTGGCGTTCGAGGATGCGTTGCGACTGGTCAGCCTGCGCGGCGAGTTGATGCAGCAGGCGTATCCGCAAGGCTACGGCATGACGGCGATCATCGGCCTGGATCTCGCGGCGGTGGAAGCTTTGCTGGCCCAGATGCACAGCGAAACCACACCGGTCTACCTGGCCAATATCAACGCCGACAACCAAGTGGTCATCGCCGGCAGCGACCAAGCCATGGGGCTTGTCGCCGAAAAAGCTCGCAGCCAGGGCGCTGGCAAGGCCTGCCGATTGGCGGTCAGCGTGCCGTCTCATTGCCCGCTGCTGGAGGCACCGGCCCGGACATTGGTCGAGGCGTTTACCGCTGTACCGTTGAAAGCGCCAACCTTGGGCTATCTCAGCGGCAGCCGCGCTCGACCGATCATCAAGACCGATGCCTTGCGCGATGACCTGGCGTTCAACATGTGCCGCGTGGTCGATTGGCGTGGCACGGTGCAAAGCGCCTACGAGCGAGGCGTGCGTTTGCAGATCGAATTGCCGCCCGGCGCGGTGCTGACCGGGCTGGCGCGCCGTGTATTCGAGCAGGGTACGGTCATGGCGTTTGATGGCGCGCGACCCGATACCCTGCAAGCGCTGTTGCATGAGGAGGGACGCCGCCAACCCTAGACACCGACTCAAGCTGGCGAAGCACAAAAACAACAACTTCGACGATGCAATTTGAGGATGACAACAATGATTATTTACGGTGTGGCGTTTCTGGCTTTTTGTACCCTGGCGGGTATTTTCATCGGTGAGCTGCTGGGCAAACTGATAGGCGTTCCGGCCAACGTCGGCGGCGTCGGTATTGCGATGCTACTGTTGATTGGCTTGGGCAGTTACCTGAACAAGCGCGGCCTGTTCAAGGGCAAGTCCGAGGCCGGCGTGGAGTTTTGGAGCGCGATCTACATCCCCATCGTAGTTGCGATGGCCGCCCAGCAAAACGTCTACGGTGCGCTCAAGGGCGGGCCGATGGCGATCCTGGCCGGGACCTTGGCGGTGGTTATCGCTTTTGCGCTCGTTCCGGTGCTGGTGCGCATCGGCAACAAGACGCCTGAAGCCGATGTTTCCGCCAAGACCGTAGGGTGATCGCCATGTACGAATCGATGATGAAGGTGATTACCGGCTACGGCCTGATCAGTGGTTTTGCCATCGTCGGCATCACCATGTGGGTGTCGTACTGGATCAGCGACACGTTCACCAAGGGGCGGTTGCACGGCTCGGCCATTGCGATTCTGCTGGGGCTGGTGCTCTCGTACATTGGCGGTGCGATGACCGGTGGGCAGAAAGGCGTCGTGGACATCCCGCTGCTCTCCGGCATCGGTTTGCTCGGCGGTGCCATGCTGCGGGATTTTGCCATTGTCGCCACGGCATTTGGCGTCAGCGTCGATGAGCTCAAGCGTGCTGGTTTTGTTGGGGTGCTGGCATTGTTCGTTGGGGTCGGAACGTCGTTCATCGCCGGGGTCGGGGTCGCGATGGCCTTCGGGTATACCGACGTGGTGAGCCTGACGACGATTGGTGCCGGTGCCGTGACTTATATCGTCGGTCCGGTGACTGGCGCGGCGATTGGCGCCACCTCCGAGGTCATGGCGTTGTCGATTGCCGCGGGGTTGATCAAGGCGATTCTGGTGATGGTGGCGACACCGTTCGTGGCGCCCTATATCGGCCTCAATAATCCCCGCAGCGCAGTGATCTTCGGTGGATTGATGGGCACATCCAGCGGTGTGGCTGGCGGCCTTGCGGCGACCGATCCGAAGTTGGTGCCCTATGGCTGCCTGACGGCGGCGTTCTACACCGCGCTGGGCTGTTTGCTCGGGCCTTCGTTGTTGTTTCTGATCATGCGGGGATTGATGGGCTAAGGCTTGAGTGATCGTTCCCACGAACGTGGGAACGATCATGACAGGCTCGGTTTCAGGCCTGGCGGTTGGCGTACATCCGGCATTCAGCCAATAGCGCCAGCAAGTTTGGATCACGCTCCTTGGCCTTCAGGAAGACCACGCCGATGTGCTGCTGCAACCGGTACTTTTCCTGCAACGGGATCAGCTTCACCCGGTTCTCATACACCGCCGCAATCCTGCCTGGCAGGAGGGCGTAGCCCACCCCTGAGCTGACCATGCTCAGCAGGGTGAAAATGTCGTTGACCTGCATCGCCACCTTCGGCTCGAACCCCGCTTGCTTGAACACCCGGTTACCGTCCTGATGCGTGGCGAAGCCCTGGGTCAAGGTAATGAAGGTTTCGTTGCGCACTTCGGCGAGATCCACTTCCCTGCGTTGGGCAAACGGCGAGTCGGCTGGAGTGGCCAGGAAAATATCATCGGAAAACAGCGCGATCTGCTCGCAATCCGGATCGTTGACGCTGTCGTCCAGGGACACCAGGATCGCATCGACTTCCATGTTCTTGAGCTTGTACAACAGGTCGATGTTGGAGCCCATGATCAGGTCGATATTGAGTTCGCTGCGGCGGATCTTCAGGCCCATGATCAGTTGTGGCACGGTCTTGACCGTCAACGAATACAGCGAGCCCAGTTTGAAACGCTCGGCGGAAAACCCGGCCGCCTCGCGGGTCAGGCGCACGCTTTCGACCACGTCCTGGATCAGCTTCTGCGCGCGCTCTTCCAACACATAGGCGCTCTCCAGCGGCGTGAGGTTGCGGCCTTCGTGCTTGAACAGCGGGCAACGCAGGGCGCTCTCCAGCGAATGAATGGCCCGGTGCACGCTGACGTTGCTGGTCTGCAAATCCGCCGCGGCCCGCGCCAGGTTGCCGGTGCGCATGAAGGCCAGGAACACCTCGAGCTTTTTAAGGGTCAATTCTTCATCGATCAGCATGGGGCGGACTCTTATTCGAATGGCCTGATTGTGCCCCAATCGGTCTTGTTGCCGTTTAAAAAAGCAAACCATTGCACTTTGAAGCGCCAAGCCTGAGCCTTGGCGCCTGTTTCGGAATATGGGGTGGGATTGGATGTATCACGGGGAACGACTCAACGCCTGGACGCATTTGGTGGGGGCGGTCGCGGCGTTTATCGGCGCGGTGTGGTTGCTGGTGATTGCCGGGATGGCCGGCGATCCCTGGAAGATCGTCAGCGTGGCGATCTACGGGTTTACCTTGCTGGTGCTCTACAGCGCCTCGACGGTTTATCACAGCGTGCGTGGGCGCAAAAAAGAGATCATGCAAAAGGTCGATCATTTTTCGATCTATTTGTTGATTGCCGGCAGTTATACGCCGTTCTGCCTGGTGACCTTGCGGGGGCCGTGGGGCTGGACCTTGTTCGGGATCGTCTGGGGCCTAGCGGTGATTGGCATCTTGCAGGAGATCAAGCCACGTTCCGACGCGCGGATCCTGTCGATTGTCATCTACGCGGTCATGGGCTGGATCGTACTGGTTGCGGTCAAGCCGCTGCTGGCCGCCCTGGGCAGCACCGGATTCGCTTGGCTGGCCTCGGGCGGCGTGCTCTACACCGTCGGCATCATCTTCTTCGCCCTCGATCATCGCCTGCGCCATGCTCATGGTATCTGGCATCTGTTCGTCATCGCCGGCAGCCTGCTGCATTTCGTGGCGATCATGTTCTACGTGCTTTGAGCGCTCACAAACAGGCGATCGAGTTGCGCCTGGGCCTGGCGGGCGACAATCTCCAGCAACGCACCCAGGGTGTGTGCCGGCGCTTCATTGGCTCGGGTCACGGCATACAGGGAGATGGGCAGCGGCGGCGACAAGGGCCGTATCGCCGTGCGGGTGCTCGAAGCGCCCAGGGCGGTGAACGGATCGATTACGGCCAGCCCGGCCCCGGATTCGACCATGGCCCGCGCCAATGAGTAAGTCTGTACGGCGATGCTCACCCGGGGGGGCGGCTCCACCGACTTGAGATAACCGTCCAACCGGGCTGACAGCGGGTCGGTGCTGGACAGGCCGATCAACGGCGCGTCGGACAGCGCTTGCAGCGGCATCGGCGTGCCGACCGCCACGTCAGGCCAATGGCCGCTCGGTGCCAGGGCCACCAGCACGCCGCTGGCGAGGGGCTGGGCCTTGAGGCCCGGATGATCAGGCGCTTGCAGGGTCAGGGCGAGATCGATCTCGCGCATCAACAGGTTCTGCGTCAGTTCGCGGCTGTGGGCGCTGGACAACTCGCAGACGATGTCAGGGTAGCGCCGGGTCCACTGATGGATCGCCGCCGGCAGCAGCGACAAGGCCAGGGCCGGCGTGGCGCCGATCCGCAGGCTGTGGCCCGGCTCGCGGCGCAGGCTTTGGGCCAACCGCCGCACGCCTTGCAGGCTTTCGCTGACCTTGTCGACTTCGCGCTCCAGCTCCAGCGCTTCAGGCGTGGCCTGCAACTTGCCGCGCACGCGCAGGAACAGCGCAAACCCCAACTGCTGCTCGGCATGCTGCAACACCTTGGTCACCGCCGGCTGGGAAACGTGCAGCAACTGAGCGGCGCCGCTGATGGAGCCGGTCTGGCGAATCGCCTGGAAAATCTCGATATGACGAAGACGCATGGCGAGCCCATAACCTTTGTTTATAGGAGGCTCATCTTTATTCATTGTTCGAGGGCTGTCACCTGGTCCTAATCTCGGTCCATTCGAAACGGGTGTGAGATGGACATGGCTCAGCGGGTTTGCATCATCGGTGGCGGCGTGGTCGGGTTGGCGACGGCTTATGCGCTGGTTCGCGATGGCGTCGATGTCACCCTGGTAGAGGCGCGGGATGCGTTGGGCAGCGAAACCAGCTTCGCCAACGGCGGCCAGTTATCCTATCGCTACGTCACGCCACTGGCGGACGCTGGCGTGCCGTGGCAGGCGTTGGGCTGGTTGCTGCGCGGCGATTCGCCCCTCAAGTTGCGCCCGCGCCTGGACCCAGCCCAGTGGCGCTGGATGGCGGCGTTCATCGGCGCATGCCGGACCTCGGTCAACCGGCGCAACGGTGCGCATCTTTTGCGCCTGGCGCTGTTGAGCCAGGCGACCTTGCAGGCTTGGCGCGGGGACGACCGCCTTGACGGCTTCGCGTGGCGGCGCAACGGCAAGCTAGTGACGTTTCGCAATGCCGGCCATTTCGAACGCGCTCGGCAGCGACTGACCGACCACGTTCATCAACAAGTGCTGGGCGCGGTCGAATGCGCCAGCCTGGAGCCGGCGCTGGGCGACGTTCCGTTCGTGGGCGGAATCTACACGCCGGACGAGGAGGTCGCCGATTGCCATGGCTTCTGCCAGCAACTGGCGGCGCGGCTACGGGCTTCGGGGCGCTGCGAGTTTCTGTTGGGACGCCCGGTGACCGCTCTGCTGCATGCCAACGGCACGGTGCACGCCATCGACCTGGGCGAGCAGCGCCTGGACGTGGAGCACGTGGTGATCGCCGCCGGCCACCGCAGCGCCGCGCTGGCTTTGCCCGGGGTGCGGCTGCCGTTGTACCCGCTCAAGGGCTACAGCCTGACGGTGCCGATTGAGGCGCGGCACCGGGCGCCGGAGTTGAGCATCACCGACTATGACCGCAAGGTCGTCTACGCTCGCATCGGTGAACAACTGCGAGTGGCGGCGATGGTGGACATTGTCGGCTTCGACCCGGCGCCAGATCCCAAACGCCTGGCCCTGATCCGGCGCCAGGCCATTGAAACGTTTCCCCTGGCCGGCGATTACCAGCGCGCCGTGGAATGGACGGGCATGCGTCCCGCCACACCCAGCGGCGTACCGCTGATCGGCGCCACCGGTTACCGCAACCTGTGGCTCAACCTCGGCCATGGTGCCTTGGGATTTACCCTGGCCTGCGGCAGCGGTCGTTTGCTCAGTGAGCTGATCTGCCAGCAAAAACCTTCCATCGACTTGCAGGGCCTCACGCCCCGCGCCGCCTGACCCACCCACAACGGAGAACAACAAATGAAAAAAATCACGTTGATCGGCTGCACCCTGAGCGTGCTGCTCGGCGCCCAGGCTTTTGCCGATGAAGCGTCCCCGGCCGGCACGCTGGACAAAATCGCCAGCAGCAAAAGCATCACCCTGGGCTATCGCGATGCCTCGGTGCCGTTTTCCTATATCGCGGACAACAGCGGCAAACCAATGGGGTATTCGGTGGAACTGGCAGGCAAGATCGTCGAGCGCATCAAGCAGCAACTGGCGTTGCCGCAACTGAATGTGAAGTACAACCTGGTCACTTCACAGACACGCATCCCGCTGGTGCAGAACGGCACCGTGGACCTGGAGTGCGGCTCCACCGGCGTGACTGCCGAGCGGCAAAAGCAAGTGGCGTTTTCCTACGGTTTCATTTATGTGAAGGGCCAGTTGCTGACGGCCAAGGACAGCGGCATCCGCAGCTTTGCCGATCTGCGCGGCAAAAACGTCGTGACGACGGCAGGCACGACCAACGAACGCTTCCTCAAAAGCTACAACCAGGACAACAAGGTCGACATGTTCGTCATCAGCGCCAAGGACCACGGCGAAGCGTTCCAGATGCTGGAGACTGGCCGGGCGGCGGCATTCTACATGGACGATGCACTGCTCTACGGCGAGCGGGCCAAGGCGCGCGACCCGCACAAATGGGTGGTGGTCGGGGAAGAGCAATCGCGGGAGATCTACAGCTGCATGGTGCGCAAGGACGATCCGAAATTCCTCGCGCTGGTCAATGCGACCCTGGCTGACTTGTACCAGTCAGGGGAAATCAACGCTATCTACGATCGCTGGTTCCAGCAGCCAATTCCGCCCAAGGGCCTGAACCTTGAGTTCCCGATGACCAGCGAGTTGAAGGCGATCATTGCCAAACCGACCAGTGATCCGGTGAAGTAAACCGGTCATGCCGGGGACTATGCATGACGTCAGAAATCCCCCCACAACTGCTGCGCCACGGCCAGCGCCACCACCGGCGCGGTTTCGGTGCGCAGCACACGGGGACCGAGGCGGGCGGCATGGTAGCCGGCGGTCTTGGCTTGCTCGACTTCGGTATCCGACAAGCCGCCCTCGGGACCGATCAGAAACGCCAGGGTCGCTGGTTTGGCGTGGCTGACCAGCGGTTCGGCGACCGGGTGCAGCACCAGTTTCAGCTCGGCGTCGGTCTGCTTCAGCCAGTCGGCCAGCAGCAACGGCGGGTGGATGACCGGCACGGTGGAACGTCCGCATTGTTCGCACGCGCTGATCGCCACCTGACGCCAGTGCAGCAAACGTTTATCGGCGCGTTCATCCTTGAGGCGCACTTCGCAGCGCTCGGTGAAAATTGGCGTGATCTCGCTGACACCCAGTTCCGTGGCTTTCTGGATCGCCCAATCCATGCGCTCGCCGCGGGACAGGCCCTGGCCTAAGTGAATACGCAAGGGCGATTCAGCCTGACCGGCAAATTGCTCGTCGAGCTGCACGCGCACACGCTTCTTGCCGACTTCGGCCAAGGTGCCGCGAAACTCCTGGCCGGAGCCGTCGAACACTTGAACCGCATCACCCTCGGCCATGCGCAGCACACGGCCGATGTAATGGGCCTGGGCTTCGGGCAACTCATGGGCGCCGAGGCTCAGGGGCGTGTCGATGAAGAAGCGGGACAGTCTCATGTTTTGTTCTCTTGATCGTTCCCACGCTCTGCGTGGGAATGCCGCCATGGACGCTCTGCGTCCGCTATGGATGTGACGCGGAGCGTCACAGGATGCATTCCCACGCAGAGCGTGGGAACGAGAAGTTCAGGTGTCAGCCTGGATCACGATAACCCGGGTGGAAATCCTTCGGCACCGCCACGCTGACCTTGTCCCGCGTGGCGATGTCGATGCCTTCGCTGGCGACCTCGGCCAGGAAGTCGATCTGTTCCGGCGTGATCACATAAGGCGGCAGGAAATACACCACGCTGCCCAGCGGCCGCAGCAATGCACCGCGCTCCAAGGCATGCTGGAACACCGTCAGGCCGCGGCGCTCCTGCCACGGATAGGCGGTCTTGCTGGCCTTGTCCTTGACCATTTCGATCGCCAGCACCATCCCGGTCTGGCGCACTTCGGCCACGTTGGGATGGTCGGCCAGGTGCGCGGTGGCGCTGGCCATGCGTTGGGCCAGGGCCTTGTTGTTTTCGATCACGTTGTCTTCTTCGAAGATGTCCAGCGTCGCCAGGGCTGCCGCGCACGCCAGCGGATTGCCGGTGTAGCTGTGGGAATGCAGGAAGGCGCGCAGGGTCGGGTAATCGTCGTAGAAGGCGTTGTAGACGTCATCAGTGGTCACGCATGCCGCCAGCGGCAGGTAACCGCCGGTCAGGGCCTTCGACAGGCAGAGGAAATCCGGCGTGATGCCAGCCTGTTCGCAGGCAAACATTGTCCCGGTGCGGCCGAAGCCGACCGCGATTTCATCGTGGATCAGGTGCACGCCGTAGCGGTCGCAAGCTTCGCGCAACAGCTTCAAATACACCGGGTGGTACATGCGCATGCCGCCGGCGCCCTGGATCAGCGGTTCGACGATCACTGCCGCGACCGTGTCGTGGTGCTCGGCCAGGGTCTGTTCCATGGCGGCGAACATGTTGCGCGAATGCTCTTCCCAGCCCATGCCGTCGGGACGGTGGTAGCAGTCGGGGCTCGGCACTTTGATGGTGTCCAGCAGCAACGCCTTGTAGGTTTCGGTGAACAGCGGCACATCGCCCACCGACATCGCCGCGATGGTTTCGCCGTGGTAACTGTTGCTCAGGGTGACGAAGCGCTTTTTGTCCGGTCGGCCGCGATTGATCCAATAGTGAAAGCTCATCTTCATCGCCACTTCGATGCAGGACGAGCCGTTATCGGCGTAGAAGCACCGGGTCAAGCCTTTAGGCGTCATCTTTACCAGGCGTTCGGACAGCTCGATCACCGGTTGGTGGCTGAAGCCGGCGAGGATCACGTGCTCCAGCTGGTCGACCTGATCCTTGATGCGTTGGTTGATGCGCGGGTTGGCGTGACCGAACACGTTGACCCACCAAGAGCTCACCGCGTCGAGGTAACGCTTGCCTTCGAAGTCCTCCAGCCACACGCCTTCGCCGCGCTTGATAGGGATCAGCGGCAGCTGTTCGTGATCTTTCATCTGGGTGCAGGGGTGCCACAGCACCGCGAGATCGCGTTGCATCCACTGGTTATTCAGGCCCATGTACAGTCTCCTCGAGGCAGCTCGCGGCGGGCGCGGGCAAAACAATCGCGCAAGCCTATGCAATGGCGGCCTTGCGAACAACCCATTGTGTCGTTGCCGCTACTTTGGGCCAGGCGATAGACGCCGCTGGCGGCGCTTTGATGGCTGACGTATTCTTCGCCGTTCCCGGAGCCGACTGGCTCAAAAAATCGAAAATTCTTACGTCATTCCGGAGTTCGTTGAATGTCTGCTGGTTGGCTGCGCGCCTGTGCGCTGGTGATGATAGGGCTGTTCAGCGTTTCGGCGCTGGCCAAGGACAAGCAACCGACAGCGATTGTCATCGGAGGAGGGTTGGCCGGGCTGACGGCGGCCTACGAGCTGCAGAACAAAGGCTGGGCCGTGACGTTGCTGGAAGCCAAGCCGAGCCTGGGCGGTCGTTCTGGCATGGCCACCAGCGAGTGGATCGGCAACGAAAAAACCCAGCCGGTGCTGAACAAGTACGTCTCCACCTTCAAGCTGAGCACCACGCCGGCGCCGGAATTCGTGCGCACCCCCAGTTACCTGATAGACGGTACCTACTTCACTGCCGCCGACCTGGCGACCAAGCAGCCGGCCACCGCCGAAGCGCTCAAGCGCTACGAAACCACGGTGGACGAGTTGGCCCGCTCCATCGACGATCCGCTGAACCCGGCGGCCACCAATACATTGCACGCGCTCGACCAGATCACGGTGTCCAGTTGGCTCGACCGTCTGCAATTGCCCGCCACTGCGCGGCAACTGGTCAGTCAGGAAATTCGTACGCGCTACGACGAACCGTCGCGGCTGTCGTTGCTGTATTTCGCACAGCAGAACCGCGTCTATCGCGGCGTGTCCGACCGTGACCTGCGCGCTTCGCGCCTGCTCGGCGGCAGCCCGGTGTTGGCCCAGGCGTTCGTCAAACAACTGAAAGTCATCAAGACCAGCTCTCCCGTCTCGGCGATCTCCCAGGACAAGGACGGCGTCACCGTCAAGGTTGGCGCCGTTGGCTACCAGGCTGATTACGCCGTACTGGCCGTGCCACTGCGGGCGTTGAACAAAATCCAGCTGACCCCGGCCCTGGATGCCCAGCACCTGGGCGCGATCAAAGGCACCAACTACGGTTGGCGCGACCAGATCATGCTCAAGTTCAAGACCCCGGTCTGGGACAGCAAGGCACGCATGTCGGGCGAGATCTACAGCAACGCCGGCCTGGGCATGATGTGGATCGAACCGGCCATGAATGGCGGCGCCAACGTGGTCATCAACCTGTCCGGCGACAACGCCCGGGTGATGCAAGCCTTCGGCGACAAGCAGATGGTCGATCAGGTGCTGATCCGCCTGCACGCGTTTTATCCACAGGCCCGTGGCGCGTTTACCGGCTATGAAATCCGCCGCTACAGCACCGATCCTGCCATGGGCGGCGCGTATCTGGCGTTTGGTCCGGGACAGATCAGTAAGTACTGGCGCCTGTGGGAAAAACCTTTGCAACGTGTAGCCTTTGCTGGCGAACACACCGACGCGTTGTACCCAGGCACCTTGGAAGGCGCATTGCGCAGCGGCCAGCGCGCAGCCAGCCAAGTTGAAGACCTGGCGGCAGGCAAGTCGTTCGAACCAGCGAAAGTCGCCCCGGCCGCAGCAGCTGCCGCCGGAGCGGTGGCGGCGAAGAAAGGCAACTTCTTCAGCAACCTGTTCGGTGGCTCGGATGACGACAAGAAGCCGGAACCGGCCAAGGCCCCCGAGCCGGTAGCACCGCCTCCAGCGCCTGCACCGACACCCGTCCCAGCGCCTGCCCCGGTAGCGCCACCCGCGCCTGCCCCGGTGAAAGTCGAACCCGCCAAGAAAGCCACGGCCAAGCCGGCGGCGAAAAAACCCGCGGCCAAGACCCCAGCCAAAAAGCCCCCCGCCAAGGCCCCGGTAAAAAAGGCCGAGCCGGTGAAGAAGCCCGTCGCCAAGCCGGCGACGACTACTGAGACCAAGGCTCAGTAACGTTCAGGTGTAAAGAACGCGGCCCAAGTGCCGCGTTTTTTTATCCTGCATCAAGCGTACCGGCGCCCCTTGATAAGCGCGACGTCCTACACGCCTCGGCGATATATCGGAAACTTCCCACTCTTTAACCGGAAGCAGGCGATAGAGCGCGCCAAGCCATGAGTCTAGGCTCTCCTAAACACAGGAGCGCGCGTATGAAAATACTCATAGCAATGGTCGTATTGGTTTCGATGTATGGGTGTGTGTATGGCGAATGTCGGGATCCCCTGATGATTCCGATGATTCCAGAACGGGACCCCTAGTTGGCGTACAAATGCATCTTCGATCCATATAGGCCTGAGTGTTCGGTAAGCTAATAATTCACAATTTTCACCTCGTAAAAGCTGGAGTTAATATGAAGTTCATAGCGGCTTTAATGCTATTGGCAGTATTCGGTGTCAGTGGTTGCACTGCTGATGGCCGTATGGTGCTGAAAAAGCACGATCCTCAATTAATTTATAGATGCGACATGGATCCTTACAGGCCTGAGTGCGTCAATAAGTGACTCTAGAGAGGCGGCAGTGAAAACGACCAAGTTTTAATTTTAAAGCCCTCAAATAAAATTTTTACCCGCTTTGGCTTGGACATACGTCCCGGGACGAAGCCATAGCGGGCCCAGCAAAGATTGCCTGTTCGCATGTCAAAAATGACCAGGTTTCCATCGTCCTGCATGACCATATAGGTGTTGAACCAAAGAGATTTGTCTCTGCTGTGGGTGCTTTCGGCGATCCACAATCGCCGTCTGGACGGATCATAAAGAAAGCCGCTGTTGCTGACGACGAATTGCAGAGGCTCACGCATTCTTCTTGGATACAACGTGACACTGTAAGGTTGTTTATCACCAGCGGTCCAGATAATTGCCTCGCGGTCCTTGATTACCAAGTTTCCATCGGCTTGTAAGATCAATCGGAACCGTCCATTGCCGGATTTTAGGTATTGCCCCGGGGACATCGTTTGATTAGGAGGTAGTTGCGGCGAGCCGCTAGCTTTGAAAGGGGTATAACGAACAGCCATTTTGTTCACCTTGTTCAATGAGTTGTTGAGGGCTCATTTGAGCAAGGGTAAAAGCGGAAATGGCGATACATATATATTGCATGGAAAAAATACTTGAGCGGCGGTGATGGCCCCCGCGCGGTCCGCTATGGTGGCGAGCCTGGTGGCGAAAGGTTCATGCAGACACCCAACGGCTGCCTGTATCCTCGTCATTAGCCACCGTTTCTCCTTTAATCTTTCCTTAACCCACCCCCTCCAGACTGATGATCGTATTTCTCGATATTTCAAAGCAAAAATTTCCGCTTTAAATCGATAGATAACTCGCTAGTCTTGGTCACGGTTTTTACAGGATATGAGCAATGCAGCTACGCAACTCTTCTTCCCGCTATGGCTGGGTCAGCATCGTTTCGCACTGGGCCGTAGCGCTGGCGGTGTACGGGCTGTTCGCGCTGGGCCTGTGGATGGTCGGGCTGGATTACTACAGCACCTGGCGTAAAGACGCGCCGGAGCTGCACAAGAGCATTGGCCTGGTGCTGCTGGCGGTCATGGTGCTGCGGGTGATCTGGCGCTTTGTCAGCCCACCGCCACCGACCCTGGAAACCTATGGCCGTCTTACCCGCGTCGGCGCCAAGATCGGTCATAGTGCCCTGTATCTCGGGCTGTTCGCCGTGATGATCGCCGGTTACCTGATTTCCACCGCAGACGGTGTCGGGATCTCGGTGTTTGGTTTGTTTGAAGTACCCGCGCTGGTGTCCGGACTGCCCGATCAGGCAGACGTCGCCGGCCAGATCCACTTTTACCTGGCGTGGGCGCTGGTAATTTTTTCCGGGCTCCATGCGTTGGCAGCATTGAAGCACCACTTTATCGACCGTGACGCGACCCTCAAGCGCATGCTGGGGCGCCAAGCCTGATGTTCAACCTCGACTCCAAAGGAATAGAAAGCATGTTGAAAAAGACGCTCGCCGCTCTGGCAATCGGTTCTGCCCTGCTGTCCGCCGGCCAGGCCATGGCCGCAGACTACGTGGTTGACAAGGAAGGCCAGCACGCCTTCGTCGACTTCAAGATCAGCCACCTGGGCTATAGCTACATCACCGGTACCTTCAAGGACATCGATGGCAAGTTCAGCTTCGACGCTGCCAAGCCCGAAGCCAGCAAAATCGAGTTCAACGTCAACACCGCCAGCGTGTTCACCAACCACGCCGAGCGTGACAAGCACATCGCCAGCGCTGACTTCCTGAACGCCAGCAAATTCGGCAAGGCCACGTTCGTTTCCACCAGCGTCAAGTCCACCGGCGCAAACACCGCCGATGTGACCGGTGACCTGACCTTGCTGGGCGTGACCAAGCCGGTCGTGGTCAAGGCAACCTTCCTGGGTGAAGGCAAGGATCCATGGGGTGGCTACCGTGCCGGCTTCGAAGGCACCACCACAATCAAGCGTTCTGACTTTGGCAAGCAGAAAGACCTGGGGCCGAAATCCGACGTGGTCGAGCTGTACGTTTCGTTTGAAGGCGTCCAAGCGAAGTAACGTTCGCGCCTGACAAAAAAACGCCCCTGGTCTTGCGACCAGGGGCGTTTTTGTAAGCGTCGGAAACTCAGCGATTGCGCGTCAGCAATGCCGGCTTCTCACCGCGTGGACGGCTTGGCAGTTCATCCAGCTGCTCAGGCGTCGGGAAACGATCGACCTTCGATTCCTTGTGCATGATTTTCGGCTGGCTGCCACGCGGGTTCTGCACGGCGGGTTCCTGACGAGGCTGGTCGTCATCACGGGCCGGGCGGCGTGGACGAGAGTCTTCGCGACGGGCCTGGCCGTCACGCGGAGCGCCGTTGCGCGGGCCGCTGCGCTTGGCCGGCGGAGTGCCGGTGGACGAGCCGTTGCTGTTGCGTGGACCGTTCTGGCGACCTTGTGGCTGGCCATTGCGAGGTGCGCCCGCAGCCGCGCCTGGTGCCGGTGCGCCTGGACGACGACCGCGACCCTGGGCCGGTTTCTGCTGGGGCACGTAGTCGACACGGTTGCCAAAGTTATCGACATCATCGTCGAGGAACTCGTCCGGGGCACGATCGGCTGCGGCGCGCGGTGCTGGGCGCTGCTGCTCACGGGCTGGCGTACCTTCACGGGGCTTCTGCTCGCGGGCCGGACGTTCGCCGCGACCGCTGGTGGCCGCCTTTTCCTTGCCCTTGTCCTTGCCTTTGTCTTTACGACCGCCGCCACCGCCGCCGCCATTCGGACCGTCGCCGCGTGGGCCGCGCGGGTTGCGCGGGTTGCGAACATCCGGACGCTCGCGCACTTCAGGCTTTTCAGCCTCGATGGTGCTGGAATCGAAGCCCATCAGGTCGCCGTCGGCGATCTTCTGCTTGGTCATGCGCTCGATGCTCTTGAGCAGCTTCTCTTCGTCCGGCGCGACCAGCGAGATCGCCTCGCCCGAACGACCGGCCCGGCCCGTGCGGCCGATACGGTGCACGTAGTCTTCATCGACGTTCGGCAATTCGAAGTTGACCACATGCGGCAACTGGTCGATGTCGAGGCCGCGAGCGGCGATGTCGGTAGCAACCAGGATGCGCACTTCGCCGGCCTTGAAGTCGGCCAGGGCCTTGGTGCGGGCGTTCTGGCTCTTGTTGCCATGGATCGCCACAGCCGGCAGGCCATGCTTGTCCAGGTATTCGGCGAGGCGGTTGGCGCCATGCTTGGTGCGAGTGAACACCAGGACCTGTTCCCAGGCGCCGGTGGTGATCAGGTGCGCCAGCAGGGCACGCTTATGGCTGGCCGGCAGGCGGAAGACGCGTTGCTCGATGCGCTCGACCGTGGTGTTCGGCGGCGTGACTTCGATGCGCTCCGGGTTGTGCAGGAGCTTGCCTGCGAGGTCGGTGATGTCCTTGGAGAACGTCGCCGAGAACAGCAGGTTCTGGCGCTTGGCCGGCAGGCGGGCCAGCACTTTCTTCACGTCATGGACGAAACCCATGTCGAGCATGCGGTCGGCTTCGTCCAGCACGAGGATTTCCACGTGGGACAGATCGACGCTGCCCTGGCCAGCCAGGTCCAGCAGGCGACCGGGGCAGGCCACCAGCACATCGACGCCACGCGCCATGGCCTGGACCTGCGGGTTCATGCCGACGCCGCCGAAAATGCAGGCACTGACGAATTTCAGGTCGCGAGCATAGACCTTGAAACTCTCGTGTACCTGGGCCGCCAGTTCGCGGGTAGGGGTCAGGACCAGTACGCGCGGTTGGCGCGGGCCGTGACGCTGGGATTTGTCTGGGTGACCGTTGGGAAACAACCGCTCCAGGATCGGAAGGGCGAAACCGCCGGTCTTGCCAGTACCTGTCTGCGCGGCGACCATCAGATCGCGACCTTGCAACACGGCGGGGATAGCCCGCTGTTGCACCGGGGTAGGCTGGGTGTAGCCGGCGGCTTCGATGGCGCCGACTAAAGCCTCGGAGAGACCGAGGGAAGCAAAGGACATGAGTAATCCTGTTTTTAGTGAGGGCCTGGCCCAAAGGGATAGTCTTGCCTGGCGCGAATGGGGTCAATCGAAGACCACATCCCGTCCGGTCCCGCCGGGTCTGGAAGACGGATCCGGACAGGGCTCGCGCGGGCTGGAAGCTGCGCTGTAGCGGTGTCGGGATGCCTTTTGCAAGACCGGGCGTCCGGGCGTGAGCCTGGCGGGAACGCCGGAGTATAACAGAGCAATCGCCGTGCGCCGCTTTCCTGCTGCTCAACGGTGTATTTCAGCGTGGCACCGTGTCGGGCTGCGCCGTCCTGGCCGCTGGGCCGGCGCCATAGCGGGCGCTCAGTTCGGCATAGGCGGGCTCATGCTTGAAACGCTTGAGTTCTGCGCCGAAGCGTTGCACCAGCAGATCCATGCCGGCGCCGCGCCGCACCGCCAGATATTGGCTTTGGCGGCTCACGACCGTTGGACTTTCGGTAATCTGGTCGCCCAGTTGCAGCGCCTTGAGCACATGCCGGCCGACCCGGCGATCGGTGATGAGCAAGTCAATCCGGCCCAGTTGCAACTTGCCGAAGTTGGCTTCGTGGGTGGGCGCCGCTTCTTGTTTGAATCGGGTCGATTCCCTGAACGCCTGGCTGTACAGATAACCGGGGGAGGTGCCGACGGTCAGCCCGTCCAGGTCCTCGAGGCTACGAAACGGATGGGGCCTTGCGTTGGCGTAGAACATGACGAACTCCACATCCGACAGCGGTTCGCTGGGGTAGAGCAGCAAGGCATCGCGCTCGTCGCTGCGGAAGATGTCCAGCGCGCCGTCCGCCAGCCCTTGTTCCAACATCGCCAGGCAACGTTTCCAGGGCAGCAGTTGCCATTCCACGTCGATGCCCAGGCGCTTGAAGACGATGGCCGTGGTTTCATAGTCCAGGCCCAGGGTCTTGCCATTTTCTTCATAGACATAGGGCGCCCAGGGTTCGGTGACAATGCGCAACTTCTCGGCCTGGGCGGCGACGCTCAGGCACAAGAGAAGGAGGGCTGTCAGTAACTGGACGACTACGGGCATGGCCGGAGGTTACGACGAGAGCTCATCAAATAGCTAGAGCGCTCTGGCGCGTGGCTTCGTGCCCGGCATCGGTCATGCAGGGCACTAATTGCCTTTTGTCTGCATCAAGTGTCGATAGATGGCTTCGCGGCGCTCGCCCAGCACGCATCGTATGAGGGGATGGCTGAGCCACTGTTTGAGCTCATGATCCTGCAAGGGTTTTTTCAGTCGATGTTCGACGTTCTCCAGCGCCTTTTCCCACCAGACCGGGCCGCAGGCCCGATCGAAGGGGTTCGGGTGAGGGTAGCAGCCATACAGGATTTCACGCATGAACTGGCGTTTATGGCCCGGTAACGCCACGGTAATGACTTTGTACGCCAAGCGTTGAAGGGTAGGCGGACGGGGCAGGACGGCGGTGACTTGCCGTGTTTCATCCAGCGCATACTGGCAAACCGGCGCTGCGCGATGTTTGTCGTACCAGGCTTTGGTCTTGGCACGGAACAGCTGTTTGCGGCTCCAGTAGTGGTGGATCAGGTCCGGACATTCACTGACCTGGACCTTGCGATAGGCCGCCACCGACAGGCAGAACTCTTCCAGGGTGTAAGCCCCGTTCGCGAGCACATAAAACTCATCCATCAGGGCGATCGATTGGTCCAGGATTGCCGCATCGGCTGCGTAGAGACCGATCACACCCGAGTTCAGCAAAGGCATGGCATCGTCGGCCAGTTGCCGCTGTTGCAGGGGCTTGGCGAGCGTCAGGTACAGTCCAGCATCCTTGTTGGCGCCATAGTTCAAGCCGAAGGCGTTGCACAGCAGCGTACCTGGCTTGATCCGTTGGAAGAGAGCCAGGGGCGAGCAATGGAAAAAGGTGTCCGTGTCGATCAGCAGTGCCAGTTCATGCTCTTCGAGTACCTTCTGCAGGACGACGTGCTTGGCTCGGAAGTGATAGCCGTGCGGGGCGATCCAGCCTTGACGCGTTTCGTTGTCCAGAGGGCGCAGCCGAACCGGCAAGCCGTCGTAGGGCGCGGGATTGTCAGTGAACACCTGGATGTCCAGCGCTTCACCTGGGGTCTCGCGCAGACCCGCCAGAGCGCTGGCGATGCTGAATACCGCTTCCTGGTGATAAGTCTCGGCCCCGTAGACCAGATAAATGAGTTGTGGGGTCGTTGACCTGTGGCCATTAGGCATCTAACGCAATCCTCCAGATGTTTGTGTAAAAAAAAGCCCTGGTTTTTGCCAGGGCCTTTTTTGTACCACTGCATTAAGTCAGTTAACGCGGCAGTTTGAGGTTATTCCATACCGCGAGGCTGGGCTCGGCCTGGTTCAGGGTATAGAAATGCAGCCCCGGCGCACCGCCTTGTAACAAACGCTCACACATTTGCGTGATGATTTCTTCACCGAAGCTTTGGATGCTGGATGTGTCGTCGCCGTAG
This sequence comes from Pseudomonas sp. SWRI92, assembly GCF_014268685.1. Classification (NCBI taxonomy): domain Bacteria; kingdom Pseudomonadati; phylum Pseudomonadota; class Gammaproteobacteria; order Pseudomonadales; family Pseudomonadaceae; genus Pseudomonas; species Pseudomonas sp. SWRI92. The sequence continues at coordinate 585,326 of NZ_JABWQY010000002.1, forward strand.
GCTTCCAGTTGCTTGCGGATCCAGCGCGGGATTTCTGCCCCGCAGGCGTCGGAGAAACGCGCCAGCTTGCTGTAGTTGGTGATCGGCATGATTCCCGGTACCACGGGGATCTCGACACCCAGCTTGCGAACGCGCTCGACGAAATAGAAGTAGCTGTCGGCGTTGAAGAAGTATTGGGTGATTGCACTGTTGGCGCCGGCGTTGGCCTTGCGCACGAAATTGCGCAGGTCATCTTCGAAGTTGCGCGCCTGGGGATGCATTTCCGGGTACGCGGCGATTTCGATGTGAAAGTGTTCGCCGGTTTCTCCGCGAATGAACTCAACCAGTTCATTGGCGTGACGCAGCTCGCCACTGGCCATGCCCATGCCTGACGGCAGGTCGCCGCGCAGGGCCACGATGCGCTTGATGCCGGCGGCTTGGTATTGGGTCAGCAGGTTGCGCAGGTCATCCTTGCTATCGCCCACGCAAGACAGATGCGGAGCGGCCGGGACTTTGACTTCGCTTTCGAGCTGCAGCACGGTATTCATCGTGCGGTCACGGGTCGAACCGCCGGCGCCGTAGGTGCAGGAGAAGAAATCCGGGTTGTAGCTGGCCAGCTGGCGGGCGGTGGCGATCAGTTTTTCATGCCCAGCATCGGTTTTCGTCGGGAAGAACTCGAAGCTGTAGCGGCGTTCTTGGGACATGGTCATATCCTTGGAAACTCATAGGCCGGTGAGGCACGCAGGCTTGAGTGGGGGCGAGCAAGCTCGCGCCCCACAAGGAGCCGGCTCCCACGCGGGGGAGCCGAGCCGATCAGTAGCGATAAGCGTGCGGCTTGAACGGGCCTTCGACGGTGACGCCGATGTAGTCAGCCTGTTGCTTGGTCAGCTTGGTGACCACGCCGCCGAAACCGCGGACCATTTCCAGGGCGACTTCTTCGTCGAGTTTCTTCGGCAGCACTTCCACGGTCAGGCGCTCGGCTTTCTGGGCCGGCGACAGGTCGGCGTATTTCTGGCCGAACAGGAAGATCTGGGCCAGGACCTGGTTGGCGAACGAACCGTCCATGATGCGGCTTGGGTGACCGGTGGCGTTGCCCAGGTTAACCAGGCGGCCTTCGGCGAGCAGGATCAGGTAGTCGTCGTTCTGTGGGTCGAAGCTGCCGGCGCCGGTGCGGTGCACCTTGTGGACCTGCGGCTTCACTTCTTCCCATGCCCAGTTCTTGCGCATGAAAGCGGTGTCGATTTCATTGTCGAAGTGACCGATGTTGCAGACCACGGCGCGCTTCTTAAGGGCCTTGAGCATGTTGGCGTCACAGACATTGACGTTACCGGTGGTGGTGACGATCAGGTCGATCTTGCCCAGCAGTGCCTTGTCGATGCTGGCCTCGGTGCCGTCGTTGATCCCGTCGATGAACGGCGAAACCAGCTCGAAACCGTCCATGCACGCTTGCATGGCGCAGATCGGGTCGACTTCGGACACCTTGACGATCATGCCTTCCTGACGCAGGGATTGGGCCGAACCCTTGCCCACGTCACCGTAGCCGATCACCAGGGCCTGCTTGCCGGACAGCAAGTGGTCGGTGCCGCGCTTGATGGCGTCGTTGAGGCTGTGACGGCAGCCGTACTTGTTGTCGTTCTTGCTCTTGGTCACCGAGTCGTTGACGTTGATGGCCGGGATCTTCAGTTCGCCCTTGGCCAGCATGTCCAGCAGGCGGTGTACGCCGGTGGTGGTTTCCTCGGTCACGCCGTGGACCTTGTCCAGCACGGCCGGGTATTTCTTGTGCAGCAGCTCGGTCAGGTCGCCGCCGTCGTCGAGGATCATGTTGGTTTCCCACGGCTGGCCATCCTTGAGGATGGTCTGCTCCAGGCACCACTCGTACTCTTGCTCGGTCTCGCCTTTCCAGGCGAAAACCGGGATGCCGGCAGCGGCAATGGCCGCGGCGGCCTGGTCCTGGGTCGAGAAGATGTTGCAGGAGGACCAGCGAACTTCGGCACCCAGGGCAACCAGGGTTTCGATCAGCACGGCGGTCTGGATGGTCATGTGGATGCAGCCGAGGATTTTTGCGCCCTTCAATGGCTGTTCGCCAGAGTATTTGCGGCGCAGGCCCATCAGGGCTGGCATTTCGGATTCGGCAATGATGATCTCGCGACGGCCCCAGGCAGCCAGGGACATGTCGGCGACTTTGTAGTCGGTAAAAGCAGCAGGCGTGATAACAGCGCTCATGAAGAGCCTCCATTCGTAATGTATGCGAATGGGCGCCGTTGTGCGTTTAGTGCCTGTGCGGGGAGCCCCGTACAAACAACGCCCCATCCGAGCCTGACAGGTCGAGCCTGCTGCAGCGCCCCTCGGACAGGTGGCGGGAACGACCCAAAGCGTGGGCCGGCAAAGCGGTGGCGATTATAACGGGCTAATCGGATCTTCCAAAGGGTTTCTGTCGGCAAATCAAAATTGCCGATGATCGTTATAGCCCTGGCGACGTAGAGCCTTCCCGCCCGGTCTGCCATGATGCCGGCATTCATCGGCCAGACGCTCAGGAGTGATCATGAATTTCCACACCCGCAAATGGGTCAAGCCCGAAGACCTCAATCCCAATGGCACGCTGTTCGGCGGCAGCCTGTTGCGCTGGATCGACGAGGAGGCGGCGATCTACGCTATCGTCCAGCTGGGTAACCAGCGCGTTGTCACCAAGTACATCTCTGAAATCAATTTTGTCAGCGCTTCGCGCCAGGGCGACATTATCGAACTGGGCATCACCGCCACCGAGTTTGGCCGCACGTCCATCACCCTGACGTGCGAAGTGCGCAACAAGATCACCCGCAAGAGCATCCTGACAGTGGAGAAGATGGTGTTCGTCAATCTCGGCGAAGACGGCTTGCCCGCGCCCCATGGTCGGACGGAGATCAAGTACGTCAAGGATCAGTTCAAGGGCGACACTGTCGAATAAGGCCGGGGGTGTAACAGGCGCCGGTCATTTCCCGGCACCACTGAACAGCTCCGAACGCCGCGTGTCGTAGGTACATCACGCCACCGGTTCAGGAGCTGTATGGACACCCACGAAGACGGCAAGACCCCTGACCTCTCGGCACAGGAACAGCACGAGGTCGACCGCAACCAGCCGCCACGGGCGGCAGTGCTGCATGAAATCATCCGCACCCAGGGCAATCAGGAGCTGGAACGCAGCGTCGCCGCGCTCTGGTGGTCGGCGCTGGCGGCCGGCTTGACCATGGGTCTGTCGCTCATGGCGATGGGGTTGCTCAACTCGCGGCTGCCGGACCACGAAGGTTTTAAAGTGATTGCCAGTCTTGGCTACTGCGCCGGCTTCCTGGCGGTGATCCTCGCGCGCCAGCAGCTATTTACCGAAAACACCCTGACCGCCGTGCTACCCATCATGAGCAAGCCAACGTTGGGCAACTTCGGCCGCTTGTTCAGGCTATGGGGTGTGGTGTTGGTGGGCAATCTGTGCGGCACTTTGCTGGTGGCCTATGTGATGCTGCACCTGCCGATTTTCGATCAGCGCACCGACCAGGCGTTCCTGGAAATCGGTCGCAAGGTCATGGAAAACGACACCGGCCAGATGTTCGCCAAGGGCATTATTTCCGGCTGGATGATCGCCACCATGGTGTGGATGATCCCCTCTATGGAAAGCGCCAAGATGTGGATCATTGTGCTTATCACTTATCTCATGGCGCTGGGGGACTTCACCCACATCGTCGTCGGCTCGGCCGAGGTCTCCTATCTGGTGTTTGCCGGCCAGTTGTCCTGGGAGGATTTCTGGATGGTGTTCGCCGCGCCAACCCTGGCGGGCAACATCATCGGCGGCAGCTTCATCTTTGCCCTGATCAGCCACGCGCAGGTGCGCAGCGAGACCAACGTTCCCCTCAGTACCCCTCTCACTCGGCAAAGCCTGCCGCGGCGCTCAGGCGACGCTGCCGATAAATAAAGTACAGCGCAGTCAATACGGTCAGCCCGCCGACCAGGGCGCCGGTCCATGGCAGGTCGGCCAGGTTGGCGCCGCTGGCCACCACCAGTCCGCCGATCCAGGCGCCGGCGGCGTTGCCCAGGTTGAAGGCGCTCTGGTTCAGCGTCGAGCCGAGGTTCGGCGCTTCATGGGCCTGGTCGATGATCAGCAATTGCAGGATCGGGCACAGGGCGAAGGCGAAGATGCCCCACAGCACCAGGGTAATCGCCGCTGGAATCACCGATTGGCTGGTCTGGCTGAACGCGGCCAACACCAGCACGACGGCCAGCGCCATGCCTACCAATGATGGCAGCAGGCGCCGGTCGGCCAACCGCCCACCAAGAAAACTGCCCGCCGTGAGGCCGACGCCGAACAACAGCAGCATGACGGTGATGCCGTGAGGGCTCACGCCGGTGATGTCCTGCAGGATCGGCGCGATGTAGGTGAACACGCTGAACAGGCTGGTAGAGGCCAGCACGCTCATGCCCAGCGCCAGCAGCACATTGACCTTGCCCAGGACCTTGAACTCGCTGGCGAGGTTGGCCTTTTCCATGGGGATTTCCTTGGGCAACCAGACCCATTGGGCAATGACGGCGATCACGCCGATCACCGATACCGCCCAGAACGTCGACCGCCAGCCGGCGTATTGGCCCAGCGCCGTGCCCAACGGCACGCCCAGGACATTCGCCAACGTCAGGCCGGTGAACATCATCGCGATCGCCTGGGCCCGTTTGTTCGGCGCCACCAGCCCGGCCGCCACCACCGAGCCGATCCCAAAAAACGCCCCGTGACACAGCGCGGTAATGACCCGGGCGGCCATCAGCGTGACGTAGTTCGGCGCCAGGGCGCAGAGCACGTTGCCGAGAATGAACATCAGCGTCATGCCCAGCAGCGTTGCCCGGCGTGGCATATTGGCGGTGCCGATCGCCAGGATCGGCGCGCCGAACACCACGCCCAAGGCGTAGCCGGTGATCAGCAACCCGGCTTGGGGAATGCTGACGCCCAGGTCACGGGCGACATCGGGCAGCAGGCCCATGATGACGAATTCAGTCGTGCCGATGCCGAAAGCGGCAACGGCCAAAGCAAGCAAGGCGAGTGGCATGCGCAGGGTCTCTGTCTGTAGTCTTGACGCTCTGATCAGCCATACGCATGCCGATGCTCCGATTCGAACGAAACGGGCAGCAGCAGAGTTATTGGAATTGGCTTATGCGCAACTGAGTGCGGCGTGGTCGGGAGCAGTATAAACCGCTGCGGAGCTGTGGGCCATGCAACTGGGCTCAATCGCCGATGCGGCGGCGCTGCGGGAGATCAGGGTGATCCTGGTTGTGCTCTTTGCCATGCGCTACCTTAAAGAACCTTTTGGCCGGCCACGGCTCTTAGCCTGCGCACTGGTGCTGATTGGCATGCTGGTGATGAAACTCTGACCAGTGCCTCACGCTCGATTTTTCTATAAAACTCAAAAAGGAAGTGCGGTATGACGGTAGCCCTGTGGTGTGTGTTGATCGCTTTTATCCTGCCTTACCTGTGTATCGGCATCGCCAAGGCGGGCGGCAGATACAGGCTGCAGGATAACCACGATCCCCGGGATTTCCTCGACGCGCTCGAAGGCGCACCCCGGCGTGCCTACGCCGCGCAATTGAACAGCTTCGAGATCGCCCCGTTTTTTGCTGCCGCCGTGATCGTCGCGCACCTGGCCGGCAACGCCGAGCTGGTGACCATCAACGTGCTTGCCGTGTTGTTCATCACCAGTCGGCTGCTGTACATCATCTGCTACTTGGCGGACTGGGCAATCCTGCGTTCGCTGGTGTGGTTCGTCGGGGTGGGGTTGGTACTGAGTTTCTTCTTTGTTTCGGTCTGAAGCGGGTTTATAGAGGTAAGCGTTTGAGCGGTCCCCATCGCGATAAGCTCGCGACGGGGGCCCGCCCATCGGCTCCAACCCTCAGGGATTGGCAGTGATCGCATTCGCCACCTGCGGCACTTGCGGCAAAGCCATGCCCTTGGGCCAGAGCATCCAGATTTGTCCTTGTTGCTTCATGTCCCCCGCCAGTTGCCCCGCAGCCTCGCCGGTGCCCCAGAACAGGTCGGCCCGTACTTCGCCGGTAATCGCGCCGCCGGTGTCCTGGGCCGCGACGGGGCGGTTCAAGACGCTGCCATCGGGGCGAGTCGTGGATAGCCACAACAGGCTGCCCAGGGGGATTACCTTGCGATCCACCGCCACGCTGTAGCCAGCGGTGAGCGGTACGTTCAGCGAGCCGCGAGGGCCTTCGTTGCTGTCGGGGTTGCGGTTGAAGAATACATAGCTGGGGTTGCTCCCCAGCAACTCGGGAATCCGCTCCGGGTGGGCCTTGGCCCAGGCATTGATGGCGCCCATGGTCACGTCTTCTTTCTTCAGCTCGCCCTGTTCGACCAGCCACCGGCCGATGGGCCGATATGGGTGGCCGTTCTGGTCGGCGTAGCCGATGCGCACCTGGCGGCCGTCATCGAGCCGAATCCGCCCCGAACCCTGGATCTGCAGGAATTGCAGGTTCATCGGGTCCGTCAGCCAGGCGATAACTGGCGCCTTCACCCCTTGGGTCTCAATGGTAGTCGCGTCGTCGTAGGGTTTCAGCACCCGGCCTTCGAGGCGACCGCGCAGGCGCTTGCCCTTGAGTTCGGGGTAGAGGCTGTCCAGCGCAACGACAATCATGTCCTCTGGCACGCCGTACACCGGGACATTTGCAGTAGCCGTCTGGGTGAGGCTGCCGGGATAGACCGGCTCGTAGTAGCCGGTGATCAGGCCGTTGGGGCTGTTGTCGCCCGAGCGTAGGCCATAGACGTCCAGGTGCTTTTTCAGGAAGTTGCGTACGGCCGATGTGGTCTGCGGCACATTGGCCGCGGCCGCGCAGGTCGGGCCCCAGTTCGGGTCGGCCTTGAGCCGGGTGCAAGCGCTGCGCCAGGAACCGAAACCGGCCAGCAAGTCTTCGTCGGAGACCGAAGGCAGCGCCTCCCACGGTGCGCTGACATAAGTGGCGAGCGCGTGGGTCTTCGGCTCTTCGGTCTTTTCGCCGCGATTGCAGCCGGCCAGTATTGCGATCAGCGGTAGAGTCAACGCCAGGCTCTTGTGCCAGGGCTTGAAGCGGCTGTTCATGAAGTTTTCCTTTGCAGTCGTTGAGCGCGGTCAGGCGCTCGACAACTCGTATTGTTGATAGGGCCATTGGTCTTTGCCCGCGCCCCGGAGGATACTAACGGCCGTTTCCCGTTCCGAGGCCAAGATGTTTGTAAGACGATTTTCCATGGTCGTGCTGGCTTGCCTGGTGTTGTCCGCCTGCGGTGGCGTCGACCCTAACTCCCCGCTGGGCCAGCGCAAGGCGATTTTCAAACAGATGCTCAAGACCAACGAAGAGTTGGGTGGCATGCTGCGCGGACGTATTCCATTCGACGGCGCACGTTTCGCCGAAGGCGCGGTAAAACTCGATCAACTGTCCCGCGAGCCGTGGAAGCACTTCCCACCGGTACGCGAGCAGGACCACACCAGCGCTTTGGACGAGGTCTGGCAAAAACAGGCGCGTTTCCAGGAGCTGGCCCGTAGCCTTGAGACCGCCACCGCTGAGTTGGTGGTGGCCAGCAAGGTCCAGCCCTACAGAGCCAGTCAGTTGGGACCGGCGGTGCAACAGGTCGAAGATGCGTGCAGTGCCTGTCACAAGGAGTTTCGGGATCATTGATTAGGGGCAGCTCACAGCCTACTTGTCCAACTCATCCACCGCTTCCTGCAGTTCCTTGCGGGAAGCCGCCAGTTTGTCCTTGCGCTTGTTGATCTTCTCCGCGTCGCCCTTCTTCATGGCTTTTTCCAGGTCGGCCTGGCGGCGACTGACTTCATGCTTGGCCTCAAGCACTTTGTTCTCGCGCTCCTTGCGCAAGGACGCGTCGGTGCAATGGGTTGTGACTTCGCTCAGTGCCGTTTCGAGACCCGCCTGCTGATCCTGATTGCCTCGGGACTTGGCCTGCTTGATCTGGTTGATGATGCCTTGGCGCTTGGCCGCGCAGCCGGTGAGCTCCGGGGTTTGCTCATCCGCCAATGAAGAGGTAGCCATGGCGCTGCATAACACCAGCAGGGCAACAGGGGGCAGGAAATTCATAGCAACTCCGTATAAAGACACGCGGGCGGTCGGGCAGATGCGCTGTTTGACGCATGCCTGCCCCTTGGGTTCAACCGCGCGGGGCCTGAATTAGAAGCCATCGACCCCTGCGGTGCGTAGTGTTTCAGTCAAGGCCAGCACCTGCGGGTCGCGAAAAAAAGCGCTCAGTTGCGCGGCGCGTCCCGGCCCGATGCCGGCCTCGGCTTGCCATTGTTCGGTGCTGCGCTCGGCCAATGCCTGCCACGGTCCGTCCAGCCTGGCCTGTGCGGTAGGCGGCAGGCCGAGGGCCTTGAGCCACTGGCGAAACGGTCGATGCCGGGCGCTGTCCAGGCTGGCAAGCAGTTGAGTACTGCTGCGTTCGCCGAAGCCGGCAATGGTAGCAAGCTCGGCGGCATCGAGGGTCAACCAATCGAGCAATCCGTCGAGTCGCCCGGCGACCAGCAGTTTTTCCCAGGTGCCCGGGCCGACATGAGGCAGGGCGAGCCCGTGCTTGCCACTGAGCCAATCCATGCGTGCCAGGAATTGGCTCTCGCAGCCGGGCGTCGGTTGCCAGCAACTCAAGAGGTGATAATCGGCCGCCGCAGGGGCAATGACGTCTTGGCGCTCCAGGCTGCGCAGCACAACCGCGTCGAGTCGCGGGATCGTCAGGCCGGCCAGGCTGATCGCAACCCGATCGCCGGGGCGCACGTCCATCTCCTCCCAGTGCTTGAGCGAACTGACGCTCACCCGGCGGATCCTTCGGTCGTCGAGCAGGGTAGGTTCAATTTCCAGCACGGGCGTGATGCGTCCGGTACGACCGACCTTGAAGTTCACTTTGCGAACTTCGGCAAGGGCTTGGGCGTATGGGTATTTCCAGGCCACGCTCCAGAAAGGCGCCTTGGCCTGCCAGCGGTCGGCGGATGGACGGCGGCTCTGGCGCAGGACGATTCCATCAGTGGCGAAGGGCAGCGGCGTGCGATACCAGTGGTTGCGCCAGTGCTCGGCATCGGCCAGGTGCCGGACGGGCTGGTTGTAGTCCAGGGTATCAGCGAAGCCCAGCTCATTCAGCGCGGTCATCCGCTCGGGCAAGGTGTCCGGCCCTTCGGGCCAGTCCCAGACGAACAGGCCGATATATTGCGTATCGTGCGTCGTCAGGTTGCCGCGCGCCATCAGGCCCGCCATGGTCCCCCGGGCGTTCAAGCTGCCCCTGACGGCTTGGACATGGTCGTCCAGGCGCCGATACAACTCGCCCTGGACGACCACGCTCAAAGGCTGGCTCAGTTGCTGCGGAATGGCGTCGATCTTGCGCGCATTCGTGGTCCAGTCATGCCCGTGTTTGCCGTCGCCACGGCTGATCGCCTGCTGCAGGCGCCCTTCCCGATAGACCAGAGTCACTGCCACGCCATCGACTTTCGGCTGGATCCAGACATCTTCTCGATGGCGTAGCCAGGCTCCCACTGCGTCGGCGTCCTTGAGTTTTTCCAGGCCGGTGTGAACGATCGGGTGCGCCACCTTCCCGCCCGCTGATCGCAGCGGATTCGTGGGCGCGGCGAGGTTCACGCAAGTGCGCCATTGTTCCAGCTGTTCGAGGGACTGATCATAAAGTTCGTCGGCTACCAGGGATCGGCCGAGGCGGTGATAACTGTCGTCCCAAGTGTCTATTTGCCGTTGCAGCGCGGCGATTTCTGCTCTGGCACGCTCGATGGGCCAGTCGGGGCAGGGCGCGGCGACCGCGGGGACAGTGACGAATAGCAGGCAGGCGAGTACATGAAAAAACGATGGCATCGAAGCATCCTTGCTTGGTTGAGTACCTGAAGGCTAGTCATTGTCTGGGAAGTCGCGAGACTTGGAGCGTTACCGGATTTTGCGGAGCCTGATGGCGAAGTCGCGGCGGTACAGTTGAGGTATGAATTCGTCGCGCAACTGTCCCTTGAACCCCTCGGCGACCGGCGCAGAATGGGCCTTCGACTCGTCGCTGCCAGGAGCGCCCCGATGGACCTGACGACCCTCGCTGTTTTCATCCCTGCCTGCTTTGCGTTGAACATGGCGCCGGGGCCGAACAACCTCCTGTCCATCAGTAACGCCTCCCGCTATGGCTTCGTCCGGGCGTGCAGTGGCGGCGTCGGCCGGTTGCTGGCGTTTGCGATCATGATTGCCTTGGCGGCAGTGGGGCTGACCGCTGTCCTGCACACTTCCGAGTTGTTATTTTTGGGCATCAAGCTCGTCGGTGCCGGGTATCTGTTCTTTCTCGCCGTGCAGTTGTGGCGGGCGCAGCCTGAAACCGACAGCGACGCGGTGATGACCTCCATGAGCGTGGCCAGCCTGGCGCGCCAGGAGTTCCTGGTGGCGATTGGCAATCCGAAAGCGATCCTGCTGTTTACCGCGTTCCTGCCGCAGTTCGTTGATCGCTCCGGCACCGTCACTCAGCAATTCGCGGTGCTCGGCGGGCTTTTCCTGGCGTTGGAATGCGTTGCCATCGGCTTGTACTGCTACATGGGTATTTATGCGCGGCGACTGTTTGCCCGGCCGAGCGGCAAGCGGCTGTTCAATCGGATGTGCGCGGGGTTGTTGGCCAGCGCGGCTTCGTTCTTGCTGGTGGCGCGGCGGGCCTGAACAGCGGATACAAAAAAGCCCCTGGCGACTCAGTCGCCAGGGGCTTTTCATTGTCGCGGGTATTACAGGCCGGCAGCGGCGCGCAGGGCGTCAGCGCGGTCGGTCTTTTCCCAGGTGAACGTGGTGAACGTGTCGTCACCCACCGTCTTGGTCTGCGGCGTACGACCGAAGTGGCCGTAGGCTGCGGTGTCCTGGTACATCGGGTGCAGCAGGTCGAGCATGGTGGTGATCGCGTATGGACGCAGGTCGAATACTTCGCGGACCAGGTTGATGATCTTGTCATCGCCAATCTTGCCGGTGCCGAAGGTGTTCAGCGAGATCGACGTAGGCTGGGCGACACCAATGGCGTAGGAAACCTGGATCTCGCAACGCTCGGCCAGGCCGGCGGCCACGATGTTCTTGGCGACATAACGACCGGCGTAGGCGGCTGAACGGTCAACCTTGGATGGATCCTTGCCGGAGAACGCGCCGCCACCGTGACGGGCCATGCCGCCGTAGCTGTCGACGATGATCTTGCGACCGGTCAGGCCGCAGTCGCCCACCGGGCCGCCAATGATGAACTGGCCAGTAGGGTTGATGTGGAACTGGGTGTCCTTGGACAGCAGTTCGGCAGGCAGTACGTGCTTGACGATCAGCTCCATCACGCCTTCGCGCAGGTCTTTGTAGGACACTTCCGGGTTGTGCTGGGTCGACAGCACGACGGCGTCGATGCCAACGACCTTGCCGCCTTCGTAACGGCAGGTCACTTGCGACTTGGCGTCCGGGCGCAGCCAAGGCAGCAGGCCGGATTTGCGGGCTTCGGCCTGACGCTGGACCAACTGGTGCGAGAAGGTGATGGGTGCCGGCATCAGCACGTCGGTTTCGTTGCTGGCGTAGCCGAACATCAGGCCCTGGTCGCCAGCGCCCTGGTCTTCCGGCTTGGCGCGGTCGACACCCTGGTTGATGTCGGGGGACTGCTTGCCGATGATGTTCATCACGCCGCAGGTCGCGCCGTCGAAGCCGACGTCGGAGCTGTTGTAGCCGATGCCCAGGATCACATCGCGAACGATCTGTTCCAGGTCGACCCAGGCCGAGGTGGTGACTTCGCCGGCGATGATCGCCACGCCCGTTTTCACCAGAGTCTCGCACGCCACGCGGGCGAACTTGTCTTCAGCAATGATGGCGTCCAGCACCGCATCAGAAATCTGGTCGGCGATTTTGTCCGGATGCCCTTCAGACACGGACTCGGAGGTGAAAAGGGAGTATTCGCTCATCTCGATGTTTTCCTACAAGTTACCGATGGTGAGTGTCGCCAGCCGGTCGCTGAAAATGGCGGACCTGAATCTGGAAACCATTACGTAAGCCTACATAGAGGCTTTCCCCGGGCACGAGGCCCGCAGCGGTGGCCCAACGGGCCAGATCGTCCTGTTCAAACCCCAACCATAGATCACCGCAGGCCTCCTTGGCCCAACTCTGGTTGTGGCTGCATAACTCTGTCACCAACAGGCTACCGCCCGGTTGCAGCAGGTTGGCCATGTGCCTGAGCGCATCGGCCGGCGCGGCAAAATGATGAAGCACCATATTCAATACAACACAGTCGGCCCGCAGGTTCACGCCGTTAAGGGCGTCGGCCAGTTGCAGGCTGACGTTAGCCAGCGCCTCACGCTCGCACACCTGGCGGGCCAGCTCCAGCATGGCCGGGCTGTTGTCCAGCGCCGTCACCTGGCCGAAGCGCCGCGCCAGTTCCGGAAGGAAAGCACCGTCGCCGGGGCCGACTTCAATGGCCGTGGCGCTCGGCCCGAAGCTCAATTTGTCCAGCAGCGCCACAACGCTGTCACGGTACTGCGGCAGTCCTGCGATCAAATCCTGCTGGGCGCGAAATTTCTCTGCCACCCGTGCGAAAAAATCCTGGCTGGCTGCGGCCCGTTGCCCGTGTACCTGGGCGATGCGCGCCTGCACGTCGATCGGCAGATCCAGCTCATCCACTTCCTCCAGCAGCGCGGCGTGCAGCTTGCCGCCCAGGAGATCGGTATGGGGCAGGGCGCGGCGATAAAAAATCGCATTGCCTTCACGGCGGGTCGCTACCAGGTCAGCCTGGGCCAGCACTTTAAGGTGATGGCTCATGCCGGATTGGCCGATACCAAAGATCTGCGCCAGTTCCAGCACGCCGAACGAGTCGTTGGCCAGGGCGCGCAATACATTGAGCCGCAACGGATCGCCGCCGGCCTTGCAAAGGGCCGCCAGCTCATCGCAATCGTCATGGCGAATGGAAGGCACGCGTAAATTCATGGGCGGCAGTCTAGTGACCGGTCTGGCCCATCGCAAGGTCAATATCAAAAAGTTTTGATATTGCTCGATAAATGGCACTTCCCGAAGGAGGCGTGACTCTACCCACCATCAGCGGAAAGGTTTCACCCAACTAATGCGACGTTATCCGCCGCAAATATCGCCTTTGGACGACTATCTGATTGCCCAAGGCGGGTGGGTGAGGGAAAATGCTCGCCTTTTTTCAGTTTCGTTATTCAAAACCCAGGAGATCAGCGATGCCCAGCCGTCGTGAGCGTGCCAATGCCATTCGTGCCCTTAGCATGGATGCCGTGCAAAAGGCCAACAGCGGCCATCCCGGTGCCCCCATGGGTATGGCGGATATCGCCGAGGTGCTGTGGCGCGACTACCTCAAGCACAGCCCGAGCAACCCAGCGTTTGCTGACCGTGACCGCTTCGTGCTGTCCAACGGCCACGGCTCGATGTTGATCTACTCGCTGCTGCACCTGACCGGTTATGACCTGTCGATCGATGACCTGAAAAACTTCCGCCAGCTGCACAGCCGCACCCCGGGCCACCCGGAATATGGCTATACCCCGGGCGTGGAAACCACCACCGGTCCATTGGGCCAGGGCCTGGCCAATGCCGTGGGTTTTGCCTTGGCAGAAAAAGTCCTGGCCGCGCAGTTCAATCGTCCAGGTCACAACGTTGTCGATCACCACACCTACGTGTTCCTGGGTGATGGCTGCATGATGGAAGGCATTTCCCATGAAGTCGCCTCCCTGGCCGGCACCCTGGGCCTGGACAAGCTGATCGCGTTCTATGATGACAACGGCATTTCCATCGACGGCGAAGTCGAAGGCTGGTTCACCGACGACACCCCGAAGCGTTTCGAGGCCTACAACTGGCTGGTGATCCGCAACGTCGACGGTCACGACCCTGAAGAAATCAAGATCGCCATCGAGACCGCTCGCAAGAGCACCCAGCCGACCCTGATCTGCTGCAAGACCACCATCGGTTTCGGCTCGCCGAACAAGCAGGGCAAGGAAGACTGCCACGGCGCGCCACTGGGTGCCGAGGAAATCGCCCTGACCCGCGCCGCGCTGAAGTGGGAGCACGGTCCGTTCGAAATCCCGGCCGACATTTATGCGGAGTGGGATGCCAAGGAAAAAGGCCGTGCGGCCGAAGCCGAGTGGGACCAGCGTTTCGCGGCCTACTCCGCCGAATTCCCTGAGCTGGCCAACGAACTGGTGCGTCGCCTCAGCGGCGAACTGCCGGCCGACTTCGCCGAAAAAGCCTCGGCGTACATCGCTGAAGTCGCGGCCAAGGGCGAGACCATCGCCAGCCGCAAGGCTAGCCAGAACACCCTGAACGCTTTCGGCCCATTGCTGCCGGAACTGCTGGGCGGTTCGGCCGACCTGGCCGGTTCCAACCTGACGCTGTGGAAAGGCTGCAAAGGCGTCAGCGCCGAGGACGCCAGCGGCAACTACATGTACTACGGCGTTCGCGAGTTCGGCATGAGCGCGATCATGAACGGCGTTGCCCTGCACGGCGGCCTGGTGCCTTACGGCGCGACCTTCCTGATGTTCATGGAATATGCCCGCAACGCCGTGCGCATGTCGGCGCTGATGAAAAAACGCATCCTGTACGTGTTCACCCACGATTCAATCGGCCTGGGCGAAGACGGCCCGACGCACCAGCCGATCGAGCAACTGGCGAGCCTGCGCTGCACGCCGAACCTGGACACCTGGCGCCCATGCGACGCCGTGGAATCGGCCGTGGCCTGGAAATACGCCATCGAGCGTAACGACGGTCCGTCAGCGCTGATCTTCTCTCGTCAGAACCTGCAGCATCAGGAACGCGATGCTGGCCAGATCAGCGACATCACCCGCGGCGGCTACGTGCTCAAGGACTGCATCGGCGAGCCTGAGCTGATCCTGATCGCGACCGGTTCGGAAGTGGGCCTGGCCGTTCAGGCGTTTGACAAGCTGACCGCGCAGGGCCGCAACGTGCGCGTCGTGTCCATGCCGTGCACCAGCGTGTTCGATGCCCAGGATGCCGGCTACAAGCAGGCCGTGCTGCCGCTGCAAGTCAGCGCGCGGATTGCCATTGAAGCCGCCCACGCCGATTACTGGTACAAGTACGTTGGCCTGGAAGGCCGCGTCATCGGCATGACCACCTACGGCGAATCGGCGCCTGCGCCAGCGCTGTTCGAGGAATTCGGCTTCACCCTGGAAAATATCCTGGGTCAGGCTGAAGAACTGCTGGAAGACTGATCCGTAAACAGGTTGTCTGTCCTGACGCTATCGTGAGCAAGCTCGCCCCCACACGGTTTTTACCGGCCTTGTGGGAGCGGGCTTTCCTGCGATAGTGCTGGCCCGGACGACACTGCCTCAATGGTTCAACCCGATCAGAGAACCCCATGCCCCAACCGCGTCCCTACAAAGTTGCACTCAACGGCTACGGCCGCATTGGTCGTTGCGTCTTGCGTGCGTTGTTCGAGCGAGGGGCCTCGGCCGGTTTCGAAATCGTGGCGATCAATGACCTGGCTGACATGGCCAGCATCGAATACCTGACACGCTTTGACTCCACCCACGGCCGATTCCCCGGCGAAGTGCGGGTCGAGGGCGATTGTCTGCATATTAATGGCGATTGCGTGAAGGTCCTGCGCAGCGCCACCCCCGAAGGCATTGATTGGGCGTCCCTGGGCGTTGATCTGGTGCTTGAGTGCTCCGGTGCCTACAACACCCGCGACGATGGCCAGCGCTTCATCGCTGCCGGCGCGCCACGGGTGCTGTTCTCCCAGCCGATGGCCAGCGAAGCGGATGTCGACGCCACCATCGTCTACGGGGTGAACCAGGATTGCCTGACCGGCGAAGAGCTGCTGGTGTCCAACGCGTCCTGCACCACCAACTGCGGCGTGCCGCTGTTGCGCCTGCTGGACCAGGCCATTGGTCTGGAATATGTGTCGATCACCACCATCCACTCGGCGATGAATGATCAACCGGTGATCGACGCCTACCACCATGAGGACTTGCGTCGTACCCGTTCGGCCTTTCAGTCGGTGATCCCGGTGTCCACTGGTCTGGCGCGCGGCATCGAACGGCTGTTGCCGGAACTTGCGGGACGAATTCAGGCCAAAGCCGTGCGGGTGCCGACGGTCAACGTGTCCTGCCTCGACATTACGATGCAGACCGTGAGCGATACCGACGCCACCGAGGTCAACCGGATCCTGCGCGAAGCCGCCACCAGCGGCCCGCTCAAAGGCCTTTTGGCCTACACCGAGTTGCCCCATGCCAGTTGTGATTTCAACCACGACCCACATTCGGCCATCGTCGATGCCAGCCAGACCCGCGTTTCCGGGCCCAGGCTTGTGAACATCCTGGCCTGGTTCGACAACGAATGGGGTTTTGCCAATCGAATGCTGGACGTTGCCGAGCATTACCTGCAAATAGCTTCCAATAAACCTGCTCTCTAAACAGTTACCCAGGAATTGCGACCCATGACCGTGTTGAAGATGTCCGACCTCGATCTGCAAGGTAAGCGCGTACTGATCCGCGAAGACCTCAACGTCCCCGTCAAGGACGGTGTTGTCACCAGCGACGCGCGTATCCTGGCCTCGCTGCCGACCATCAAGCTGGCCCTGGAAAAAGGCGCGGCCGTAATGGTCTGCTCCCACTTGGGCCGTCCGACCGAGGGCGAGTTTTCAGCCGAAAACAGCCTCAAGCCTGTCGCTGATTACCTGAGCAAGGCCTTGGGCCGCGAAGTGCCGCTGGTGGCTGATTACCTGGGCGGCGTCGACGTGAAGGTCGGCGACGTCGTGCTGTTCGAAAACGTGCGCTTCAACAAGGGCGAGAAAAAGAACGCCGATGAACTGGCCCAGCAATACGCCGCCCTGTGCGACGTGTTCGTAATGGACGCGTTCGGCACCGCTCACCGTGCCGAGGGCTCGACCCACGGCGTGGCGAAATTTGCAAAAATCGCCGCTGCCGGCCCGCTGCTGGCAGCCGAGCTGGATGCGTTGGGCAAGGCCCTGGGCTCTCCGGCCCAACCGATGGCCGCCATCGTTGCCGGCTCCAAGGTTTCCACCAAGCTGGACGTGCTCAACAGCCTGAGCCAGGTCTGCAACCAGTTGATCGTCGGCGGCGGTATCGCCAACACTTTCCTCGCCGCAGCCGGTCACCCAGTCGGCAAGTCGCTGTACGAGCCGGACCTGTTGGACATCGCCCGTGAAATCGCCGGCAAGGTCAGCGTGCCGCTGCCGGTGGACGTGGTCGTCGCCAAGGAGTTCGCCGAGAGCGCCACCGCCACCGTCAAGCTGATCGCCGACGTGGCCGAGGACGACATGATCCTCGACATCGGCCCACAAACCGCCGCCAACTTTGCCCAATTGCTGAAGTCTTCCAAGACTATCCTGTGGAACGGTCCGGTCGGCGTGTTCGAGTTCGACCAGTTCGGCAACGGCACCAAGGTGCTGGCTCAGGCCATCGCTGAAAGCGCCGCGTTCTCCATCGCTGGCGGCGGCGACACCCTGGCGGCCATCGATAAATATGGCGTGGCCGAGCAGATCTCCTACATTTCTACCGGTGGCGGCGCGTTCCTCGAATTCGTCGAAGGCAAAGTGTTGCCGGCCGTGGAAGTCCTGGAAAGCCGGGCCAAGGCCTGAGGCAACGTTGACCAGGCAAAGGAGTGTTCCGATGGTCAAGACGTTCATGACGCTGATGGCCGCGACATTGCTGGCGGCCTGCGCGAGCAGCCCGGAAGCCACGGCGCCCGATACCGCGGCGCCAACGCCCGAGGATGGCTGCTACCAGGCTGACTGGCAGGCCGAGACCAACCCGGTGCTGAACAAGCGATCCGGCCCGGACGGCCTGGATAAATACGAGACGCAAGCGCCGGTCAAGGAACATGGTTGCCCTTGACGGGTCAGACTCTTAACTCAGGGCGGGCGGCGCGGGCCGTCAGCCGAGGAACACGGATGAAAGGCTTTATCGCCGTTGTGGCATTGGCGTTGTTGGCCGGTTGCTCGCAACTGGGTTTTTTGCAGTCGTCCGAGCCTGCCGTAGGGGGCTGGACGAGCTGGACGTGTGACAGCGAGGCCAAGGTGCTCTGGCGTTATGCCGACGCCGCTCACAAGGAAGTCGACGTACGCCTGGGAGGCGCCGAGAAGGTCTATCACCTCAAGCTGGAACCGGGCGCTGAAGGTTCGCTGTACAGTGATGACATGCTGGCGTTTCACGTAAAAGGCCAGGAAGGCCTGGCGTATTGGGTCGCTACCAATGACTTGATTGGGCGTGGCTGCAAGGCTGACTGAACCGATTCCAAGGCCCCATGCAAGCGCTACGATTTTTGCAACACCGAACACGCAGGCCGGGCCAGCCCGACCGGCAATGACTTGAATAGCCGCCGCCGCTCCGGCAGGCTGGCACGATTAACGACCCTCGACCGGGAGAGACACACACAATGGCACTTATCAGCATGCGTCAGATGCTGGACCACGCAGCCGAGTTCGGCTACGGCGTCCCAGCCTTTAACGTCAACAACCTTGAGCAGATGCGCGCCATCATGGAAGCCGCTGACAAGACTGACTCCCCGGTGATCGTCCAGGCTTCGGCCGGTGCCCGCAAATACGCCGGCGCGCCGTTCCTGCGCCACCTGATCCTTGCGGCGATCGAAGAATTCCCGCACATCCCGGTGTGCATGCACCAAGACCACGGCACCAGCCCTGACGTCTGCCAGCGCTCCATCCAACTGGGCTTCAGCTCGGTAATGATGGACGGTTCCCTGGGCGAAGACGGCAAGACCCCGACCGATTACGAGTACAACGTACGCGTCACCCAGCAGACCGTCGCCATGGCCCACGCCTGCGGCGTGTCGGTGGAAGGTGAGTTGGGTTGCCTGGGTTCGTTGGAAACCGGCATGGCTGGCGAAGAAGACGGCATCGGCGCCGAAGGCGTGCTGGACCACAGCCAGATGCTGACCGACCCGGAAGAAGCCGCGGACTTCGTCAAGAAAACCCAGGTCGACGCCCTGGCCATCGCCATCGGCACCAGCCACGGCGCCTACAAGTTCACCAAGCCACCTACCGGCGACGTGTTGGCCATCGACCGCATCAAGGAAATCCACAAACGCATCCCTAACACCCACTTGGTGATGCACGGCTCGTCCTCGGTGCCGCAGGAGTGGCTGGCGATCATCAACCAGTACGGTGGCGACATCAAGGAAACCTACGGCGTGCCGGTTGAAGAAATCGTCGAAGGCATCAAGTACGGCGTGCGTAAGGTCAACATCGACACCGATTTGCGTCTGGCCTCCACTGGTGCGATGCGTCGGTTGATGGCGACCAATCCGAGTGAGTTTGATCCGCGTAAGTTCTTTGGCGCGACTGTGACGGCGATGCGGGATGTGTGTATTGCGCGTTATGAGGCGTTTGGTACGGCGGGTAATGCTTCGAAGATCAAGCCTATTTCTTTGGAAGCTATGTATCAGCGGTATTTGAAGGGTGAGTTGAACGCTAAGGTTAATTGATGGTTTAGCGTTGTTTGGAAAACCCGCAGTGATGCGGGTTTTTTTATGTTCGGGATCTGCGTGTCAATCGTTGAGCTCACACTGCAGCTAACTGCTCAAGGGCTTCCGGTGCAAATTCGACGGAATACATCATTCAGGGTTTTACAGCTGCGGTCTGATGTTCTGCTGCCAATCGAGAGCGTACCTGATCAGCGCTGAGCGCTCGCGAGGGGTCGGCTTTCAAGGCGTCGTAAGCCGGGCCTATCTGGCCTACGAGCCAGTTTTCCAAAGCCCGATCATGAGCCAACAGCGCGCGGAGGCCATCACGAATGACTTCATGTTCAATGGCGTGATCACCCGCAGCCATCTTGGATTTCACTACATCGGCCATCTGGTCAGGCGCTGTGATGCTGAGCTGTAGAGTGCTATGCATGATAAGCCTCCTGAATAAGATTAAGGTGAGCTTGCTCGCGCTCGCGGTGTGTCAGTGGATTCACGCTTTGCCGCTTCGCGAGCAGGCTCGCTCCCAAAGAAGAACCTTTATTGATCTTCGAGGCCGCGTTGTTCAATGACGCCAAACACGTCGGTGACATCCTGGATCAGGATCCGAGCAACATTGGTGAGAGTGTTGAAGTCACCGGCGGCCGAATCGCGCAGGGTGGCGCAGGCCATGAGTGTCAAGTAGTCGAGCGTGGCATGCAAGCGTTCGCTGGCGCAGGCGTGGAGCTCGGTCAGTGGGGCGGTTTTATCGATGAACAGGACAGGGTGGGTGGTGGCGATCGGCGTGAGTGGAGTGAAGCGGCTGAGCAATTGTTCGGCTTTCATGACAAACCTCTAACTCAAGAAAAAGTATTTGCCACCGTTCGCTGCGAAACAAATTGGGTGGCAGCCATGTGCGGGTTCGCAGACCGAGGAGTTAGAAGCCCGGCAGACCCGAAGATCTCCCACACACAGCCGCCATGAAAAGCCGACGTCGGCAGGAGAGGCCTATGTCGATTTCTGACGGTCGTGATTCTAACTCACACGGGCTGCGAAACCCTCGTCCACTGACCAAAGCCAGCAGACCCACCGAACTATAGAGGAAATTTTCGAGGCCAAAATCGACCCTGTAGGACGCACCGCCCCTGTGGCGAGGGAGCTTGCTCCCGCTCGGGGGCGCAGCCGCCGTAAAACCCGTGCATACGGTAGGTCTGGCGAGAAGAGGGGCCGGTTCGCAGCCCTGCGGGGATAAATCCCCTCGCCACAACGGGCAGTTTCCTACGAGATTTTCAGAAGCAGAGTTTCTTCAGCAGTCAGCATGCCGAGCGTTACCTCTCGCTTGCTAAAAAACGGGTGGTCAAAAGACACTTGAAATGTCCGCTATAAAGGACATACTCAGCTTTCGTTCGTAAAAAGTCCGTTGTGGTGGACATTATGCTGATACTCAATCCTTCCGCTTTAGGCGAAAGAATGCGCACGCTACGCCGTGCAAAAGGCTATAGCCAACAGCGGCTCGCCGAAAAAGCCAATTGCAATCGCAAGACAATCATCGACCTTGAAGCCGGCGAAAACGTGGCCGTGTACACCCTGTTTCGGGTCGTGTCGGCATTGGGGATGGCACTGGAAATCGTCGATAAACGCATCGACCTCAAATCCCTTGCGGATCTGGTGGAGCATGATGAGTAGGATCAAGCTGCTCAATGTCATGACACCACAAGGCTATAGCGGCGACTTGTCCAAAGGTTCGCAATTCTCGTTTGCTTATGCCAGTGCCGAGGCGGCTCGGGAGGTTTCACTGGTCATGCCCTATGACCCCACGCCTTCAGTCAGCAATATCCTTCATCCGATATTCGACATGAATGTGCCTGAGGGTTTTCTGGCGGACCAGATCAAGCGCCGGATGGCCAGGCATATGCAAGTGGATGATATGCGCCTGCTGTCGGTGATAGGCGGCAATCAAATCGGACGGCTTAGCTATGTAAATCCTACCGAGGCTTTGCACCCCGTCCGTGCTCAAGTCGGACTACAGGACATCTTGTTGGCAGACGTCTCACAAAGCGTCTTTGATTTTCTGGTCGATACGTATTTCGAGTCGGGTATTTCGGGCGTGCAGCCCAAGGTACTCGTGCCTGACTTGGACAAGCTGACGGGTGATCGAAAAACCATGCTCAGCTCCGATCTGATCGTTAAATCCGGTGCAGATGAGTATGCCCACCTGGCGCAAAACGAATTTCTTTGTCTAGAGGCGGCTCGCCTGGCAGGGCTTGAAACGCCGCCATTCTGGCTCTCGGAAAACGGCGAGTTGTTTGTAATGGAGAGGTTTGACCTGACCCCTTCCGGACGGTTGGGGTTTGAGGACATGGCGGTGTTGCTCGGCCTACACAAAGACCCTCACGACAATTACAAATACTCCCAAAGCTACGAAATCCTTGCCGCAGTAGTGGAACAAGTATGCCGTCACGCTGAACCGGTTCGCGAGTTGGAGCGCTTTTTTTCTTCGGTGTGCCTCTCGGTCATGGTGCGCAACGGCGACGCTCATCTAAAAAACTTTGGTGTTATCTATACGCATCCGGACGCGCCAGAAAGCGTGCGGTTGGCGCCGGTGTTTGATGTCACCACCACCACGGTTTATGAACACTACAACCCCAAGTCTGGCCGCTCGCTGGTAGATCGCACATTGGCGATCAAGATGAACAAGGTAAAAAATTATCCTGATCGCAAGCAATTGATCGAGTTCGGTCGCAAGCATTGCAAAGTTGATAAGCCCGCTTTGATCATCGAACGAATCGCCGATGCCATGAGCCAGGCATTAGCGAGCGGTGGGCATCGAATTGATGGAGAGTTGCTGGACGGTATGCAAAGGGAGTGGGATTCGGGTCGGCTTGCCGCGCTTCATGATTCGGCACCGTTGCGGTTCCGGGGGAAGCCATTGGTGCAGAAATGAGTCGTAAGGCACAGAGCGCACCGGCCCCCGTGGCGAGGCCGCTTGCTCCCGCTCGGTGGCGCAGTCGCCGTAAAACTGGTGCATGCGGTGGGTCTGGCGGAAAAGCGGGCTGCTTCGCAGCCCAGCGGGAGCAAGCTCCCTCGCCACAGCGTGTAAATTCTACGAGATTTTCGGAAGTGAAATCTCACGTGTTGTGATCGATATCCAACTTGCTGAACGTCACCTTGCCACCCTCGCTGGTGTAGCCCGTGTTGTCCTGCACATACACCCCCGCCTTGAAATACAGCGGTTTGACCTTCCAGGTGGCGCTGATGGTCGTGTACCAACTATTGCCCGCAGCAGTGATGCCCAAGTCGCCGGTGCGATCGAGGTGGATCCGATAAGAAAAGGCTCGATTGAGCTTCACGCCGGTCGCCACTGTGATAACCCGGCTTTTGCTGTCATTGGGGCGCATGCGCACCTTGGCGACGATGTTGCCGGTGTCGCTGGCATCCTTGTACTGGTATTCAAGCTTCACCATGGGCTTGTTGCTGTCCTTGGCATGGATCTGGCCAATGACAATCTTGCCGCTGCTGGGAACCTGACTGACCACCAGCGTCGCGCGCAATTGATTGTCGGCCTCCGGGTACAGCCAGTTGCGCAGGGTGCCGTCTTTATAGGTTTCGCGTAATTCGCTACGCGGGTAGATCGCATTTTCAGTCTTGGAACCGGTGACGGGTGACCAGAAATAAACCGCGCTGCCTTCGGAGTTGAAATACTTGTCCCTGAACCCGCTCACCAATCGAGGTGTTTCGATGGTCTTCGGCGGGCTGCCTTCGGGGATGCTCAAGTTCCAGGTGGCAAGATCGACCATGTTCGGATCCTTTCTGAGAAGAAGAAATGATTTACGCCACAGCCGGAGGCTCTAAGACGCGCGTTTACAGACGCCAATGGGAGTGCGGCGGCGAACATTTGGCACGTTCGTACGGCGGAGGGTTGGCGTCAACAGTCCGTCAGAGTGGCGATTGACGGTTTTGTGCCCGAGACGGATGACCGTTAGTCGGCTAGAGGGAAATCAGTTTGAACGATGGCCTTATGGCACTGCCGCTATCAACGTCTTTATGCGCTGAAGCGAAGCCTAAGGGGAAGGCAAGCGAGCAGCGATCCGTGCTGCTGCGAGGCCTTGAAAAAAGCGGCTTTAAAGGTTGTGATCGATATCCAGCATGCTGAACGTCACTTTGCCGCCTTCAGTGACGTAGCCGGTGTTGTCCTGCACGTAGACACCTGCCTTGAAGTACAGCGGCTTGTTGCTCCAGGTACTGTTGATCGTGCCACTCCACTGATAACCGGCACCGCTGATGGTCAAGAGACCTGCACGGTTGAGGTGGATAAGGTACGAGAACGGCTGGTTGAGCTTGATGCCCGTGGCAATGGTAATGACCTGGCCCGCTGCATCATCAGGGCGCATGCGCACCTTGGCGACGATGTTGCCGGTGGAACTGTAGGTCTTGTACTGGTATTCCAGCTTTACCATGGGACTGGTGCTGTCCTTGGCGTGGATCTGGCCAATCACCAACTTACCGGTGCTGGGCACTTGGCCGACGGTCAAGGTGGCGGCCAGCTTGTTATCCGCCGCCGGATAAAGCCAATTGCGCAATGTGCCGTCGCTGTTGGTTTCGCGCAGTTCGCTGCGTGGGTAAATAGCATTGGCCGTCGTGGCGCCTGTCACTGGCGCCCAGAAAAACACAGTGCCGGTTTCAGCATTGAAGTACTGGTTCTTGAAGCCTTGAACCAATTGGGAGGTTTGAATGGTCGCCGGTGGGGCGCCTTCGGGAATGCTCAAGTTCCAAGTTGCGAGATCAATCATGTCCAAGTCCTGCGTATCGGGATGTTTAAAGGGTGTATGCCGTGTCGGGAGGCTTTAAACCGCCCTTTGAAGCGTCTCGAAACGCTGGATAGGGGCTTTTATTGTTGACCGTGCGGCGAATGTTTGACGTCAATTGACTGTCGTGGATGTCACTGCAGCTTTTGTGCCTAAGCAGGGTGACCGTTAGTCGGCTATTTCGGGCTTTGCCTGGGTGATGGCGTGTTGACACCTACTGCTTTTCAGAAAGCCGGTCTAGAGTGAGATCACTGTATGTTGTCCGCCTGGCTCTCTAAGGCGGACATGGCGTCCGATAAGAGAAGCAGCATGGAATGCGCGCAACCCCCGTTTGGCGAAGACAGCTCTGTCCTGCTAATTGTTGATGATTACCCTGAAAACCTGCTCAGCATGCGAGCGCTGTTACAGCGCCCGGATTGGCAGGTCATGACCGCGGCCTCCGGGGTCGAGGCCTTGAACCTACTGCTTGAACATGACATCGACCTGGTGCTGCTGGATGTGCAGATGCCGGACATGGACGGTTTCGAAGTCGCGCGCCTGATGCGCGGCAGCCAGCGGACGCGGCTTACGCCGATTATTTTCCTGACGGCCAATGAGCAATCCCAGGATGCCGTGATCAAGGGCTATGCCAGTGGCGCGGTGGATTACCTGTTCAAGCCGTTCGACCCGCAAATCCTCAAGCCCAAGGTCCATGCCTTGCTGGAGCACCAGCGCAATCGCCGGGCCTTGCAGCGCCTGAGCCAGGATCTGGAAGCCGCCCGGGCCTTCAACGCCTCGGTACTGGACAACGCCGCCGAAGGCATCCTGGTGGTGGATGAGAGTGGGTGCATCCGTTTCGCCAACCCGTCCACGTGCCGTTTGCTCAACGCCACCGCCGACCTGCTGCAAGGGAGGGCGTTCCTGGATTTCCTGCAGAAACCCCACATTCCCGATTGGGCGGGTTCGCAGATTCATACGGCTTATCAGCGGGGCGAAACCTGGCGCCTGCACGACGCAGTGTTGCGTACCGCGCCCGGCCAGCAGGTGTCGGTGGCCTTGTCTTGCGCGCCGTTGTCGTCAGAGCAAAAGGCCATGGTGGTGACGCTCCAGGACATGTCGGTGGTTCGTCACCTGCATCAGCAGCTCGAATTCCAGGCCGTTACTGACCCGCTGACTGGCTTGCTCAACCGCAGGGGGTTTTATCAGACGGCGGAAAACCTGTTGATGCGCAGCGAACGGTCGGAAAGCAACTGGGTGCTGCTGTACCTGGACCTCGATGGCTTCAAGCGCGTCAATGATTCCCTGGGACACGATGCCGGCGACCGAGTGTTGCGCTGGGTGTCGGAACAATTGAAAGCTTGCCTGCGTCCGTTCGACATCCTGGCGCGACTGGGCGGTGATGAGTTCACGGCCTTGCTGGATCTGGAAGTGCCCGAGCAAGCAGCCAAGATTGCCGAAAAGCTCATCGAGCGCGTCTCGGTCTGCCAGCAGATCGAAGGCATGGACGTGGCGTTGGGCGCCAGTATCGGTATTGCGACCTACCCGGACTGCGGCTCCAATCTGGATGGTTTGTTGCGCGCCTCCGACATTGCCATGTACGAAGCCAAGCGTGCCGGTCGCCAGCAATATCGTTTTTACGACCACGAAATGAACGGTCGAGCCCGTTCACGGTTGATGCTTGAAGAAAGCGTGCGCTCGGCAATCGAGAACCGTGACTTCAACATGGTCTATCAGCCGCAAGTGGACATTCGCGACGGGCGAATCCGCGGGTTCGAGGCGCTGTTGCGCTGGCAGCATCCGAGCGTCGGCGATGTGCCTCCGGGCTTGTTCCTGCCCTTGCTGGAGGAGGCGCGACTGATCAGTCGGCTTGGCAGTTGGATTTATCATCGCAGCGCGGCCCAGCGCAAAGTCTGGGAACGCTTTTTCGCCGATGACCTGGTGCTGGCGGTGAGCCTGAGCAGCACGCAGTTCGGCATGCCCAACCTGGTGACCGAACTGCGTCAGGTTCTGGAGCGCCATGCGTTGAAGCCTCGGCAATTGGAGGTCGAGGTGACCGAGGATGCACTGATGCGCAACCCCGACGAGACCCATAAGCAGTTGCGGCTGTTGCGCCACTTGGGGGTGCGGGTCGCGCTGGACGATTTCGGTTCCGGCCCCTGCTCGCTGACGCATCTGCGCGACCTGGAACTCGATACGCTCAAGCTGGACCGGCATTTGATCGCCCGTTTGCCGGACTCGCCACGGGATGCCGCGCTGGCCGCCTCGGTGATTGATTTATGCATTCATCTAGGCTTGCGGGTGATCGCCGAGGGGGTCGAGACCCAGGCGCAATATCAGTGGCTCAAGGACCACGGCTGCGAATACGTGCAGGGCTTTCTCGTCGCGCGGCCCTTGATGGCCGAGGACACCGACGCCTTTGCGCGGCCGTTCGACTGGAGCGCGGTGCAGGCCTGAATTCGCTACACTGGCGGCCTCATTGATTGTGTTGCCGCCCGATGACCGTGCTCAAATACCTCCAGGCGTACCCCGCCGCCCTGCAAGCCCAGGTGCAACAACTGATTGCCCAGGATCGATTGGGTGATTACCTGCGCGAGCGTTATCCCGGCCGCCATCCGATCCAGAGCGACAAGGCTTTGTACGGTTATGCGCTGGACCTCAAGCAGCAATATCTGCGTAACGCCCCGGCAATCGACAAGGTGCTGTTCGACAATCGCCTCGACCTGACTCATCGCGCGCTTGGCTTGCACACGGCGGTGTCGCGAGTGCAGGGCGGCAAGCTCAAGGCCAAGAAGGAAATTCGTATCGCTTCGTTGTTCAAGGACGCGGCACCTGAATTCCTGAAGATGATCGTGGTGCACGAATTGGCCCACTTCAAGGAGTCGGACCACAACAAGGCCTTCTATCAATTGTGCGAGCACATGCTGCCGGGCTACCACCAAGTGGAATTCGACTTGCGGGTTTACCTCACCTGGCGGGATTTGCAACAAGACAAGGAATGACCGAATGGACGTCAGCAAGACCAAGAGCAGCTTCTACCGCCGCTTGTATGTGGCGTACCTGATCGACAGCGACACGGCCAGTAACATCCCCGCCCTCACCGAGGCCACCGGCATGCCCCGGCGCACCGCCCAGGATACTGTCGCGGCACTGGCTGACCTGGACATCACTTGCGAATTCGAGCAAGAGCAGGGCGCCCGGAACCATGCCGGGCGTTACCGGATTCGCGACTGGGGCGCCATTGATCGGCGGTGGATCGAGCAGAATCTGGATCGGATCAAAGCGGTGCTGGAGTATCCCTGAGGAATTGGGGAATGGCAGCGTTGGCGCCTTGTGAGCCTTAAGGTCGGTGCATGCCGATGTGTGGAATCCCATCTTCCAGGTACTCGACACCTACCGCTTCAAACCCATACCGCCCGTAATACCCTTGCAGATGCGCCTGGGCCGACAATGAGATCGACGTCCCGGGCCAGTGCCTTTCGGCCTGCTTGAGGGCTTGTTCCATCAGTATGTGCCCCAGTCCTTGTCCCCGGGTGTTGGGCGCTATGACGACCCGGCCAATCACCACATCGCTGTTTTGCGAATGGGGGTCGAGCAGGCGAAGGTAGGCCACCAGGTGATTGTCCTGCCATGCCATCAGGTGGCACGCATCGCCCTCCAGATCCAGTCCGTCGACGTCCGGGTAGGCGCAGTTCTGCTCGACGATAAAGACGTCGGCGCGCAGTTTTAGAATGGCGTATAGCTGTTCCTTGTTCAGGTCACTGTGATGTTTGCAGACCCATTCGATTTCCATTTTGAATTTCCTTGAGAACTTGATGCCGATATTAGGCGCCTTGGCCTTGGATGTCTTTCTGCGGTTTGTCGGAAAATGTGCGATAAAGGTCAAAATGCCATCATCGATGTGTCGCGAGTTTGTCTTCTTTGTGTAATCTTCAATCCTTCACTGCGCAGCGGCTTCGATGAGCTAACGTTAGGACCGGATATCCCAGGGTATCCCTTGAGTTTCGGGCTAAAAACAAACCGGGCTTTGAACCCGTCAAGGATGTTTGGCATGCCGCGATTGCATCGAGCTCTTGCTTTGGTCGGGTTGCTGTTGCTGAGCCACAACGCCTGCGCGCAAAAGCTGCGCTTGGTCGCCGATGCCTGGCCGCCCTTTACCGACTCGACGCTGGTCAACGGTGGCTTGGCGACCGATATTGTCACCACTGCGCTGGCGCGGGCGGGGTATGCCAGCGACTTCGAGCAGGTGCCCTGGGCCCGGGCGATGCTGGGCATCAGCGAAGGACGCTATGACGTGCTGATCAACGCCTGGTATGCCGAGGAGCGCACCCATGTGGGCCAGTTCTCGGCCGAATACCTGCTCAATCGCGTGCGCTTCATCAAGCGCAAGGACGCGGACATTGACTTCGATAACCTGCAACAACTGTACGAGTTTCCCATCGCGGTGGTACGCGGTTACGCCTATTCAAAAGCGTTCGATGAGGATGGGCAGGTGCAAAAAGTCCCCGTGCACAACTTTGCGATGGCCGTTCGCATGCTGGTCGCCGACCGGGTGAAGCTGACCCTGGAGGATGAATACGTCGCCCGTTATTACCTGAGTCGTGAATCTGCCAAGGTGCGTAACGCTGTGGAATTCCTGCCCAAGCCGTTGAGCCAGAACAGCCTGCATATCCTGGTCAGCCTGAAGAACCCCGAGCACGAGCAAATCGTGGCTGGGTTTGACCGGGAGATCGCGGCGATGAAAGCCGATGGCAGTTATGCGCGACTACTGAAGGCGCACGGGATGTAGGGTGCCCGGCCCAAAGTCTTCATGCTTCGCTGGTGTCCTTGATCAGGTGCGCTGCCAGTGTGCGCAACGGTCCCAGTTGGCGGCAGATCAAACCCAGTTGTGTCTGCACCAGCCGCTGGCCCTCGTCGATTTCATCGGGCATTTGCTCCAGCTCACTGGCGAGGGCTTCTTCTTCGTCGCTCTGGATGGCAATCGGTTGCTTGCTCGCCAGGCCCTGGGCGATTTCATCGATGCTCGTCGCCAGTTTCACGCCAGCGCCATCAATCAGTTGCTCGCGAACATCCGCTGGCAACTCGGTGCCCCGGTGGGCGCCCAACCCCGACAGGTAGCTGAGCAGGGTGTGGGACAGCACCAGGAAGCGGAACCCCACATCGGCTTCCTTCCGGAAATGCCCGGGCTCCATCAGCATGTTCGCCAGCGTGGTTGATAACGCCGCGTCGGCGTTGTGGGCGTTGCGTCGGGCCAGGCGATAGGCCAGGTCGTCGCTTTTGCCCGCCGCATACTGCTGCATGATCTGGCGCAGGTAGATGCTGTTGCAGGTCAGCGTGTTGGCCAGCACTTTGTTCAGTCGCCGACCTTGCCAGTCAGGCAGGAACAGGAACACCGCCAACCCGGCGATCAGGCTGCCAAGCAAGGTATCGAACAGCCTTGGCAGCAGCAGTCCATAGCCGTCGCCGACCTGGTTGAAGCAGAACAGCACCATGATGGTGATTGCCGCTGTCGCCAGGGTGTAGCGCGTGGTGCGGTTGGTAAAGAACACCACCCCGGCGAGGATGGCGAAACACGACTGCACCAGCGGGTTCGGGAACAGGTCGAACAGCGCCCAGGCCACCGTCAGGCCGATGGCGGTGCCGATGATCCGCTGGCCGAGCTTGCGCCGGGTGGCGCCGTAGTTGGGTTGGCAGACGAACAAGGTGGTGAGAATGATCCAATAGCCCTGTGACGGGTGGATCAGATGCACCATGGCGTAACCCACGCTCAGGGCCAGGGGCAAGCGCAGGGCATGACGGAACAGCAACGAGGTGGGCGTCAGTTGAGTACGCAAGCGCAGCCAGACGTCCTTGAGGTTGCGCGGCGAACGGTCCAGCAGGCTGCTGTCGGTGGCGTCGGCCAGGGCGTCGGGGTTGCTCGCATCGCTGAGCAGGCGGTCCATGGTGCCGAGGTTTACCGACAAGGCCCGCAACGAGCGCAGCAAGCCGCGCCAGGCCGGGTTGCTCTGGATGCGCAGATGCTCAAGGGACGCGTGCAAATCGTTCAAGGCTTCGGCGAAGCTGTCGTCGTAGACAAACGGCTGGCGCAGCTGGATCGACTCGGCCAGTGCCTGGCAGGCTTTGCCTTGCTGGCGTAGCAGGCGTTGGCAGCGGAACAGCACGTCACTGTGGAAAAAAGCTTCGGCCAGGGCGTTGTAGGGATAGTGCGAAGAACTGGCGCGTTCGTGGATGTCCTGCGCGAGGAAGTACAACTTCAGGTAGCGGCTGACTTTCGAGCCCGGCCGGCCATTGCCGACGCGATGCAGGATGATTTCCTTGGCGTTGTTGAGCGCGGCGACCACGCGGCCGTTCTGTTGGGCCAGTTCCAGGCGTCGGGCTTCGATATCCAGGTGGCGGATCGGCTCAAGCAGCGATGACTTGAGTTTCAGGTAACGCCCCAGTTCGCGGAACAGTCGCGCCAGGCTCTGCTGCACCGGCTGGTTGGAAAACAACGCATGCCACAGCACCGAGAGCAGGCCATACCACGCGGCGCCGGCCACCAGCAGCAAGGGCTCATGCCAGAAATCAGTGATCGCGCCGCCGCGCTGATCCACGCCGATCATCGTATAGACGGAGAGAATCAGGGTGGCCGAGGCAATCGCGCCATAACGCTCGCCCAAGGCGCCGAGCATGGTCAGGCCAAAAGCCGCCAAGGCCAGGGCGATGATGAACAGGATTGGGTAGGGAAACAGCAACTCCACCGACAGCGCGGCGACAGTGAAACAGACCAGCGTCACGGCCAGCGCATTGAGACGGCCCTGCCAACTGTCGTCGGTCTCGGCCAGGGCGCTGGCGATGATGCCCAGGAACAGCGGGATCAGCAGCGCCATCTGATCCAGATACCAGCACAGCCCCATGCTGCCGGTCAGGGCGATGAACACCCGCACGCTATAACTGAATTTGTCCAACGCCCAGAGGCGACGCAAGGATTGGCTAAACGAGGTCGATGACATGAAGTGCAAGGGCCTGACGGGCAATGACGCTAAATTGAGGCAGTAATGACGCCGATGCAATGGCGGCGATCACTTGCGACAGCAAAAAGTGTTCCGGGATGCAATGACGCACCTCGCCACAGAGGCAGGCTCAATGTAGGTGAGGTCAGACGTACTGCGCCGCCGCATAGCCGGAAGCCCAGGCCCATTGGAAATTGAATCCGCCCAGATGGCCTGTGACGTCCAGCACTTCACCAATGAAATACAGCCCTGGGCTTTTGAGCGATTCCATGGTCTTGGACGAGACTTCCCGCGTGTCGACGCCGCCCAAGGTGACTTCGGCGGTGCGATAGCCTTCGGTGCCGGCAGGGATCACGTTCCAGCTCGCCAGTTTTTCTGCGATGTCGGCCAGCTCCGAGTGGGTGTATTGCTTCATCGGTTTGGAGACGAACCAGGTATCGGCCAGCAGGTTGGCCATTTTTTTGGTGAACAGCTCGCCCAGCAGCGTCTTGAGTTCGCTGTTGGGGCGTTCGGCCTGTTGCTGTTGCAGCCATTGCGGCACGTCGTGGTCGGGCAGCAGGTTGATTTGCACCGTGTCGCCCGGCTCCCAGAACGACGAAATCTGCAAGATCGCTGGGCCGCTCAGGCCGCGATGGGTGAACAGAATGTTCTCGCGAAAACTCTGGTCGTTGCAGCTGACCAGGCAATCCACCGACGTGCCGGAAAGCTCGGTGCAGAGGGCCTTGAGCTGATCGGTGATGGTGAACGGCACCAGCCCGGCGCGGGTTGGCAGCAACTGATGCCCAAACTGTTTCGCCACCTGATAACCGAAGCCGGTGGCGCCCAGGGTTGGGATGGACAGCCCGCCGGTGGCAATCACCAGGGATTGGCAGCAGATGGTTCCAAGGGTGGTTTGCAACAAGTAACCGCTTTCGGCTTTTTCGATCTGTTGGACTGAGGTGTCCAGGTGCAAGCTCACGCCGGCCTGGTCACACTCGTCCAGCAGGATCCCGAGGATGTCGCTGGATTTGTTATCGCAGAACAACTGGCCGAGTTTTTTCTCGTGGTAGGGCACGCCGTGCTTGGCCACCAGTGCGATGAAATCCCACTGGGTGTAACGGGCCAGGGCCGATTTGCAGAAGTGCGGGTTCTGCGAGAGAAAGTTGCCAGGTTCGGTGTACATGTTGGTGAAATTGCAGCGCCCACCGCCCGACATGAGGATTTTCTTGCCGGCCTTGTTGGCGTGGTCCAGCAACACCACTTGCCGCCCGCGCCCGGCGGCGGTTAGCGCACACATCAACCCTGCGGCGCCAGCGCCAATGATCACGACTTCGGTAGAGCGCAAAACGGTGTCCTCTCAGCTTACTCACGATCATTCCCACGCTCTGCGTGGGAATGCATCCTGTGACGCTCTGCGTCACATCATCAGAGAATCCGCACCCGCAACGAGCGGCCCTTGATCTTGCCATCGTTCAGACGCTGCAACGCCTGTTTGGCGATGCCGCGTTCCACTGCCACATAGGCCTGGAAATCGAAAATCGCGATCTTGCCGACCTGGGCGCCGGGAATTCCGGCATCGCCGGTCAGGGCACCGAGGATGTCGCCGGGGCGGACCTTGTCCTTGCGCCCGGCGCCGATGCACAGGGTGCTCATGGCCGGCAGCAGCGGACCGCCACCCTGGGACTTGAGGTTGTCCAGTTGGTCCCAGCTCAGCGGCGACTTCTGCAACTGCTCGATGGCCTGGGCGCGATGGGCTTCAGACGGCGCTACCAGGCTGATGGCGATGCCTTTCTCACCGGCGCGGCCGGTGCGGCCGACGCGGTGGATGTGGATTTCCGAATCCCGGGCCAGTTCTACGTTGATCACCATGTCCAGCGCGTCGATGTCCAGGCCGCGCGCGGCCACGTCGGTGGCGACCAGCACCGAGGTGCTGCGGTTGGCGAACATGGCCAGCACCTGGTCACGGTCGCGCTGTTCCAGGTCGCCGTGCAGGCCGACGGCGGAGATGCCCTTGGACGTCAAATGGTCAACGGTCTCCTGGACCTGCTGCTTGGTGAAGCAGAAGGCCACGCAGGAGGCCGGGCGGAAATGCGCGAGCACCTTGACCACTGCGTCCATGCGCTCCTCGGGGGAGATCTCGTAGAAGCGCTGCTCGATCTGCGCGTCGGAGTGGAACGCCTCGGCCTTCACTTGCTGCGGGTTGCGCATGAACTTGGACGACAGTTGCTTGATGCCCACCGGGTAAGTGGCGGAGAACAGCAGGGTCTGGCGACGTTCCGGGGTCTGCTGGATGATGTCTTCGATGGCGTCGTAGAAACCCATGTCGAGCATGCGGTCGGCTTCGTCGAGGATCAGTGTGTTCAAGCCATCGAGCACCAGCGAGCCCTTGCGCAGGTGCTGCTGGATACGCCCCGGCGTGCCGACGATGATGTGGGCGCCGTGTTCGAGGGAAGCGATCTGCGGGCCGAAGGAGACGCCGCCGCACAAGGTCAGGACCTTGATGTTGTCTTCGGCGCGGGCCAGGCGACGGATTTCCTTGGCGACCTGGTCGGCCAGCTCGCGGGTTGGGCACATCACCAATGCCTGGCAGCCGAAGAAGCGTGGATTGATCGGATTCAGCAGGCCGATGCCGAAGGCCGCGGTCTTGCCGCTGCCGGTCTTGGCCTGGGCGATCAGGTCCATGCCCTTGAGAATCACCGGCAAGCTTTGCGCCTGGATCGGCGTCATCTGGGCATAACCGAGTGATTCGAGGTTAGCCAGCATGGCGGCGGACAGCGGCAAAGTATTAAAAGCGGTGGCAATGGTGGTCACGGGACTGGCCTGCAAAACAAAATGTCGCGCAGTGTAGCAGCCTCGTGCCACTTTCTTCGAACGTTCTGGACGAGCTGTGGCGCTGTCCTGAGGCGGACGAATTCCCTGTGGCGAGGGAGCTTGCTCCCGCTGGGGTGCGAAGCGCCCCCAAACCGACACCACGGTGTACCTGAAGGATCGCATCGCCTGGTTTGCGACTGCTGCGCAGCCGAGCGGGAGCAAGCTCCCTCGCCACAAAAGCGACCTGGCTTTATCGAAGCTAGTGCTCGATATGCTCATCCGGCCGCTTCACCCGCCGTCCGTCTTCCCGTGACAACTGCGAGAAAATCGTCGCCGCCAGCATCGCCATGATCCCCACTGTCACGAATGTCAGTTGGAACGCACCCAATACCGTATCCACGCCATCGTTGCCAACCTGGGCGGTGAAACCGCCGAGCAGGGCGCCGGCGCAGGCCACGCCAAGGCTCAGTGAGAGTTGCGCCACCACCGACAACAGGCTGTTGCCGCTGCTGGCGCTGGCGTCGTCCAGGTCGATCAGGGTCACGGTGTTCATCGCGGTGAATTGCAGCGAGTTGATCGCCCCCAGCACCGCCAGTTGCGCCAGCAGCAGCCAGTACGGCGTCTGTTCGCTGACCAGGCCCATGCTCGCCAGCATCAGGCCCAGGGCCAAGGTGTTGCTGGTCAACACGGCGCGGTAGCCAAAACGTTCGATCAACGGTCGGGCCACGGACTTGGCGACCATGGCCGCCGCCGCCAAGGGCAGCATGCTCATGCCAGCCTGGGACGGTGAATAGCCCAGCGCTACTTGCAACAGCAGCGGCACGAGGAACGGCAGGGCACCGCTGCCCAGGCGCGCGAACAGGTTGCCGAGGATGCCCACGGCGAAGGTCCGGGTCTTGAACAACGACGGCGGGAACAACGCGTTCTCGACATGCCCGGCCCGCAACCAGTACGCCGCGAGGCAGGCCATGCCGCCAAACAGCAGCAACATCACCCGCAGGTGCGGCAAGTGCAGTTCACCGAGGCCTTCCATGGCGATGGTGATCAGCACCATCGCCGCGCCGAACAGCAGGAACCCCAGCCCATCGAACCGCGTGCGCTCGCTGCCACGCAGGTCGGGGATGAACTTCCACACGGCGTAACAGCCGATCACGCCCACCGGCAGGTTGATGATGAAGATCCAGTGCCAGGTCAGGTATTCCACCATCCAGCCGCCCATGGTCGGCCCGATCAGTGGGCCGAGCAGGCCGGGGATGGTGATGAAGCCCATGATCCGCACCAGCTCCGAGCGCGGATACGCCCGCAACACCACCAGCCTGCCCACCGGCAGCATCAATGCACCGCCCAGGCCTTGGACGATCCGGGCGCCGATCAGCATGCTCAATGAGTTCGACAAGGCGCACAGCAGCGAGCCGAAGCTGAACAACAGGATCGCCCCGAAGAAAATCTTCTTGGTGCCGAAACGGTCGGCGATCCAGCCCGATGCCGGAATCAGCAACGCTACGGTGAGCATGTAGGCAATGATCACGCCCTGCATGCGCAGCGGGTTTTCCGCCAGGTCGCTGGCCATGGCGGGCAGGGCGGTGTTGAGGATGGTCCCGTCCAGGGACTGCATGAAGAACGCGATTGCCACCACCCACGGAAGCCAGCGGGCGGTGACGGCGTCGAGTGGGGCGCGGTTGGGCATGGGACCTCTTGTATGAAAAGTGAACAGTTACCTGTGGTGAGGGATCTTGAAAAAAATGAACAGCTACCCGTGGCAAGGACGCTCTTGTGGTGAGGGAGCTTGCTCCCGCTGGGGGGCGAAGCACCCCCAACCGGCCAACACGGTATGCCTGAAAGATCGCGTCGCCTGGATTACGACTGCTTCGCAGCCGAGCGGGAGCAAGCTCCCTCGCCACAGGAGGGTGAAGCCATCTTCTTGGTGCTACAGCGTCAACGTCAACCGTTTCACCAACGCCCCCGGCAACAACATCGAGGCCGTGGCCCGCTGGCTGTAGGTGCTGGCCGAGAGCAGAAGTTCCCGCTCTCGGGTCAGGGCTTCCAGTTGCGAGCCGAGCAGGCTATAGGCACTGTCGTCGAAACGCATGGTGCTGACCGGTGCCTGGATCTGGCCGTTCTCGACCCAGAACGTGGCGAAGCGGGTCATGCCGGTCAGGCGCGCGGCCGGTTGGTCGGAATAATTCAGATACCACAGGTTACTGATGTACAAGCCAGTGCCGAGTTCCTCAAGCACATGCCTTTGCTCCAGGTGACCTTCTTTCATTTCCAGCGCTGTCGGGTATTCGTAGCTGCTGGCGCCGTTGGCGGTGACGCCGTATTCGGCGGCGCTGCGGGAATTGACCAACCGGGCATTGGCCGTGCCCTTGGCAATCAGCGCCAGGTCATCGCGTGGATAGCCTTCGTCGGAAAATGCCGGGCTCAAGGAGCCGCTGACCTGCTCCGTCAGCCACACGTTGGGGCTGAAGTTGGCTTCGTTGGCATAGAACTTCTGCAGCGGGCTTTGCTTGCTGGCGATTGCCCGCGCCGAGAACCCACCCCAACTGAGCATGCCCATGATTTCCTCCAGCGCAGCCGGCGCCAGGTAGGCGCGGTACTCGCCAGGCGGCAGCGTGCGCAGTGGCCGGCCAAGAAACGTCAATTGTTCGCGGGCTTGCTCGAAGCGCCGGGCGAATTCCTCACTGCTCCATGCGTGTCCGGCATAGCTTGCCTTTACGGCCTGGCCGTTGTCATGAAACAAGCTGAAGTCGAAATTGAAGCTGTTGGCCTGATGCCAGCCAAATGCCCCCGAGGAACTGGCGAAGCCACGGCTGATGGGGCCGGCGGCGTAAAAACCGACCAGGTCGAGGCCTTTGGCGGCGTGGGTGATTTCTGCGACGGCCTGCGGGGTCTCGGGCAGCGGATGATCCTGCACATTGTTGCTCTGCCAGTGATTGTGATTGAGCAGCAGGTAGGGATCGGCTGGCAGCAGCGGCAAGGTGTCGCGCAATTGTTGCAAGCCTTCGGCCAAGCGTTGCAGGTCGGTCCCGGTGTCGCCGGACAAGGTGATCTGCAAGTCGGCATGACGGCCCTCGTCGATCAACTTGAGACTGACGTTGGCCTGCTGCACCTGTCCGGCCTGGCGAACCTTGCCGTGGTTGAAACGCACGAAAGCCGAGGATTCGGCGGCATAGCCCAGGGTGAATTGTTCAGGGCCGTGCAACGCATTGCGCAACCAATCGACCAACGCCTTGAACGCCCCAGACTCATTGGTGATCGTACTCATCAGGCGTCTCCCCCAAACACATCGATATTGCTGAATACACAGGCCGGCGACGCGTGGCCGACGCGGATCACCTGGTTCGGCTCGCCCTTGCCACAGTTTGGCGTGCCCAGGACTTGCGACGTGCTGGAATCGCCCACCGCCTTCAGGCTCTTCCAGAATTGCGCGGAGATGCCTCGGTAGTTGGGGTTCTTCACCACGCCCTTGAGTTCGCCGTTCTCGATCAACTGGCCCCATTCGCAGCCGAACTGGAATTTGTTGCGAGCGTCGTCGATCGACCAGGAGCGGTTGGTCCGCATCAGCACACCGTGCTCGATGCCCTGAATCAATTGCTCCAGGGTCTGGTCGCCGGGCTCGATGTTCAGGTTCGCCATGCGATCGATGGGCGGCCGATTCCAACCGCAGGCGCGGCTGTTGGCGACACCGTCGAGGCCGGCGCGAAACTGCGACAATGCTCCTCCCAAGGGTCGCAGCAACAGGCCTTCTCGAATCAGGAACTGCTTGCTCGCGGCGGTGCCGTCGTCGTCATGGCTGTAACTGGCCAGTTCTTCGGGAATGTCCGGGTCGAAGGTCACGTTCAGCAGATTGGAGCCGTATTGCAGCTGTCCAAAATCGCTGGTCTTGACGAAGCTGGTGCCGGCGTAATTGCGCTCGTCCCCCAGGATGCGGTCCAGTTCCAGCGGATGACCGATGGACTCGTGGATCTGCAGCATCATCTGGTCGGGCATCAGCAGCAGGTCGCGCGGCCCTTGCGGGGTGTTCGGCGCCATCAGCAGTTGCAGGGCCTGGTCGGCGATTTTCGGGCCGGCACCGATCAGGCCGCAGCGGCGGATGACATCGAAGCCGCCTTGCTGGCCGAAGTTCTCGCGGCCCAAGGTTCGGGTCTGGCTGTCTTGCCCGTCGAAAGCGGTCACGTCCAAAGCCGGGTAAATGTAACGCTGGGCCTGGCGCAGTTCGGCGCCAGCACTGTTGAGGTAGATCTGTTCGACCTGGGTCAGGCCAATGCTCACTTGCCAGTTCACCAGGCGCTCGTCCGCCGGCACTGCAGCCGACTCGTCGGCGAGTAACTGGTAGCAATCGCCCAGTGGTAGGAAGGCCTGGTCGAAATGAGGAGAGAAATAATCGGCGCGGTCGCTGGACACCGGTTGCTCGCGCAAGTCGAGCAAGGCGTGGGGCTTGAGCTGGCGGGCCTGTTGCTCGGCCCGTGCCAGCGCCGCTTGCAGACCGGCCTGGGACAAGTCGTTGGTGGCCGCATAAGCCTCGACGCCGTTGACTCGCGCGGTGAGCATCGCGCCTTCGTCGCGACTCAGGCTGGGCGGTTCGGCGACATTCTTGCGCACCGACAGGTGCTGGCCGGACTCGCGGACATAACGCAAGGAGAAGAACTCGGCGCCCGTGCGCAGCGCAGCAAACCGCTGCTTGAGCTGGGGGTGGAAATCGAACATGGAACCTCCTTGTCTGGAGTGGCGGTGCAGCGAGGTGCGGCGCGTTGACGCGGCGGCCCTAGATTAGGCCTGGGGCGGGGGAGGGATCAAGGCGAATGGGGATTTGCGGTGTCAGGTTGGATGCCATCGCGAGCCTGCTCGCGATGGCGGTCCTGGGTCTTACTGGGCGCTGGCCGCTACTTCACGCAATGGCTTGCCGCGCACCGGCGCATCGCCGGCCACGTAGTACGGTGCGGTGCTGCGTGGCAGGGGCTGGCGACCACGGATCTTGTCGGCGATTTTCTCGGCGATCATGATCGTCGGGGCGTTCAGGTTGCCGGTGGTGATGATCGGCATGATCGAAGCATCGACTACTCGCAATCCCTGCATGCCATGCACACGGCCTTCGCTGTCCACCACGGCCATGTCGTCGGTGCCCATCTTGCAAGAGCAGGACGGATGGAACGCGGTTTCGGCGTGTTCGCGGATGAACTGGTCCAGTTGCTCGTCCGTCTGCACTTCGATGCCCGGGCTGATCTCGCGACCACGGAACGGGTCGAGCGCCGGTTGCTGCATGATCTCGCGGGTCAGGCGGATGCCATCGCGAAACTCCTGCCAATCCTGCTCGGTGGCCATGTAGTTGAACAGGATGCTCGGGTGCTGGCGCGGGTCCTTGGACTTGGCCTGGATCCGACCACGGCTTGGCGAACGCATGGAGCCCATGTGCGCCTGGAAACCGTGCTCCTTCACGCCGTTGCTGCCGTTGTAGTTAATCGCTACCGGAAGGAAGTGATACTGGATGTTCGGCCATTCAAAATCAGGACGGGAGCGGATGAAACCGCCGGCCTCGAACTGGTTGCTGGCGCCGATGCCGGTGCCGTTGAACAGCCACTCGGCGCCGATGGCCGGCTGGTTGTACCAGAGCAGCGACGGGTACAGCGAGACCGGTTGGGTGCAGGCGTATTGCAGGTACAGCTCCAAGTGGTCCTGAAGGTTTTCGCCGACGCCCGGCAGGTCGTGGACCACCGGGATGTCGAGGCTTTCGAGCAATTTCGCCGGGCCGACGCCGGAGCGCTGCAGGATCTGCGGCGAGGCGATGGCGCCAGAGCACAGCAGCACTTCCTTGCGCGCCCGGGCTTCGACGCGCTCTTCAGCGGCGCCCACCAGATAATGGACGCCTACGGCGCGCTTGCCTTCGAACACGATTTTGTCGGTCAAGGCGTGGGTGACGATGGTCAGTGTGGAGCGCTTCTTGGCGATGTCCAGGTAACCGCGCGCGGTGCTGGCGCGACGGCCGTTGGGCGTAACGGTGCGGTCCATCGGGCCGAACCCTTCCTGCTGGTAGCCGTTGAGGTCTTCGGTTCGCGGGTAACCGGCTTGCACGCCGGCTTCGACCATGGCGTGGAACAGCGGGTTATTGCCGGGCTTGGGCGTGGTCACGCTGACCGGGCCGTCGCCACCGTGGTAGTCATTCGGGCCGATGTCCCGAGTCTCCGCTTTTCTGAAGTAGGGCAGGCAGTCCAGGTAAGCCCAGTCCTCGAGGCCAGGCAGTTTTGCCCAGTTGTCATAGTCCAGGGCGTTGCCGCGGATGTAGCACATGCCGTTGATCAACGAAGAGCCGCCCAGGCCCTTGCCGCGACCGCATTCCATGCGGCGGCCGTTCATGTGTGGCTCCGGATCGGTCTCGTAGGCCCAGTTGTAGCGGCGGCCTTGCAGCGGGAACGCCAGGGCGGCGGGCATTTGCGTGCGGAAGTCGAGGCGATAATCCGGGCCGCCGGCTTCAAGCAGCAGGACGCTGACGCCTTCGTCTTCGGTCAGGCGGGTGGCCAGGGTGTTACCGGCCGAGCCGGCACCGATGATGATGTAATCGAATTCTTGGGACATGAAATGTACCCTCTTCTGGAATTGGGTTCAGGTCGCGGTTGTCGAGTGCCGCATTCACTGTGGCGAGGGAGCTTGCTCCCGCTCGGCTGCGCAGCAGTCGTAAAACAGGGCGACCATGTTCTGTCTGGAGAACCGTGGGGCCTGAAGTGGGGCCGCTTCGCGGCCCAGCGGGAGCAAGCTCCCTCGCCACAAAAGCCCTCACTCCAGATCCCGTGTCAGATCAGAACACCGACGCGTAATCGCCCATTTCGACCTGTACCGACTTGATGCGGGTGAAGTTATTCAGCGAGCTGATGCCGTTCTCCCGGCCGACGCCCGATTGCTTGTAGCCACCGACCGGCATCTCCGCCGCCGATTCGCCCCAGGCGTTGATCCAGCAGATGCCGGCTTCGAGCTGGTGGATCACGCGGTGGGCGCGGTTCAGGTCGCGGGTCACGACGCCGGCGGCCAGGCCGAAGTCGGTGTCGTTGGCGCGGCGGATCACTTCTTCTTCGGTGTCATAGGTGAGGATGCTCATCACCGGGCCGAAGATTTCTTCGCGCACGATGGTCATCTCATCGGTGCAATCGGTGAACACGGTCGGCGCGACGAATGCGCCCTTGGCAAGGTCGCCATCGGTCAAGCGACCGCCGCCGCACAGCAAGCGCGCGCCTTCGGCTTTGCCCTTCTCGATGTAGCCCAGCACGCTTTCCATGTGGGCGAAGCTCACCAGCGGGCCGAAATTGGTGTTTTCGTCTTCCGGGTTGCCGATGCGGATGCGCGCCACGCGCTCGGCGATCTTGGCTTCGAACGCAGTCTTCAGGTGGCTCGGCACGAACACGCGGGTGCCGTTGGTGCAGACTTGGCCGGAGCTGTAGAAGTTGGCCATCATCGCGGTGTCGGCGGCGCGGTCCAGGTCGGCGTCGTCGAAGATGATCAGCGGCGACTTGCCGCCCAGCTCCATGGTCACGTCCTTGAGCGAAGAGCTCGAAGCGCTGGCCATGACTTTCTTGCCGGTGTCGGTGCCGCCGGTGAAGGAGATTTTCTCGATGCGCGGATGCTCGGTCAGCCAGGTGCCGACTTCCCGGCCGCTGCCGGTCAGTACGTTGAACACGCCCGCTGGAACGCCGGCTTCGGTGTAGATCTCGGCCAGTTTCAGGGTGGTCAGGGAGGTGACTTCGCTTGGCTTGAAAATCATGGCGTTGCCGGCGGCCAGGGCCGGTGCGGATTTCCACAGGGCGATCTGGATCGGGTAGTTCCACGCGCCGATGCCGGCGACCACGCCCAGGGGCTCGCGACGGGTGTAGACGAATGAAGTGGTGCGCAGCGGAACCTGCTCGCCTTCGATGGCAGGCACCAGCCCAGCGTAGTATTCCAGCACGTCGGCGCCGGTGACGATGTCGACGTATTTGGTTTCGGAGAAGGACTTGCCAGTGTCCAGGGTTTCTAGGGCCGCCAGCTCATCGTTGCGCTCGCGCAGGATGTCCACGGCGCGGCGCAGGATGCGCGAACGCTGCATGGCGGTCATCGCCGCCCAGATTTTCTGGCCCTTTTCGGCGCTGACCACGGCGCGCTCGACGTCCTCGAAGGTCGCGCGCTGCACCAGGGCGAGTACTTCACCGTTGGCCGGGTTGATGGCTTCGAAGGTGGCGTCGCTGCTGGCATCGCTGTACGCGCCATCGATGTAGAGTTTTTGCAGTTCGAAACGGGCCATAAAGTCCTCGCAAGTGCATAAGTGGTTGGCTTGACCACCGGGCGTGTCGTTTATAGCTGACTACGCGGTTCGGTGGCGGTTCAGGAGTCGAGCCGTTCTGCGTGCTCTGGTTCCCCTGCCTTGGCCAGTTGGAAATCCATGTATTCGTAAGCGATCTGGTGTGCCTGGGCGGTATCGAACGCGTCTCCCGACAGCGCCCCGCGCAGCCACAACCCGTCAATCAGAGCGGCCAGGCCCCGTGCAGCGCTGCGTGCCTGGTCAACGGGCAACACGCGGCGGAACTGGCAACACAAGTTGGAATACAGACGGTGATCGTTGATCCGCTGCAACCTGTGCAAAGACGGGTGGTGCATGCTGGTGGCCCAGAAGGCCAGCCAGGTTTTCATCGCCGGGCCATTCACCTGGCTGGCGTCGAAGTTGCCTTCGATGATCACCTTCAGGTGAGCTCGCGGGCTCGAGTCCGTCAGGGCTTGACGCCGCGCGGTGACGTTCTCGCTCAAGACACTCATCAGGTACTGGGCCGTGGCCGCGATCAGGCCGTTCTTGTCCTGAAAGTAGTGACTGATGATGCCGTTCGAAACACCGGCCAAACGGGCGATCAGCGCAATGCTGGCGTCCCCCATTCCAACCTGATCGACGGCCTGCAAAGTGGCTTCGATCAATTGCTGGCGGCGGATGGGTTGCATACCGACCTTGGGCATTTGAAACATCTCCTTAGGCCATCGGGCGCACAAGTGTGGTCCGCCTTCATGAGGGCCAGTCTATTTTGTTTTGATTGAACGTTCAATCAACAAAAAATAAGTTCTATGACAAGTCGTCGCTATTTGCCGGGGCGAGGACTTTGGGGGATGTCTTTATAACACTCGTCGGTTGGCCTGTAGGCCAAATGCAGCAGTTCAGGACCACCCAAACAAAAACGCCGCGATCGTCTCGCGGCGTTTTTGTGTGCGTGGCTTGTTTAGCCCAGGTTCTTGCCGAGCAGCGCGTGATACAGCTCGCTGTCGCCCAGGATCCCGACGACTTTCTGGTTATCGTGGAGCACCAGTTTGTTGCCGGTCTGGTAGCGGATTTGCAACGCGTCGCGCATGCCGATGTTGGAGTCCACCAGGGTCGGGCGACGGTCGAGGCCTTCGACGGCTTGGCCCGGTGCCCAGTTTTGCAGGTCCAGGGCCGCTCCGTTCTGCCGGGCGCCCTTGATGGTGTTGCCTTCGGCCAGGTCGAGCCAGGAATCGCCGCCCGGGTCCAGGCACACCGAACCGTTGATGCGCTTGCAGTTGTCCAGCGTGCGCATCAGGCTGCGACCGCACAATACGTTGAGCGGGTTGGTATGGGCGACGAACGTACGCACATAGTCGTCCGCCGGGTTCAACACGATCTGTTCCGGCTTGCTGTACTGGATGATCCGGCCGTCTTTCATGATCGCAATACGGCTGCCCAGTTTGAGGGCTTCGTCCAGGTCATGGCTGACGAACACGATGGTCTTGCTCAGCTTGCGCTGCAGTTCCAGCAGTTCGTCTTGCAGGCCTTGGCGAATCAGCGGGTCGAGGGCCGAGAAGGGCTCGTCCATCAGCAGAATGTCGGCGTCCATCGCCAGGGCGCGGGCCAGGCCGACCCGTTGCTGCATGCCGCCGGACAGCTCGTCGGGCTTCTTGTTGCGCCACTGGGTCAGGCCGACCAACTCCAGCTTTTCATCCACCAGCTTCTTGCGTTCCTTCTCCGGGCGACCCTGCATTTCCAGGCCGAAGCTGATGTTCTCGCGCACCGTCAGCCAAGGCATCAGGGCGAATTTCTGGAACACCATGGCGATGCGCTTGGTGCGCATCATCTTCAACTCGGCGGGGGTGCAGGAGGCGATGTCGATCTGTCGGCCTTCATGCTCGACGAACAGCTTGCCGCGGCTCACCGTGTTCAAGCCGTTGATGCAGCGCAACAGGCTGGATTTGCCTGAACCGGACAGGCCCATCAGTACGCAGATCTCGCCTTTTTCGACGTCCAGGCTGGCC
This sequence comes from Pseudomonas sp. SWRI92, assembly GCF_014268685.1. NCBI lineage: Bacteria > Pseudomonadati > Pseudomonadota > Gammaproteobacteria > Pseudomonadales > Pseudomonadaceae > Pseudomonas > Pseudomonas sp. SWRI92. The sequence continues at coordinate 629,529 of NZ_JABWQY010000002.1, forward strand.
TTTTCCACACCGACGATTTGCCCGGTCTTCTTCAGGATTTCGTTGCGAGTCATGCCCTTGTCGAGCAGCTTGAGGGCTTCGCGTGGATCTTTGGAGAAGATCACGTCGACCTCTTCGAAGCGGATTATGCTCATGCGTCACCCCCTACTTTGGCGTCGGGTTGTTTGCAGATTCGGTCGAGCATGATCGCCAGCAATACGATCGCCAGCCCGGCTTCGAAGCCCAGGGCGATATCAGCGGTGTTCAGTGCGTTGACCACGGGTTTGCCCAGGCCATCGGCACCCACCAGCGCGGCGATCACCACCATCGACAACGACAGCATGATGCACTGGGTGATACCGGCGGCGATGCTCGGCATCGCATGGGGCAGTTCAATGCGCGACAGGAGCTGGCGACGGGAGCAGCCGAAGGCTTTGCCGGCGTCCATCAGTTCGTCCGGCACGTCGCGGATGCCCAGGTAGGTCAGGCGGATGGGCGCGGCAATCGCGAACACCACCGTGGAGATCAGGCCCGGGACCACACCCAGACCGAAAAGGGTCAGGGTAGGAATGAGGTAAACGAAGGTCGGTACGGTCTGCATCAGATCGAGCACCGGACGCATCATCGTGTAGAACATCGGCTTGTGCGCGGCTACGATGCCCAGCGGCACGCCGATCAGAACGCAGACCAGGGTCGCGAACAGCACCTGGGCGAGGGTTTCCATGGTCTCCTGCCAGTAACCCAGGTTCAGGATCAGCAGGAAGGAGGCGACGACAAAAACGGTCAGGCCCCATTTGCGCTGGATGAAATGCGCCAGCAAGGCGATGAGGCCGATCAGGGCCAGGGGGTTGAACCAGGTCAGCGCAAACGTCACGCCGTGAATCATCGTTTCCAGAAACATCGCGATGGCGTCGAAAGTGTCGGCGCCGTTTTGCGTCAACCATTCGACAAAGCCCGCGATGTACTGGCCCAAGGGTATTTTCTGATCAATAAGCATGGTAGTGAACTTCCGCATGCAAGGAATAAACAGCCCGGGCGGGCGAACCCGTCCGGCATAAGCTTGTTACTGCGCGAGCTTGGCTTTCACGGCCTCCAGGCCAGGTTTGCCGTCAATGGTGGTGACGCCGGCGAGCCAGGTATCGAGCACCTGTGGGTTTTTCTTCAGCCACGCCTTGGCGGCGGCTTCAGGCTTCATCTTGTCGTCCAGCACGTTGCCCATCAGCGTGCTTTCCATGTCGAGGGTGAAGACCAGGTTTTTCAGCAGCTGGCCGACGTTGCCGCATTCCTGTACGTAGCCTTTGCGCGTGTTGGTGTAGATGGTTGCCTGGCCGAAGTTCGGCCCGAAGAATTCATCGCCACCGGTGAGGTATTTCATCTTGAAGCGGGTGTTCATCGGATGCGGTTCCCAGCCCAGGAACACCACGGCGGTGTTACGGCGCTGGGCGCGATCGACCTGCGACAGCATGCCGGCTTCGCTGGATTCGACAACTTTGAAGCCTGCGTCCTTGAGACCGAAGGCGTTCTTGTCGATCATGCTCTGGATCAGGCGGTTGCCGTCGTTGCCCGGCTCGATGCCGTAGATCTTGCCGTCCAGTTCCTTCTTGAACTTGGCGATGTCGGCGAAATCCTTCAAACCCTTTTCATACAGTTCTTCGGGAACGGCCAGGGTGTACTTGGCGTTCTCCAGGTTGGCGCGCACCGTTTCCACGGTACCGGCTTCGCGGTAGGCCTTGATGTCGTTTTCCATGGTTGGCATCCAATTGCCGAGGAACACGTCCATGTTCTTGCCATCGGCCAGGGACTTGTAGGTCACCGGTACGGAAATCATCGTGGTCTTGGTCTTGTAGCCGAGGGCGTCGAGGACGACGCTGGTGGTGGCGGTGGTCACGGTGATGTCGGTCCAGCCGACATCGGAGAAGTTGACGGTACTGCATTGTGCGGGTTCTGCAGCGTTGGCCAGCATTGGAAGACTCAGCATGGCGGCCAACAACAACGGCGTGGAACCTTTCATGGGTGGACTCCTGGTGTTTTATCGGCAGTGTCCGGTCGGGACAACCGCGCTTTTTTGCTTTTTTTAAGTTGCGGTTGGTGGCGCGTGGGCACTCTTCGTGACACGCGGCCTTGCAAACGAGCCGTAACCGATCATGTACCAGTGCAAATCCAACGCCTACAGGGTGCGTCGTATCCAGTACAGGGAGGGTCGCATCCAGTGTCGGTGACGTCGTTTACAGATTTTTTCCGCCCTCGACTGGCTTCTGACACGCAAAAAAACGTCGCAAAACCTGGGCGACGGCGACGCGGCGTTGCTGGGCATGATTGCGTCGGTGTCAGACGTCGAAAGCCGATTCAAAAGCCGGATGATGCGGCCATCCCGGCGTTGAGCGTAGCAGCTGCGCCACTGGGCGCTCCCGCGCCTGGAGATGTGACCGTTCTGGAGATTCAAGGCAATGGCAATCAGCGTGTTCGACTTGTTCAAGATTGGTATCGGCCCGTCCAGTTCCCACACCGTGGGGCCCATGCGTGCGGCGGCGCTGTTTGTCGAAGCGCTTCGGGCCCGGTCGCTGCTGCATGAAGTGCGCCGGATCGAGGTGCAACTGTTCGGTTCGTTGTCGGCCACCGGCATCGGCCACGGCAGCGATACCGCCACGATCATGGGGTTGATGGGCGAATGGCCTGACTCGATCGATCCGTCGCAAATCGGCACGCGCATCGAGCTGCTGCGCGAAACCCAGACGCTGCTGCTCGACGGCCGCCTGCCGGTGCCTTTCATCTGGTCCCGCGACATGCGCCTGCTCGATGAGAACCTGCCGTTCCACCCCAATGCGATGACGCTGGTGGCGGAGGGCGACAACGGCGAGCTGCACCGCGATACCTATTATTCGGTCGGCGGCGGATTTGTCGTCGACCAGGCCCAGGCTTCCAGTGGCGTGGCGGACCTGGACGCCACCGAATTGCCTTACGACTTTTCCAGCGCCGAGGAATTGCTCGGGCTGTGCCGCACGCACAACCTGCGGGTGGCTGAATTGATGATGGCCAACGAGAAGGTCTGGCGCTCCGAAGAAGCGATTCGCAGCGGCCTGATGAAGCTCTGGCGGGCCATGCAGGATTGCGTCGAGCAGGGCCTCAAGCACGAAGGCATTCTGCCCGGCGGCCTGAATGTGCGGCGTCGTGCTGCCAAGTTGCACCGCAGCCTGCAAGAGTTGAACAAACCGAACGTGATCGGCTCGACCTTGAGCGCCATGGAATGGGTCAACCTGTTCGCCTTGGCGGTCAACGAGGAAAACGCCGCCGGTGGGCGCATGGTCACGGCGCCGACCAATGGTGCGGCGGGGATCATCCCGGCGGTACTGCATTACTTCATGAAATTCAGCGAAGCGGTCACCGACGCCAACGTCGTGGACTATTTCCTCGGCGCGGCGGCAGTGGGAATCCTGTGCAAGAAGAACGCGTCGATCTCCGGTGCCGAGGTTGGCTGCCAGGGTGAGGTCGGCTCGGCTTGCGCCATGGCGGCGGCGGGGCTGGCGGAGATCCTTGGCGCCACGCCTGAGCAATTGTGCAACGCGGCGGAAATCGGCCTGGAACACAACCTTGGCCTGACCTGCGACCCGGTAGGCGGCCTGGTCCAGGTGCCTTGCATCGAACGCAACGCCATTGCCGCAGTGAAAGCCATCAACGCCGCGCAAATGGCCCTTCGCGGTGACGGCCAGCATTTTATCTCGCTGGACCGGGTGATCCGTACCATGCGTGATACCGGCGCCGACATGCATGACAAATATAAAGAGACATCGCGCGGTGGCTTGGCGGTGAGTGCGGTGGAGTGTTGATCAGGTGTGGCGAGGGGAAAAAACTCCTCGTCACAAAAAATTGTAAAAATCGCTCGTAAAATGCACACCACCACAAAAACACGCCACGTTTTGGCGCGTCGCAAACAGACAAGGCGTGACTTATCGGTCACGCCTTTGTGTATCGCGCTACCGTCCGTCCCCGCGCTTGCGGTGACAACCGCCTCGAAGACGCCGCAGCCCAGTAACCACAAGTGCTACCGATCTGCTCACAGCCCACAGCGGTAGCCGTCTGCGCCATTGATGGCAGTTAGAACCCAGCCTCCATCGAAGCCTTGTCTAGACAGGCCGACATGTCGTTTTCAGGAGTTATTGAACACGCATTCAAATTTAGGCATGGCAATTGCTCTATCCCGATAAAGCCCCGTCTCACGCAAGAGAATGATGGGCAATAACAAGAGCCTCCGCCTGAGGCCATCACCCGCTTTGTGTGAGGAGATACCGCGATGACGACGTCCAACTCCGGGGCCCAACCCCAGAACCGTGCGCCTCAATCCATCGGCTTTTTGCTGCTGGACAATTTCACGCTGATTTCCCTGGCGTCCGCGGTGGAACCGCTACGCATGGCCAACCAGCTGTCCGGTCGCGAGTTGTATCGCTGGACCACCCTGACCGTCGATGGCGGCCAGGTATGGGCCAGCGACGGTTTGCAGATCACCCCGGACGCCTCCATGCACAAAGCGCCGGCCCTCGACACCGTTATCGTCTGTGGCGGCGTCGGCATCCAGCGTACGGTGACCCGCGAGCATGTCTCCTGGCTGCAAAGCCAGGCCCGTCAGTCCCGTCGCCTTGGCGCGGTCTGCACCGGCAGTTGGGCCCTGGCGTGCGCCGGCCTGCTGGACGGTTTCGATTGCAGCGTGCACTGGGAATGCCTGGCGGCGATGCAGGAAGCCTTTCCGCGGGTGTCGATGAGCACGCGCCTGTTCACCCTCGACCGCAACCGTTTCACCAGCTCCGGTGGCACCGCGCCGCTGGACATGATGCTGCATCTGATCAGCCGCGATCACGGTCGTGAACTGTCGGCGGCAATCTCCGAGATGTTTGTCTACGAGCGCATCCGCAACGAGCAGGATCACCAGCGCGTGCCGCTCAAGCACATGCTCGGCACCAACCAGCCTAAATTGCAGGAAATCGTCGCGTTGATGGAGGCCAACCTCGAAGAGCCGATCGACCTGGATGAACTGGCGGTGTACGTCGCCGTGTCCCGGCGTCAGCTGGAGCGGTTGTTCCAGAAATACCTGCACTGCTCGCCGTCGCGCTATTACCTCAAGCTGCGGCTGATTCGTGCGCGGCAGTTGCTCAAGCAGACGCCGATGTCGATCATCGAAGTGGCCTCGGTGTGCGGCTTCGTCTCGACCCCGCACTTCTCTAAATGCTACCGCGAGTATTTCGGCATTCCACCACGGGACGAGCGCGTCGGTTCCAATACCGCGCAGCAGGTGGCGATGATGCCGTTGCCGCAGGCCCTGGTGCTGTCGCCGTTGTCCGGCCCGCTGTCGGCGCTGAGCCAGGCCCGCAACGAGTCGACGTTTGCCAGTGTGAGGCTCTAAAACGGGCTTTTGTGGCGAGGGAGCAAGCTCCCTCGCCACAGGGTCAGCTATGGGTCTGCTGGTATTGGGCCAATGCCGGCAACAGTTGCTGATCGATTGCCTGGCGCACCGCCGGCAGGATGGTCGCGCTGCTGGTATACATGTCCTTGACCATCCTCCGCAATTCATTGGCGCGAGCCCTGTCCAGCCCCCGTACCGCGCATTCGCAGGCCTGCTCGGCGGTGGAGTTGCTGGGTATCTGCAGTCCCAAGGCCTTGAGCTGGCCCAGCAGGTCTTCCTGGTCGATCAAATCGGCGTACATCATGACGCTTTTCCTTGTTCAGGGATTGGGGTCGTGCCTGGATTCTGGTAGCCGTCCGAAGCGGCGGCAAGGGCAAATCGTCGATCTGTCATGAATGACTATGAGCGGGTCGTTTTCGGCTAACTCGCCCGGTCCGGGACTGGGCAAACTGGGTCCCAAGCTGAATCACGATGGTTTGGTCACCCTCGCGCAACAGCTCCTCCAGTAACGCTCCTGCCCCGATCCTGTCACGGCTTGATCGGGGATTTTTTTGTCTGGATGAATCGCTCTAGCGCTGCAACACCAGAATCCGCGACAACAACTCATCCCGATCCACATAGCACCCCTGGAAATGCCGTGCGCCGGAGTTCGGGTCGAACGCGTTGCGCGCATGAAGCGTGCGGCGGTTGTCGAAGCACCACAGCTGGCCGGGTTCGAGGCGCTGCACCAGGCGAAATCGCGGCTCGCGGGTCAGGGCGATGAAGCGGCGGTAGGCGCGGTAGAACCTGGGCATCTGTTCGGCCGAGGTGTCGAACGGCCCTCGCAGGAAGTTCGCCATGCGGATTTCCGTGACGTGCCCCAACGCATCCAGCGCGATGATCGGCGCCAGGCAGCGGTAGTCGCTGTGGCGATCCTTGTTGCGAAATTCCACCGGGATCTGGCATAGCGCGTCGAACGCTTCGCAATCCTCTTGGCGCAGTGCCTCGGCAATGGCAAAGCCGTCGACAAAGATACTCTCACCGCCGTCGGCGTCGTTCACCAGGCAATGCAAGAACTGCAGGCCCGGCTGCAATTCCCGAGTCGGCAGGTCGCTGTGCAGCGGCAGGTTGAAAGCGGTGTAGGCGTTGCTGTCGGCATCGGCCTTGGACTGCACGTTGAACAGCACGCCGAAATTGCTCTCACGGATAAACGAAATGCGCTGGGCGATCTCTTTCAGCGAGCCGGGTTCGGTGGGCACGCCGCGTACTTGGGTCAGGCCGATGTCGCGCAGCGCCAGAAGCCATTGCAGCAACGCGTCGGTGTCCATCATCAGTGCCTGGTATTCGAACACCGGCAGTTTCAGGTCATGCTGCCACAGCTGGCGGCGCGGCTTGTTCGCCAGGCGTTCGGCCCTGGAATGGTCGTCATACGCATGGGCGCGCAACCAGCCCGGGTCGAACAGGCTTTGGTGGCCACCCCGCCAAACCACACACAGGTGGCCCGCATCGTCGATGCTGATTTCGCAGGGGCCCACGTCCTCCGGAACATCGACGATCTCCAGGACCTGCTCGCGGGTAACGCTGTAGACGCATTGCGGGCACGGGCAGTTGTCCCTTAGCCACTGATGGTGGAACGGGCTGACCCGGCCGTCGGCCCACGTGACCTGTACCCGGTCGGCCAAGGGGGTCGCAGCGGTCAATGCCTGGACAAGCGGATAGCGTCGGAAGTCGGCGACAGCGGCAGCGGTGTTCATGGCGATCTCCTGTTCGCGGTTTATCGGGCGGGGGGCAGGGCGATGACCCGACCGGTGTAGGTCGGTGTCGGCAGGTCGGCTTGGCTATCCAACAGGGTCTTGAGTCGGCCCAGGGTAAGTTCGGTGAAGGGCGTCGAGCGCGGGCCGGCCAGGTCGACATGCAGCAACATCTGTTCATTGCCGGCCAGCTCTTTATCACCGCCGGCCAGATGCAGGCTGTGGTAGAGATGCAAGCGTTTGGCGTCGTGGCCGATGATCTGCGTGTGCACCTCGACATCGGCGCCGAGCTTCACTTCGTGCAAGTAATTGAGGTGCAGTTCGAGGGTGAACAACGAGTGGCCGCTGGCTTCGCGGCTCTGGCTGTCGAGGCCGAGTCGGTCCATCAGCGCGTCGGTGGCGTAGCTGAAGATCAGCAGGTAGAAGGCATCGCGCAAATGGCCGTTGTAGTCGACCCATTCGGGGAGGATGCGGGTTTGGTAGGTGGTGAGGGCGGGCATGGCTGTCTCCGAGCATGATCGTTCCCACGCTCTGCGTGGGAACGCCTCTTGTGACGCTCTGCGTCACGCTTCATTCGGAACGCGGAGCGTCCCGGGCTGCATTCCCACGCAGAGCGTGGGAACGATCAGTTACTCGGCGAAGGCCATCCCATGCTTTTCTTTGGTGGTCTTCACCGCTTCCAGCACTGCCAGCAGGCAATCATCACGATAGCGTTCCAGGGCCGAAATGCTGTGGCTGCCCAATTGCTCGCTCGTGCCGTCCACCACATCGTCGATCAGCTTCTCGGTCAGCTCCGGCGCCGGCAGATAGGTCCAGGGCAGTTGCAACGCCGGGCCGAACTGGGCCATGAAATGGCGCATGCCGGCATCGCCGCCGGCCAGGGTGTAAGTCAGGAACGTGCCCATGAATGACCAGCGCAGGCCGGCGCCAAAACGGATGGCATCGTCGATTTCCCCGGTGGTGGCGACACCGTCGTTGATCAGGTGCAGGGCTTCGCGCCACAGCGCTTCGAGCAGCCGGTCGGCGATGAAGCCGGGGACTTCCTTGCGCACGTGCAATGGACGCATGCCGAGTGATTCATACACCCGCATCGCTGCTTGCACGGCTTCGGGCGCGGTGTTTTTGCCGCCGACCACTTCCACCAGCGGCAACAGATAAACCGGGTTGAACGGGTGCCCGACCACACAGCGGTCCGGGTGGGTGGCGTTCTCATAGAACTCGCTTGGCAGCAGTCCCGAGGTGCTAGAACCGATCAGCGCATTGGGTTTGGCCGCGGCGCTGATCTGGGCGTGCAGTTCGAGCTTGAGTTCCAGCCGCTCGGGGGCGCTTTCCTGGATGAAGTCGGCATCGCGCACGCATTCTTCGATGGTGGCGACGAAGCGCAACCGGCCCTGCGAGGCGCCGGCGACCAAGCCTTGTTTCTCAAGGGCGCCCCAAGCGTTGGCAACGCGTTTGCGCAAGGCGGCCTCGGCACCGGGCGCCGGGTCCCAGGCGACCACGTCCAGGCCATGGGCCAGGGCGCGGCTGACCCAGCCGCTGCCAATCACGCCGCTGCCCAGAGCAGCGAATGTCTTGATGTCAGTGATGAAGCGCATGGTGATTTCCTGAACAGATTTGGTAATTGAATGGCCTGGTCCTGCTTAGCCGCGCTGGACCAGGCCCATTTTCTTGCGGCCTTCAGCCGGGGTGAGGACGCGAGCCCCGAGGCGGCTGAGGATTTCGCCAGCGCGCTCCACCAGTTGACCGTTAGTGGCAAGCACGCCTTTGTCCAGCCAGAGGTTGTCTTCCAGCCCGACCCGCACGTTGCCGCCCAGCAATACCGCCTGGGCCGCCATCGGCATTTGCATGCGGCCAATGCCGAAACCGGCCCACACCGCGTCCGCCGGCAGGTTGTCGACCATGGCTTTCATGGTGGTGGTGTCGGCGGGCGCGCCCCACGGGATGCCCAGGCAGAGTTGGAACAACGGGTTGTCCAGCAGGCCTTCCTTGATCATCTGTTTGGCGAACCACAAGTGGCCGGTGTCGAAGATTTCCAGCTCGGCCTTCACGCCGAGCTCGGTGATGCGCTTGGCGCCGGCCCGCAGTTGCGCTGGGGTAGAAACGTAAATGGTGTCGCCGTCGCCGAAGTTCAGCGTGCCGCAATCCAGCGTGCAGATTTCCGGCAAGAGTTCTTCGACGTGAGCCAGGCGGGTCAGCGGGCCGACCAGGTCGGTGTTGGGGCCGAACTCCATCGGGTTTTCACCGCCGCCGATCTCCAGGTCGCCACCCATGCCGGCGGTGAGGTTGACGATGATGTCGACGTCCGCCTCACGGATGCGCTCCATCACTTCGCGGTACAGCGCGACGTCGCGACTGAACTTGCCGGTCTGTGGGTCGCGAACATGGCAGTGCACGACGGTCGCACCGGCTTTGGCAGCCTCGACGGCTGCCGCGGCGATCTGTTTTGGGGTGACCGGCACGTGAGGACTTTTGGCGGTCGTGTCGCCAGCACCGGTGAGTGCGCAGGTGATGATGACGTCGTGGTTCATGGTGCGGATTCCTTCAGGCGTAGTGAGTCACTGCGCAGCCTTTTGCTGCTGCGCAGAGGGAGATCGGTTGATCAGTTGCTGGTGAGTTTCAGATTGTCGGCGGCCGGCTTGCCGTCGAAGGTGGTCACGCCTTCGAGCCAGCGCTGCTTGTCTTTCGGGTGATCCTTGAGCCATTGCCGGGCCGATTCGAGGGGATCCTTGTGATCGAGCAGTGGTTGCATCATCCGGCTCTCGTCTTCGGCAGTGAAGGTCAGGTTGCTCAGCAGACGACCTATGTTCGGGCATTGCTCGGCGTAGTTCGGCGCGGTCACGGTCCAGACGGTGGCCATGCCTTCGTTCGGGCCGAGGGCGTCTTCGCTGCCGGTGAGGTAGGTCATCTGCACGTTGACGTTCATCGGGTGCGGCGCCCAGCCGAAGAACACCACGGCTTCCTTGCGCCGCACGGCGCGATCCACGGCGGCGAGCATGCCGGCCTCGCTGGACTCCACCAGCTGGAACTTGCCCAGGCCGAACTGGTTCTTGGCGATCATCGCCTTGATCTGGGTGTTGGCGCCGGAGCCGGGCTCGATGCCGTAGATCTTGCCGCCCAGCTCCTTCTCGAATTTGGCGATGTCGGCGAAGGTCTTCAGGCCCTTGTCGGCCAGGTAGGTCGGCACGGCCAGGGTGGCGCGGGCGTCCTTAAGGCTCGGTTGCTCCAGCACCTTGACCTGTTTGGCTTCGACGAACGGCGTGATGGTCTGGGTCATCAGCGGGTTCCAGTAGCCCAGGAACAGGTCCAGGCGCTGGTCGCGGATCCCGGCGAAAATGATCTGTTGGGAAGCGCTGGTCTGTTTGGTCTTGTAGCCGAGGCCGTCTAGCATCACCTGGGTCAAGGCGCTGGTGGCGATGACGTCGGTCCAGTTGACCACGCCCAGGCGCACGTTCTGGCACGCGGCGGGCTCGGCGGCGATGGCGGCCTGATTCACAAGGGAGGTGGCGCTGAGTGCAAGCACGCAAGCGCTGATCAGTCGTTTCATGTCGGGTTCCTCGGCAGTTTTTATTGTTATGGGGGTTCCGGTGTCTGTGCGCCGGTGGTGCCAAGTTACGCAGCCAGGGCCTGCTCAAAACGCACAGCGGCGACGTCCTCTTGCACTGCAGCGACCTGTCCTCTTGAAGGGACGTTGCAACTGGCGTATCAAGGTCCGCACGCTACCCGACCACCGAGCGCGCCATGTCCCAGGATTTCTACTTCTTGTTGATGCCGGGCTTTTCGGCCATCGGTTTCATCTCGGCCATCGAGCCGTTGCGGGTCGCCAACCGTTTTCGTGGCGAGCTGTATCGCTGGCACGTGTTGAGCGCCGATGGTGGGGCGGTTTTGGCGAGCAATGGCATGTCGGTCAACGCTGATGCCGCGCTGGAGCCGCTGAAGAAAGGCGCGACGCTGTGGGTCGTGGCGGGTTTTGAGCCGTTGAAGTTCGCCGGCCCGGTGCTGGAGCGCTGGTTGCATCGGTTGGACAGCGAAGGCGTGATCCTGGGCGGCATCGACACCGGCAGTGTGGTCCTGGCCGAGGCGGGACTGCTGGAAGGGCATCGTGTGACGCTGCATTGGGAAGCGATCGAGGCGTTCAAGGAGTCCTATCCGCAGCTCAGCGTGACCCAGGAACTGTTCGAAATCGACCGTCGCCGCATCACCTGCGCGGGCGGTACCGCGTCCATCGACCTGATGCTCGACCTGATCGGCCAGGCCCACGGTTCGGAGTTGGCGATCCAGGTCAGCGAGCAATTCGTGCTCGGCCGCATCCGCCCGCGCAAAGACCACCAGCGCATGGAAATCGCCAACCGCTACGGCATTCGCAACAAGAAGCTGGTGCACGTCATCGGCGAGATGGAAACCCACAGTGAACCGCCCCTGAGTACCTTGGCCCTGGCCGAGTCGATCAACGTCACCCGGCGCCAGCTCGAACGCCTGTTCCGCCTGCACCTGAATGACACCCCGAGCAACTTCTACCTGCGCCTGCGCCTGGAAAAGGCCCGGCAACTGCTACGCCAGACCGACATGAGCGTGTTGGAAGTGAGCATCGCCTGCGGGTTTGAATCACCGTCGTATTTCACCCGCAGTTATCGGGCACGGTTCGCGCGGTGTCCGCGGGAGGATCGGCGGCGGCAGGGAGATGGGCGGGAGTTGGTTTGACAGGCATTTATACTCAATTATACTCGGGACTATAAATTATACCTGTCGCCATAATTGAGTATAAAACCATGTCCAAGCACCCCGGTTTTGTTTTCCGGCGCCCCGATCTGGCCCGCAATATTGTCGATGGGCTGGCCGGCGCCGGGATCCAGGATTACACCTCAGGCCTGTTCCTGGCCGCGCCAAGGCGTACCGGAAAAAGTACGTTCCTGCGCGAGGACTTGATTCCCGAATGCGAGACCCGTGGTTGGCTCACGGTCTACGTCGACCTCTGGGCAAACAAGGAGAAAGACCCTGCCGACCTGATCGCCTCGGCCATCGCCGGGGCACTGGTGCCTTATGAAAAGGGCATCCGCAAGCTCGCCAAATCCATGGGCATCGACAAACTCAGCTTCTTGCGCACGTTGTCCTGGGATTTCAGCCAGCCGCAACTGCCCGAGGGGGCGACGCTGACCCAAGCGCTGGAACTGTTGCACCGTGCCGCCGATAAAACCGTGGTGCTGGTGATCGACGAAGCCCAGCATGCGCTGACCACCGAGGCCGGGGTCAACGCGATGTTCGCCCTCAAGGCTGCCCGTGATCAGCTCAACCAGGGGCGTGAAGGGGATACCAGCGGTCTGCGGCTTGTGTTCACCGGCTCCAATCGCGACAAGCTCGCGCACTTGGTACTGAGCCGCAACCAACCGTTCTACGGGTCCAGCATCACGCCGTTCCCTTTGCTGGGCAAAGCCTTCACCCAAGCCTACACCTTCCATTTGAACGCACACCTGGCCCAGACCAACCAGTTCAACGCCGATGACCTCGACCAGGCTTTTGAGCTGGTGGGGCGCCGTCCCGAGATGTTGCGCAGCGTCATCGGAGAAATTGCCCTGGAACTGGGTGAGGCGAGCCATTTGGGTGAACTGCTGCGCAACAGCGCCGAAATGCTCCGCGCTGGTGTCTGGACCGAGTTCGAAAGCGCCTGGAACGCCCTGACGGTGCCGCAACGCGCGGTGTTGCAGGTCATGGCCGAACGCTCGCAGAACAACGAGCCCTTCGCGCCCTTCACTGACTCAACGTTGGAGGCGGTGGGCAAGGTGCTGAAAAACATGGGCAGCGAAGTCGTGCCCGGTACCCAGACCATCCAATCCTGCATCGACGCGCTGCGTGAAAAAGAGCTGGTGTGGAAGTCCAACCGCGGTGGTTATGCGCTGGAAGACAAGGCGTTTGCGGAGTGGTTGAAGGGGTATCGCAAGCAACAGAACTGATGCCAACCGGATGAGCTGTCGGGCAAAGAAGAACCTTTGGCGAGGGGAGTTATCCCCGTTGGGCTGCGCAGCAGCCCTAAATCTATCTGATACACCGAGTCGCCAGGTTTCAGGGCCGCTTCGCGCCCCAACGGGGATAAATCCCCTCGCCACAGTGATGGTGCTCGGTCAGGCATTGGTAGAAGAGAATTTACTTCTTCATCAACGCCGAGCAGGCTGCTTTATAGGCTTCATGCTGATACTTGTTCAGCGTTGCCGGCAGGGCGAAGTCGTGTTTCTTGCTCTGTGCATTAATGGTCTGCGGCGACAGCAGCGTCACCTCGCAACCTTCCAGCAATTGGAAAATCCCTTCGATCTTGAACGTGGTCGGCCCACCGGCGAACTCACCTTTCTTGCTGCGCTTCTTTATAGCGATGCGTTCGATGCCGTTGTCCGTCACGAACGCCCGCACTTGCGCAGCGAAAGCCTTGACGTTCGCGGCTTCGTCATCGTCGTCCAGGGCGATTTTCTTGGTGTTCAGTGGGACGTGGCTCAACGCCTGTTGATCCAGCGAGGCAACGGCGATGATCGCTTCGCTGCCTTTGATTTCGATGCCGCAGATGATCATGCTTGGCCTTGGATTCGGGAGGTCTGGAGAGCCAGTCTATCCGCCTTGATCAATTCATGCTCGCGCGCAGGTCCAGCATGATCTTGTCGAAATAGTCGACCCGGATGACCCCAAAGCGTGGGTACTCGAAATCCAGGATCACGTACAGCACGCAGACCATCACCGCTGCGTAACCGAGGCTGTGCAGCCAGTTGCGTTGCCGGGCGCCGGCCATGCCATAGCCGATCAGCAGGGCGCTGATCAGGGTCATGGTCACCAGCATCAGGTAAATGGTCAGGGGCGGGTGGGTTTCGTGGGCCACCGCGCGGGTGGTGGTGATATCGATCATCTCGTTCTGTGCCTGCAACACCGGGGTTCCCAGGGTTGGGGTGGGCATCTGTTGCAGGGCGGCGACGGTGCGTTTCCAGATGGTTTGTTGCAAGTCATTGGCTCGGTCATGGGCGGCTTCGTCGACTTCGTCTTCGCGCAGGTCGCGGTAATACTCGATGCGGGCGTCGACATAGTCCCGGAACGCCTGGCGGATCTCCGGTTGTTCACTTGCTGGAAGCAGGTCCAGGCGCAGCCAGGCCGTGCCCATGGCATTGGTTTCGGCAACGATCAGTGCGCGGCGCTGATCCAGGCGCGAAGCCGCGCCGGAAAAGGTAAAGGCAATCAGCAAGGCCAGCAGGCCAAACACCGCGCCTTCGATAGCCCCGATGCCCTGGCGGGCGCCGTCCGGGTCCTGGGCCAGGTGACGGTTGCCGACCCGACGACCGGCTTCGATGCCGAGCACGATGGCGATAAAGATAACCAAGCCGTAAACGGGCAAGGCGGTAAGAGAGTGCATACGAAAATCCCTTCGATTGTCGTGTGTGACTCGTCTGTACAGCCCGGCTCGGACGGGTATGTAGCCAGTGTAGACGAAGCTGCTGGTTTGTCGCTTTTGAGGTTTTACAGTTCCAGCTGATCGGCACGGATACCAAAAGCAGCGGCAATTTTTTCGCGGGTCGCCCTGCGCGGCTTGCCGACTGATTCCTGTTGGGCAAACGCCGGTTGGGAGATGCCCAGACGACGGGCAACCTCCTCCTGGGTCAAACTCAGATGTTCGCGCCAGGCGCGAATCGGTGTCGCACCGTCGACGATACGGCTGACTACCTCATGAGGGATCAGATCCGGTTCTAGTTTTTGCGCAACGTATTTCGCATACGGAATGACCACGAATGCCGGGTTCCCGTCTGCGTCGTTGATGATCTGGATGTCAGTAGGTTCGTTCATCGCGTTTCTTGACCTCTTGAATGCTGACGACCTTGATCGCCCCGTCCCAATCGAACATGACTCGATAGCTACCTACCCGGAGGCGGTACGCATAGCCATGGCCAACAAGTGCTTTGACATTCACCACGTCAGGCATCTGGGCGAGTGCCGTAACGGCGTCCCGAACCTGAACCTGATGGACGGAGTGCAATTTCAAAAGCTGCTTAACGGCTTTTCTGGTCCAGTGGATAGTGTTCATGGAAGGATATAAGTCTTTTATAAGATTTGCGAATCTTGACTTATATCCCGTCCAGGGCCAACGCGTGAAAGATGTCTGAATATTGCTTTCACTCCTGCCCAATCGACTCCAAAAACTCCGACCGGTCATCGCTCACTTGGGCCATGCAGTCGTTTTCGGCGATTTTGTAGGCGTCGCTGCCGGGTTTGGCCGGGAAGGCGGCGATGGCGCAGTCGGCGTCGCGCTGTTTTTGCCACAGTTGCTGGGCGGCCTTGACCTTGGTGGTGATGTCGTTGAGCTGGGCCTTGTCGCTGGCGTAGCGGGTTTGCAGGCGCTCAAGGAGGCTCTGCAGGTTTTCCCCCAGCAATTGTTCGGCAGCGGCTTTGCCGTAGGCCGAGCAGGCCAGGGTCTGGACGTCGTTTTCGACTTCGTCGCAGGGATTGGGCTCGGTGTCTTCGGTTGCGTGTGCCAGGGTGCTGATCAGTGCCAAAGCCAGGAAGATCGATTTCATCGCGTTGCCGCTCAAGTCCAGTGAAAACCAGTGATGCGGCGGATTCTGGCGCAAGCGTCGAGTAAAGAACAGACGGGCAGGGTGGGCCTGTCGTAGCCCATTGTCGTGGATTGACGCTTTCGGCAATTCCCCTGTCGTTTTTGCACCGGGTCGCGACGGCCCTCAGGCATATGCTGGCCCCAAAGCGCCGGCACACGATTCGGCGCATGAATCGCCAACAAGGGGACTGCCTGATGAGCCCAGCCGAATTGCACGCCGACAGCATCGTTATCGACGGGCTGATCATTGCCAAGTGGAACCGCGACCTGTTCGAAGACATGCGCAAGGGCGGCCTGACCGCAGCCAACTGCACCGTGTCGGTGTGGGAAGGTTTCCAGGCCACCATCAACAACATCGTTGCCAGCCAGAAACTGATCCGCGAGAACAGCGACCTGGTGATCCCGGTGAAGACCACCGCCGACATCCGTCGCGCCAAGGAACAGGGCAAGACCGGCATCATCTTCGGCTTCCAGAACGCCCACGCTTTTGAAGACCAGCTCGGCTACGTCGAGATCTTCAAGCAGCTCGGCGTCGGTGTGGTGCAGATGTGCTACAACACCCAGAACCTGGTGGGCACCGGCTGCTACGAGCGCGACGGCGGCCTGTCGGGCTTCGGTCGTGAAATCGTCGCCGAGATGAACCGCGTCGGCGTCATGTGCGACCTGTCCCACGTCGGTTCCAAGACCTCCGAAGAAGTCATCCTCGAATCGAAAAAGCCGGTGTGCTACTCCCACTGCCTGCCATCCGGCCTGAAAGAACACCCGCGCAACAAATCCGATGAAGAGCTGAAGTTCATTGCCGACCACGGTGGTTTCGTCGGCGTGACCATGTTCGCGCCGTTCCTGGCCAAGGGCATCGATTCGACCATCGACGACTACGCCGAAGCCATCGAATACACCATGAACATCGTCGGTGAAGACGCCATCGGCATCGGTACCGACTTCACCCAGGGCCACGGCCAGGATTTCTTCGAGATGCTGACCCACGACAAGGGCTACGCCCGTCGTCTGACCAGCTTCGGCAAGATCATCAACCCGCTGGGCATCCGCACCGTGGGCGAGTTCCCGAACCTCACCGAGACGCTGCTCAAGCGCGGTCACCCGGAGCGGGTGGTGCGCAAGATCATGGGCGAAAACTGGGTGAACGTGCTCAAAGACGTCTGGGGCGAATAAGCGCCGCCGCATCACTGAATCCTTTACCTGCGGCCACCCACGCCGCAGGCACATCACGAATTTCCGGAGTCAAGTTTTCATGGCCAAGATCGCCCCGCAACTGCCTATCGAAGTCGACAGCGAAACCGGTGTCTGGACGTCCGACGCCCTGCCGATGCTGTACGTACCGCGTCACTTCTTCGTCAACAACCACATGGGCATCGAGGAAGTGCTGGGCGCCGACGCCTACGCCGACATTCTCTACAAGGCCGGCTACAAGTCCGCCTGGCACTGGTGTGAAAAAGAAGCCGAATGCCACGGCCTGGAAGGCGTCGCGGTGTTCGAGCACTACATGAAGCGCTTGTCCCAACGTGGCTGGGGCCTGTTCAAGATCCAGGACATCGACCTGGACAAAGGCACCGCCAGCGTCAAGCTCGAACACTCGGCGTTCGTCTATGTGTATGGCAAGGTCGGGCGCAAGGTCGACTACATGTTCACCGGCTGGTTCGCCGGCGCCATGGACCAGATCCTCGCCGCTCGCGGCAGCCAGATCCGCACCGTGGCCGAACAGGTCTACGGCGGTTCCGAAGAAGGCCACGACGACGGCCTGTTCATCGTCAAGCCGTTGTAAGTCGAGGATCGCACCATGGCTTTTGAAGCAATGTTCCAGCCGATCCAGATCGGCAAGCTGACCATCCGCAACCGCGTGCTCAGCACCGCGCACGCCGAGGTCTACGCCACCGACGGCGGCATGACCACCGACCGGTATGTGAAGTACTACGAAGAGAAGGCCAAGGGCGGCATCGGCCTGGCGATCTGCGGTGGCTCGTCGGTGGTCGCCATCGACAGCCCGCAGGAATGGTGGAGCTCGGTGAACCTGTCCACCGACCGCATCATCCCGCACTTCCAGAACCTGGCCGACGCCATGCACAAGCATGGCGCCAAGATCATGATCCAGATTACCCATATGGGTCGTCGCTCGCGCTGGGACGGTTTCAACTGGCCGACCCTGATGTCGCCGTCCGGCGTGCGTGAGCCGGTGCACCGTGCCACCTGCAAGACCATCGAGCCGGAAGAAATCTGGCGGGTGATCGGCAACTATGCCAGCGCCGCCAAGCGCGCCAAGGCCGGAGGCCTGGACGGTGTCGAACTGTCCGCCGTGCACCAGCACATGATCGACCAGTTCTGGAGCCCGCGGGTCAACAAGCGGACCGACGAATGGGGCGGCAGCTTCGAAGGCCGCATGAAATTCGGCCTGGAAGTGTTGAAGGCCGTGCGTGCCGAAGTGGGCGACGATTTCTGCGTGGGCATGCGCCTGTGCGGTGACGAGTTCCACCCGGACGGCTTGTCCCACGAGGACATGAAGCAGATCGCCAAGTATTACGACGACACCGGCATGCTCGATTTCATCGGCGTGGTGGGCTCGGGTTGCGACACCCACAACACCCTGGCCAACGTTATCCCGAACATGAGTTATCCGCCGGAGCCGTTCCTGCACCTGGCCGCCGGTATCAAGGAAGTAGTCAAGGTCCCGGTGCTGCATGCGCAGAACATCAAGGACCCTAACCAGGCCACGCGGATCCTGGAGGGCGGTTACGTCGACATGGTCGGCATGACTCGCGCCCACATCGCCGACCCGCACCTGATCGCCAAGATCAAGATGGGCCAGATCGACCAGATCAAGCAGTGCGTTGGTGCCAACTACTGCATCGACCGCCAGTACCAAGGGCTGGACGTGCTGTGCATCCAGAACGCCGCGACGTCCCGTGAATACATGGGTGTGCCGCACATCATCGAGAAGTCCACCGGGCCCAAGCGCAAAGTCGTGGTGGTCGGTGCCGGCCCGGCCGGGATGGAAGCGGCGCGTGTGGCCGCCGAACGTGGACACGATGTGACCCTGTTCGAGAAAAAGGAATTCATCGGCGGGCAGATCACCACCGCCTCGAAAGCCCCGCAACGGGACCAGATCGCCGGTATCACCCGCTGGTTCCAACTGGAACTGGCGCGGCTGAAAGTCGACCTGCGCCTGGGCGTGGCGGCGGATGCGCCGACCATCATGGACCTGCGTCCGGACGTGGTGGTGCTGGCCGTCGGCGGGCATCCATTCATCGAGCAGAACGAACACTGGGGCGCCGCCGAAGGGCTGGTGGTCAGCAGCTGGGACGTGCTCGACGGCAAGGTGGCGCCGGGCAAGAACGTGCTGGTCTACGACACCATCTGCGAGTTCACCGGCATGTCGGTGGCCGACTTCCTCGCCGACAAGGGCAGCCAGGTCGAGATCGTCACTGACGATATCAAGCCGGGCGTGGCCATTGGCGGGACGTCGTTCCCCACCTACTACCGCAGCATGTACCCCAAGGAAGTGATCATGACCGGGGACATGATGCTGGAGAAGGTCTACCGCGAAGGCGACAAGCTGGTGGCGGTGCTGGAGAACGAATACACCGGCGCCAAGGAAGAGCGCGTGGTGGACCAGGTGGTGGTGGAGAACGGCGTGCGGCCGGACGAAGAAATCTACTACGCGCTGAAGGAAGGTTCGCGCAACAAGGGCCAGATCGACGTCGAAGCCCTGTTCGCGATCAAGCCCCAGCCGTGCCTGGAGCAGAGCGGCGATGGCTACCTGCTGTTCCGCATCGGCGACTGCGTGGCCCAGCGTAATACTCACGCCGCCATCTATGACGCCCTGCGGTTGTGCAAGGATTTTTAAGTCGTTGAACTGATCGTTCCCACGCTCTGCGTGGGAATTCAGCCCGGGACGCTCTGCGTCCCAAAAGCGGACGCGGAGCGTCCATTGAGGCATTCCCACGCAGAGCGTGAGGAACGATCAGTGGCGTTTCTCCAGATGTCTTGGTGGGAGCTTCACCATGTTGAACACCCTTCTTCCAATCCTGCTGTTCGCAGCCCTGGGCCTCGCGGTCCTTGGTGCCTTGCGGCGGGTGAACATGTGGCGCCGGGGACGACCATCGAAAGTCGACCTGATCGGTGGCCTCTTCGCCATGCCCAAGCGCTACATGGTGGACCTGCACCACGTGGTGGCGCGGGACAAGTACATTGCCAATACCCACGTCGCCACGGCGGGCGGGGCGGTGGCGTCGATTGTGTTGGCGATCCTGGTGCACGGTTTTGGCTTGCACAACCGCATCCTCGGTTACGCCCTGCTGCTGATGTCGGCGGTGATGTTCGTCGGTGCGATCTTCATGTACCTGCGTCGGCGCAACCCGCCCGCCCGTTTGTCCAAGGGCCCGTGGATGCGCCTGCCGAAAAGCCTGCTGGCCTTCTCGGCGTCGTTCTTCCTGCTGACCCTGCCGGTGGCGGGCATCCTGCCGGAGAACTTCGGTGGTTGGCTGGTGGCGGCGATCCTGGCTGTCGGCGTGCTGTGGGGCGTGTCGGAACTGTTCTTCGGCATGACCTGGGGCGGGCCGATGAAACACGCCTTCGCCGGTGCCCTGCACCTGGCCTGGCACCGTCGCGCCGAGCGCTTTGGCGGTGGCCGTTCCACCGGTCTCAAGCCGTTGGACCTGAACGACCCCGCCGCACCGCTGGGTGTGGAAAAACCCAAGGACTTCACTTGGAACCAATTGCTGGGCTTCGACGCCTGCGTGCAGTGCGGCAAGTGCGAAGCGGCCTGCCCGGCGTTCGCTGCCGGCCAGCCGCTGAACCCGAAAAAACTCATCCAGGACATGGTCGTCGGCCTGGCCGGCGGCACCGATGCGAAATTCGCCGGCAGTCCGTATCCGGGCAAACCGGTGGGCGAGCACAGCGGCAACCCGCACCAGCCCATTGTCAACGGCCTGGTGGACGCCGAGACCCTGTGGTCCTGCACCACTTGCCGGGCGTGTGTCGAGGAATGCCCGATGATGATCGAGCACGTCGATGCCATCGTCGACATGCGCCGCCACCTGACCTTGGAAAAAGGTGCCACGCCGAACAAGGGCGCCGAGGTGCTGGAAAACCTCATCGCCACCGACAACCCTGGCGGCTTCGCCCCGGGCGGGCGGATGAACTGGGCGGCGGACCTGAACCTGAACCTGCTCAGCGAGAAGAAATCCACCGACGTGCTGTTCTGGGTCGGCGACGGTGCCTTCGACATGCGCAACCAGCGCACCCTGCGCGCCTTCGTCAAAGTGCTCAAGGCAGCGAAGATCGACTTCGCCGTGCTCGGCCTCGAAGAACGCGACAGCGGCGATGTGGCCCGGCGCCTGGGTGACGAAGCGACGTTCCAGCTGTTGGCCAAGCGCAACATCCAGACCCTGGCCAAATACAGCTTCAACCGCATCGTCACCTGCGACCCCCACAGCTTCCACGTGCTGAAAAACGAATACGGCGCCTTCGATGGCAACTACCTGGTGCAGCACCACAGCACCTATATGGCGGAAATCATCGACGCCGGCGCGCTGAACCTCGGCCAGCACAAGGGCGACAGCGTGACCTATCACGACCCGTGCTACCTGGGCCGCTACAACGGCGAATACGAGGCGCCGCGCCAGGTGCTGCGTGCGCTGGGTATCGAGGTCAAGGAAATGCAGCGTTCCGGTTTCCGTTCGCGTTGCTGCGGCGGCGGTGGCGGTGCGCCGATCACCGACATCCCAGGCAAGCAGCGGATTCCCGACATGCGCATGGACGACATCCGCGAAACCGGCGCCGAGCTGGTGGCCGTGGGTTGCCCGCAGTGCACCGCGATGCTCGAAGGGGTGGTCGAACCACGCCCAATGATCAAGGACATTGCCGAACTGGTGGCCGATGCGCTGCTGGAAGATGCAGCCCCGGCCAAACCTGTGGCTCCGGCCAAACGTGAACCCGCGGAGGTGCATTGATGAGCGACATTATCCGCCGCGACCCTCGCGCCGAGTGGATCGCCCGCAACCGCCTGCACCCGCTGCACGCGGCCATGCAACCGGTACAACACAGCTGGATGGGGCCTAACGGGGTCATCCGCAAGAACGTCCATGGTGTCGGTTTCATCGGCCCCAATGGGATCAAGCGGATTGATCGCAGCGGTGCCCAGCAGGGTGGGGCGAGCAAACGCACCGCGGCCGTTGAAGTGCAATTGCCGCTGCATCAGGTGCCGCAACCGGCGTTCCACATCTGCGTGGTGCCGGACATGGTCGGTGGCCGCCTCAGTAGCCACGACCGCGATCTGCTGGGCCTGGCCCATCAGCTTGCCGGGAGTGACGGTGCGGTGTTGGCGGTGGTGTTTGGCGAGCATAAGGAAAGCACCTTCGCCACGGCGGGTGTCGACCGTTTGTTGGTACTCAATGGCGAGGAATTCAGCGGTTATGCACCGGAACAACGGGTGCAAGGCCTGCGGGCTGTGGATAACCAGTTCAACCCACGCCATTGGCTGCTGCCTGACAGCCGCAGCGGCGGTGGTGAACTGGGCCGGCGCTTTGCCGCAGCCGTGGGCGAACGCCCGGCCACGCGGGTCTGGCAGGTCAAGGGCGAGGAATGCATCGGCCGCGCCGGTGCGGGCCTGCAAGACTTGGCTCGACCGTTGGCACGCTTGATCCTGGCGGCGGCCGAATGCGCCGAACCGGTCAGTGAAACCCGCCACGAAGCCTTGCCGGTAGAGTTATCCACAAGCGTGGCCAGAAGCTTGTCGCGCATCGAAGACCTTGGTGCGGTGGCGGTGGACCCGGGCGCGATCCCGATGGCCGAGGCGGAATTCATTTTCTCCGGGGGCAACGGCGTCAAGGACTGGGCGCTTTTTCACCAGGCCGCCGCAGCCCTGGGCGCCACCGAAGGCGCTTCGCGGGTGGCAGTGGACGACGGGTTCATGGCTCGGGATCGCCAGGTCGGCGCGTCCGGCACCTGGGTCACGGCGCGGGTCTACGTGGCCGTGGGAATTTCCGGGGCGATCCAGCACCTGCAAGGCATTGGCGCCTGCGACAAAGTCGTGGCGATCAATCTCGATCCGGGTTGCGACATGATCAAACGGGCAGACTTGTCGGTGATCGGCGACAGCGCGGCGATTCTCCAGGCCTTGATCGCGGCGGTAGAGGCTTACCGCAACGAAGCCAAGCGCGATGCGGCTTAAGCTAAGGAAACGTTCATGACTACCCAAGTGATCAGCCTCGTCTCCATCGGCGCCCACCCGACCTCTGGTCGACCTCGACGGGCCGAGCAAGATGCCCGCGCCGTGGAACTGGGCCTGCAGCTGGCCGGCAACGACCTGCGAGTGCTGCACGCCGGCGACGTGGCCGAACCGGCCCTGCGCGCCTACCTGGGCATGGGCCTGGACGAACTCCACGTCCTGGAAAACCCTGATGGGGCCGACGCGCTGCCGGCCCTCACCGACTACCTGCGTGACGCTGGCGCCCAAGTGGTGCTCACCGGCAGCCAGGCGGAAACCGGCGAAGGGTCGGGCATGCTGCCGTTTTTGCTGGCGGAGAGCCTCGGTTGGCCGCTGGTGGTGGGGCTGGCCCAGGTCGAGTCCATTGAGAATGGCGCGGCCCTGGTGCTGCAAGCCTTGCCGCGCGGCCAGCGGCGGCGGCTCAAGGTGCGCCTGCCCTTTCTCGCGACTGTGGATAACGCCGCCCCCAAACCCCGACAAAGTGCCTACGGCCCGGCGCAGCGTGGCGCATTACAGGCTGAAGAAGTCGAAGTGGTCGACGACAACTTGCTGACAGTGGCGACCCTGCAACCGGCCAAACCACGGCCCAAGCGCTTGAAAGTGATCAAGGCCAAAAGCGGTGCCGACCGCATGAAAGCCGCCACGGCCAAGGCCAGCGGCGGAGGTGGGCAGGTGCTCAAGGGTGTCACCCCTGAGGCGGGGGCCGAGGCGATTCTCAAATTGTTGGTGGAGGAAGGGGTGGTTCGCTAATCCCTGGAGCGCCCAAATCCACTGTGGAAGCGGGCGGGTGTGTTACCCACAATGTCTGTGTGCGCCTCTGTGGATAACCTGTTCGCCCCTCGCTGCACCCCATGTAAACCAGGCGCTCCAGACCTGCGATCAAAAAACGACCAGCCTAACCCACGGTTTTTATTGGGTTTTGTCGCTGAAAAGATTCTGTTCCCGACGAAACTTGCCCCCAATCTCTGTTGGCGCTTCTGTGGATAAGATGTTCGCTCTACGCTACAAGCCGTACGGGACGGGGCTTACGGTGTCCTGATCAAAAAATGATCGATTGGCCGTTTTTTTTCAAGAAAGCCTTTCAGAGTCACCTATCTAGTCGCTGCTAAACAGGTTTTCCACAGAATCGTCAAAATTACCCCCAAACACTGTTGGTGCTTCTGTGGATAAGATGTTCGCTCACCGCCACAGCCCTCCTCTGACGTGGCCTATAGGCAGATGATCAAAAAACAACCAATCGCGTTATAAAACCGTCATTGTTCATAAGTCACGGTTTTTATTCACGTTGCCGCTAAAAAAAGTAAGGCCTGGATGCATTTGTCCCCATTTGCTGTGGGCGGTCGTGTGGATAACTTGTTCGCCGAACGCTAGGAGCCGCGGCGGGCTTAGCGCCGAATGCGATAGGTCAAATTTCATACAGTTCTAAGGAACTGCCTTGACGCTTGCCTGTCCGGTGTCTTCACTCACGGACCAGGACACCGCGACTTTTATCCATATCAGGTTCAGGGAGAACGCATGATGGATAGCCAGGCCCCTCGCTCGTACCTCGCTTTTGCGTTGACGTGCATCCCGATACCTCCCACCTCGATTCTCAAGCGCATTCGTCGTCGTGCCGCCAACCAGCGTGCGCGCCTATAGCCTCTGAGTTTTTTCCATTCACACCGTTGACTGCCGCTTTAACCCGAACGGGATAGTGGCCAGGCGTACGTGCGCCTATCGATTTGCAGGCAACCGCAGAGTTGCCCTTTTCTGCCTGAGAGGACTTGAACATGACACGGATATCGACCCCCATCAGTGAAATCAAGGAACACTACGACGTCATCGTCATTGGTTCCGGCTACGGCGGCGGCATTGCCGCGTCGCGCCTGTCCCGGGCCGGGCGCAGCGTCTGTCTGTTGGAACGTGGCCGGGAGATCCAGCCGGGCGAATACCCCAACACGTTGCTCGCGGCCACCGAGGAGTTGCAGGTGCATGACCCGGACGGCCACATCGGTTCGCGTACCGGCCTGTTCGACCTGCACGTCAACGCCCAGCAGAACGTAGTGGTCGGGTGTGGCCTGGGCGGCACCTCGCTGATCAATGCCAACGTCGCGCTGGAAGCCGAGCCGGGCGTGTTCGAGGACCCGCGCTGGCCGCTGGCGATGCGCGAGCACAGCGACACGTTGCTCAAGGACGGCTATGCGCGGGCGCGGGAGATGCTCAAACCCACTCCTTATCCGGCATCGGCGCCAAACCTGCCCAAGCTCGATGCCCATAAGAAATCCGCTGATTACCTCAAGCAGGGCGCGCATTTCTACAAGCCGCCGATCAACGTGACCTTCGACAAGCTGCCCAACAACCTCAACCATGTCGGCGTCGAACAATTGCCGTGCAATGGTTGCGGCGACTGCGTTTCGGGCTGTAACAACAAGGCCAAGAACACCACGCTGATGAATTATCTGCCCGACGCCTGGAACCACGGCGCCGAGATTTTCTGCCAGGCCGAAGTGCGGCATCTGGAGCGCGATGGCAATGGCTGGATCGTGCATTTCCAATACCTGGACAGCGGTCGCGAGATGTTTTCGGCACCGACGCTGTTCGTGCGGGCCGACATTGTAGTGGTCTCCGCTGGCACGCTGGGCTCCACCGAAATCATGTTGCGCTCACGGGACAAAGGCTTGTCGACGTCCAGTCAACTGGGCGAGAACATGAGCGGCAACGGCGATATCCTCGGCTTCGGCCACAACTGCGACCAGGTCATCAACGGCATCGGCTTCGGTGCGCATTCGGCCAAGGAGCTGGAGCCAGTGGGGCCTTGCATCACCTCGGTGATCGACATGCGCACCGAAGGCGATTGGCGCAGCCGCATGGTGATCGAGGAAGGTTCGATTCCGGGCGCCCTCGGTCGGGCCATGGTGCCGAGCATGGCAGCGTTCGCCGAGATGATCGGCGTGCCCACCGACACCGGTTTCGGTGCCAGCCTCCGGTACAAGGGGCGCGAGGCCGAAAGCTTCCTGCGCGGCCCGTATTACGGCGCGCTGCATAACATGCAGACTTACCTGATCATGAGCCATGACAACGGCAAGGGCCGCATGGTGCTCGACCACAAGGACCAACTGCGTATCGACTGGTCCGGTGTCGGCGAGCAGGAAAACGTTACCCTCGGCAACGAACGCCTGCATCAGAGCACCAAGGCGCTGGGCGGGATCTGGGTCGAGAACCCGATCTGGACCAAGCTGCTCAAGCACAGCATCGTCTCGGTCCATCCGCTGGGCGGTTGCGTGATGGGCGAGGACGCCATCCAAGGCGTGGTCAATCACAAAGGACAGGTGTTCAGTGGCGCCAGTGGCACCGACGTCTACCCAGGGCTTTACGTGACGGACGGCTCGGTCATCCCGACCTCCCTGGCGGTCAATCCGTTGCTGACCATTTCGGCGGTGAGTGAACGCAACATGGGACTGCTGGCGGCCGATCGAGGTTGGCTGATCGACTACACCTTGCCTTCGGCCCCGCGCAAACCGGTGGCGGCGCCGACACTCGGCGTGCAGTTCACCGAAACCATGAAAGGTTACTTCTCCACGGCGTTCACCCAGCCCCAAGGCACCGACCTCAACGCTTACGAAGCGGCAGCCAAGCGCGGCAAGGCCGATAACTCACCCATCGAATTCACGCTGACCATTACCGGCGCCGACCTCGATCGCCTGATCAAGGAGCCGGAGCACGCCGCGACCCTGGTCGGCACCCTCGATGCGCCATTGCTGTCATCCAAGCCACTGGTCGCCAGCAATGGGGTGTTCAACCTGTTCGAGCAGTACCAGGAACAGGTCGGCGTGCGGCACATGAACTACGACATGAAACTGACCGCCGAAGACGGCAGCGACTATTTCTTCAGCGCGTTCAAGACCGTGCCCGAGGACAATGGCGTGCTGAATATCTGGCACGACACCAGCACCCTCTACGTCACGCTTTATCGCGGGCCGGACAAGACCGGCGCGGTGCTCGGCTGCGGTGTGATGCACATCCTGCCGGCCGACTTCGCCAAGCAGATGACCACCATGAAAGTGCTCAACGCGCGCAATGAGCGTGAGCGCGTGGAGGCGCTGGCGCGGTTCGGCAAGTTCTTCGCCGGGATCCTGTGGGAGAGCTACGGCGGGGTCTTCGCCGGTGACGTCTACTTCAACCCGGACGCGCCGCCCCGGTTGAAACGGCCACTGGATGCGCCGGCGCCGGTGGTGCATTTCTTCCAGACCGAAGACAACGTCGAGTTGCGCCTGACCCGCTACCAGGCCGGCAGCAAAGGCCCGGTGATGTTGGTCCATGGCCTGGGCGTGGGCTCGAATATCTTCTCCACCGACACCATTCACACCAACCTGCTGGAATACCTGTGCAAGCACGAGTACGACGTCTGGCTGCTGGATCTGCGGGTGAGCATCCTGCTGCCGGCCAGCAAGAACGAATGGAACGGCGATCAGGTGGCCCAGTACGACTTCAAGGCCGCCATCGAACAGATCCAGCAAGCGACCCTGGCCCGTGACGTGCAATGCGTGGTGCATTGCTACGGCGCGACAACCTTTTTCATGTCGATGCTGGCGGGCTTGCAAGGGGTGCGCTCGGTGGTCTGCTCGCAGATCGCCGCCGACACGGTGGTCGCCACCGCCACCGGACTGAAGGCCGGGCTGCACTTGCCGGGAATGCTCGATGCCCTCGGCATCAAATCCATGACGGCCTACGCCGACACCAAGGAAAGCTGGTTCAACAAACTCTACGACAAGGCCCTCAACGGCTATGCCCGGATCGAGGCCCAGGGCTATTGCACCAACCCGGTCTGCCATCGCATCACGTTCATGTATGCGTCGCTGTACCGCCACGACACCCTCAACGAAACCCTTCACGACAACCTGCATGAGTTGTTCGGCGAGTCGAACATCCAGACCTTCGAGCACTTGGCGCTGATCGTGCGCAAGGGGCACTTGGTGGACTTCAAGGGCAACGACGTCTACATGCCGCATTTCGATCGGCTGAAGTTGCCGATCTGCTTCATCAGCGGCGCCGACAACCAGTGCTACCTGCCGCAAAGCACCCTCAAGACCTACGAGCGACTGTGCGAGATGCACGGCCCGCAGTTGTTCAGCCGCCATGAAGTGCCGGGGTACGGTCATATCGACTGCATGTTCGGCAAGGATGCGGTGGTGGATGTGTATCCGATCATCCTTGAGCACCTGGAGAAAACGGCGCTCGGTTGACGCTTGATCGTTCCCACGCTCCGCGTGGGAATGCCGCCATGGACGCTCAGCGTCCGCTGTTGTGACGCAGAGCGTCACGGGATGCATGCCCACGCGGAGCGTGGGAACGATCAAGGGGAAAGCCATGAACACTTGTATCCGCTGGTTCCAACGCATCATCTGGATCGGAATCATCATGAACATGGTCTTCGCGATCCCGGCGCTGTTCGCGCCGGCGTTGCTGACGTCCATGATCGGCCTGCCGCCCGTATTGTCCGATCCCTGGCTGGAAAACGCCGGCATGTTGCTGGTGGGGATCAGCCTGTTCTACATGCCCTCGGGGTTCAACGCGCCGCGTTTCGTCGTGCATTCATGGTTGTGCGTGCTGTCGCGGCTGGTGGCGGTGGTGTTCTGGATCTACCTGATCAACACCAACAACCAGGGTTCGCTGTTCGTGCCGATGTTGATGGGCGACCTGAGCATGTTCCTGATCCTCGGCGTGCTGCTGTACCTGGGCAGCCCGGTGGCCAATCGTCCGCTGGCCTTGCTCTGCGCCGGTTGGCGGGAATGGCGCGCCGGCTGGGCGCTGCGCTGGCGGAGCCACGGGTTCAAGGTCGGCACGTTGGTGGTGGTATTGCTGTTGGGTTTCATCGGCTACCAGACCTGGTACCAGATGATCCGGGAAGTGCCGCAAGCGGACTTCGCCTCCGATGAAGACCATTACAAATACGCCGCCATCGGCCTGGGCATCGAGGCGCGGATTCCCTACTACCTGTTCGCCGTGCTGCCGCAGATGTGCCCGGAAAAACTGCCCAAGCCGGGCGGCTACGAGGTGTTCGGTTTCCTCTATGAAGACGGCAACGACCTGCCCATCGGCATGGCCAAGCGGCAACTCGGTTACCCCACGGTCGAGCCCAATTGCGCCTTGTGCCACACCGGTTCCTATCGGGCCAATGCCACTGACGTCGCGGTGCCCGTTGCCGCCGCGCCGGCCAATACCCTGCAGCTGCAAGCCTTCCAGTGGTTCGCCTACGAGTGCGCCAGCGATCCGAAATTCACCCCCGATGCGGTGATGGCGGCGATCAATGGCAAGTTCCAGTTGGGTTTTTTCGAAAAACTCTATAACCGCTACCTGATCATTCCGATGGCCAAGAGTGCGCTGCTCAAGCAGAAGCAGGCGTACGCCTGGCAGAAGCTGCGTCCGGCCCAGGGGCCAGGGCGGACCGACACCTTCAACCCGACCAAAATGGTGGTCTTTGGCTTCCCGGATGATTCCACCATCGGCACCGTGGACTTGCCCCAGGTGTGGAACCAGAAACCCCGCGAGTCCATGTATCTGCATTGGGACGGCAATAACAACAAGATCCACGAACGCAACTACGCCGCGGCCATGGCCGTGGGCGCGACGCCGGAATCGGTGCTGCCACCGAGTTTCAACCGGGTGACCAACTGGCTGCTGGGCCACAAGGCACCGGCCTGGCCGTTCGCCCTGGACCAGGCGAAAGTCGCCCAGGGCAAACCGATCTGGGATAAGAACTGCGCCAGTTGCCACGATTTTGGCCGCAGCGACACCGGCCAGGTCACCACCCATATCGACCAGTTGGGCACCGACCCCCATCGCCTGAATTCCTTCACCACCGGCCTGGTGACGGCGTTCCACGGCTTCAAGAAACCGCCGTTCGACTTTGGCTCCTACCGCAAGACCCAGAGCTACAGCAACACGCCCACCGACGGCATCTGGCTGCGCGCGCCTTACCTGCACAACGGCTCGGTGCCGACCCTCTGGGATTTGCTGCAAGCGCCGGAGCAACGGCCGCAGGTGTTCTACACCGGCTCCGACATCTACGACCAGGAGAAAGTCGGCTTCATCACCCGCGGCGCGCAAATGAAGGCGTCGGCGGATTTCAAATACGACACCCGCCTGGAAGG
Organism: Pseudomonas sp. SWRI92; assembly: GCF_014268685.1. NCBI lineage: Bacteria > Pseudomonadati > Pseudomonadota > Gammaproteobacteria > Pseudomonadales > Pseudomonadaceae > Pseudomonas > Pseudomonas sp. SWRI92. The sequence goes on from NZ_JABWQY010000002.1 coordinate 659,554, forward strand.
CAACCACAACGGCGGTCACCTGTATGGCACGCAGCTGTCGGACATCGACAAGCGGGCCCTGATCGAATTCATGAAAACCCTGTGACCCAGGGCACAACGAAGGAGCGTTCACATGTCATTACTGCACCATTGGGAACATGAGTTCGACAAGGTCAAGGTCCGCCTGCACGGGTTGGTCACGCGGCTGGAAATGTCCTGGAAAAAACTCGTCAACGACCTGGAGCCCGAGGAGTTCGAGGCCATCGTCAAACTGCTGCAACGCGGCCACGACCAGGCCCGGCACGTCATCGACCACGGTGATCTGCCGGACGATGAACCGGCCGTGCCATGGGAACTGGCCCACGGCTTGTCGATCCTCAAGCTCGGCAACGCCACGCCGTTGCCGCAAAAAGAAGAGGATTTGCCGACCCGCGTGCTCAAGGACGGTACGTTACTGGGCTGTCGTAAATGGGAGCTGTTGGACTTGTTGTGGAGCGAGGCGCTGCTCAAGTGGATCGAAAACCTGCGCCACCACGCGCCGTTCGCCACGAACCCGGCGCTGGTGAAAATGGACAACGACGTGGTACTGGCCATCGCCGGCGACTGGGGCACCGGGCCGTTCGACAGCCACGCCCCGGCGGTGGCGGTGGCCAACCAGATGCAATTGGCCCTGGCGGATTTCACCATCCACCTGGGCGACGTGTATTACGCCGGCACCCATTCCCAGGAAGACGTCGACATGGCCGGCTGGCCCCAGGGCAAGCACGGCGCGTTCACCCTCAATTCCAACCACGAGATGTACAGCGGCGGCCACGGCTATTTCAAGGAACTCGCGGCGCGTTTTCCGGTGCAACAGGGCACCAGCTATTTCGCCTTGTACAACGATGATTGGCTGGTGGTTGGCCTCGACAGTGCCTACGCCTCGGACGCGATGAACCTGTACATGGACGGCACCCTCAACACCCAGCAGATCGAATGGATGAAAAACCTGCCCAAGCGCAAGAAATTGATGGTGCTCAGTCATCATCAGGGCTTCGATATTTCCGGACACAACAAGACCGCGCTTTACCAACCGGTGTGCGATGCCCTGGGGCGTGAACCGGACTACTGGTATTGGGGCCATCTGCACAACGGCATTTGCTACGCGCCGCAAGGCGGGCTGCACGCGCGCTGCGCCGGGCATGGGGCGATCCCTTACGGCACCACCAGCGAGCTGAACGGGCATGCGCGGGTGTTGTGGTCGGAAACCGAATTGGCGGGGGACGAGGCGTATCCGGAGCGGGTGTTGAATGGGTATGTGAAAGTGCAGCTGAGGGGGGAGGAGATTATCGAGACGTTTTATGGGGAGGATGGCAGTGTGCGGTGGTCGTCCAGCCGATGATCGTTCCCACGCTCTGCGTGGGAATGCCTCTACGGACGCTCCGCGTTCGGCTTTTTGGACGCAGAGCGTCCCGGGCTGCATTCCCACGCGGAGCGTGGGAATGATCAGCCGAAGCGCTGGGTTTTAACCCTGGACCGGCACGCCCTTGAGGTACGGCGCCGGTTCGGCCCCCAGGTTGTTGAGCATGCGCTCGCTGTACCAGTCCACGAAGTTCACCACGCCGAACTCATAGGTCTTGGAGTACGGGCCGGGCTGGTAGGCGGTGGAGTTGATGCCGCGCTGGTTTTCTTCGGCCAGGCGACGGTCCTGGTCGTTGGTGGCGTCCCAGACTTCGCGCATGCGCGCCACGTCGTAGTCCACGCCTTCGACCGCGTCCTTGTGCACCAGCCATTTGGTGGTGACCATGGTTTCCTGGGCGCTGATCGGCCACACCGTGAAGACGATGATGTGGTCGCCCATGCAGTGGTTCCACGAGTGCGGCAGGTGCAGGATGCGCATCGAGCCCAGGTCCGGGTTCTTGATGCGGCCCATCAGCTTGGCGCAGCCTTGCTTGCCGTCCATGGTCATCGAAACGGTGCCCTTGAGCAGCGGCATGCGCACGATGCGGTTGCGCAGGCCGAAGCTGGCGTGGGCGTAAGGGATCTTCTCGGCGTCCCAGGCGGCGGCGGAAGCGGCCACGTGGTCCTTGAAAGCCTGGTCGGCCCGTGGGTCGGTGACATCGTCCCATTCCAGCAGGGTCTTGAGCAATTCGGGGTGCGAGGCGTTGCAGTGGTAGCACTCGCGGTTGTTTTCCAGCACCAGTTTCCAGTTGGCCTTTTCCATCAAGGTGGTTTGCACCGCCACCTTGGTGTTCTCCATGTCGTAGGGTTCCATGTAATGGTTCAGGGTCGACAGGAAGTCATCGATGGCCGGTGGGTTCTCGGCCAGGCTGATGAAGATATAGCCGCCAGCGGTCTTCACGTTCACCGGCTTGAGGCCGTACTGCTTCATGTCGAAGTCGGCGCCCATCTCGGTACCGGCGAACAGCAGGCGACCGTCCAGCTCGTAGGTCCACTGGTGGTAATGGCAGACCAGCTTGGCGACCTTGCCCTTTTCGCTGGTGCACAGCCGCGAACCGCGGTGGCGGCAGACGTTATGGAACGCATGCACCACGCCCTCGGCGCCGCGAATCACGATGATCGGGTTCTTGCCGATCTGCAGCGTCAGGTAGTTGCCCTTGGCCGGGATTTCGCAGGTCATGCCGGCGATCAACCACTCCTTCTGAAAGATTTCCTGCATGTCGATATCAAACAGGCGCTCATCGGAGTAGAACGGCTGCGGCAGCGAGAAGGTGCGCTCGCGCTCTTGCAACATTTGCGCGGTGGCCTTGCGTGCGGGTTCCAGCGGATCGCCCAGGCTCAGGGTAGTGGTGTCCATCGTTTTATCCTCGTGGCTCTCTAAGCGGAGCCGGTGAAAATGGCTAATCGGTTGTGCTACGCAAGGCAGAAAACTTTGTTTATCTGTTGGGGCGAGTGTGGGGCCGCGCAGGGGCGCAACCTTATCCATGGGCGACATGGCCCAATCTGTTCCCGACGCGCAAGCCCCGGTAGTTGGGGGCTGGTCGCGATAAGTATGTGAATGTCGCAGATAGGTAAATGGTCACCCAGGCGCCTGCGCACAATCGCCCTCATGAAGGCCGACAGTCGGCCGTGGAGATCAGCATGTCCAATAACTTCCTGAACCCGGTCACCACCCAGACCTGGGCCAATGGCCGACATATCGTACGTTGCGTCAAAGTCATCCAGGAAACCTGGGATGTGCGCACCTTCTGCTTCATGGCCGACCAGCCGATCATGTTCTTTTTCAAACCCGGGCAATTCGTCACCCTGGAGCTGGAAATCGAAGGCCAGCCGATCATGCGGTCCTACACGATCTCCAGCTCGCCGTCGGTGCCCTACAGCTTCTCGGTGACCATCAAGCGCGTGCCGGGGGGCAAGGTGTCCAACTGGTTGCACGACACCCTGCACGAAGGCCAGGAGTTGGCGGTGCACGGGCCGGTGGGGTTGTTCAACGCCATCGACTTCTCCAGCCCCAAGGTGCTCTACCTCAGCGGCGGCGTCGGGATTACCCCGGTGATGTCCATGGCGCGCTGGTACTACGACACCAACGCCAATGTCGACATGACCTTTATTCACAGCGCCCGCTCGCCCAAGGACATCATCTACCACCGCGAGCTGGAGCACATGGCATCGCGGATCGACAACTTCAGCTTGCACCTGATCTGTGAAAAACATGGCCTGGGCGAGCCTTGGGCCGGGTATCGCGGTTATCTGAACCACAAGATGCTGGAACTGATGGTGCCCGACTTCCTCGATCGCGAAGTGTTCTGTTGCGGCCCGACCCCATACATGACCGCGGTCAAGCGTCTGCTGGAAGCGGCCGGCTACGACATGAAGCGGTACCACGAGGAATCCTTCGGCGCTACGCCACCAGAAGCCCGTGCCGATGCGGTGGAACAAGCCGAACAGGCAGCGGACGCTCCCGAAGTCGATGCCGCGGACCTGCACCTGGTGGAATTCACCTCGTCGGGCAAGAGCATCCGCGTGGGGCCGGGAGAAACCGTCCACGCCGCCGCCGCCAAGCTCGGCATGATGATCCCCAAGGCCTGCGGCATGGGCATCTGCGGCACCTGCAAAGTACTGAAGCTGGGCGGGGAAGTGGAGATGGAGCACAACGGCGGGATCACCGAAGACGACGAGGCCGAGGGTTACATCCTGTCTTGCTGCAGCGTGCCGAAGGGGGATGTGCGGATCGATTTCTGATCCTCTTCGGTGTAGGAGGAACGCGGAGCGTCCCTGGCTGCATTCCCACTCGGAGCGTGGGAATGATCGGATCGTGGGGGGGCTGTGACGCTGATCGTTCCTCACGCTCCGCGTGGGAATGCAGCTCAGGGACGCTCTGCGTCCCAGCTTCGCCGCAGCCTCTCGCCTATGCGCTAATACCACCGCTGAATCTCAATCAGCCCTTCCATCCCCGCATAATTGCGAGCACTGGAATAGCGCCAATGCTCCGGTAATTCCACGTACCCGCGTTTCACCGGATTGAAATGGATGTAGTCCAGCTTCTGGCGCATCACCGTTTCGCTATAAATCAGCTCCGCATGCGAGCCCTCCTGCCACAGCTGATAAACCCTGTCCTGCTTATGCGCTCGCTTACTGAACCGCAAACGTTGTAACGCCCGCTCAGCGCCTTTGCTTTGCAGGTCATTGATAATCTGGCGTGCCGTAAAGGATTTAAACTGACGCAAGCACTTACTCAAATTCGGCGCTTGGGCAACGAAATGCAGATGGTTTTCCAGAACGACATAGCCGAACAACCGTAAATTCTGATGGGTCTGCTGATGGCGCCAGCATCCAAGCAGATGATCGACGAGGTAGGGGCGTACGAACAGCGGTAGCCACTCCATCAATGTGCAGGTGAGAAAGTGGGGTTTTTCAGGTTCGGTTATGACGTAGCGGCTCCGGCCCATGGGTGCATTCCTTGGCTGCGCGTGGGAATGGACATGTTGCAGGCTTCGAGGCGTTTGGGGATAGGCGAATAGGATACGGAGCGAGTGGGAATAGTCCGCGCGCCTCCGTTAATCGCTCCCACGCTCTGCGTGGGAACGCAGCCCGGGACGCTCTGCGTCCCTTCAAGAGCCGAACGCGGAGCGTCCGTGGAGGAATTCCCACGCGGAGCGTGGGAACGATCATATCGGTCGATGCTTCAGGCGCTCATCACTTCCCGAATATCCGCCGCCAATTCCCGCACTCGCGCTTCCTCGGTGTCCCAGGAGCACATGAAGCGTGCGCCGCCCTTGCCGATGAAGGTGTAGAAGCGCCAGCCCTTGGCAGTCAGCGCGGCGATAGCCGGTTCCGACAATTGCAGGAATACGCCGTTGGCCTGGACCGGGAACATCAGTTCCACGCCGGGAATGTCGCTCACCAGTTTCGCCAGCAATTGCGCGCAGTGATTGGCGTGGCGAGCGTGCTTGAGCCACGCATCGTTCTGTAGCAGGCCGACCCAGGGCGCGGAGAGGAAGCGCATCTTCGAAGCCAGTTGCCCGGCCTGTTTGCAGCGGTAGTCGAAGTCTTCGGCCAGGTCATGGTTGAAGAACAGGATCGCCTCGCCTACCGCCATGCCGTTTTTCGTGCCGCCGAAGCACAACACGTCCACGCCGGCTTTCCAGGTCAGGTCCGCCGGGGAGCAGCCGAGGAATGCGCAGGCGTTGGAGAATCGAGCGCCATCCATGTGCAGGTTCAGCCCCAGCTCCTTGCAGGTGACGCTGATCGCGCGAATTTCTTCCGGGGTATAGACGCTGCCGACTTCCGTGGCCTGGGTCAGGGTCACGACGCGCGGCTTGGGATAGTGTATGTCCTGGCGCTTGAGGGCGATCTCGCGGATTGATTCCGGGGTCAGCTTGCCGTTTTCGGTGCGTGCCACCAGTAACTTGGAGCCGTTGGAGAAGAACTCCGGCGCGCCGCATTCGTCGGTTTCGACGTGGGCGGTTTCCGAGCAGATCACGCTGTGGTAACTCTGGCACAGCGATGACAGGGCCAGGGAGTTGGCCGCCGTGCCGTTGAACGCAAAGAACACTTCGCAGTCGGTTTCGAACAAGGCACGGAAATCATCCGCCGCGCGGTGGGTCCATTCGTCATCGCCATAGGCGCGCTGGTGGCCCTGGTTGGCTTCTTCCATGGCCGCCCAGGCTTCGGGGCAAATGCCGGAATAGTTGTCGCTGGCGAATTGTTGACTCTTGTCGGTCATGGCCTTGCTCCTTGAATAGAGAGTCCTGGGTAAGAGATCCCTGGCGGAATTCCCGGATGAGGGGTTCCATGGTTCGGCGTGCTTGAGTGCGCAACGCCGTGATCGATGTGGTGCGCACTTTACCCAAGATTAGCGAGGGAGCACATGGGATGTTTCTGTCAGAAAATCACAAAATCATCGGGCTACTGAGCACATGAGCCAACGCGACGTTGCCCTGGACCTGCTCAAGTGGTTGGCACTGTTGTCGATGGTCCTCGATCATCTGCGATATGTCGGTTTTTCCGTCGATTGGCTCTATGTGCCGGGGCGGCTGGCGTTTCCGTGGTTCTGCCTGGCGATGGCGGCCAATCTGGCGCGCAGTGGCGCCGGCACCGCTTCGTGGCGTTACTTGGGTTGGCTGTTGTTGTTCAGCGCCGTCAGCGAAGTCCCCTACCGTTTATTCATCCCTAACCCCGTCACCTTGAATGTAATGCCAACGCTGGTGCTGGGGCTGTTGGTGGCGCGCTGTTGGCAGGCGCCAACCTTGGAAGCCCGATGCCTGGCCGCGGTGGCGTTGCTGTTGGCGGCGCTGTTCTCGTCGCGACTGATGTTCGGCCTCTTCGGCGTGTTGCTGCCGTTGGCGATGTTGCTGGTGTTTCGCCGGCCCTGGTATTTCGCGTTATTGCCGGGGTTGGTGTGCCTGGCCGCCAATCAATGGCGGGTGCTGTATGGCGCGGCGTGGCTGGGGGATGCGGTGGCTATTTGGGGATTAGTGACTTGCCTGTTTGCGCCATGGTTGGGGCTGGTGATTCTGCGCCAGGCCGGTCGTGTTCATCCTCCGCCGATGCGGCGTTGGGCTTATGCGCTGTACCCCGCGCATTTCCTGCTGTTGCTCGCGGTTCGCCAGATCACCACAGGGCCGGTGCTCCATTCCATTTGAGCGCATGTCGTAAACGCACCTTTGCGTGGCGTCCATAGGCATTTGACCTGCCTGCGCCGGCCATACCATCGCATCCAAAGGGCACGACCGAAACGGTCCGTGCCTCACCGAGACGAAAGGCGCACCGCCGCCGCTGGGAGAGACGCGATGTTCAGCAAGCAAGACCAAATCCAAGGCTACGATGATGCACTGCTGGCGGCGATGAACGCCGAAGAGCAACGCCAGGAAGATCACATCGAGCTGATCGCGTCAGAGAACTACACCAGCAAGCGCGTGATGCAGGCCCAAGGCAGTGGCTTGACCAACAAGTACGCCGAAGGTTATCCGGGCAAGCGCTACTACGGTGGCTGCGAGCACGTGGATAAAGTCGAAGCCCTGGCCATCGAGCGCGCCAAGCAGTTGTTCGGCGCCGATTACGCCAACGTCCAGCCGCACTCCGGTTCGTCGGCCAACAGCGCCGTGTACCTGGCCCTGTTGCAAGCCGGCGACACCATCCTGGGCATGAGCCTGGCCCATGGCGGTCACCTGACCCACGGCGCCAAGGTGTCGTCCTCGGGCAAGCTCTACAACGCGGTGCAGTACGGCATCGACACCACCACTGGCCTTATCGACTACGACGAAGTCGAGCGCCTGGCGGTTGAGTGCAAACCGAAAATGATCGTCGCCGGTTTCTCCGCTTACTCCAAGACCCTGGATTTCCCACGTTTCCGCCAGATCGCCGACAAGGTCGGCGCGCTGCTGTTCGTCGACATGGCCCACGTCGCCGGCCTGGTTGCCGCTGGCCTGTACCCGAATCCGCTGCCGTACGCCGACGTGGTCACCACCACCACCCACAAGACCCTGCGCGGTCCACGTGGCGGCCTGATCCTGGCCAAGGCCAACGAAGAAATCGAGAAGAAGCTCAACGCCGCCGTATTCCCCGGCGCCCAGGGCGGCCCGCTGATGCACGTGATCGCTGGCAAGGCGGTGTGCTTCAAGGAAGCGGCGGAGCCTGGCTTCAAGGCTTATCAGCAGCAGGTGATTGATAACGCCCAGGCCATGGCTGGCGTGTTCATCAAGCGCGGCTACGATGTAGTGTCCGGCGGCACCGATAACCACTTGTTCCTGGTCAGCCTGATCCGTCAAGGCTTGACCGGCAAGGACGCCGACGCCGCCCTGGGCCGCGCCCACATCACCGTCAACAAGAACGCCGTGCCGAACGACCCGCAATCGCCGTTCGTGACCTCGGGCCTGCGTATCGGCACCCCGGCGGTGACCACCCGTGGCTTCAAGGTCAGCCAGTGCGTCACCCTGGCCGGCTGGATCTGCGACATTCTCGACAACCTCGGCGATGCCGATGTCGAGGCCAATGTCGCGCAGCAAGTGGCGGCCCTGTGCGCGGACTTCCCGGTTTATCGCTGAGTCGGTTTTGGAGTAATGACTATGCAACGCTATTCGGGCTTCGGCCTCTTCAAACACTCACTCAGCCATCACGAAAACTGGCAGCGGATGTGGCGCACGCCGACCCCGAAAAAAGTCTACGACGTGGTCATCGTCGGCGGTGGCGGGCATGGCCTGGCGACCGCCTACTACCTGGCCAAGGAGCACGGCATCACCAATGTGGCCGTGGTCGAGAAGGGCTGGTTGGGCGGCGGTAACACCGCGCGCAACACCACCATCGTGCGCTCCAACTACCTGTGGGACGAATCGGCCCACTTGTACGAACACGCGATGAAACTCTGGGAAGGCCTGTCCCAGGACCTGAACTACAACGTGATGTTCTCCCAGCGTGGCGTCTACAACCTGTGCCACACCCTGCAGGACATTCGTGATTCGGAGCGTCGCGTCAGCGCCAACCGCCTCAATGGCGTGGACGGCGAGCTGCTCAACGCCAAGCAAGTGGCCGACGAGATCCCATACCTGGATTGCTCGAAAAACACCCGCTACCCGGTGATGGGCGCCACCGTCCAGCGTCGCGGCGGCGTGGCCCGTCACGATGCCGTGGCCTGGGGCTTTGCCCGGGCGGCGGACGCCTTGGGCGTGGACCTGATCCAGCAGACCGAAGTGATCGGTTTCCGCAAGGAAAACGGTATTTGCATCGGCGTGGAAACCAACAAGGGCTTCATCGGCGCCAAGCGCGTCGGCGTGGTCACTGCCGGTAACTCCGGGCACATGGCCAAGCTCGCCGGCTTCCGCCTGCCGATCGAATCCCACCCGCTGCAAGCGCTGGTGTCCGAGCCGATCAAGCCGATCATCGACAGCGTGATCATGTCCAACGCCGTGCACGGCTACATCAGTCAGTCCGACAAGGGCGACCTGGTGATCGGTGCCGGTATCGACGGCTACAACGGCTACGGCCAGCGTGGCTCGTACCCGGTGATCGAACACACGGTCCAGGCCATCGTCGAGATGTTCCCGGTGCTCTCGCGGGTGCGCATGAACCGCCAGTGGGGCGGCATCGTCGACACCACGCCGGATGCTTGCCCGATCATCTCCAAGACCCCGGTGCCGAACATGTTCTTCAACTGCGGTTGGGGCACTGGCGGCTTCAAGGCGACACCTGGCTCGGGCAACGTGTTTGCCGCGAGTCTGGCCAAGGGTGAAATGCACCCATTGGCTGCACCTTTCTCCATCGACCGTTTCCACAACGGTGCGTTGATCGATGAACACGGCGCTGCTGCGGTTGCCCACTAACAGGAGAAATCCCTATGTTGCACATCTTCTGTCCTCACTGCGGCGAACTGCGCTCCGAAGAGGAATTCCATGCATCCGGCCAGGCACATATTCCGCGTCCGCTGGATCCGAACGCCTGCACCGACGAGGAGTGGGGCGACTACATGTTCTTCCGTGACAACCCACGCGGGTTGCACCATGAACTGTGGGATCACGTCGCCGGTTGCCGCCAGTACTTCAACGTGACCCGTGACACCGTGACCTACGAGATTCTCGAAACCTACAAGATCGGTCAAAAGCCGCAATTCACCGACAAGACTGACAGCCCGAAAGCGGCCGCACAGGCTCTGGGAGAGAAGGTATGAGCCAGATCAATCGCCTGTCCAACGGCGGACGGATCGACCGCAATAAAGTGCTGACATTCACCTTTAACGGCCAGAGCTACAAAGGCTTCGAGGGCGATTCCCTGGCCGCCGCGTTGCTGGCCAACGGTGTCGACATCATCGGCCGCAGCTTCAAATATTCGCGTCCGCGCGGCATTTACGCCGCCGGTGCCGAAGAGCCGAACGCAGTGCTGCAGATCGGTGCCACCGAAGCCACGCAGATTCCTAACGTGCGCGCCACGCAACAAGCCTTGTACCAGGGCTTGGTCGCCACCAGCACCAACGGCTGGCCGAACGTGAACAACGACATGATGGGGATTCTCGGCAAGGTCGGCGGCAAGCTGATGCCGCCGGGCTTCTACTACAAAACCTTCATGTACCCGCAATCGTTCTGGATGACTTACGAGAAGTACATCCGTAAGGCTGCCGGCCTGGGTCGCTCGCCGACCGAGAACGATCCGGACACCTACGACTACATGAACCGTCACTGCGACGTGCTGATCGTTGGCGCCGGCCCCGCTGGCCTGGCTGCCGCATTGGCCGCGGCTCGCAGCGGTGCCCGCGTCATCCTGGCGGATGAGCAGGAAGAGTTCGGCGGCAGCCTGCTCGACTCCCGCGAGAGCCTGGACGGCAAGCCAGCGACCGAATGGGTCGCTGCCGTAGTGGCTGAACTGCGCTCGATGCCCGAAGTGGTGTTGCTGCCTCGCGCCACGGTGAACGGTTACCACGACCATAACTTCCTGACCATCCACGAGCGCCTCACCGACCACCTCGGCGACCGCGCACCGATCGGCCAGGTCCGCCAGCGCATCAACCGCGTCCGCGCCAAGCGTGTGGTGCTGGCGACCGGTGCCTGCGAGCGGCCGCTGGTCTACGGCAACAACGACGTGCCGGGCAACATGCTGGCCGGCGCAGTGTCCACCTACGTGCGTCGCTACGGCGTGGCACCGGGCAAGAAACTGGTGCTGAGCACCAACAACGACCACGCCTATCGCGTGGCCCTGGACTGGTTCGACGCCGGCCTGCAAGTAGTGGCCGTGGCCGATGCTCGCAGCAACCCACGTGGCGCGCTGGTGGAAGAAGCCCGCGCCAAGGGCATCCGTATCCTCACCGGCAGCGCCGTGATCGAGGCCCGTGGCAGCAAGCGCGTCACTGGGGCACGTGTTGCCGCGATCGACGTTCGCGCCCACAAAGTCACCAGTCCTGGCGAATGGCTGGACTGCGACCTGGTGGCCAGTTCCGGCGGCTACAGCCCGGTGGTGCACCTGGCTTCGCATCTGGGCGGCAAACCGATCTGGCGGGAAGACATCCTCGGTTTCGTACCGGGCGAAGCACCGCAAAAGCGCGTCTGCGTCGGTGGTGTGAACGGCGTCTACAGCCTCGGCGATAGCTTGGCCGACGGTTTTGAAGGCGGCGTGCGGGCGGCCAGCGAAGCCGGCTTCAAGGCCGTGGAGGGCGTGTTGCCCAAGGCCCTGAGCCGTCACGAAGAGCCGACCCTGGCGCTGTTCCAGGTGCCTCATGAAAAAACCACCGCACGGGCGCCGAAGCAATTCGTCGACCTGCAGAACGACGTCACTGCCGCCGCCATCGAGCTCGCCACCCGCGAAGGCTTCGAGTCGGTGGAGCACGTCAAGCGTTACACCGCACTGGGCTTCGGTACCGACCAGGGCAAGCTGGGCAACGTCAACGGCCTGGCCATCGCGGCCCGTTCGTTGAACGTGAGCATCCCGCAGATGGGCACCACCATGTTCCGTCCGAACTACACGCCGGTGACCTTCGGCGCGGTGGCGGGCCGGCACTGTGGGCACATCTTCGAGCCGGTGCGTTACACCGCGCTGCAGGCCTGGCATGTGAAGAACGGTGCCGAGTTCGAAGACGTCGGCCAGTGGAAGCGTCCTTGGTACTTCCCGAAGAACGGCGAAGACATGCATGCCGCGGTCAAGCGCGAATGCAAGGCCGTGCGTGACAGCGTTGGCCTGCTCGACGCCTCGACCCTGGGCAAGATCGACATCCAGGGCCCGGATGCCCGTGAGTTTCTCAACCGCGTCTACACCAACGCCTGGACCAAGCTCGACGTGGGCAAGGCCCGCTACGGCCTGATGTGCAAGGAAGACGGCATGGTCTTCGACGACGGCGTAACGGCCTGTCTGGCGGACAACCACTTCCTGATGACCACCACCACCGGCGGCGCGGCGCGCGTGCTGCAATGGCTGGAAATCTACCACCAGACCGAATGGCCGGACCTGAAGGTGTACTTCACCTCGGTCACCGACCACTGGGCGACCATGACCCTGTCGGGTCCCAACAGCCGCAAGCTGTTGAGCCACGTCACCGACATCGACCTGGACAAGGACGCGTTCCCGTTCATGACCTGGAAGGAAGGCCTGGTAGGCGGCGTACCGGCCCGGGTGTTCCGGATCTCGTTCACCGGTGAACTGTCGTACGAAATCAACGTGCAGGCCGACTACGCCATGGGCGTGCTCGAACAGATCGTCGAGGCCGGGAAGCAATACAACCTGACCCCGTATGGCACCGAGACCATGCACGTATTGCGGGCCGAGAAGGGCTTCATCATCGTCGGCCAGGACACGGACAGCTCGATGACCCCGGACGACCTGAACATGGGCTGGTGTGTCGGCCGGACCAAACCGTTCTCGTGGATCGGCTGGCGTGGCATGAATCGCGAAGATTGCGTGCGGCAAGAGCGCAAGCAATTGGTGGGCCTCAAGCCGATCGACCCGAATGTCTGGCTGCCGGAAGGCGCGCAACTGGTGTTCAACACCAAGCAGGCGATCCCGATGACCATGGTTGGCCATGTGACCTCCAGCTATGCGCATAACTCCCTGGGTTATTCGTTCGCCATGGGTGTGGTCAAGGGCGGCCTCAAGCGGATGGGCGAGCGGGTGTTCGCGCCATTGGCCGATGGCCGGGTGATCGAGGCAGAGATCGTTTCTTCGGTGTTCTTCGATCCGAAGGGCGATCGGCAGAATATTTGATACCTGACCGTTCCCACGCAGAGTGTGGGAACGATCAATCTACGAGACAGGTGCTCCATATGACCGCAGCCAACGTGTACCAACAACGCCCAACCACCGGGGCCAAGGCCGAGTCGTCGCTGCACCATGCCGACCTCGCCAGCCTGGTAGGCAAGGGCCGCAAGAACGCCGGTGTGACCGTGCGCGAGAAAAAACTCCTGGGCCACCTGACGATTCGTGGCGACGGCCACGACCCGGCGTTTGCTGCCGGCGTGCACAAGGCCCTGGGCCTGGAACTGCCAGGTGCGCTGGCCGTGATTATCAAGGGCGAAACCAGCCTGCAATGGCTCGGCCCGGATGAATGGTTGCTGGTGGTGCCCACTGGCGAAGAATTCGCCGCCGAGCAGAAACTGCGTGAAGCCCTGGGCGACCTGCACATCCAGATCGTCAACGTCAGCGGCGGCCAGCAGATCCTCGAACTGTCCGGCCCGAACGTGCGCGACGTGCTGATGAAATCCACCAGCTACGATGTACACCCAAACAGCTTCCCGGTGGGCAAGGCCGTGGGTACGGTGTTCGCCAAGTCGCAACTGGTGATTCGCCACACCGCCGAAGACACCTGGGAACTGGTGATCCGTCGCAGCTTCTCCGATTACTGGTGGCTGTGGTTGCAGGATGCATCGGCTGAGTATGGGTTGAGCGTGCAGGCATAAGGACTAAAGCCGACCACGGCTTGCGTGGCGAGGGAGCTTGCTCCCGCTGGGGCGCGTAGCGGCCCTCGCTTTTTGGCGGTTGCTACGCAACCGAGCGGGAGCAAGCTCCCTCGCCACAGGGTTCTTTGTCGCCCAGTTAATTTTGAACAGGAGTCACCGCAATGAGCCGCGCCCCAGACACATGGATCTTGACTGCCGACTGCCCCAGCGTGCTCGGCACGGTGGACGCGGTGACCCGCTTTCTATTCGAGCAGGGCTGCTATGTCACCGAGCACCATTCCTTCGACGACCGGCTCTCGGCGCGTTTCTTCATTCGCGTGGAATTTCGCCAGCCCGACGGTTTTGACGAGCAGAGCTTCCGCGCAGGCCTGGCCGAGCGTGCGCAAGCCTTCGGCATGGTCTTCGAACTGACGCCACCCAACTACCGGCCCAAAGTGGTGATCATGGTCTCCAAGGCCGATCACTGCCTCAACGATTTGCTCTATCGCCAGCGCATCGGCCAATTGTCCATGGACGTGGTGGCCGTGGTCTCCAACCACCCCGATCTCAAGCCGCTGGCCGACTGGCACCAGATTCCCTACTACCATTTCCCCCTGGACCCGAACGACAAACCGGCCCAGGAGCGGCAGGTGTGGCAGGTGATCGAAGACACCGGTGCCGAGCTGGTGATCCTTGCCCGCTACATGCAAGTGCTGTCGCCGGAGTTGTGCCGCAAGCTCGACGGCAAGGCGATCAATATCCATCACTCGCTGCTGCCGGGCTTCAAGGGCGCCAAGCCATATCACCAGGCCTACAACAAAGGCGTGAAACTGGTGGGCGCCACGGCGCACTACATCAACAACGACCTGGACGAAGGCCCGATCATCGCCCAGGGCGTGGAGGTGGTGGACCACAGCCACTATCCCGAGGACCTGATCGCCAAGGGCCGGGACATCGAAGGGCTGACCTTGGCCCGGGCGGTGGGGTATCACATTGAGCGACGAGTGTTCTTGAACGCCAATCGTACCGTGGTGCTTTAGCCACAAGCTTCAAGCCGCAAGAAAAGGCGGTATGCGTGCTTCTTGCGGCTTGTAGCTTTCCGCTTGAAGCTCAGGCATCAAACCCGAGCAATCAACGCGCTGCCTGCCTGGGCAACGCAGTTCCACAAAAACAACAGCGAGGTGAAAGCATGTCTGGTAATCGTGGTGTCGTGTATCTCGGCAACGGCAAGGTCGAAGTACAGAAAATCGACTATCCAAAAATGCAGGACCCGCGCGGCAGGAAGATTGAGCACGGTGTCATCCTGCGCGTGGTCTCCACCAACATCTGCGGCTCCGACCAACACATGGTGCGCGGCCGTACCACTGCCCAGACTGGCCTGGTCCTGGGGCACGAGATCACCGGTGAAGTGATTGAAAAGGGCAGCGACGTCGAGAACCTGAAAATCGGTGACCTGGTGTCGGTGCCATTCAACGTGGCTTGCGGGCGCTGCCGTTCCTGCAAAGAGCAACACACCGGTGTCTGCCTGACCGTCAACCCGGCCCGTGCCGGCGGTGCCTACGGTTACGTGGACATGGGCGACTGGACCGGCGGCCAGGCCGAATACGTGCTGGTGCCGTACGCCGACTTCAACCTGCTGAAACTGCCGGACCGCGACAAGGCCATGGAGAAAATCCGTGACCTGACCTGCCTGTCCGACATCCTGCCCACCGGCTACCACGGCGCCGTCACCGCCGGTGTTGGTCCTGGCAGCACCGTCTACATCGCCGGTGCCGGCCCGGTTGGCCTGGCGGCCGCCGCTTCCGCTCGCCTGCTGGGCGCAGCGGTGGTGATCATCGGCGACGTCAACTCCGTCCGCCTGGCCCACGCCAAGGCCCAGGGTTTTGAAATCGTCGACCTGTCCACCGACACGCCGTTGCACGAACAAATCGCCGCGCTGCTGGGTGAGCCGGAAGTGGACTGCGCTGTCGATTGCGTGGGCTTCGAAGCCCGCGGCCACGGCCATGACGGCGTCAAGCACGAAGCCCCGGCCACCGTGCTCAACTCGTTGATGGGCGTGGTCCGCGTCGCCGGCAAGATCGGCATCCCCGGTCTTTACGTCACCGAAGACCCTGGCGCCGTCGATGCGGCGGCGAAAATGGGCAGCCTGAGCATCCGCTTCGGCCTGGGTTGGGCCAAATCCCACAGCTTCCACACCGGCCAGACGCCAGTGATGAAGTACAACCGCCAGCTGATGCAGGCGATCATGTGGGACCGTATCAACATTGCTGAAATCGTGGGTGTGCAGGTGATCAGCCTGGATGACGCGCCAAAGGGCTATGGCGAGTTCGATGCGGGCGTGCCGAAGAAGTTTGTGATTGACCCGCACAAGTTGTTCAGTGCGGCGTAAGGCAGTAGGCAAGACGGAAAAAGGGCGACAGTGATGTCGTCCTTTTTATTTGACAGGAATTGTCCTCAAGGCTGTTTATTGAGTGTCAGCTGTTTGTTCCTCCAAGCCTGCTGAGGAGGGGGGCCCTCATCCACATATTCCTCCCGATAATTATATAAACAGGTGTTCGCTATAGGGTTGGGCGTTGTTAACGTCATTTGGTACTGCGATTGTAAAAAGTTAGGGCCCACGGCCTCGCCCCGCCAGATAACTTTTCCAGAGGAGTCGTTCACAGCGTATTCTTCGGAGACCGGTTGGCCAGGATTGGGCTCTGGCATTAAACGAAACTCTATTTCCCCTACGGCGGGACAGCTTGCTGCGTTCGCAGCATGAGTAACGCCCAGGAGTCCAGCGACGGAAAGTAAACCAGCTATTAAACCGCGCATGTCACGTACTCGCTTGTTGAACGGAGCAATGATGATCGCTGAGCGTCATGCTTGCGCCTACTGTCAGAAATGACAGTAGGTCAGACCAAAAGGAAATAGCCCTGCGGGTTTTCATGCGACGCTTCAGGGGAAGGATCTGTGCGAACCGACGGTTATTCCGGCGTCACTCTCATGGCCTGCATGCCTTTGCTGCCCTTTTCGATTTCAAAAAAGACCGTTTGCTTCTGTTTCAATGTTTTATAACCCTCGCCGGCGATGGCCGAGTAATGAACGAACAATTCCTTGCCTCCTTTGTCGCAAGTGATGAAGCCATAGCCCTTTGCATCGTTAAACCACTTCACGGTTCCTTTGCTTCGGTCGTTCATTTTTATTATTCCTGCTTGCCCGAATGAAGAAAGGCACAGGGACTGTGGCTTGCCCAGGGCCTTGTTTTCCTTGTCAAGGCTGAGCTTAGAGACCGTATGAACAGCTGCCTACTGTCAACGTTGACAGTAGGCAATACCGAGAGGAAATAACGGGTTGCGCGTTGATAGTCGGATGACTCGCGCCGCGGTCATGCCATGGCTACTGCTGGGCAGTCGCAGTCCCGACCCGTTCGCAGAATTCAGGGTAGAAACCTTTGGCGCTGGGGCCTTGGCAATAGTCCTGCGCTTGGGCCAGGGCGTCGCGACTGAAATTCAGGCTGCGCGGCATGCCGGCAAAGGTTTCGTAGCCGCCTTGTTGGGTCTTGATGGCGTCGAAACCCGACATGTCGTAGACCAGCTCCACGTCGTCATCAACGAGCAGTCTCGCCTTGATCGTGACGTGCGTGTATTGCTTGCCCCCAGGTGCGCCATTGAGCGCCGCCAGGCCATGGCCGACCACGCGCAGCATGTGCGCAACCCACGGGTCGGAATTCTCTGTGGGCGCTTCGGGACGGTAAAACAGGGTCAGCGCTTGCTGGTCGCGGGTCACTTCGGTCAGGGCCGGGTCTGAGCGCTTGATGCGGTGTTCAATGGTCAGCCAGACTTTCCGTTCTTCGCTGAGGTTGTCCGCTAGCTCGGGGTTCAAGGGCCCACGCTGGCATTCGTTGACGCCCAGGACGATGAGCATGCCTGTCAGGATGACGGCAAGGGTGGCTCCGCCGATTTTTACGTTCATGGACGAACTCTGTTGGGAGACACGGCACTGTACGGTAAAGGAGCCTTGAAGTGCAGGGGCGAAAGGTTGGGCGCTCGATGAGTTACGCTACTCAAAGTTGACTTGGAAATAATCAGCATTAATTAACTCGCAGTTATGAACGTCCGGGCTTTCACAGCGGTTGTTTTCCCAAGGCGAGAATGACGGAACCTGCATCTGGATATCCTTCAGGATTAAATTTATCTCGCCGTATTTGCAGGTAAAGGTAGTCGGGGTGGTGAGTTGTTGATCGTCATCTTCATGGATGACGTATTCGGCTCCGTTGAATACCAATAAAGCAGGGTTGACTGCGTTCACCAGGCTTTGGCTTTGCCAGTCGAGGTCACTCGGTTCATCGACAAAAAAGACATCTTCTAATGCCTCAATATTGCGTTGTATATCGGCGACGGCAGGACACGTTATTTGACCAGCGTAGACTTGGCCGATCATCGCAACTGACAATCCTGCGCTCAGCGCCCATTTATTTAACATCTACGCGCCTCCTGGCTCGGTCATGCTCGATATTTACAGGTCTGTCCGGGCCGCACCACTGTCAGAGTTGACAGTCCTTTATGTCAATTCTGAATTATGTGGGGATATTTATGGGTGCGCTGTTATGGGGCCGAAGATTAAATGGGAAGGCTGAAGTTTCAGATATAGCTGTAGGGCGATTCTGAACTTGATGTGGGAATAGATATAAGCGCCACGACGGAACAATCGCTATTTGCCTCAGTCCAACGCCGTGCTTTTGCGCCGCTTCTTGTGAAGCGGCTTTTTCGCGGTGATCGAGGATGTCGGATGAAAGTTTCGAGCGGTTTTGTACTGTCCTGCCTGCTGTCATTGGCAGCCAGCCCGGCGTTCGCGCAGTTCAACCTGGGTGACGCGGCCAACGTCTTGTCCGCCATGCAAGGCGACGAGCAGGAGGGTGCCGTGGCCGCTGCGCCGAAAGCCGCCGGCTTGCTTAACACCTTGGGCTCGGAGCTGAAGATCACACCGGAACAGGCCGTGGGCGGCGCCGGGGCGATGTTGGGGCTGGCAAAGAATCGGCTCAGCGAGCCGCAGTTCTCCGAACTGAGCAAGAGCGTGCCGGGCCTGGATCAGATCGCCGGCAACAGCGCCATCGGCGGGCTCAACGGCCTGGGCGGGTTGCTCGGCGGCGGATCGGACAAGAGCGCCTTGCTCGACGGCCTGCTGGGTAACGTCAAGGACACCGGCGACCTGAACAATGCCTTCAGCGCGCTGGGCATGGACAGCGGCATGATTGGCCAATTTGCCCCGATCATCCTGCAATACCTCGGCCAACAGGGTGTGGCCAGTTCGCTGCTGCAAAACCTCGGCGGTATCTGGGGCACTGGCGCCGGTATCTGATCAGTTGTGCGCGTTGCGCAACGCGGCGATGCGCCGGTCCTTTTCGGCCCAGAGTTGGTTGACCCATTGCTGGACGAACTGGCGAAACACCGGGTCGTTTTCGTAGTCGCCCTGCCACAGCGCAGGATCCAGCTCGCGGGTCTGGATGTCGATGATGACCTTTGGCACGGCGCCGCTGATCAAATCCCAAAACCCAGGTATCCGCTGTTGCGGATACACCACCGTCACGTCCAGCACCGCGTCCAGTTGTTCGCCCATTGCCGCTAGCACGAACGCCACACCGCCGGCCTTGGGCTTGAGCAGGTGGGCGAAGGGCGACTGTTGC
This sequence comes from Pseudomonas sp. SWRI92, assembly GCF_014268685.1. Lineage (NCBI taxonomy): Bacteria > Pseudomonadati > Pseudomonadota > Gammaproteobacteria > Pseudomonadales > Pseudomonadaceae > Pseudomonas > Pseudomonas sp. SWRI92. The sequence continues at coordinate 678,985 of NZ_JABWQY010000002.1, forward strand.
TGTTGGCTTTTGGCAGCCGTGAAGCGGGTGCCTTCGAGGTAGTTGACCACGGTGACCGGTTGGCGCTTGAACAGCTCACAGGCTTGCCGGGTGATTTCCAGGTCTTTGCCGGCCATCTCCGGGTTCTTTGCCAGGAACGCCTTGGTGTAGCGCTTCATGAACGGGTAATCCAACGCCCACCAGGCCAGTCCCAGGAACGGCACCCAGATCAGCTCCTTTTTCAGGAAGAACTTGAAGAACGGCGTGCGTCGGTTGAGGGCCTGGACCAGGGCAGGAATGTCCACCCACGACTGGTGATTGCTGATCACCAGGTAAGAAGTGTCGCCGCGCAAGCCTCCACCGCCGCGGATGTCCCATTGAGTGGGAATGCACAGGGCAAAGATCAGCTTGTCGATTTCGGCCCAGGTCTCGGCGATCCACATCACCGCCCACGACGCATAGTCGCGAAAGCGTCCGGGCAGGATCAGCTTGAGCAATGCAAACACCATGAGCGGCCCAAATAGCACCAGGGTGTTGAGCAATAACAACAGGGTGACGAAACAGCCGGTGAGCAGGCGGCGCATACATGACTCTTGCAAACGGGTGGGCGGGCCATGATAAGCAGCTTCGCGTGGCAGGCCAATTCAGTTATTGACGAATGTTTCACTTCGGCCTGGCTAGACTGGGCCAGTCTTTATGGCGAGGAAGCGAGCCCCCTCGCCACAGCTTTAACCGAACGAATTCGTCGGCCACGGTCTAAAATCCCACTCCCACAACGGAAGCTCTTACATGAAATCCATGCTAGCCCTGCTTTCCCTGGTGGCCCTTCCCGTGCTCGCCGCCGAGCCCACCCTGTACGGGCGCTACGAATACATCGCGCTACCGGAAATCGGCGGCGAAGTGCTCAAGGCCAAGATGGACACCGGTGCGTTGACCGCCTCGCTGTCGGCCAAGGACATCGAGACATTTACCCGGGATGGCGATGACTGGGTGCGGTTTCGCCTGGCGACCAAGGACGCGAGCAACAAAATCTACGAGCACAAGGTCGCGCGCATCAGCAAGATCAAGACCCGTTCCGAAGAGGACGAGGACGACGATGAAAAAATCGCACCCAGCAAACGTCCGGTAGTGGAACTGGAAATGTGCCTGGGTAACGTCAAGCGCACCGTCGAGGTCAATTTGACCGACCGCAGCAGCTTCAACTACCCGTTATTGATCGGTGCCAAGGCCTTGCGCGAGTTTGACGCTGCGATTAACCCGGCGCGGCGGTTTACTGCGGATAAACCGGACTGTTGATTTCCCCGATTGACGTGCTTCGAGGCTTGGGGCACCGTTCCGGCAACTTTACTGTCGGGCTCGGACGCCATGCCTCATATTCTGATTGTCGAAGACGAAGCTGCTATTGCCGATACGCTGGTGTTTGCCCTGCAGGGCGAGGGCTTCGACACCACTTGGTTGAGCCTTGGCGCAGCGGCCCTGGAGCACCAGAAAAATACCCCGGCGGACCTGATTATTCTCGACGTGGGCCTGCCGGATATCAGCGGTTTCGAGACGTGTAAGAATCTCAGACGTTTCAGCGACGTTCCGGTAATTTTTCTTACGGCTCGGGATGGGGAGATCGACCGGGTGGTGGGCCTGGAGATCGGTGCCGATGATTATGTGGTCAAGCCCTTCAGCCCTCGGGAAGTGGCCGCCAGGGTCCGCGCCATTCTCAAGCGAGTGGCGCCAAGGCCCGTCGTGGAAACGGGTTCGGCATTGTTCCAGGTGGACAACGATCGCGTGCAAATCAGCTATCGCGGCAAACCGTTGAACCTCACCCGCCATGAGTTTCGCCTGTTGCACTGCCTGTTGGAGCAACCCGAACGGGTCTTCAGTCGTGAACAGTTGCTTGATGCCCTGGGCGTGCCCAGCGATGCCGGGTATGAACGCAGTATCGACAGCCACATCAAGAGCCTGCGCGCCAAGTTGCGGCTGGTCAGGACCGAGGCCGAACCGATCCAGACCCATCGAGGCCTGGGTTACAGCTACAGCCCGGGGCACAGCTGATGCCGCTGGGCGTTCGGATCTTCCTCGCCTACGTGCTGTTTATCGGCTTGGCCGGTTATTTCGTACTCAACACGGTGATGGAGGAAATCCGCCCCGGCGTGCGCCAGTCCACCGAAGAGACGCTGGTGGACACGGCCAACCTGATGGCCGAGATCCTGCGGGATGACTTCAAGGCCGGGACGCTCAGCCAGAATCGCTGGCCGCAATTGCTCAGATCCTACGGTGAGCGCCAGCCAGCGGCGACGATCTGGGGGCTGCCAAAAAACCAGGTCAGCCATCGCATCTACGTCACCGATGCCAACGGTATTGTGGTGCTCGACTCAAGCGGCGTGGCGGTGGGCCAGGATTATTCACGCTGGAATGACGTCTACCTGACCCTTCGCGGCCACTACGGCGCCCGTTCGACGCGCAGTGATCCGGATGATCCAGCGTCCTCGGTGATGCACGTCGGGGCACCGATCCGTGACAACGGCCGGATCATCGGCGTGGTCACCGTCGCCAAGCCTAACAGTTCGCTGCAACCTTATATCGATCGCACGGAGCGGCGTCTGCTGCTCTATGGCGCCGGGCTGATAGGCCTGGGCTTGTTGCTGGGCGCGGCGTTGTCATGGTGGCTCAGCGCGGCACTGCGGCGTTTGACGAGCTACGCCCAGGCGGTCAGCCAAGGACGTCGGGTGGAGGTGCCGCATTATCGCGGCGGTGAGTTCGAGCAACTGGCGGGCGCCGTTGAGCACATGCGCACCCAACTCGAAGGCAAGGCCTACGTCGAGCGTTATGTGCACACCCTGACCCACGAACTCAAGAGCCCGCTGGCCGCGATTCGCGGTGCCGCCGAGCTGCTCCAGAGCGACATGCCCGCTGCCCAGCACCAACGTTTTGTCAGCAATATCGACAGCGAAAGCGTGCGCATGCAGCAATTGATCGAACGCCTGCTGAACTTGGCCCAGGTCGAACAGCGCCAAGGGCTTGAAGACATCGTCGAAGTGCCGTTGGCGGCGCTGGTGGATGAGCTGCTCGAAGCCCGTGGCGGCTGGATCGAAAACCGTCAGTTGCGCATAGAACGGCACATAGCCGCCGACCTGGCGCTGACTGGAGAAGCGTTCTTGTTGCGTCAGGCCTTGGGCAACCTGCTGGAAAATGCCTTGGACTTCACACCGGTCGAAGGGCTGTTGCGCATCAGCGCCGAGCGCCTCGGCAAGCGCGTCGAGCTCCGGTTATTCAATCAGGCCGAGCCGATTCCCGACTACGCGCTGCCGCGCCTGAGCGAGCGGTTCTATTCCCTGCCGCGCCCCGGCACCGGTCGCAAGAGCACAGGGCTGGGTTTGAACTTCGTCGAGGAAGTGGTGCAGTTGCACGGTGGCGAATTCACCATTGGCAATGTCGAGGGCGGAGTCGAGGTGGTGCTCCGTTTGCCCTGAACCCACAGGTTTCACGTTGATCAGGTGAATGCAGTCTCCACACAATCTCCACATTCCACTCATAAAGCACTCACACGGCCTCGCCAGACTCTCTCCATTCGACCAGGGAGAGCCCCACATGAACCGCAGTCTCGCCATAAAACTGGGCATGATCGCCCTATTGATTCTTTTGCTGATGATCCCGCTGTTGATGATCAACGGCCTGATTGACGAGCGCCAAGAGTTGCGTGATGGGGTGTTGCAGGATATTGCCCGCAGCTCCAGTCATAGCCAGCAGTTGATCGGGCCGATGATCGTGGTGCCGTTTCGCAAGGACGTGAAAGTCTGGAACACCAATGAGAAGACCGGCGTGCGGTTCCTGGAAACCGTCGAGCAAACCGGTGAGATGTATTTTCTGCCGGAGCAATTCGAGCTCGACGGGCAGATCCGTACCGAAACCCGGGCCCGGGGGATCTACGAAGCACGATTGTTCCACGCCGACAATCGGATCGATGGGCGCTTCAAAGTGCCGGAACGCTATGGCATCGCCCCGAAGGATTTTGCCGATTACCGTTTTGACGAGCCGTACCTCAGTGTCGGTATCAGCGACATCCGCGGCATCGAGAATGCCCTGACCTTGACGCTGAACCAGCAGACGGTCGACTTCCTGCCCGGCTCGCGGCTCGGCTGGCTGGGGCAGGGCGTCCACGTGCCGCTGCCGATGATCACCGCCCAGGGCAGTCCTGAGTTGACGTTCGGTTTCGACCTGCGGCTGCAAGGCACCGGCGAGCTGCAGATCCTGCCGGTGGGCAAGTCCACCAAAGTGCACCTGGCCGCCGATTGGCCGCACCCCAGCTTCATCGGCAACTATTTGCCGGTCAAACGCGAAATCAATGAGCAGGGTTTCAGCGCTGACTGGCAGACTTCGTTTTTTTCCACCAATCTCCTGGAAACCCTGCAAGCCTGTGAGCCAAGCGATGGCTGTGAAGCGTTCCGCAGCCGGGCCTTTGGCGTGAGTTTCGTCGACCCGGTGGATCAGTATCTGAAAAGCGATCGGGCGATCAAATATGCGCTGCTATTCATCGCGCTGACCTTCGCCGGGTTCTTCCTCTTCGAAGTGCTCAAGAGCCTGGCGGTGCATCCGGTTCAGTACGCGTTGGTCGGTGTGGCGCTGGCATTCTTCTATCTACTGCTGTTATCGCTGTCGGAACACATCGGCTTCACCTTGGCGTACCTGGTATCGGCCAGTGCTTGCGTGGTGCTGATCGGGTTCTATGTCTGCCATGTGTTGCGCAGCGTGAGTCACGGCCTGGGTTTTTCGGCGGGCCTGGCGGGGTTGTACGGTTTGCTCTACGGGCTGTTGAGCGCTGAGGACTATGCGCTGTTGATGGGCTCGCTGCTGCTGTTCAGCCTGCTCGGGGTGTTCATGGTGCTGACGCGCAAGCTGGACTGGTACGGGGTCGGGGCGAAGCCAGCAGCTGCGATGAGCTTCGATCTGGGGGAGGTGAAATGAGCCGGTCGCTGGGGTTGCGGGACGATCAGCGGGTGCGGGAAGCGTTGGTGATGCAGATTGCCGGGTTGTTTGCGGCTCAACCGTGTTGGCCGGTTCACGAGCAATCCCGCTCCCACAACGAACACGCAAAACATGTGGGAAGGGGCTTGTTCGCGAGGAGGCCTATACAGCCAAGGCAGATTTAAACCTTGGGCACCGTTTCGATCATCGACGGCCGCAAACTGACTTCGGCAAACCACTGCGCCAGCTGAGGATTGGCCTTGCGCCACTCCAGGTCCTGGTGGCGCAGGTCCAGGTAACCCAAGGCGCACGCCACGCTGATGGAAGCAACGTCGAAATGGCTGGCCAGCTCGGCAATCGCCTCGGCTTCAAGCGTGGCCAAGGCGCGGCGAATCTTGTCGCGTTGCGCGTCGAGCCATTCGTCCCAGTGTTTTTCCGCCGGGCGTAGCGCGGTTTCGTAACGGATCATCACGGCCGCATCCATGATCCCGTCGGCCAGCGATGCCAGGGTCAGGCGCCGCCAGCGGGCCGCGCCATCCCGGGGAATCAAAGGGTTGCCGACGTGCTGGTGGTCGAGGTAGTCGAGGATGACGCGGCTGTCGTGGATTACGCTGCCATTGGCCAAGCGCAGGGCAGGGATCTTGCTCAGCGGATTGTCGCCGATCAGCGCTCGGTCTGGCTTGACCGGCGAGAGTTGGCTGAGCTGCAAGGCCACGCGGTCCTGCTGGCCGGTTTCATGCAGCAATACCTGGACCTTGCGGACGAAGGGCGAAGCAGGGTTGTGGAACAGGGTCATGCTGGGGGTGGACATGCAAACATCCTCGGTTGACGGGCTAGGCGTAGCCTAGACAGTTACGCAGCGGCTGGCGAGCGGCCAGTTGAGTCCCGCTGTGCTCGGCGAGTCATCCTCGTTTAATTAACCCCCAAGTCCCTAGAACGGTTGGGATTCCCAATCCAACCCAGCTCATCGCATCCCACGCCCCATCGCCCAGCAGCGCTGAAAACAGTCCCGCCGCGCTAAGCGCGCCGATCACCACCGGGATACCAAACACCTTCCAGAAACTCGACTGCCGAGGCTTCACGGGGCAACCTCCGCACCGACGGTTGCGCGCTTGGCGGCTTTACGCCGTACCAGCCACAGATAAACGCCACTGCCCAGGACGATAATCGTCAGCACATCCAGGGTTGCCCAGAAAATCTGCATCGGCCGGCCGCCGTAGTCGCCGAAATGCAATGGCAGGGACAGGCTCATCACGTCCATGTACCACGGCCGCTCGGCCACGGCGGTGACGTCCAGGGTGGTCGCATCGATCAACACGGGCGTCAGCAGATGCGAGGTCAGGTGGGTGTCGCCTTTCATGAAGACGCTGTAATGATGCTCGCTGGAAAACAGCGTGCCGGGGAAGGCGATGAAACTCGGCTCCATGCCCGGCGCGACGCCCTTGGCGATGTCCAGCAATCGGGTGGCTGGGGCCAATTGTGTCAGCGGTGGGGCGTTGCGATAGGGTTCGACCATGGCGCTGAGGCTGTCGTTGCGCCACGCGGCGATGATCAAATCGGCGCAGGCGGCGATCACGCCGGTCACGCCGACGGTCAGTGCCCAGACCAGCGTGACCACGCCGATCAGGTTGTGCAGGTCCAGCCAGCGCAGGCGCGTGGATTTGTCCTGGCGCACCGTGGCGAACTTCAACCGCCGCATGAACGGCAGGTACAACACCACCCCGGAGATGATGGCGATCACGAACAGAAAACCCATGAATGCCAGCAACAACTTGCCCGGCAGCCCGGCGAACATGTCCACGTGCAGGCGCAGCATGACCATCATGAAACCGCCGTTCGCCGAGGGCATCTCCAGGGCTTCGCCAGTGCGCGCGTCGAGCATGAACGTGTGGGAGGAGTTGGGTTCGGTGCCCGGCGTCGGCGCCATGATGGTGATGACACCATTGGGCTCGTCTTCGTCCCAGCCAAAATACTGGACCACTTCACCCGGACGATGAGCCTTGGCTTTTTCCACCAGTTGCGCAAGATCCAATGGCGGCGTGCCCGCTGGCATTTCCCGCAGCTCTGGCGCGTCACCCAGCAGGTGCTCGATTTCATGATGGAAAATCAACGGCAGTCCGGTGATCGCCAGCATCAGCAGGAACACCGTGCAAATCAGGCTGCTCCAGGTGTGGACAAAGGACCAGCGGCGAATGGTTTTGCTTTTCATGATCGATCCGAATGCAAAAGGGTCATGCTGGTGCATGACCCTCTGAAGGTTTGCGCAAATGCTAACCGTTTACCATTTGTAATTCACGCTCGCGACGACGTTGCGTTGGTCGCCGTAGTAGCAGTAGAAGCCATCACAGGTGGACAAATATTCCTTGTTGAAAATGTTCTTGGCATCCACCGCCACGGTGACGCCCTTGAGGGTGTTGTTCAAACGACCCAGGTCGTAGTGGGCCGAGGCGTCATAGACGGTGTAGGAACCGACATGGCCCCAGTCAGTGTTGGTGGTGTTGCCATAGGTGTCGCCGACATAACGTACGCCAGCACCGACACCGAAACCGTCCAGCGGGCCGTTGTGCCAGGTGTAGTCGGCCCACGCGGTGGCCTGGTTGCGCGGCACCTGGGCCATGCGCTTGCCTTCTTCAGCCGCAGTGCCTTTGGTGATCTCGCTGTCGTTGTAGGTATAGGAGCCGATCAGCTTCAGGTTGTCGGTGACGTCGCCGGAGGCTTCCAGTTCGAGGCCGCGTACGCGGACCTCGCCCACTTGGCGAGTGATGTTGTTTTCGGTGACGGAGTTGTTCTGCTGGGTCAGGTCAAACACTGCGGCGGTCAACAGGGTCTTGGTGCCCGGTGGCTGGTATTTGATACCGACTTCGTACTGTTCGCCTTCGGTTGGTTTGAACGAGTCAGTGCTGTTGACGGCTGAACCCGCCACAGCCTGGAACGACTGTGCGAAGGAAATGTACGGCGTCACCCCGTTATCGAAGACGTAGCTCAGCGCCGCGTTGCCGCTGAATTTCTTGTCGCGCTGGGTGTTGGTCGCGTCGTTCTGGTTGTGGAATACAGTGCTGGTGTGAATCCAGTCTTCACGACCACCGAGGGTCAGGCGCCAGTTGTCCAGAGCGATCTGGTCCTGGAGGTACAGGCCAGTCTGGTGAGTTTTTTGGTTGTAGTGGTACATGTCGAAATACTGGACGTTGGAGAAATCCTGTCCGTAAGTCGGGTTGTTGACGTTGCTGGTCGGGACACCACCAGACCCCCATCGCCAGCGAGCGTTGCTATTGGAGCGCTGGTGGTCCAGGCCCAGCAGCAGCGTATGGCTCAAGGCTGCGGTCTGGAAATCGGCCTGGAAGTTGTTATCCACGGCGTATTGGCTGATATCTTCATCAACAATACTGGCGCTGCGTTTGACGGTGCCATCGGCGCTCACCGATTCGTCCGGGCCATCTGGGGAGAAAGCTCCACCGGCGGAGATACCCTGGAACTCCAGATCGCTCTTGGTATAGCGCAGGTTCTGACGGAACTGCCAAGTGTCGTTCAAGCGATGCTCAAAGTTGTAGCCCAGCGCGTAGTAGGTGCGGTCGTAGAATTCCCAATCCGGATCGCCCAAGTTCTTGTGATGGGAAATCTTGCCCGCCGGTGAAGCCAGTTTGGTGCCTTGCAGTGGCAGGAATTGACCGGTGATGCCGGTGTCGTCGCGGGTGTATTGCGACAAGAAGGTCAGGCGTGTGTCGTCGTTGATGTTCCAGGTCAGGCTCGGGGCGATGTTGTAGCGCTTGTCCGGGATGTGGTCGACCTGGGAATTGCTGTCGCGCACTGTGCCGCTGAGTCGATACAGGAACTGGCCTTCGTCATCGACCTTGCCGGTGCTGTCGAAGTTGATCTGCTTGTGTTCGTAGCTTCCAGCCTGCAATTGGACTTCGTTGCTGCTTTCGGCTTGTGGGCGACGGCTGACCATATCGAGCATGCCGCCAGGTGGCGTCTGGCCGTAGACCGAAGAGGCCGGCCCGCGCAACACAGCGATGCGCTCAAGGTTCCAGGGCTCGATTTTCGTCGTGATGTAGTTGCCCTTGGGCAGCGGTAGGCCATCGAGGAACTGGGTTGGCACGAAGCCGCGCACCAGCAGCCAGTCGTTGCGCGAATCCGAACCATAGCCGCTGCTTTGCACGCCGGCGGTATAGCGCAGGGCGTCGTTGAGGTTGAGCACGGAGCGCTCGTCCATTTGCTGGCGCGTGACCACCGAAACCGAGCGCGGCAGCTCGACAATCGGCGTATCAGTCTTCGTGCCCGCCGCCGTTCGGGTGGCGACGTAACCTTCGGTCGGTCCCCACGCGGTTTCGCTGACGCCGGCGCCGATCACGCTGGTTTCCGGCAGCACCATCACGCCTTCGGGCACGGCCACCAGGCTGTAGGTGCCGGCGCTGCTTTGCTCCAATTGCAGACCGGTGCCACGCAAGGCCTGACGCAGCGCGCCGGTGGCGTCGAACTGGCCTTGGACCGGTGCCGAAGTTTTGCCCGACGCCAGGGACGGGTTCAGGCTCAGGGCGAGACCGGCCTGGCTGGCGATCTGGTTCAGGGTGCTGGCCAGCGGCGCGGCGGGCAGGTTGTAGGCGCGAACGCCGGAGGCCTGTTCGGCGGCCAGCAACGGGCCGCTGGCCAACGGGCTGGCCAGGGCGATGGCGATAGCCAACAGGCTGGGGCGCAACAGGGTCTCAAACGGGCGGGACATACGGCGGCTCCTGAATGGAAATATTTCTCAGTTGCCTATGTGCCGGATGAAAATCGAAAAGTGATAGGGCTGGATGAAAATTATTTAGATTAAGATTGCACGGGTCGGCGTGGCCGTCGCGAAGACAGGCCCTGAGGGGGATCAACCTCTCACTTCAAGGCTTGGCTTCGGCTCGCGGCCCCACCACGACCCACCAGCGGGTGTGATGCTCGACCTGCACCGGCAATGTCGGTAGCAAAGCGGTCAGCGCCAGATCGGTGTCATGCAGCGGGAAGCTGCCGGTGATGCGCAGGTCCGCCACTTGCGGTTCAACGCCCAGATAGCCGCGTCGATAACGACCCAGCTCATGGACCAGGTCTTCGAGGCGGGCGTTGTCCACCACCAGCATGCCGCGTGTCCAGGCGTCGGCGCCGGGGTTCAGGGCCACTGTTGGCTCCAGGCCGTCCTTGAGCATCAGCACCTGTTGGCCTTCGTACAGGATCTGTTCTTCCTGGGCGCTCTGCGGATGCGCCGCCACGGCGGACTTCAATACGCTCAGGCGGGTGCCCTGGTCTTCGAGCTTGACCAAAAAACGCGTGCCCAACGCGCGCATGCTGCCCTCGCGAGTCTCGACGATGAATGGACGCGGATCGTTGTGACCGGTTTCCACGAGGATTTCGCCTTCCTGCAGGACGATGCGCCGCTGCTTGTCGTCGAAACGCACATCCAATGCACTGTGGGTGTTGAGGTTGATCAGCGTGCCGTCCACCAGGCGCAACGTACGTTGCTCACCGGTGGCGGTGCGCTGGTCGGCCAGCCAATAATCCAGCGGCAAATAACGATCGCCGGCGAACAGCGCCAGCCCGATGACCGCGACGATGCTGGCCAGGCCGCTGCCAACCTTGCGCACCCGGCGCCGGATGCTCGCCTTCGATTGCAGCAGCGCGGCCCGCGCTGGACCACTGGCGATGTTGAAACGCTGGTCGAGCATGCCCAGCTGTTGCCAGGCGCGGGCATGTTCCTCATCGGCCGCGTGCCATTGGGCGAACGCCTCCCGCTCCTGAGGACTGCCGCCGCCTGAATCCAGGGACAACTGCCAGGCGATGGCTGCGTCCAGCACCCGCGCGGAGACCGGTTTGCCATGGGCCGTGTTCATGTCGGCTCACCATAAAGGGCGATGTAGCACTGCTTCAGGCCTTGGGCCAGGTATTGGCGTACCCGTGGCACCGAAACCCCCAGGCGCTCGGCGATTTCGGCGTGGCTGAGGCCGTCGATGCGGTTATAGAGGAAGGCTGCGCGGGCTTTACTGGACAGTTTGCCGAGCAGGCGATCGATCTGCTTGAGGTCTTCGAGGATCAGTTGCTGTTCTTCCACCGACGGGTGCTCGGCCTCGGGAATCAGCATCAGTTCGGTCAGGTACGCCTGCTCCAGCGCCGCCCGACGGAAGTAATCAAACAGCAGGCCCTTGGCGATCGCGACCAGAAAAGCCCGGGGCTCGCGCGGTGCCGTCAGCTCGCCACGGCCCAGCAGGCGCACGAAGGTGTCCTGGCTCAAGTCCTCGGCGCGCTGCGGGCAGGCCACGTTGCGTCGAAGCCATGCCAGTAACCAGCCGCGATGGTCACGGTACAACGCACCAACCAAATCACTGTGGGAACTGGGAACTGACGACACGGAACATTCACCGACGTATTAAGTAACGAGAATTGTTCGCGATTGTGGCAGAGGCGGGGGAAGGAAAGCAATTGGCGTTGGTCGGGAGTTGTAGCGATATGCCACTCCCGAGAGAAACCTATTATTCAGGGCTGGAGATTAAAGCGAGGGCGCCTGCTGCCGCCGTTTCCATTGTCCGAGGCGTTGTTGCAGCTCGAGTGGGCTGTGGATCGCTTGCTGGCGGGCGCGACTGAACAGGATCAGGGCCAGCTCCGCAGTGGCCAAGGCGTCGGCGCTGGCGTTGTGACGGTCAAAGATTTGCAGTTTGAACCAGTCGATCCACTCATCCAGTCCCCCTTGGCGGATGTGCGCCTGAGGGCAAAGCATCGGGGCCATGTCTGCTACGTCGAGAAAGGGCTGCTGCAAGCGATAGCCCAGGTAGTCTTTCAGCGCGCGCCCGAGCATGTGGCAATCAAAAGGCGCGTGGAACGCCAGCAGCGGACTGTCGCCAACGAATTCCATGAAAGCCAGCAGGGCTTCGGCCGGGTCGCTGCCAGCGGCGATGGCACTCGGCGCCAGGCCATGAATCAGCACGCTCGGCCCGAGCTTCTGCTTGTCGCATTGCAAGGTCCGCTCGAATTGCTGGCTGAAATCGATGGCGCCGTCTTCTATGACCACGGCGCCGATGGAGAGTACCTGATCCTTGCTCAGGTTAAGGCCGGTGGTTTCCAGATCGACTACCACCCACCGCTGTTCCCGCAGGCTGCGTTCAGTCAGTTGAGTGGGCGTGGATAACTCCCTGAGGCGCTGTTGCAAGGTCTCCGACAACGTCGGTTGGACCGGGCGCAACCAGGAAAACAGGTTCACAGCTGATACCTCAGCGTCAGGCTGCTTTGCAGGCGTTGAGCCTGGCGCAGGGATTCGCGCAGGATGCGCCGGTCCAGATGATTGAGGCTGTCAGGATCGACCCGGTTGGAGTAGGGCTGGTTTTCCCGGGTTTGCAACTGGTGCTGTTGCATGCGCGTCTGTTGGATGAAGTGATAAGCCTCTTCATAGGCAGCGCCGTCGAGCGGCTCGATCACTTCCTTGACGACCAGTTGCCGCAAGCGCTCCAGGGTGTTGTTGGCCTCGATACCATTGGCCAGTGCCAGCAACCTTGCACCGTCGACAAAAGGGGTCAGGCCTTGAACTTTCAAGTCGAGGGTGGCTTTTTCGCCGTTCTTGCGGCTGAGCACAAAATCCCTGAAGCGTCCGACGGGGGGACGATGGCGCAGGGCGTTTTCGGCCATCATGCGCTGGAACAAGCGGTTGTCGGCCACCTGATCGAGGATCTGCTGGCGCAACTGCTCGCAGCCTTGTTCGTCGCCCCAAACCACGCGCAAATCGAAATAGATGCTTGAGCCCAGCAGATTCTCAGGCGTTGCTTCGCGGATAAAGGCAGCAAAGCGTCGCGCCCATTCGGCGCGGGACAGGCACAGCTCAGGATTGCCGGCCATGATGTTGCCTTTGCACAAGGTGAAGCCGCACAAGGCCAGGCTCTGGTTGATCTGTTGAGCGATGGGCAGCAGCAGTCCGCGGATCTGCGCCGCATGGGCCGCGTCCTGGGCTTCAAAGAGGATGCCGTTGTCCTGGTCGGTGTGCAGCGTTTGTTCGCGCCGGCCTTCGCTGCCGAAACACAGCCAACTGAACGGCACGCCCGGGTCGCCCTTTTCGGCCAGGGTCAGTTCGATGACCCGGCAGACGGTGTGGTCGTTGAGCAAGGTGATGATGTGGGTGATCTGGGTCGACGACGCGCCATGAGCCAACATGCGCTCCACCAGTTGACCGATCTCGCCGCGCAGGGTCACCAGGTTTTCCACCCTCGGGGCGTTGCGAATCGTCCGGGCCAGATGCACCAGGTCGACCCGCTGCAGGGAAAAGAGGTCGCGTTCCGACACCACGCCGCATAAGCGCTGGTCCTTGACCAGGCAGACGTGCGCAATATGGCGCTCGGTCATGGCGATGGCCGCGTCGAAGGCACTGTGGTCCGGTGACAGGAAGAACGGTGCCTGGGTCATGTGCATTCCAATCGACTCGGAAAAGTCCCCGGTACCGTCGGCCACGACCTGCCGCAAGTCGCGCAAGGTAAAAATCCCCACAGGCGCTTTCTGCTCGTCCACCACCACGATGCTGCCGACCTGCTGATCGTGCATCAGCTTGACGGCTTCGCGCAGCGGCATTTCGGGACTGCAACTGACTGGATGACGCATCGCCAGCTCGCCCAGGCGGGTATTGAGCGAATATTGCGTGCCCAGGGTCTGCGCGGATTTTTGCTGTACTTGCTGGTTGACCAGGTCGAGCAAGCTGCTGACGCCGCGCAGGGCAAAGTCGCGAAACGGGCCGGACAAGGCGAATAGCTTGATGAAGGCCAATTTGTTCAGTTGCAGGCAGAAGGTGTCCTCGCCTGCCCGGTGCTCGGTGCGGGTGGCTCGCTCACCCAGCAGCGCGGCGAGGGGGAAGCATTCGCCGGTGGTGATTTCAAAGGTCGTCTCGGTGCCGCCCTTGGCCGTGTGCGGGCGCTCGCCCACTACCCGACCTTGCTTGACGATATAGAAGTGTTCCACCGGACCGTCGGCCGGCTTGATGATGGTTTCGCCCGGCGCATAGAAACGCAACAGGCATTGCTCCACCAGATAGGCCAGATGGGCGTTTTCCATTTGGTTGAACGGTGGGAAGCGCTGAAGAAACTGCAGCGTCCCCTGGATGTTTTGCAACACCGCGGTTTTCCCTGCCTGGATGAAGGCGTCCGCTTTTTTCATAACGATTACGCAGCTTTTTCGAATTATTGTGGTCGGATCTGTGCCCCATGGTCGGCCCCTGAGCGTGCGGTTGCCCATTGGACGTAAGTCTAGGTCGCCGCAACGGGGCCGAAATTACGGAAAAAACCTACGCCCGGCCTCGGAAAATTCTTCCTGGAATGCTCTTGGAAAAAAATCCGACGAAGTGCACATTGAAGCGCCGCAGAACGATGTCTGACCACTGTGCCAGGGGATCGATTCAAGAACGTAGAGAGCACCATGTCCGACCACGATATTTTGAGTGACGCCGAGCGCGAGGCGCTGAGTGCCGTCATGCTGGAACCCGACCTGCCGCCGCAGCGAGTCTTGATTGTCGACGATGACAAGGACGCCCGCGAGTTGCTGTCGGAGATCCTGGCATTGGACGGGATTCACTGCATGACCGCCGCCAGCGGCGAAACGGCGCTCAAGATGCTGGAAACCAAGCCGTCGATCGGCCTGCTGATCACCGATCTGCGCATGGGCAATGTCGATGGCCTGGAACTGGTGCGCCTGGTGCGCGAGTCCGAACGGGCAGCGCTGCCGATCATCATCGTGTCGGGAGACGCCGACGTGAAGGATGCCATCGAGGCCATGCACTTGAGCGTGGTGGACTTTCTGCTCAAGCCGATCGATACCGACAAACTGCTGGGGCTGGTCAAGCATGAGTTGGGGATGGATCTCTAGCCACGGCGGTCCAGTATTTACAAACTAAAAAGCCCTGATCGCAAGATCAGGGCTTTTTTTTGTGCGTGCGCCAGGCATGGCGCGTTGCGCGTAAGCGCAACCAGCTTGGCTGTGGTGGCCACGCTGGTGACTTGGAGGTGCAAGTCCTCTACACACCCGGCAAGGGGAAGTGT